>NZ_JBFULG010000004.1:0-312786 GCF_056400425.1 Lysobacter sp. P5_B12
ATGGTGGCGTTGAACCCAATCAACACGACGACAAACCAGCGCACCCCGCTTTACCCCACCCAAAAAGAAACCCGCCATGCGGTGGGCTTCTTTTTGACCTCCCCTGGAGGGGAGGTGCAACCCGCTTTGCCATCAGATCGCCGCGAGGAACGTCGCCTGCCAGAGGCGACCATGTGCGAAGACTCGAGCGCCGAGGTGGGCGACGTTCCGTCCGTCTGGAGTGCTGGCAGTCGGCGCGCATCGATCACCCGTGACGGACCCACTCATCAAGAGCTGTCGCGAAACCACCAGCCGCCAGCGCAGCGGTCGTCGCGTTGAAGGCCACATTGCGGAGCGTGAGCTCTTGCGGAGCAATGTGGCCTTCAATGCGGCGTGCCGATGCGCCCGGATGGTGGCGTTGAACCCAATCAACACGACGACAAACCAGCGCACCCCGCTTTACCCCACCCAAAAAGAAACCCGCCATGCGGTGGGCTTCTTTTTGACCTCCCCTGGAGGGGAGGTGCAACCCGCTTTGCCATCAGATCGCCGCGAGGAACGTCGCCTGCCAGAGGCGACCATGTGCGAAGACTCGAGCGCCGAGGTGGGCGACGTTCCGTCCGTCTGGTGTGCTGGCAGTCGGCGCGAATCAATCAGCCGCGTCGGACACACTCATCAAGTGCTGTCGCGAGACCACCAGCCGCCAGCGCAGCGTGCCGATGCGCCCGGATGGTGGCGGCGCACGCAAACAACCGATGACAACTCTGCGCACCCCGCTTTACCCCACCCAAAAAGAAACCCGCCATGCGGCGGGCTTCTTTTTGACCTCCCCTGAAGGGGAGGTAATTCACTCTTCCGACGCAGGCGCCGCCGGCATCTCGCCACCCAGCATCTGCTGGATCATCTCGGCGAGCTCCGATTCGCTGAAAGGCTTGGTGATATAAGCCTTCGCACCCTGGCGCATCCCCCACACCCGGTCCGTGTCCTGGTCCTTCGTGGTCACCAACACGATCGGAATGTGCTTGGTCGTCGCCTCGCGCGTGATCGAACGCGTCGCCTGGAACCCGTTGAGGTTCGGCATCACCACGTCCATCAGGATCAGGTCCGGCAACTCACGCTTGGCCGCCTCCACGCCCGCGGCCCCGTCCTCGGCGGTCAACGCCTCGTGGCCGAGTTTTTCGACGATGCGGCGAATCCCCATCAACTGGGAGGGCGAGTCGTCGACGATCAGGATGCGAGCCATGGGGGTCCCCGGAGATTCTCGGCGCATTCTAACGGGGCGGACCCGTCAGGCAAGCCGCATCTGATTGTTTTCGATTACAGCCGCACCAGGGTGCGCCCCAGGGAGGCGCCCGCCAGCATCGTGTCGAACACCACAGGCAGCTCGCCCAGTTCGACTTCCCGCGTGCAGATGCGCTCCAGCTCCGCCGGTTTCCAGTCCGAAGACAGGCGACGCCAAACCTCCTCGCGAATGTCCCGCGCCGTGCCGGCCGAGGCCACGCCCAGCAAGGACACGCCGCGAATGATGAAGGGCATCACGGTTGCGTCCAGCGCGGGCGACGCAGCCAGGCCTGCGCTCGCCACGTTGCCGTAGGGCGCGGTCTGCGCGAGCAGGCTGGTGAGCATCGCGCCGCCGACGTTGTCCAGGCCGCCGCCGAAGCGCGCGGTTTCCATCGGGCGCCTGGTTTCGAGTGCATCACGGCCGAGGACGTCCTTCGCACCCAGGGCTCGCAGGTACGACGCCGCATCGGGTTTCCCGCTGATCGCGTGCACCTCGTAACCGGCGCGCGAAAAGATCGCGATCGCCAATGAGCCGACGCCGCCCGTCGCGCCCGTGACCGCGAGCGGCCCGAGCGCGGGCGTTTGCCGGTTGTCTTCCATGCGCAGCAACGCGAGCGCGGCGGTGAAACCCGCGGTGCCGAGGATCATGCTCTCACGCAATGACAACCCTTCGGGCAGCGCAATCGTCCACTGCGCGGGCAGGCGCACGTATTCGGAATAACCGCCGTCGCGCGTTTCGCTCAGGCCGCTGCCGGTGGCCAGCACCTCGTCGCCTTCCTTGAAGCGCGGGTCGGTGGAAGCGACGACGTGCCCCGCGACATCGATCCCGCCCACGAGCGGAAACCTGCGCAGGATCTTCCCCTTGCCCGTGCCTGCGAGTGCGTCCTTGTAATTGACGGACGAGAACGCGGCGCGAATGACGACTTCGCCGGGTGCGAGATCGTCGAGCGCGATCTGTTCGATCCCGCTGCGATAGCCCGCGGCGTTCTCGTGGATGCGGAAGGCGGCGAATTGCTCGGGCATGTCGGTCATCAGCGCAGATCCTTTCGGCGTTTGCCATCCATGTGTTTCGATGCATGCGCCGGTTCGTACGCGCGCATCCATGCGATCAGTGCATCGAGATCGTCGCCGTGCCACAGGTCGCGGCGCTGGTCGGCATGCAGGAAGCGCTCGGCGACCATGCGGTCCATCATCGCGGCGAGCGGTTCGTAGAAGCCTTCGACGTCGAGGAAGGCGCAGGGCTTGTCGCCCAGGCCGAGCTGGCGCCAGGTGAGCATCTCGAACATTTCGTCCAGCGTGCCGAAGCCGCCGGGCAGGGCGACGAAGGCATCGCTCAGGTCGAACATGCGCGCCTTGCGCTCGTGCATGTTGGCGACGACCTCCAGGCGCGTCAGGCCGCGATGCGCGACTTCCCAGCCGACGAGTTGTTCGGGGATCACGCCGATCACTTCGCCGCCGGCAGCGAGCGCGGCATCGGCGACGACGCCCATCAGGCCGACGTTGCCGCCGCCGTAAACCACCGCAAGCCCTTCGCGCGCCAGGCGCGTGCCCAGCGCCGTGGCTTTGTCTGCGTATGCGGGGCGCGCGCCGTTGTTCGACCCGCAGTACACGCACACCGAGCGCATCAATCCGACTCCAGCAGCGCGATGCCGGACATGCGCAGTTGTGCTTCGCGCTGCTTGCGCGGCGAGATGTTCAGCAGGAAGTTCCAGAACGCCGCGCCCTTGGGTTTGCGATTCAGGCGCATCGCGTCGGTCCAGGTGGAATGCCATTCGCTTTCGCGCCAGCCGGCGTCCTTGAAGAACGCCGTGCCCTCGGCCGGGCCGAAGCGGAAAGGCGCGTTGCCGCTCTTCAACGTCGGCGACCAGCGCTTTTCGAGGATCTTCAGCAGGCGCGGCGAAGCCAGGTCCATCAACCACCAGCGCGCCTTCGCGATGTCGTGCAGGTCGCGTGCGAGTGCGGTGACGTCGCTGGCTTCCAGGTAAATCAACAGGCCTTCGGTGATCGCGAACACCGGGCCTTCTTCGGCGGCCTTGGCGAAGACTTCGCGACGCGTGTTCGCATCGCGCAGATCGGCGGGAATGAATTCGAGCCGGCACTTCGGCGTTTCGCCGGCCATGCCGGTGCGGAAGTAGTCGACCATCTCCGGCATGTCGACGTGCAGCCAGCGCAGGTCGGAAGGGAGATCGAGGCGATAGGGACGCGCGTCGAGGCCCGCGGCGAGATTCAGGATCGTCTTCGCGCCGCTGCGCACCAGGCGCAGCACGATGTCGTCCATCACCGACGTGCGGACGACGAGCGGCCAGCTCGTCTGCGAACCATCGGGCAGCGCTTCGACGATCGCCTGCCCGCGCGCGCCGCCGAGGCGGCGCGCATAGGGATCATGGAAGAGCGCATCGGCGCGCTCGGTTTCCATCGCGCGATAGGTCGCGACCCAGAGCGCGGTATCGGAGACGTTGCGGATGGGGTTTGTATCGACCATCGCAACGCCTCCTTGGTACGGCTTAGTTCGCCTTGTGGATGGCGCGTTTGTGCACTGCCATCGCCGCGTCGTGCACCGCTTCCGACAGCGTCGGATGCGCGTGGCAGATGCGGGCGAGGTCGTCGGCCGAGCCGCTGAACTCCATCGCGAGCACGCCTTCGTGCACGAGCTCGGAGACGTTCACGCCGACCAGGTGCATGCCGAGGATGCGGTCGGTTTCCGCGTGCGCGAGGACTTTCACGAAGCCCGCGGGCTCCGCCATCGCCACCGCGCGGCCCAACGCCGCGAACGGGAAGCTGCCCGCCTTGTACGGCGTGCCGTCGGCCTTGAGCTGTTCTTCGGTCTTGCCGACCCAGGCGATTTCCGGTTCGGTGTAGATGACCCACGGAATCGTGTCGAGGTTGACGTGGCCCGGCAGGCCCGCGATCAACTCGGCCACCGCGATGCCTTCCTCGAAGCCCTTGTGCGCGAGCATCGGGCCGCGCACGCAATCGCCGACGGCCCACACGCCGTCAACGCCCGTGTGGCAATGCTCGTCGACTTCGATCATGCCGCGCGCATCGAGCTTGACGCCCGTGCCGTCGGCGAGCAGGCCCTTGGTCGCGGCGCGACGGCCGACCGACACCAGCAGCTTGTCGACGGTGATCGTCTGTTCGCCCTTGGCGTCGGTGTAGGTGAGGACGACTTCGTTCTTTTTCACTTCGGCCTTCGACACCTTCGCGCCGAGGCGGATGTCCAGGCCCTGCTTCTTGAATTCGCGTGCGGCGGTCTTGGCGACTTCCGCGTCGGCGGCGGCCAGGAAATCCGGCAGCGCTTCGAGGATCGTCACTTCGGAGCCCAGGCGCTTCCACACCGAGCCCAGTTCCAGGCCGATCACGCCGGCGCCGATCACGCCCAGGCGCTTGGGCACTTCGGTGAAATCGAGCGCGCCGACGTTGTCGACGATCGTCTTGCCGTCGAACTTCGCGAACGGCAGTTCGATCGAATCCGAACCCGCGGCGATCACCACGTTCGTGCCCTTGAGCTCGACGGTCGAACCATCGTGCTGCTTGACGGTGACGATATTGCCCGGTTGCAGCTGGCCGAAACCGTAGAACGGCGTGACCTTGTTCGCCTTGAACAGCATCGCGATGCCGCCGGTGAACTGCTTCACGATCTTGTCCTTGCGACCGATCATCGTGCCGATGTCGATCGCCGGATTGGACGCGGTGATGCCGTGTTCGCCGAACAGGTGGGTGAGGTTCCAGTACTGGCGCGAGCTGTCGAGCAGCGCCTTGGACGGGATGCAGCCCACGCGCAGGCAGGTGCCGCCGAGGGCGGGCTTGCCGTCCTTGCCGAGCGCGGCGTCGATGCACGCGGTCTTCAGGCCGAGTTGCGCGGCACGAATCGCAGCGTGGTAACCGGCGGGGCCGGCACCGATGACGATGACGTCGTAGTTGTCTGCCATGTCGATTACATCCCCAACAGCATGCGGTGCGGATTTTCGAGCTGGTTCTTGATGTCGACCAGGAAGAGCACCGCGTCCTTACCGTCGATGATGCGGTGGTCGTAGCTCAGCGCGATGTACATCATCGGCGCGGCGACGACGGCGCCGTTCTCGACGATCGCGCGTTCCTTGATGGCGTGCATGCCGAGGATCGCGCTCTGCGGCGGGTTGACGATCGGCGTGGACATCAACGAACCGAAGGTGCCGCCGTTGGTGATCGTGAACGTGCCGCCCTGCAGGTCTTCCAGCTTCAGGCCGCCTTCGCGCGCGGCCTTCGCGTAGGCCGCGATGCCCGCTTCGATTTCGGCGAAGCCCATGCGCTCGACGTTGCGCAGCACCGGCGTGACCAGGCCCTTCTCGGTCGACACCGCGATCGAGATGTCGGCGTAGCCGTGGTAGATGACGTCGTTGCCGTCGACCGACGCGTTGACGGCCGGGTGGCGCGCGAGCGCGTTGGCGGCGGCCTTGGCGAAGAAGCTCATGAAGCCGAGCTTGATGCCGTTGGCCTTCTCGAATTGTTCGCCGAGGTCCTTGCGCATCTGCATGACCTTCGCGAGGTTGACCTCGTTGAAGGACGTCAGCATCGCGATGGAATTCTTCGACTGCATCAGGCGCTCGGCGATGCGCGCGCGCATGCGCGTCATCGGCACGCGCTGTTCCGGGCGCGCGGAAGCGGCGACGGTGCCGCCGGCCTTCGCGTAGTTGACGAGGTCTTCCTTGGTCACCGCGCCGCGGCGGCCGGTGCCTTCGACCTGCGCCGGATCGATGCCTTCGGAGGCGGCGGTGAAGCGCGCGCCCGGCGGGAGTTCGCCGGTGGCGGCGGCCGGTGCCGGCGCGGCCTTCGCAGCGGCAGCCTTCGGTGCTTCGGCCTTGGGTGCTTCAGCCTTCGGCGCTTCGGCCTTCGCCGGCGTCGCGGCGGCAGCGGCGCCTTCCTCGATCACGGCGATGACCTGTTGCGAGGTCACGGTCGCGCCTTCTTCGAACTTGATTTCCTTCAGCACGCCGTCGACGGGAGAGGGCACTTCCAGCACGACCTTGTCGGTCTCCAGGTCCAGCAGGTTTTCGTCGCGCTTGACCGCTTCACCGGCCTTCTTGTGCCAGCTGGCGATGGTCGCGTCGGAAACGGATTCGGGAAGGACCGGAACTTTGACTTCGATGGCCATATCAGGCGTCCTGGGTTCGATGAGGATTGCGAGCGATCATTCCGGGCACGCGTCGCCATGCACCGGATTGACCAGTGCATCGGCGACGAGCGCGGTCTGCTCGGCGACGTGTTCGGCAAGATGGCCCGCTGCGGGCGAGGGCGACCGCAGGCGACCGGCGTAATTGAGCGTCTGCTTCGGCTGCAGGCAGAAACGCAGGTGGTGCTGGATCTGGTACCACGCACCCTGGTTCTGCGGTTCTTCCTGGCACCACACCACTTCGGTGGCCGACGGGAAGCGTTGCAGTTCGGCGATGAGCTGCGTGCGCGGGAAGGGATACAACTGTTCGACGCGCACGATCGCCACGTCCGTGATCCCGCGCTTTTGCGCTTCTTCGATCAGGTCGTAGTACACCTTGCCGCCGCACACGACGACGCGCTTGACCTTCTTCAGGTCGGCGGCCTTCGACGGGATGTTGCTGGCGGGGATCAGTTCCTGGAACTTGCCGTTCGCCAGTTCGTCCAGCGAAGACACCGCGAGCTTGTGGCGCAGCAGCGACTTGGGCGTCATGACCACGAGCGGCTTGCGCGTATCCATGCGCTGCTGGCGGCGGATCATGTGGAAGGCCTGCGCCGGCGTGGTCGGCGTGCAGACGACCATGTTGTCGAGCGCGCACAACTGCAGGAAGCGTTCCAGGCGTGCGGAGCTGTGCTCCGGGCCCTGGCCTTCGTAGCCGTGCGGCAGGAAGAGCGCAAGACCGCACAGGCGGCCCCACTTGGCTTCGCCCGACGACAGGAACTGGTCGATGACCACCTGCGCGCCATTGGCGAAGTCGCCGAACTGCGCTTCCCAGATGTCGAGCGTCATGGGATCGGCGGTGGCGTAGCCGTATTCGAACGCCATCACCGCTTCCTCGCTGAGCAGCGAGTCGATGATCGCGACGTCCTTCTTGTCCGCGACCAGTTCGCGCAGCGGCAGGTAATAGGCGTCGGTGTTCTGGTCGTGCAGGATCGCGTGGCGGTGGAAGAACGTGCCGCGGCCGCAGTCCTGGCCGACCAGGCGCAGCTTGTTGCCTTCGGTCAGCAGCGTGGCGTACGCGAGGTTTTCCGCGAAGCCCCAGTCGCCCGGGAGTTCGCCGGCCGCCATCTTGCGGCGGTCTTCGTAGATCTTCGCCACGCGCGGATGCAGCTTGACCGTGTCGGGAATCGTGTTGATCTGCGCGGCGAGCTTGTCGATCTGTTTGCGCGCCACCTTCGTGTCGACGGGATCGGACAGCTTGCCCTTGAAGCGCGACCAGTCGACGGCGAACTCGTCGTTGGTGACTTCGACGACTTCGGTGGTGACTTCGCCGGCATCGAGCTTGTTGCGGTACGCGTCGACCATCGCCTGCGACTGATCGGCCTTGATGTCGCCGGCGGCGTCCAGGCGCGCGGCGTAGAGCTCGCGCGTGGTCTTCATCGCACGGATCTTCTGGTACATCAGCGGCTGCGTCGCCGCCGGCTCGTCGGCTTCGTTGTGGCCGTGGCGGCGGTAGCAGACCAGGTCGACCACGACATCCTTGAGGAAGCGCTGGCGGAAGTCGTAGGCAAGCTCGGCGACGAAGGCGACGGCTTCGGGATCATCGCCATTCACGTGCAGCACCGGCGCGCCGACCATCTTGGCCACGTCCGTGCAGTACAGCGTCGAGCGCGCGTCTTCGGCGGCGCTGGTGGTGAAGCCGACCTGGTTGTTGATGACGATGTGCAGCGTGCCGCCCACGTTGAAGCCGCGGGCCTGCGACATCTGGAACAGTTCCATCACCACGCCCTGGCCGGCGAACGCGGCGTCGCCGTGCATCAGGATCGGCAGGACGGACTTGCGTTCGGTGTCCTTGCGGCGCATCTGGCGCGAGCGCACCGAACCGACGACCACCGGGTCGACGATTTCCAGGTGCGAGGGATTGAACGCGAGGGCCAGGTGCACCGGGCCGCCGGAGGAGGCGACGTCGGCGGAGAAGCCCATGTGGTACTTCACGTCGCCCGAGTGCGCGCGGTCGTCGTGTTCGAACTTGCCTTCGAATTCGTCGAACAGCTTGCGCGGCGGCTTGCCGAGCGTGTTGACCAGCACGTTGAGGCGGCCGCGGTGGGCCATGCCCATCACGACTTCGCGCACGCCGTCCCCGCCGCCGCGACGGATGATCACGTCGAGCATCGGGATCAGGCTGTCGCCGCCTTCCAGCGAGAAGCGCTTCTGGCCGACGTATTTGGTGTGGAGATAACGCTCCAGGCCTTCGGCGGCCGTGAGGCGCTCCAGGATCCGGGCCTTCTGCTCGGGCGTGCGGCCGTAGTTGCCGCCCGCGGTTTCCAGGCGTTCCTGCATCCAGCGACGTTGTTCGACGTCGGTGATGTGCATGTACTCCACGCCGATCGGGCCGGTGTACGTGGACTTGAGCACGCCGACGATGTCGCGCAACTTCATGCGCGGCTTGCCGGCCAGCCCGCCGGTGGAGAACTCGGCGTCGAGGTCGCCTTCGGACAGGTGGTGGAAGCCCAGCGCCAGGTCCGGCGCATCGGGTTTGACGGCCATGCCCAGGGGATCGAGGTTGGCCTGCAGGTGGCCGCGCGAGCGGTAGGCGGTGATCAGGCGGCCGACCGAACGCTCGCGGGCATCGCCCGCGCCGGCGGCGGGCGGTGCGTCGAGCAGGCCGCGCGCGGCGCGACGGCCGGCTTCGGCAACCTGTTCCATCACCACGCTGTGGGGGACGTCACCGGCTTCGCGACCCTTGAGGCCGTCGAAATACGACTTCCATTTCGGCCCGACCGACTCGGGGGAGACCAGGTACTGCTCGTACAGGTCCTCGAGATAGGCGGCGTTGGCGCCGAGTTGGGAGGACTGCGCAAACTGCTTCAGGAGACTGTCCACAATGCGGTCGGGAAGCTCTTCGATGGGGGCAAGCGGGTGCGCGCTCAAGTCCGATCAGGCGAACGAGGCGCGAAAGGCCGGGAATTATAGCCCTGCGAATCAGAGCCCTGCACCCAAATGAACAGGATGGGACGCGTCAGATGCCCAATGCGCGGTACTCGCTCACCGGTCGCGCGCGTTCCCACACCGCCATGAACGCCCCGCGCAACTGCCGCGCGCGGCCCGGCGCATGGAGATCGGCCTCGCCATCGAAGCGGTGGCCCAGGGCGCGGAAGTAATAACCGCCGAGGTCGTTGGCCAGGTACGCGGAGGGGTAGGCCTTGTCGACCGGATCGTCGACTTCGCGGAACAAAAAGACGCTGGGCAGGCGCTGGGCCAGCGCGAGTAGCGGTGCGTGCCCGCGCTGCGGGGCGGTCGCATCCTGCAGCAGCACGCGCAGCTCGTTGCCGCGCCCGGCGGTGCCGAACCGGCGCAGCGCGTCGATCACCGGCGGCGCATCGAACAGGCCCGGGTCGAGGTCGCGGGTGTAGAGCCACAGGCTGCGGCGCGCGTCGCGCACGATGTCCACGATGGTCTCGATCGCCGCATCGCGATGTTCCACCGCCGCCGGGCCGCCGAGCATGCGGCGCATGGATTGGTGCTCGATGCCCGCTTCCCAGAAGCGCTCGCCGTAGGGCAGGAAGCCGTGGCGGAGGTAGAACGGGATCGCCGGGGTCTGCGCGTGCAGGGAGATCTCGCGCCATCCGCGCTGCCTGGCCTGCTCGATCAACGCCAGCAGCATCGCATCGCCCACGCCCTTGCCGCGCCATTCGCGCAGGACCGCCATGCGGCCGATCTTGTGCTCGGGCGTCAGGCGGCCGGTGCCGATGGCCGTGCCGTCGAGCGCGCGCGCGAGTACGTGCACGCAGTGCGGGTCGAGTTCGTCCCATTCCAGGTCGAGCGGCACTTGCTGCTCTTCGACGAACACGATCTCCCGCACCGCGCGCAGCTGGTTGAGGGCCGCTTCGTACTCGACGGCCTCGATGCGGAAGGGTTGGCTGGGCTCGCTGTCCATGGCGGTCACTCGTCCTCGTCGATCAGCATCCGGTAATGCCCTGCTTCCACCAACGCAAAGACCGCATCGCGTCCGGCCTGCGAAAGGGACGCGTATTGCCGACCTTCCAGCGTGTCGGCGCCCGCCAATGTCTTCGCGTCCTTCACGGGCATGGCGAAGGCCAGGCCGCTGACGAACAGATGCGCGCCCTTGCCGGCGCGGCGCCATACGGCCCGCGACCACGGATGGCGCGACAGGCGCGCGCCTTGGCCCAGGTCCCACTCCAGTTCGATGCGCGAGGGCGTGGCGTCGGGCGCCTGCACTTCGCCGGCGGCGCGGTAGAGCGTTGCGAAACGCGCGAACCAATCGCCCAGGCGCTCGGGGTCGTTCATGCGCAAGGCATTCAGCGCGGCGACGGCGCGGTCCATCGCGGCGGCGTCGATTTCGTTCGGATCGGACGGAACGGTGAGGTCGGGATCGGCGTAGCGCAGCGATTCGTCGGCGTCGGCGGCGAGCGTGTCGACGAAGTCGCCGAGCAACTCGGCCGTGGACGGCGCGCGCATGCCGATGGAGAAGGTCAGGCACGGATCCTCGGCGACGCCGTGGTGCGGCACGCCGGGCGGCAGGTAGAGCATGTCGCCCGGCGCGAGGATCCAATCGTGCGTCGGGTTGAAATCGCGCAGCAGTTTGAGTTCCACGTCGTCGCGGAACGCGATGTCGGGCTTGTGCCCGGCATCGATCTGCCAGCGGCGATGGCCGTGCGCCTGCAGCAGGAACACGTCGTATTGGTCGACGTGCGCGCCGACCGAACCACCGGTGGCCGCGAAGGACACCATGATGTCGTCGATGCGCCAGCGCGGCAGGAAACCGAAGGCCGGCAACAAGGCCGCGACATCGGCGTCCCACTTGTCGACGTCCTGCACCAGCAGCGTCCAGTCGTGATCGCCCAGTTGCGGGAACAGCTCCTCTTCGAAGGGCCCGTGCCGCACCATCCACGAATCGCCCGCGCGGTCGTGCGCGATCAGCCGCGACAACGCCGCCTCTTCGCACGCCAGGCCCGCGAGGTCTTCGGGTGCGATCGGCGAAACGAAACCTGGAAACGCATTGCGGATGAGCAGGGGGCGTTTCTGCCAGTAATCGCGCAGGAACACCTCCGGCGGCATGCCCAGCGGCGGCAGATGCGTGGCGTCGACTTCGAAGGGCATGGCTTTGTTGCGTTTCATTGCGTGGCGATCTCGTCATAACCGCGGCCGAGGAATTGCAGCAGGCACCATCCGTGTCCCCACGGATCGGCCAGTTGCACGATGCGCCCCCAACCGGCTTCGCGCACGGCGCCTTCCTGCACCGCGCCGGCGGCGACCGCGCGGATCAATGCCGCGTCGAGGTCGTCGACCACGACATCGACATGCACGGGCGTCCAATGCCGCAGATAGTCGCGCGCCGCGGCACCGGCGCCGATCGTGCCGGCCGCCTTGTGGAGCAGGTAGATCGGGACATCGCCACCGAGCAGTTCCAGTGCGTCGTGGCCGAAGCTGCGGCCGCGGCGCAGGCCGAAGGCTTCGCCATAGAAACGCTCGGCCGTGGCGATCTCGGGGACGTCGATGTTGACCAGCATCCGCATCGCGCCACCTCCCTCGTCGTCGATCAGATGTCCTTCGCCAGGCGTTGCGCCAGACCGATGTAGGTCGCGGGCGTGAGTAGCGCCAGTCGCTCGCGAGCATCCTCCGGCAGGTCGAGCGAGGCGATGAAGGTCTTCATCGACTCGGCCGTGATGCCCTGGCCGCGCGTGAGCGCCTTGAGCTGTTCGTAAGGATTGGGCAGTCCGTGGCGGCGCATCACCGTCTGCACCGCTTCGGCGAGCACTTCCCACGCGGCGTCGAGGTCGGCGGCCAGGCGGTCGGGATTCGTGCTGAGCTTGTTCAGCCCGCGCAGCAGCGCGTCGAAACCGATCATCGAATGGCCGAAGGCGGTGCCGAGCGCGCGCAGCACCGTCGAATCGGTGAGATCGCGCTGCCAGCGGCTGATCGGCAACTTGGCCGCGAAGTGTTCGAACAGCGCATTGGCGATGCCGAAGTTACCTTCCGCGTTTTCGAAGTCGATCGGATTGACCTTGTGCGGCATCGTCGAGCTGCCCACTTCGCCGGCCTTCACCGCCTGCTTGAAGTAACCCAGCGAGATGTAGCCCCAGATGTCGCGGCACAGGTCGATGGCGATCGTGTCGATGCGCTTGCACGCATCGCACAGTTCGGCGACGCCGTCGTGCGGTTCGATCTGCGTGGTGTAGGGCTGGAAGTCCAGGCCGAGCGAGGCGACGAAGCCCTGCGCGAGCTTCGGCCAGTCGACTTCCGGGTACGCGCTGACGTGTGCGTTGTAGTTGCCGACGGCGCCGTTGATCTTGCCCGGCATCGGCAGTGCGGCCAGCACGCTGCGCTGGCGATCCAGGCGCGCGACGACGTTCGCGATTTCCTTGCCCACCGTCGTGGGCGAAGCGGTCTGCCCGTGCGTGCGCGAGAGCATCGGCAGCGCGGCGAGTTCGTGCGCCATCGTGCGCAGCTTGCCGATCAGCTCGTCGAGCTTGGGCAGCAGCACCGTGTCGCGCGCTTCGCGCAACATCAGGGCGTAGGAGAGGTTGTTGATGTCTTCGCTGGTGCAGGCGAAGTGGACGAACTCCAGCGCGGGGCCGAGGGCAGCATCGTCCTTCAGCGTTTCCTTGATGAAGTATTCGACCGCCTTGACGTCGTGGTTCGTCGTGCGCTCGATGTCCTTCACGCGCGCGGCGTTGGCGACGGAGAAGTCGTCGGCCAGGGCCTGCAGGCGCTTGCGCGCGGCCGCGTCGAAAGCGGGAAGTTCCACGACGCCGGCCTCGTCGGCCAGCGCGAGCAGCCACTGCACTTCCACCCGTACGCGCGCCTTGATCAGCCCGTACTCGGAGAAGATCGGGCGCAGCGCGTCGACCTTGCCCGCATAGCGGCCGTCGAGCGGGGACAGGGCGAGCAGCGGGGCGTCGGTCATTTCAGGCGGTTTCGGGGCCAGGGAGCGCGCAAGTTTAAACGCTTGCGGGCGTATGCTCCCGCCGACCGCCCCCAGGAGCCCGAGATGGCGACGCGAAACACCCGATCGGCAGGCAAGCGCGGCGAGCGCATCGAACACGACAGCATGGGCGAACTTCGCGTTCCGGCCGACGCGCTGTGGGGTGCGCAGACCCAGCGCGCGGTGCAGAACTTCCCGATTTCCGGGCGCCCGATGCCGCGCGGGTTCATCCGCGCGCTCGGGCTCATCAAGGCCGCGGCCGCCGACGTCAACGCCGGGCTGGGCCTGCTGCCCAAACGCCAGGCCGCGGCGATCCGCGCGGCGGCGCTCGCGGTGGCCGAAGGCACGTGGGACGCGCACTTCCCGATCGACGTCTACCAGACCGGCTCGGGTACTTCGAGCAACATGAACGCCAACGAGGTGATCGCCGCGCTCGCCTCGCAGGCCGGCAAGGCGGTGCATCCCAACGACGACGTGAACCTCGGGCAGAGCTCGAACGACGTCATTCCCACGGCGATCCGCGTTTCCGCGCAACTGGCCGTCATCGACGACCTGCTGCCCGCGCTCGACCACCTGCGGCGCACGATCGAGCGCAAGGGCCGCGCGAACGGCAAGGTCGTCAAGACCGGCCGCACGCACCTGATGGATGCGATGCCGCTCACCTTCGAACAGGAATTCGGTGCGTGGGCTTCGCAGTTGGCCTCGGCGCGCGAGCGCCTGGTCGATGCCGGCAAGCGCGTGCGACGGCTGCCGATCGGCGGCACCGCGATCGGCACGGGCATCAACGCCGATCCGCGCTTCGGCAAGCGCATGGCGAAGGCTTTGTCGGATCTGTCGGGGACGCGTTTCGAATCGGCGGCCGACAAGTTCGAAGGCATCGCTTCGCAGGACGACGCGGTGGAACTCTCGGGCCAGCTCAACACGCTCGCCGTCGCGCTGATGAAAATCGCCAACGACCTGCGCTGGATGAACGCCGGTCCGCTCGCGGGCCTGGGCGAAATCGAATTGCCTGCGCTGCAACCCGGCAGTTCGATCATGCCGGGCAAGGTCAACCCGGTGATCCCCGAAGCCACGTGCATGGTGTGCGCGCAGGTGATGGGGCAACACGCGACGGTGACGATCGCCGGTGCGTCGGGCAACTTCCAACTCAACGTGATGCTGCCCTTGATCGGCGCGAACCTGCTCGATTCGATCCGCCTGCTGTCGAGCGTGATGCGCCTGCTGGCCGATTCGGCGATCGACGGGCTCAAGGTGCGCAAGGACAAGGTCGACGAAGCACTCGGCCGCAATCCCATCCTGGTGACGGCGCTCAATCCGGTGATCGGTTACGAGAAGGCCGCGGCGATCGCCAAGCGTGCGTATGCCGAGAAGCGTCCGGTGTTCGATGTCGCGCTGGAAATGAGCGGTCTGCCGGCGGCGAAGCTCAAGGCGCTGCTCGATCCGGCGGCGCTGACCAAGGGCGGCATCGGCGCCGGCGGCGCGGGCGGCGGCGGCTGAAAAAAAATGCCCCGGCGCGAGCCGGGGCGAGTGGGGGTACAGCATCCTTTCCAGGGATCAGTTGTCGTCGCGCCAGCGGCGCAGGCGGATGGCCGCGACGATCATTGCGATGCCGACCGCGGCGCCGATCCACATCTGCAGCGTTCCGAACACCGAGTACATGCTCTGGATGTGGGACAGCACGTTGAAGTCGGCGGGGTTGTCGATGTGCACGTTCTGCGCCGTCATCCACATGCCCGGGAAGACCGAGGTCAGCGAGCGAAGCACGATGTGCTGCCAGAACCAGCCGGTGTCGAGGTTGAAGATGTTCATCACGTCGAACCAGGCCACGAAGATGCCGGCGAACACGGGGATCATCACCGCCCACAGGAAGGGCTTGGAGCGCGCCCACGCCGAGCAGAGCATCAGCCAGCCGACCGTCGGCAGGGCCCATGCGGCGTACACCGGGATCGCGGCGACCAGCGTGCCGGCGACCTGCAGCGGATGGCCCATGCCCCAGTAGAAGGTGAAGGGGTTGAGGCCGTGCATCGGCATGACCAGCGTGACGACCAGGCCGAAGGCGAACATCGTGGCGATGGCGACGCCCGTGGCGATCACCGGTGCGACGACCAACGCGCTGGCGGCCTTCGACAACACGGTGTCGCGATCGGACACTGGCAGCGACTTCCAGAACAGCACGCTGCGGTCCTTGCGCTCGTCGTACAGCGCGCCGAGGCAGTAGAAGAACACCACGAAGCCCAGCACGATGAAGGGCCACAGCGAGGAAACGAGCAGCGAAGCGTCGACCGCCTTGCTCCACTGTTCCAGGTCGCCCGCGCTCATCTTGTCGGTGAGGTGCCCGAAGTTCAGTCCGTTGATCTGGATGCTGTCGCCGTGGAGCTTGCCGGCGGCCAGCGCCTTGCGTGCGCCGACTTCGGCCACCAGCAGCGCCATCAGCGCGAGCACGACCGAAATACCGCCGGCCCAGATCGGCGCCCAGAAGAACCCGCCCTTGTGCTCCCAGAACTCGCGGCGCAACAGCAGCTTGAGCTTGTGGGTGGGGTGGGGCGCGGCCACGGGTGCGCGGCGCGGTTCGCCATCAAAGGTGGATGCGTTCATGCGTAGGTGCCCTTCATGGTGGCGACGAACAGGTCGGCGAGGCCCGGCGTGCGGGTTTCGCCCAGGCCGGCGAGGCGGTTTTGTTCGACGCCGTCGAACAACATCACCGTCTTGCCGAACGGCAGGCTGCGCTCGTCGATCGGGCGCAGGGTGCGTGCTTCCTCGGTACGATCGGCGTTGACGAGGACTTCCACGTAACGCTGGCCCACTTCGTCCATCGGCGCGGACAACACGATCTTGCCGTCGCGGATGAACATCACGTCGGTGAGGATGTGTTCGATCTCCTCGACCTGGTGGGTGGTGATCACGATGGTCTTGTTCTCGTCGAAGTAATCCTCCAGCAGGCGCTGGTAGAACTGCTTGCGATACAGGATGTCCAGGCCGAGCGTGGGCTCGTCGAGCACGAGCAGCTTGGCGTCGATCGCCATCACCAGGGCCAGGTGCAACTGCACGATCATGCCCTTGGACAGCTCGCGCACTTTCATGTTGGGCTTGAGCTGGGTGTTGGCGAGGAAGCGTTCGCAGCGCGCACGGTCGAAGCGCGGATGCACGCCGGCGACGAACTCGATCGCTTCGCGCACGCGGATCCAGCGCGGCAGCACCGCGACGTCGGCGATGAAGCACACATCGTTCATCAGCGCGTCGCGTTCGGTGCGCGGGTCGCGGCCGAGGACGCGCAGGTCGCCTTCGAACGGGATCAGGCCGAGCAGCGCCTTCAGCGCGGTGGTCTTGCCGGCGCCGTTGGGGCCGATGAGACCGACGATGCGGCCCTGCGGGATCTCGAACGCGGTGTTGTCCAGCGCGACCTTGTTCTTGTATGCCTTGCGCAGGTTGCGTGCGCTGACGACGGACTGGGTTTCCACGGCGACGTTCATGCCTGGCCTCCGTTCGGGGCGGCGTTGCGCAACAGGCGATCCAGCGAGAGGCCCAGGCGCTGGATGCGTTCGAGCACCAGCGGCCATTCCTCGCGCAGGAAGCGCTCGCGCTCGCTGCCAAGCAGTTTTTCCGACGCACCTTCCGTGACGTACATGCCGAGACCCCTGCGTTTTTCGACGATGGCTTCGTCCGCGAGCTCCTGGTAGGCGCGCGAGACGGTGATTGGGTTGAGTTGGTATTCGGCGGCCACCTGGCGCACCGAGGGCAGTGCGTCCCCCGGCTTCAGGATCCCGTCGAGCAGCATCGCCACGACGCGTTCCTTCAGCTGGCGGTAGATGGGAGCGCCGTCGCTCCATTCGATTGCGGTCATTGGTTCAGCCTCGCGGCGCAAAGGAGAAGAAGGGCATCGCGACCGACTGGCGGCCGAATGCACGCTTGGGGGTGGGCTTGGCCTGCTCGGCGTCGGCCGGCTCGACCGCGGCGAAGGTGTCCGGGTTTTCCATCCCGTCCATCGCGGCGGCGAGCGCGGCGAGCGTCGCGGCTTCGGCCACGAAACCGAAGACTTCGCCGACCGCCTGGCCGTCGTCCTTCGTTTTCGCAAGATTGGCCTGCAGCTGCTGGGCGCGTGCTTCGATGCGCTTGGCGGCAGCGGCGGCGTGGCGGCCTTCGGCGACGATCTTCGCCAGCTTCGCGTCGGCCGGCGCGTGGACCGCGGCCGGTTGCACGACGGGGGCGATGACGTTTTCGCGGGCCGAGGGGGCAGGATTCGCCGCCATCAGGCTCAGCACGAGGAGCCCCGAGGTCGCGAACAGCGCGGTGACCGTGTTGTGGAGCTTGCGGTTCATGGTGGGCGTCCTGCTCTGGGTGATCGGTGTTGTAGGCAACTATAACACCACCATTCCCCCGGTCAACAACCAAGTGACCCAACTAAAGGCATACGCCGACGACCGGCAGGGCCCGCGGGCCTGAACCATTTCCCTTCGGGGAGGTTTGCCGTGAAGACCCGCGGGCACCGACAATGCGCGGCCGCCCGGCGCGCCCAGGGCGCGTTCCCCCGGCACCACACGAAAGGAGTTCCACCGGATGAAGGGTTTCGTGCGCGGCATCGCCGCGTTGCTGGCACTGATCGCACTGTCGGCGCATGCGCAGGACAAGACGAAGCTGGTCACCGAGCGCGACAAGGTGAGCTACATGGTCGGCATGGACATCGCCGAATCCAATGCGCCCATCGGCCCCGACGTGGACATCGCCGCGTTCGATCGCGCGCTGCGCAACGCGATGGCCGGCAAACCGCCGCTGATCGACGAAGCCACCGCGCGCAAGACGGGCGAACAACTCATGGCGCGCGTCACCGCGCGCAAGCAGCCCGACGCGAAGCTGCCCGATGTTTCGAAGACCGACGTCGGCCTGCTCGTCGGCATCGAATGGGGCCGCCGCCTGGCGCCGTTCCAGGACGAAATCGACATCCCCGTCCTGCTGCAGGCGATGCGCACCGCGTTCTCCGGCGGCAAGCCGTTGATGAGCGCCGAGGAGGCGACCATCGTGCGCCAGGACTTCGATACCAAGCTCAATTCCCTCGCCGTCGCGCGTTCGCAGCAGGGCGCGGTCGACAACGAGAAGGCCGGCGCCGATTTCCTCGCGAAGAACAAGGCGCAGAAAGGCGTGTTCACGACGAAATCCGGCCTGCAGTACATGATCCTGCGCCAGGGCGCGGGCCAGCGCCCGATGCCGGGCGACCGCGTGCGCGTGCTCTATCGCGGCACCTTGCTCGACGGCACCGAATTCGACAGCACCAGCGACGGCCAGCCGCGCACGTTCTCGCTCGCCCAGGTCATTCCCGGCTGGAGCGAAGGCCTGGCGATGATGCCGGTCGGCGGCAAGTACCGGTTCTGGATCCCCGGCGCGCTGGCTTACGGCGCATCGGGCATGCCCGATGGCAACATCGGCCCGAACGCGACGCTCGTGTTCGATGTCGAACTGCTCGGCGTCGAATGACCCCTTCGATTTCCCCGACTTTTCCTTTTTCCTTTCCCCGATCGATTTCCTGGAGCGCCCAACGATGAAGCTGTCCATGCGCCACGCACTCGTCCTCACCGCCGCCGCCGCCGCGGCCTTCGCCGCCGGCTGCAAACCGCCGGAAAAGACCGACGCCAACGCCCCCGCCGCCGCCTCCACGGGCGCCAAGAGCGCGCAGATCGCCGGCCTGCCCACCGAAAAGGACCGCGTGAGCTACATGGTCGGCATGGCGCTGGGCAAGCAGCTGGAGCCGATCAAGGATGAAGTCGACTTCGACGTCATCTCCAAGGCGGTCAAGTCCACGCTCAAGGGCGAGAAGCTGCTGATGACCGAAGACCAGGCGCGCCAGACCAGCGAAGCCTTCGGGGAGAAGATGCAGCAGAAGGCGGTGGCCAAGGCCGAAGCCGACGCCAAGAACAACCTCGAAGCCGGCAAGAAGTTCCTCGCCGACAACGCGAAGAAGCCGGGCGTGCAGACCACGGCCTCCGGCCTGCAGTACCAGGTCGTGACCGAAGGCAAGGGCCCGAAGCCGAAGGCCGGCGACGTCGTCCGCGTCCATTACAAGGGCACCACGCTCGACGGCAAGACCTTCGACAGCTCCTACGATCGCGGCCAGCCGGTCGTCTTCCCGCTCGACCAGGTCGTGCCGGGCTGGCAGGAAGGCATCCAGCTGATGCCGGTGGGCAGCAAGTTCAAGCTGTGGATCCCGGGCAACCTGGGCTACGGCGAGAAGGGCACGCCGGGCGGCCCGATCGGCCCGAACGCCACGCTGGTGTTCGACGTCGAACTGCTCGACATCGTGCAGCCGCCGAAGCAGTAAACCGCCTGCAATGACGTGGTCACGCCGCGGTTTCACCGCGGCGTGACGATGGCGGCTGCGACCATGCCGCCCATTCAAGCTCATCAGGGAATTCCATGCGCGTCACCATCTTCGGTACCGGCTACGTCGGACTCGTCACCGGAACCTGCCTGGCGGAAGTCGGGCACGACGTGGTTTGCGTCGACATCGACCAGGCCAAGGTCGAGGGCCTCAACCGCGGCGTGATCCCGATCTACGAGCCGGGCCTGGAGCCGATGGTCAAGGCCAACCACGCCTCCGGCCGCCTGAACTTCACGACCGATGCCGCCGCCGCGATCGAACACGGCGACATCGTCTTCATCGCCGTCGGCACGCCGCCGGACGAAGACGGCAGCGCCGACCTCAAGTACGTCCTCAACGTCGCACGCACCATCGGCCAGCACGTGCAGCGCGCGGTGGTGGTGGTGAACAAGTCGACCGTGCCGGTCGGCACCGCCGACAAGGTGCGCGCGGCGATCGCGCAGGAACTGGTCAACCGCCGCACGACGCTCGTCTTCGACGTCGTGAGCAATCCCGAATTCCTCAAGGAAGGCGACGCGGTCAACGACTGCATGCGCCCCGACCGCATCGTCGTCGGCACCGACAGCGCGCAGGCGCTGGAAAAACTCAAGCGCCTGTACGCGCCGTTCAATCGCAACCACGAACGCATCGTGGCGATGGACGTGCGTTCGGCCGAGCTCACCAAGTACGCGGCCAACGCGATGCTGGCCACCAAGATCTCCTTCATGAACGAGATCGCGTGCATCGCCGAGCAGGTGGGCGCCGACATCGAACACGTGCGCCAGGGCATCGGTTCGGACCCGCGCATCGGTTGGCATTTCATCTATCCGGGCGCCGGTTACGGCGGCTCGTGCTTCCCCAAGGACGTGCAGGCGCTGGCCTGGACCGCGCAACAGTACGGCTGCAATCCGCGCCTGCTCGACGCGGTGGAAGCGGTCAACGCCGCGCAGAAGCAACACCTGTTCGAATTGATGCAGCGCCATTTCCCCGACGGCGTGGCCGGCAAGACGGTCGCGGTGTGGGGCCTCGCGTTCAAGCCGAACACCGACGACATGCGCGCCGCTTCCAGCCGCACGCTGCTCGCGCAATTGTGGGAAGCCGGCGCGCACGTGCGGGCCTTCGACCCGGAAGCCACGCAGGAAGCGCGCCGCATCTTCGGCAATCGCGACGACCTGCATCTGTGCGCGACGGCGAACGAAGCGCTGCACGACGCCGATGCGCTCGTCGTGGTCACCGAGTGGAAGCAGTTCCGCAGCCCAGACTTCGGCAAGCTCGCAAAAACGTTGAAGGACAAGGTCGTCTTCGACGGCCGCAATCTCTACAACCCCGAGGAAGTCGAAGCCGCGGGCCTGCAGTATTACGGCATCGGGCGCGGTCGTTCCCTGCGCACCGAAGCGAAGGCCTGATGCGATGACCCAGGGCGATGCGCTCGAAGCGCGCGTGGTGGAACTGGAAACGCGCATCGCCTTCCTGGAGGGCGCGCTCGGCGAAATGAGCGACGCCCTCGCGGCTGCCCGCATCGAAGCCAGCCGCAACGCCGAGTTGTTCCGCCGCGTGCTCGAGGAAATGAAATCCTCGCGCACCAGCCAGATGGCCGATCCGGCGGACGAACCGCCGCCGCCCCACTATTGACGCATCGGGGCTGCATCGCCGCGCGCGATGCGGCATATTTGGCGCCGTCCAACCGCACGTCCCCCACGCAGTCCCGAAATGAGCGAAACCCTGCGCAACCAGTTGCTCGGCCTGGGCTTCAAGCCCGCGCCGAAGCCCGAGCGTCCCAAGCCCTCGCCGCAAGCCGGCCAGCCCAAGCCTGCGCACGGTGCGAAGCCGGGGCAGGGCGGGAAGCCTGCGCATGGCAAGCCTGCGCATGGCAAGCCGGCGCAAGGACAAGGCCGTCCCCAACACGGCAAGCCGGCGCAGGCGAATGCGCGGCCCGCGCACGGCAAGCCGCGCACGCGCGAAGACATCGACCTTGCGAAGGCGTACGCCATCCGCGCGCAACGCGAGAAGGACGAGCGCATCGAGGCCGAGCGGCAGAAGCAGGAAGCCGCGCGCCAGCGTCGCGAAGCGAAGGCCGCGCTGACCGCGTTCCTCCAGGACAAGGCGCTCAACGTGGCCGATGCGGAAATCGCGCGCCATTTCGAATATGGCGGCAAGATCAAGCGCATCTACGTGACCGAAGCGCAATTGAAGGCGCTCAACGCCGGCGAACTCGGCGTGGTGCAGAACGACGGCCGTTACGTGCTCGTCGATGCCGCGACGCTCGCGCAGGCCGAAGGCATCTTCGCGCCGGCCGTCGCGCTGAAGGTCGATCCCAACGCGCCCGCCCAGGACGACCCCTACGCCGATCCGCAATACCAGGTCCCCGACGACCTGGTCTGGTAAGGCCATGGCCGGTGGCCGCGCCCGTGGGCGTTGGCCCACGGCGTGGGCACGCGCGGACCGCTACGCACCGAACTGATCGTCGGGGTCACGAGTCATCGTGACCTGGACCCCACGCAATTGCCGCAACTGCGCGCACAGGTGCGCGAAGCGTTCGCGGTGTTGCGCGCGCGTTATCCCGACCTCGCCCTCGTCGTGGTCTCCGCGCTCGCCGAAGGCGGCGACCGGCTCGTCGCGGAAATCGCGCTCGATGCCGGTGCGCGCCTGGTCGTGCCCTTGCCGCTGCCGATCGAGTTGTATCGCGACGACTTCACCAACGCGCAATCGCAGCACGATTTCGCGCGCTTGCTCATCGACGCCGAGACCGTGCCGCTGAAGCTGGTCGAACCGGATCTGGATGTGTTGCGCAACACCGGCCCCGCGCGCGATCGCCAGTACCTGCATGCCGGCCTGTTCGTCGCGAACCATTGCCACGTGTTGTTCGCCCTGTGGGACGGGCGCGAGGAATTCGGAACGGGCGGAACCGCGCAGATCGTGCGGTATTACCTCGGTGGCCCCGTGCCGGGCGCGCGACGCGCGACGGACAACCTCCGGCAAATGCTCGCGGGCGACGACGACAGCCTCGTGCTGCATTTCCACGTGCGTCGCAGCGGGGATGCCACGCAGACGCCCGCGACCAAACACCATCGTGCCCATCCGCCTGAGTTGCCGGCACGGCGGGGGCGCCGGAAGTCCCTGCCGGCGGGCGAGACCGGAGAGCCGACCTGGCGCACCACCGCGGGCCAACGCGCGTTCTCCGCCGGGCCGCCACCGGAATACGACCGCATCTTCCGGCGCATGCAGGCCTTCGAGATCGATCGCAATACGCTCGACCCAAAGGCGCTGCCCGCCGCCAGCGATGATCCGGCCGAACGCACGTGGCGCGAAGCCGACGCGCTCGCCGTGCGCTTCCAGCGCCGCACGCAGTGGGCGATGCGTGCGATCCACCTGCTCGCCGTCGCGATGGGCCTGGCGTTGCTGTTGTATTCCGATTTGGGCGCGCCGGACCTGATGTTGTGGGTGTTCCTCGGTTTGTTCGCCGCGGGCCTGGCCATCGCATTCGCCGCGCACCGATGGGACTGGCATCGCAAATACATCGACTATCGCGCGCTCGCCGAGGGCCTGCGCGTGCAGACCTTCTGGCGCCGCGCGGGCCTGACGATCACCGGCGATGCGGAGTTCGCGCACGACAACTTCATGCAGAAGCAGGACGTCGAGCTGGGCTGGATCCGCAATGTCATGCGCCAGGTGGGCCTGGCGCGCACGACACCGTCGCCCGATGCCGACGATGCGGCGCAAGCCGTCGCCGAAGTCATCGACGCCTGGGTCGGGCGCCCCGGGCAATCGGGGCAATTGGCGTACTACGAGCGCAAGTCGGTCCTGCGCGAACGCCACCATGTCCGCACGCGCGCGCTCGGCGCGGCGTGCCTGTGGGCCGGCATCGGCATCAGCCTGATGCTCGCGCTGTTCCATCGTGGCTTCAGCGACGACACGCGCGGCCTGCTCGTGACTTTGATGGGCGCGCTCTCGCTCATCGCCGCGGTGCGCGAGGCCTATGCGTATCGCAAGGCCGACAAGGAACTGGTGAAGCAATATCGCTTCATGCATCGCATCTACCGCAACGCGCGCCTGGCGCTCGATGCGGCGGCGGGGACGCAGGAGAAACGCGAAATCCTGCGCGCCCTGGGCGAAGCGGCGCTCGCCGAGCACGCGGAGTGGGCGTTGATGCATCGCGACCGCCCGATCGAACACGGGCGGCCGTAAGGCGCCGCATCGACTCGCTACTCCGGGTCGTAATCCAGGTTGGATGCCAACCAACGCTCCGCCTGCGCAAGAGACACGCCCTTTCGCTTCGCGTAATCGGCGACCTGTTCGCGCGACAAGCGCCCGACCACGAAATACTGGCTGCGCGGATGGCTGAAGTAATAGCCGGACACCGCCGATGCCGGATACATCGCGAAACTTTCCGTCAGCTTCACGCCCGCGTTCTTCTCCGCATCGAGCAGCGCGAACAGCGTCGCCTTCTCGCTGTGTTCCGGACAGGCCGGATAGCCGGGTGCCGGGCGAATGCCGACGTACTTCTCGTCGATCAATGCCGCGTTGTCGAGCGTCTCGTCGCCCGCATAACCCCAGGTTTCGCGTCGCACCTGCGCGTGCATGCGTTCGGCCAGCGCTTCGGCCAGGCGATCGGCGAGCGACTTGAGCAGGATCGCCCGATAGTCGTCGTGGTCGGCCTCGAAACGCGCGACATGCGGTTCGATGCCCAGCCCCGCCGTCACCGCGAATCCGCCGATCCAGTCCTGCTTGCCCGAGCCTTCGGGCGCGATGAAGTCCGCAAGGCAGAAATCCGGGCGATCGGCCGGCTTCTCCACCTGCTGGCGCAGGAAGTGCAGCGTGGTGCCGTTCGCAAGCTTCACGTCATCGCCGACCGACTGCGCCGGCCAGAACCCGACGACTGCTTTCGCCTGCAACCATTTCTCCGCGACGATCTGCTTCAGCATCGCCTGCGCATCTGCGAACAACTCGCGCGCCTGCGCACCGACGACGGCGTCGTCGAGGATCGCCGGATACTTGCCCGCCAATTCCCAGGTATTGAAGAACGGCGACCAATCGATGTACGGCACCAGATCCGCGAGCGGCACGTCGTCGTACACCGTGATGCCGGGCTGGCGCGGGGCAGGCGGCGTGTGATCGTCCCAGCCGCCATCGAATTTCTGCGCGCGCGCCTTGTCCAGCGACACCAGTCGCTTGGCATCGCCGCGATTGCGGTGGCGCTCGCGGATCTCCGCGTAGTCTGCGTCGTTCGCCGCGACGAAGGCCGCGCGCAGATCGCCGGAGACCAGCGACTGCGCGACACCCACCGCGCGCGAGGCGTCTTTCACCCACACGGTCGGCGACTTGTACTGCGGATCGATCTTCAGCGCGGTGTGCGCGCGCGAGGTCGTCGCACCGCCGATCAGCAAGGGCAGTTCGAAGCCCTGGCGCTGCATCTCCGCGGCGACATGGCGCATTTCTTCCAGAGACGGCGTGATCAGGCCGGACAGTCCGATGATGTCGGCGTTCTCGGCCTTCGCGCGGTCGAGGATCACCTGCGCGGGCACCATCACGCCCAGGTCGATGACCTCGAAGTTGTTGCACGCCAGCACCACGCCGACGATGTTCTTGCCGATGTCGTGCACGTCGCCCTTGACCGTGGCCATCACGATCTTGCCGTTGTTCTTGCCCGCATCGCCCGTGCGCAGCTTTTCGGCTTCGATGTAGGGCAGCAACCAGGCGACCGCCTTCTTCATCACGCGCGCGGACTTCACCACCTGCGGCAGGAACATCTTGCCTGCGCCGAACAGATCGCCGACCACGTTCATGCCCGCCATCAGCGGGCCTTCGATCACGTCCAGCGGGCGCGTGGCCTGCAGGCGCGCTTCCTCGGTATCGGTGTCGATGTACGCATCGATGCCGTGGACCAGCGAATGCGCGAGGCGGTCGCCCACCGGCTTGTCGCGCCAGCGCAGGTCTTCGACCTTCTTCTCGCCTTTCTTGCCCTTGAAGCGTTCGGCGATCTCGAGCAGGCGCTCGGTGCCGTCGCTGCGGCGATTGAGCACGACGTCCTCGACGCGCTCGCGCAGCTCCGCGTCGATGTCGTCGTAGAGCGGCAACGCACCGGCGTTGACGATGCCCATGTCCATGCCCGCGGCGATCGCGTGGTACAGGAACACCACGTGGATCGCCTGCCGCACGGCTTCGTTGCCGCGGAAGGAGAAGGACACGTTCGACACGCCGCCGGAGATGTGGGACAGCGGGAAACGCTTGCGCAACTCGCGCGCGGCTTCGATGAAGTTGACCGCGTAGTTGTCGTGTTCCTCGATGCCGGTGGCGATCGCGAAGACGTTCGGGTCGAAGATGATGTCTTCCGGCGGAAAGCCGACTTGCGTGGTCAGCAGTTCGTACGCGCGCGAACTGATGCCGACCTTGCGTTCGATCGTGTCGGCCTGGCCCTGTTCGTCGAAGGCCATCACCACGACCGCGGCGCCGTAACGGCGCACCAGGCGCGCCTGGCGCATGAACTCGGCTTCGCCTTCCTTCATCGAGATCGAATTGACGATCCCCTTGCCCTGCAGGCATTTGAGGCCCGCCTCGATCACCGACCACTTGGAGCTGTCGACCATCACCGGCACGCGCGCGATGTCGGGTTCGGCGGCGATGAGGTTGAGGAAGGTCGTCATCGCCAGCTCCGAATCGAGCAGGCCTTCATCCATGTTGACGTCGAGCACCTGCGCGCCGTTCTCGACCTGCTGGCGCGCGACGACCACCGCTTCGTCGTAACGGCCTTCGAGGATCAGCTTCTTGAACTGCGCCGAGCCGGTGACGTTGGTGCGTTCGCCGACATTGACGAAGTTGCTCTGCGGCGTGATCTGCAGCGGCTCCAGGCCGCTGAGCCGGGTGTAGCGGGGCAATGCGTTGTTCATGCGGCTTCGGATTGTGCGGATTCGGTGAGGCGCGGCAGCGCGCGCGGCGGCAGGCCGGCGACGGCCGAACCGATGGCGCGGATGTGGTCGGGCGTCGTGCCGCAGCAGCCGCCGACGAAGTTGAGCAGCCCGCTGGCGGCGAACTCGCGCAGCGTGCCGGCCATGTCCTCCGGCGTTTCGTCGTAGCCGCCGAAGGCATTGGGCAGGCCGGCATTGGGATGCGTGCTGACGAACGCATCGGCGACCTGCGCCAGCACGTCGACGTGCGCGCGCAGATCCTTCGCGCCGAGCGCGCAATTCAGGCCGATCGACAAAGGCCGCGCATGGCGCAGCGAATACCAGAACGCTTCGGCGGTCTGCCCGGAGAGCGTGCGGCCCGAGGCGTCGGTGATCGTGCCCGAGATCATCAGCGGCAGGCGCACGCCGAGTTCTTCGAAGACATCCTCGATGGCGAACACCGCGGACTTCGCATTGAGCGTGTCGAAGATGGTTTCGACCATCAGCACGTCGGCGCCGCCTTCGATCAGGCCGCGGGTCGCTTCGCGATAAGCTTCGGCCAATTCGTCGAAGGAAATCGCGCGGAAGCCCGGGCGGTTCACGTCGGGGCTGAGCGAAGCGGTGCGGCTGGTCGGGCCGAGCACGCCGATGACGAAGCGCGGCTTCGACGGATCGGCCGCCTCGGCGGCATCGCATGCGGCGCGGGCGAGCTTCGCCGATTCTCGGTTCAACTCGCGCACCAGGTGCTGCAAGCGATAATCGGCGAGCGAAACCGACGTCGAGTTGAACGTGTTGGTCTCGACCATGTCGGCGCCGGCGGCCAGGTACGCGGCATGGATGTCGCGAATGATTTCCGGGCGCGTGAGCGTCAGCAGATCGTTGTTGCCTTTCTGGTCGTGCGCCTCGCAGCCGCAGCCCGCGCCGTGCGCATGGCCCTCGGTGGCGAACAGCGCGTCGTAGCCGTGCGCGAATCGGTCGCCGCGGTAATCGGCTTCGCCCAGTTCGTGTTGCTGGATCATCGTGCCCATCGCGCCGTCGATCACCAGGATCCGTTGCGCGAGCGCCGCTTCCAGCGCGGCGACGCGCGCGGGGTCTTTCCAGGGCAGGGTCTTCGGATCGGTCACGGTTTGACTCCCAGCAGCGACAGCACTTCGAAATGGGGTGGGCGGCGTTCGCGGGTCACGGTGCCGGCATTGGCGATGCCCAGCCCCGCCTTTTCGGCGAAGCGGCGCAGTTCCTTTTCCGTGAAACCCAGGTTGGCGTGGCCGTAGGCCTCCACCACCGCCTTGTGTTCGTGGCGCGCCAGGCTCGACAGCAGCAGGCGCCCGCCGCGGCGCAGGACGCGCGCGGCTTCGGCCACCGCCTGCGCAGGCTTGGCCGCATAGGTGAGGGCGTGCATCAGCACGACAAGGTCGAAGCTCGCGTCGGGGAAGGGCAGCGCATGCATGTCGCCCTGGCGGACTTCGACGTTGGCAAAGGGCTTGAGGCGTTCGCTCGCGGCCGTCACCACGCGCGGGCTCGCATCGATGCACACGTAGCGGCGCGCATGCGGCGCGAGCAGTTCGGCGAGCACGCCGTCGCCGGAGGCGATGTCGAGCACGTCTCCGGGACTCAGCAGCGGGAGCGCCGTGCGCGCGAGCGCCTCCCAGGTGCGGCCCGGCGAATAGTGGCGTTCCATGTCGCCGGCGACCGAATCGGCCCAATTCTGGTCGGCCGCGCGCGTGGCGAGCACGGCGGGGACGCGTTCGGCGTCCTGGCGGAGCAGGGGATCGTCGCTTCCACTGCGCAGGGCTTCCCACAGGGACCGCTGCGCCGAATCCAGGCTGTCTTCTTCGAACCGGTAGTAGGCGCTCACGCCGGCGCGGCGGTCGCGCACCAGGCCGGCTTCCTTCAGCTTGGCCAGGTGCGTGGACACGCGCGGCTGCGCCAGCCGGGTGATCGCCGAGAGCTCGGCGACGGTGAGTTCCTCGCGCTCGAGCAGCGCCAGCAGGCGCACGCGCGTGGCGTCGGCGAGCACCTTCAGGCGGATCGACCAGCCTTCCAGATCCATGCGCGGCATTTATCCGTCAATCAAGATATAGCGATAAGTCTGGCCCTTTGGGTCCATGGGGGTCAAGCGGCGCGCGTGCGCGGCTACAATTCCGCTTCTTGATCCCCGCCCGGAGTGCGCAAAGTGGATTTCCGCTTCACCGAAGAGCAGTTGATGATCCAGGACGTCGCGCGCCGCATCGCGCGCGAGAAGATCGCGCCGACCGCCGAGCACTTCGACCGCAGTGGCGAATTCCCCCTCGAAAACATCCGCACGCTCGGCGAAAACGGCCTGATGGGGATCGAGGTGCCGACCGAATACGGCGGCGCGGGGCTGGACCCGATGGGCTACGTGCTGGCGATGGTCGAGATCGCCGCGGCCGACGCCGCGCACTCCACCATCATGTCTGTCAACAACTCGCTGTTCTGCAACGGCATCCTGACCAACGGCACCGAGGCGCAGAAGCAGAAGTACGTGCGCGCGATCGCCGAGGGCGCGGAAATCGGCGCCTTCGCGCTGACCGAACCGCAGTCCGGCTCCGACGCCACCGCCATGCGCTGCCGCGCGGTGAAGCAGGCCGACGGGCGTTTCATCATCAATGGCAAGAAGAGCTGGATCACCTCCGGCCCGGTCGCCAAGTACATCGTGCTCTTCGCGATGACCGATCCGGACAAGGCCGCGCGCGGCATCACCGCCTTCCTCGTCGACACCGACAAGCCCGGCTTCAGCCGCGGCAAGACCGAGCCCAAGCTCGGCATCCGCGCCTCGGCCACTTGCGAGATCGAATTCGACGACTACGTCGCCGAAGCCGACGAAGTGCTGGGCGACGAAGGCCACGGTTTCAAGATCGCGATGGGCGTGCTCGACGCCGGCCGCATCGGCATCGCCTCGCAGGCCATCGGCATCGGCCGCGCGGCGTACGAGGCCTCGCTGGCCTACGTGCGCGAGCGCAAGGCCTTCGGCGCGCCGATCGGCACGTTCCAGATGACGCAGGCGAAAATCGCCGACATGAAGTGCAAGCTCGACGCGTCGCTGCTGCTCACGCTGCGCGCGGCGTGGTTGAAGGGACAGGGCCAGAAATTCACCACGGAGGCCGCGATCGCGAAGTTGACCGCCTCAGAGGCTGCGATGTGGATCGCCCACCAGGCCGTGCAGATCCACGCCGGGATGGGCTACTCGAAGGAAATGCCGATCGAGCGTTATTTCCGCGACGCGAAGATCACCGAGATCTACGAGGGCACCAGCGAGATCCAGCGCCTGGTCATCGCCCGCCACGAAACCGGCCTGCGCTGAGCGCTCGCCTGCAAGGACTGACATCGCCCCCATGAGCACGCGTCCGAAATCCGTCAAGGCCGCTCCGAAGAAAGCGACCGCAACCTCCTCCAGCAAGAACACCGGTACGCAACCGTCGGTTGCGCGCTTCGACCTGGCGCCGATCCTCGAGGCCCTGCGCAAGCGCGTGCCCAAGGCGCGCGCCGCCGAGGCCGAGGCCTTCGCGCGCAGCTTCTACAAGCGCATGACGCGCGACGAATACGTCGAGCACGGCGCCGAGGGCTGGGCCGCGCTGGCCGCGGGCATCCTCGACTTCGCCGCCACGCGCAAGGCGAAGAAGGCCAACGTCCGCCTGTTCAACGCGACCACGAAGGAACACGGTTGGGAATCGCCGCACACCGTGCTGCAGATCCTCAACGACGACATGCCCTTCCTCGTCGACTCGGTGACCATGGCGCTCGCCGAGATGGGCATCAACGTCCACGTGCTCGGCCATCCGGTCGTCCCGCTGACGCGCGACAAGGCCGGCAAGCTCGCCGGCGTTGGCGAGGGCACCAACGAGTCCTTCATCCACATCGAGATCGACCGCCAGCCGCCCGAGGCGATGGGCAAGATCGAAAAGCGCGTGCGCAGCGTGCTCGAAGACGTGCGCGCGAGCGTGGCCGACTGGGACGCGATGCGCACGCGCATGCTCGCCGTCGCCGAAGAACTGCCTTCGCACAACATCCCGGTGTCCGATGCCGGCCGCGCCGAGGCGCAGGAATTCCTGCGCTGGGCCGCCGACAACCATTTCACCTTCCTGGGCTATCGCGAATACACCGTCGAACGCGTGGGCAAGGAAGACATGCTCATCGCCCACCCGGACACGGGCCTGGGCCTGCTGCGCAATGCCGACGGCGGCAAGCCGCGTCCGCTCACCTCGCTGGCGGCGCATTACATGCCGCAGTCCGGTTCGGTCGACGCGCTGATCCTCACCAAGACCAACGCGCGCGCCACCGTGCATCGCCCCGGTTACATGGATTACATCGGCGTGTTGTCCTTCGATGCGAAGGGCAAGCCGATCCGCGAGCAGCGTTTCCTCGGCCTGTACACCTCCAGCGCCTACAACCGCCGTCCGTGGGACATCCCGCTGGTGCGCGAGCGCTACGAATACGTGATGCGCGAATCGGGCCTGCGCCCGGCCAGCCACAGCGGCAAGGCCCTGCGCCACATCATCGAGACGCTGCCGCGCGATGAGTTGTTCCAGTCATCGGAAGCCGAACTGGCCGAAACCGCCAGCGGCATCCTCGGCCTGCAGGAACGCGTGCGCAGCAAGCTGTTCCTGCGCCGCGACCGTTACGGGCGCTTCTATTCGGTGCTCGTCTACGTGCCGCGCGATCGCCACGACACGCGCATGCGCCATCGCATCGAAGCGATGCTCAAGCGCGAGCTCGACGGCGAACACGTCGACACCAACGTGCACATCGGCGAATCGGCGCTCGCGCAGCTGCACCTGATCGTGCGTCCGCGCGCCGGTTCGCAGGTGCAGGCCGACGAAGGCAAGCTCGACGCCGAACTGGCGACGATCGTCCGCGACTGGCAGGACGCGCTGTCCGAGGAACTGGGCAAGCGCCACGGCGAGGAGGCGGGCCTGCGCATGGCCACGCGCTTCGGTCGCGCGTTGCCGGCCGGCTACATCGAAGACGTCAGCCCGGCGGTCGCCGCCACCGACGTCGAACATCTTTCGCAGCTTTCCGGCGCCGACGACCTGCGCCTGTCGCTGTATCGCTCGCGCCGCGACGGCACGCTGCGCTTCAAGTTCTATCGCCTGAAGGACGACATCCCGCTGTCCGATGCGCTCCCGATGATGGAGAACATGGGCCTGCGCGTGATCTCCGAGCACCCGTACCGCATCGTGTCCAACGGCGATGTCGCCTACATCCAGGACTTCGAGGTCGAGTCCACGCAGGGCGAGATCGACATCGATCGCCTCGACGAGAATTTCGAGGAAGCCTTCGCGCGCATCTGGCGCGGCGAAGCGGAAAACGACGGCTTCAACCGCCTGGTGCTGACCGCCGGCCTGTCGTGGCGCCAGGTGTCGATGCTGCGCGGCTACTGCAAGTACATCCTGCAGACCGGCGTGCCGTTCTCGCAGAGCTACGTCGAAGCCACGTTCTCGCGCTATCCCTTGCTGGTGCGTTTGCTCGTCGAGTTGTTCGAAGCGCGCTTCGACCCGTGCACGGGCAGCGAATCCAAGGTCGCGATCAAGCAGGGCATGGAGCGCTTCAGCGTGCAGATGCGCGCACTGATCGCCGATGACGCTGCCGCGCAAGCCGCGGTGCAGCCGGCGATCGACGCACGCGCCGGTACGCGCGACCAGCAGGTCGAGGCGACGCGCGCGGCCCTGAAGGGCTTGTTCGATCGCGTCGCGAGCCTGGACGACGACCGCATCCTGCGCAGCTTCATGGGCGTCATCGACGCAACGCTGCGCACGAGCTATTACATCCAGTACAAGGAAGGAAAGCGCAAGGACGGCGGCCCGGCCGACTACATCAGCTTCAAGTTCGATTCGGCGAAGGTCCCCGACCTGCCGAAGCCGCGCCCCTACCGCGAAATCTTCGTGTATGGCCCGCGCGTGGAAGGCGTGCACCTGCGCTTCGGTCCGGTGGCGCGCGGTGGTTTGCGCTGGTCGGATCGCCGCGAAGACTTCCGTACCGAAGTGCTCGGGCTGGTGAAGGCGCAGATGGTGAAGAACACCGTCATCGTGCCGGTCGGTTCGAAGGGCGGCTTCTACTGCAAGCAGGCGCCGGATGCGGCGACCAACCGCGACGCGTGGTTCGCCGAAGGCGTGGCCTGCTACCAGCGCTTCATCAACGGCCTGCTCGACATCACCGACAACCTCTCGCCGGAAGGCAAGACGATCCATCCCGACAACGTCGTGCGCCACGATGCGGAAGATCCGTACCTGGTCGTCGCCGCGGACAAGGGCACGGCCACGTTCTCCGACATCGCCAACGCCATCGCGCGTGCGCACGGCTTCTGGCTGGACGATGCCTTCGCCTCGGGTGGTTCGGTGGGTTACGACCACAAGGCGATGGGCATCACCGCCCGCGGTGCGTGGGAATCGGTCAAGCGCCACTTCCGTTCGATGGGCCGCGACAGCCAGACGCAGGACTTCACGTGCGTGGGCATCGGCGACATGAGCGGCGACGTGTTCGGCAACGGCATGCTGCTGTCGAAGAAGATCCGCCTGCTGGCCGCGTTCGACCATCGCCACATCTTCCTCGACCCCAATCCGGATGCGGCGCGCACGTTCAAGGAACGCGAGCGCATGTTCAAGCTGCCGCGCTCGAGCTGGGACGACTACGACAAGTCGCTGATCAGCAAGGGCGGCGGCGTGTTCCCGCGCAGCGCGAAGTCGATTCCGCTGTCGCCGGAAATCAAGGCCGTGCTCGGCATCGAATCCGACGCCAACGCGATGAGCCCGACGGAGTTGATGTCGGCCATCCTGCGTTCGCCGGTCGACCTGCTGTGGAACGGCGGCATCGGCACCTACGTGAAGTCTTCGCGCGAAACCAACGCCGACGTCGGCGATCGCGCCAACAATGGCCTGCGCGTCAACGGCGCGGACCTGCGCTGCAAGGTGGTGGGCGAGGGCGGCAACCTCGGCCTCACGCAACTGGGCCGCGTGGAAGCGGCGCAACACGGCGTGCTGCTCAACACCGACTTCATCGACAACTCCGCGGGCGTGGACACCTCCGACCACGAGGTGAACATCAAGATCCTGCTCAACGCGCAGGTGCAGAAGAAGAAGCTCGGCTTCGATGCGCGCAACACGCTGCTGGCGTCGATGACCGACGAAGTCGCGCAGCTGGTGCTCAACGACAACTATCGCCAGAACCAGGCGATCAGCCTGATGGAACGAATGAGCCTGTCGCGCATGGGCTCCAAGCAGCACTTCATGCGCACGCTGGAAGCGCAGGGCCTGCTCGATCGCCAGATCGAATTCCTGCCGACCGACAAGGAGATCGCCGAACGCAAGGCGCGCGGGCAGGGGCTGACGCGTCCCGAGCTGTCGGTGTTGCTGTCGTATTCGAAGATCGTGTTGTTCCAGCAGTTGCTCAACTCCGACGTGCCGGAAGATGCGTACCTGTCGAAGGAACTGATCCGCTACTTCCCGAAGCCCTTGCAGGACAAGTACGCGAAGGGCATGCAGGAACATCGCCTCAAGCGCGAGATCATCGCCACGGTGGTGACCAACTCGATGGTCAACCGCATGGGCGCGACGTTTACGCTGCGCATGCAGGAAGACAGCGGGCGCTCGCCGTCGGAAGTGGCGAAGGCCTTCACGATCACGCGCGAAACGCTCGACATCCGCGACATGTGGGCGCAGATCGACGCGCTCGACGGCAAGGTCGCCGAATCGGTGCAGATCGACGCCCTGCAGGTGATCTGGACGCTGCAGCGCCAGTTCACGCGCTGGTTGCTCGCGCGGCCCGGTGCGATTCCCGACATCGCGACGGCCGTGGAGCGTTTCCACGACGGCTTCCGCGACATCCGCGCGGGCGAGCGCATCCTTCCCGATTCGCAGCGCCCCGCCTACGTCGCGAGCATCCAGGACTGGAATGCGAAGGGCTTGTCGCCGGCGTTGTCCGAACAGCTCGCCGCGTTGCCTTACCTCGAGCCGTGCCCCGACATCCTCGAGCTGGCGAAGGAGCGCAAGGCGCGTCCGACGGATGTGGCGAAAGTCCACTTCCGCCTCGGCGATGCGTTGCGCGTGCCGTGGTTGCAGAAGCAGATCGATGCGCTGGCGGTTGAAGGCCGCTGGCACGCGGTGGCGCGTGGTGCGTTGCGCGAAGAGCTCGGCGCGCAGCAGCGCCTGCTCGTGGGCCAGGCGCTGGCGATGCCGGGCAACGATGCCGATGCGAAGGTCAAGTCGTGGCTCAACCGCGACGACAGCTCGCTGCGCTTCACGCTGACGATGCTCGAGGAGATCGCGGCGCAGAAGACGCTGGACTACCCGACGGCCTCGGTTGCGGTGCAGCGTCTGTCGCAGCTCGCCTCGCGCGGGTGATGCGCAATGGCGCCGGGGCCGATGGCCCCGGCGTCAGTCGGGCCGGGTTATCCTCGCCCGCATGACACCGAACAACAGCCTGCCCGCCGCGCCGCGCCTGTCGTTCCTCGCCAGTCCGGCCGAAGAAGCCCAGAAGGCGCTCGCTGCGCTGATCCAGGCGCACGGGCAATGCGACCCCGACGCGGCCGACGTGCTCGTCGCCCTCGGCGGCGACGGGTTCATGCTGCAGACGCTCCATCGCCACGGCGGTCTGGGCAAGCCGGTGTTCGGCATGAAGCTGGGCACCGTCGGCTTTTTGATGAACCACCATCGCGACGAACCGGCGATCGGCCAGGCGCTGATCCAGCGCATCGCATCGGCCGAGCCCGCCGTGCTGCGGCCGCTGGAGATGGTGGCGCAGACCGAATCGGGCGCGAGCGTCGGCTCGCTCGCCTACAACGAAGTCTCCCTGCTGCGGCAAACGCGCCAGGCCGCGCACGTGGCGATCGACCTCAACGGCAAGACGCGCCTGGAGGAATTGATCTGCGACGGCGTGCTGGTCGCCACCTCCGCGGGCAGCACGGCCTACAACTATTCCGCGCACGGCCCGATCCTGCCGCTGGGGTCGCGCCTGATCGCGCTGACGCCGCTCGCGCCCTTCCGCCCGCGTCGCTGGCGCGGGGCCTTGCTCAAGGCCGACACCGAAGTGCGCTTCCGCGTGCTCGATCCCTACAAGCGCCCGGTGAGCGTCACCGCCGATTCGCACGAAGTGCGCGACGTCGTCGAAGTCACCATCCGCGAATCCGGCGAGCGCACCGTCACCTTGCTGTTCGATCCGGAACACAATCTCGAAGAGCGGATCCTCAGCGAACAGTTCGTGGTGTGAGATGAGTCAGATGCAGCATCCGCCGCTGACCGTCGCGATCACCTCGCGCGCCTTGTTCGACCTCGAACACAGCCACGAATTGTGGGAACGCGAAGGCATCGCCGCCTACCAGGCGCATCAACGCGAGAACGAAGACGCGCCGCTGGCACCGGGCATCGCGTTCCCGCTGGTGCGCAAACTGCTCGCGTTGAACGAAGGCGCCGATGCGCCTCGCGTCGAAGTGATCCTGCTCTCGCGCAATTCCTCCGATACCGGCCTGCGGATCTTCAACTCGATCCACCACCACGGGCTCGACATCTCGCGCGCGACCTTCACCTCCGGCGCGCCGACCTGGCCCTACATCCGGCCCTTCGGTGCGCACCTGTTCCTGTCGGCGAATCCCGAAAGCGTCCGCCGCGCCCTCGAACACGGCGTCGCCGCCGCCACGATCCTCCCCGCGAAGGCCGCCACGCAGACGCACGGGCAACTGCGCATCGCCTTCGACGGCGATGCGGTGATCTTCGGCGACGAGTCCGAGCGCGTGTCGCAGGAGCAGGGCCTGGCCGCCTTCCACGACCACGAAACCACCAACGCGCACGAGCCGCTGTCCGGCGGCCCGTTCCGCGGCTTCCTCGACGCCTTGCACCGCCTGCAGGCGGCGTTCCCCGCCGGCGATGCCGCGCCGATCCGCACCGCGCTGGTCACCGCCCGCAGCGCGCCGGCGCACGAGCGCGTGATCCGCACCCTGCGCGACTGGGACGTCCGCCTCGACGAGGCCCTGTTCCTCGGTGGCCGGCCGAAAGGCCCGTTCCTGGAAACCTTCGGCGCGGACATCTTCTTCGACGATTCGCTGCACAACATCGACTCGGCACGTCGGCACGTCGCCGCCGGGCATGTGCCGCACGGGGTCTCCAACGAGCCGGCGAAGGCGGGCTGAACCGGCCGTCTTTTTCGTTCACACTGGGGGCGTGAGGGTCGGCTAGGCTGCGCCGATGGGGAATGTCGACCGGGGGGACGACATGCGGTCAGGGGTGTGCGGGTTTCTATGCCTGGGTTTGCTGGTGCTCTCGTCCTGGACGCGGGCCGCGACGTTGTCGGTGGAGGTCACCGATCGCGCGGGCAAGCCCGTGGCCGACGCGGTGGTCACCGTGCTCGGCGCCGGGCCGCGGGTCGCGCCCGCGGCGCGCATCGTCGACCAGAAGAACCTGACCTTCCTGCCGTACGTCGAGGTCTTCCACCCCGGCGACAGCCTGGTGTTCCGCAACAGCGACGGCACGCGGCACCACGTGTATTCGTTCTCGCCCGCCAAGCAATTCGAAATGGTCGTCGATGCCAATGGACGCTCGGCGCCGCTGGTGCTCGACAAGACCGGCGTGGTCGCGGTGGGCTGCAACATCCACGACGGCATGATCAGCTATCTCTACATCACCGATGCGCCGTACGCCGCGCGCACCGATGCCACCGGGCGCGTGTCGTTCGAGGGATTGCCGGCCGGGCCCTTCGAAGTCCGCGTGTGGCAGCCGCGCCTGCCGGCCGGCCGGCCCGACCTGCGCCAGCAGTCGATCGTGCTCGCCGCGCAGGAAAGCCGGAACGTCGCTTTTCCGCTGACGCTGCGGCCCGATTCGCGGCGCCAGTTCGATCGCGAGCACACGCATTACTGACGCCATGAACTTCCGCGTCCGCCTCGCCTCCTTCTTCGTCGCCGCGCTGGTGCTGGTGCAGTGCTTCACCGCGGTGTTCGTCTATCGCGTGACGCGCGCGGAGTTGATCGGGGAAGGGCAGCGGCAGCTGGATGTCGCCTCGCGTGCGTTCGCCGGGCAACTGGATGAACTCTCCAATCGCGTCGCGGCCAGCGTGCAGGTGCTCGCACTCGATTTCGCGCTGCGCTCGGCGATCGCGCAGCGCGACCACGCCACGGTCGTCTCCGCGCTGCGCAACCACGGCAAGCGCGTGGGTGCGACGCGGATGCTGCTGGTCGACGTCGAGGGGCGCGTCGAAGCCGATACCGAAGGCAAGTTCGCGCCGGGCGCCGCGTTTCCGTTCTCCGACCTGACCGAGCGCGCGCTCGAAGCGCCCGCATCGGCGATCGCGGCGTGGGATGGACGCGCGTACTGGGTCGTCGTCGTGCCGGTGTCGGCACCCGACCTGGTCGGTTTCATCGCCGCGGCCATTCCCGTCGACAACCGATTGCTCGAACGCCTGCAACGCCAGTCCGCGCTGCCCAAGCGCATCGAGCTGGCCACGCGCGGCGCCGACACGCGCTGGCGCATCCTCGCGCAGGCGGGCGGCGATGCGAACGTGGACGTGACGCCCGCGCTCGCGGCGCAAGTCCCGGCACTCGCCACGCGCCCGGTCCTGATCGACGTCGACGGACGCGACTACGTCGCGCAGGCCGTGTCCCTGTCGCACTCCAAGCGCAGCGCGCCGGTCGTCGCGGTCCTCGGCTATTCGGTGGATGCCGCGCTGGAACCGTATCGCTCGGTCGGTTCGGCCTGGGCGGTGCTGCTCGGGCTCGGCCTGCTCGTCGGCCTGATGGTGGCCTTCCTCATCGCGCGCAGCGTCTCGCGCCCGGTGGAGGCGCTGGCCGATGCCGCGCGGCGCATCGCCGACGGCGACGCCGCCTTCCTTCCGCCCGCGCATGCGACCCGTCGCGACGAACTGGGCCAACTCGCCGGCGCGTTCTCGCACATGGTGCAAACCTTGCGCGAACGCGAAGCCCGCATCCGCCACCAGGCCGGCCATGACCTCGTCACCGGCCTGCCGAACCGCATGGCCGCCGAGACGGCGATCGGCGGCGCACTCGAAGCCCATCCTTCGGCGCGCGCGGCCTTGCTCATGATCGGCATGGCGCGACTGCCGGACATCATCAACACGATGGGCCACGTCGTCAGCGATCGCCTGATGGCCGACGCCGCGCAGCGCATCGCGCCGATCGCGGGCGATGGCCTGGTCGCGCGTGCGACCGACGACGAATTCTCGGTGTTCCTCCCTTCGGCCACGCGTAGCCAGGCAGTCAACGCCGCGCTGCGTTTCGTCGAAGTGCTGTCCGAACCGTATCGCGAAGCGGAGTTCACGCTCGACCTCTCACCCGCGGTCGGCATCGCGCTTTCACCGATGCACGGCGGCGAAGCGAGCACCTTGCTGCGTCGCGCCGAAGTGGCGCTGCTCGGTGCGATGGGCACGGAAGAACCGGTAGCGGTCTACGACCCGGCGACCGACCCGCATCGCCCCGAACGCCTCTCGCTGATGAGCGACCTGCGCAAGGTGCTCGAAGGCGCGCCGGGCGCGCATGGCGAACTGGAACTGGTCTATCAGCCCAAGCTGCATTTGCCGACGGGCCGCATCGACGGCGCCGAAGGCCTGCTGCGCTGGCGGCACCCGGTCGCCGGCCCGCTCGCGCCCGACGCGTTCATCGCGCTCGCCGAAGAAACCGGCAACATCCGCCGCCTCACGCGCTGGGTGCTCGGCGCGGGCATCGAAGAGGCGGGCCGCTGGCAGGCGGCGGGCGAGGACCTGCGCATCGCGCTCAACGTGTCGGCGCGCGATCTTGATGACGTGGACCTGCCGCGCCGCGTGGCCGGCCTGCTCGCGGCGCACGGTGTTTCGCCCTCGCGCGTCATCCTCGAAATCACCGAGAGCGCCATCATGGGCAAGCCCGAAACCGCGATCGCGGTGTTGCGGCGCTTGGCGGAGCAGGGAATCGCCCTGGCCATCGACGACTTCGGCGTGGGCCAATCCTCGTTCGCCTATCTGCGGCGATTGCCCGTGCGCGAACTCAAGATCGATCGCACGTTCATCGCGCACCTCTCCGAATCGCGCGAGGACCGCGCGATCGTGCGCTCCATCGTCGATCTCGGACACGACCTGGGCTATCGCGTGACCGCCGAAGGCGTCGAGGATGCGCGGACGATCGAGATGCTGCGCGAGATGCACTGCGATCATGCACAGGGCTACCAGGTCGGGCGCCCGTTGTCGGCGGAAGCCTTCCTTGCGCTGGTGTCGTCACGAGCGGGAGTCGAAGCGTGAAGCGCACGGCACTGCTCGCATTGGCAACCTGGGGGTTCATCGCGCAGGCGCAGGCCGTGGAAGTGCGCGGCTTCGTCGAAGCGCGCGCGACCACGACGCCCGACGAACGCGCGTGGCGCGACGGCGGCTTGGGCAAGACGCGTTTCGGCGACGGCGACGATGCGCTGGGCGGCAACGCGGCGTTGAACGTCAGTTGGCAGGCGAGCGATGCACTCCTTTTGTCGGCCTCCGGCCAATACGTGCCCGATTTGAAACCCGATGCCGACCTGCTCGATGCATGGGTGCGCTGGCGCCCGGTTTCGACCTCGCCTTGGCGCTTCTCCGCCACCGCCGGCATGTTCTTCGCGCCGATCTCGATGGAGAACGACGGCGTGGGCTGGACGAGCCCGTGGACGATCACGCCCTCGGCGATCGACAGCTGGGTCGGCGAGGAGTTGCGGGTCTTCGGCAGCGAGTTGCGGCTCGAACACCGCGGCGAGGAAGCGACGTGGAGCGCACGCGCGGCCTTGTTCGGTCGCAACGATCCGGCCGGCGAGTTGCTGGCTTCGCGCGGCTGGGCGATGGGCGACCTCACCTCGGGCCTGGACGCGAGCGTGCGCCAACCCGATGTCTACGCCGACATGGTGTACACGTCGGTCCCGATGCGTTTCAAACCCTTCACCGAGATCGACGATCGCCTGGGCTTCTATGTCGCGGTGGATCGCGAAGCCGGGGAAGATCGCGCGCGCGTGCTGTACTACGACAACCGCACCGATCCGAGCCGCGACACCGATTACGGTGCGCGCGAGGTGTACGGGTGGCACACGCGGTTCTGGTCGGCGGGTGCGCAACAGCGCATCGGACAATGGTTGGTCGTCGGCCAGCTGATGACGGGCACCACGCGCATCGCGCCGGATCCGTCGATGGTGTTCGACACCGATTTCAACGCCGGCTACGTGCTTGCCACGCGCGCGTTCGGCGCGTGGGAACCGGCGCTGCGCGTGGATCTGTTCCAGCTGGCGCAGACGATGAACGGCACGCCGGCCTTCCTCGGCGAACATGGCAACGGGATTACGGCCGCGCTCAACTGGCGCCCGAACGACCGCATCCGCGTCATCGGCGAAGTCCTGCGCATCGACAGTGCGCGCAACCAGCGATTGGACGAAGGATTGGATCCGCGGCAGGTCGACGTGCAGGCGCAACTCGCGGTGCGCTTTTACTTCTGAGTGTTCGGCCCCAGCGGCAGGCGGATATCCGCCAGGCGCCAACGCAAGCCATCGCGTTTGAGCACGAAGACGACGGGCTTGCCTTGTTCGTCGCGGATCGTTGCGGTGAAGCGCGATGTCGATTCGTAACGCATCTTCGCGTTGTCCAGCGGTTTCGACGGCGGCGTCGCCGGCAAGGGATCGCCGTTCGCATCAAGTGGCGGACGTTCGAAACTTTCCTTGGAGTTCTTCCATAGGCGCCGGCCTTGCATCACGGCACTGAGCCCGCCGGGATTGACCATGCCGTCGACCAGGCCGTTCACCACGCCCGTGGCCATCGTCAGCGCGATCGCGCCGAAGGGATTGGTCTGCACGTCGGGACCGGCCTGGCGGATCATCTCGTCGACCATCTGCGCCTTGAGGCTGGCGCGCACCGCGGGGAAGTCGACCTGTTCGGCGAGCTCACCCGCATCTTCGGCCTGCACCGCGCGCTGGATCGCGTGGATCGTCATGTACGGCCCGGCGGCGACCCATGCGAACACCAGCACGATGGCGGCGAGCGTGAGCGCGATCCACTTCTTCATTGCCTCAATACTCCAGGTCGAGCGCAGCGCAAAGATAGTCGACGAACGGGCCCAGCGCCGCGAGATCGGCGTAGAGCGTCTGCCGCAAACGCGGCCCGAGCATCGTCGCATCGTCGATCCCGCGTTCGGCGACGAAGTTGCGGCGGCGCAGGTCGTCGGGATACGGGAAGTCCTCGGGAAACCCCTTCGGCGTGCGCACCAGCATTTCGCTGTCGTCCAGGTCGAAGCGTTTGCGGAAGGCCGTGCCATGCGCGGCGGCTTTCCAGCCCGACGGGTTGTCGACGATGAACTGGCGGATCTGGCGTTGCACCGGCGTCGGCGAATGCCACACGCCCGCACCGACGAAACAACGCCCCGGTTGCAGGTGGAAGTAGAACAAAGGCGCTTCGACCTGACGCCCACGCGCATGCATCAGCCGCGCGCCTTGCCAGGTCTTGTACGGCGTCTTGTCGTTCGCGAAGCGCGTGTCGCGCTGGATGCGATACAGCGAACCGCCGACCGGCCTGGGATCGACGCGATATTGCGCGCTGAGTTCGGCGACGACCGGTTCGAGATCGTGCAGCAGCCGCTGGAACGGCGCACGCACATGCGTGTCGTACTCGGCCTTGTGCGCGAGAAACCATGCGCGTTCGTTGTGACGCGCCAGCCCGCGCAGGAACTTGAAACTCGCTTGCGTGAAATAGGTGCTCATGACAGTTCGGCGGCGCGCTGCCGCCCCCAGTCCTCCAGGGCATCGAGGAGGGCGAGTTTCGCCCCATGCCCCGCATGCGCGGCGCGAAACGCGGCGATTTCGGCGAAGAAGCTGTCGAAGGTGTATTCGGACAGGTCTGCGTCGCGCGTCAGGCGCGCGCGCCGGTAGTCGTCCCAACGCGCGCGGTCGGCCGCATCCAGGGTCTCGGGGAAATTGCGCGCACGGTAGCGGAACAGCAACTCGTCCAGCCGCGCATCCTTGAAGACGAATGCATGCGAGGCCAGCGCACCCGGCGGCAGCGAGCGCACGGTGGCGAACTTGCGTTTGTCGCCGTCGCCGAGGAAGCCGTTGTAAATCGATCCATCGACGTCGCCGCGTTCCTCGCGCGCACGCACTGCCGAATACACGCGACGGACTTTCTCCGCGAGTTCCGGCCCCGCATCGCGCAGTTGCTGCGCGCGCGCCTCGCTCTTCGCGCGGTCGATCGACAGGCGCGCGAAGTCGGGTTCGCGCAGATGCTCCCATTGCACGACGCTCGGGCAACGGTTGACGTGGATTTCCTTCAGCGCCACGCGGACCGCGCCTTCGGGCAGATCGGCCGAGGGCGTGTACAGATGGTCGGCGATATCCTCGGGCGACAGCGTCAGCAGCGCTTCGGGGTCCTGGTCCAGATCGAAGACGATGACGCGGCTGTCGATCTGCGGATGCCGCGCGATGGGCACGACCGGCGCGCTGCTCATGCGCGCGGCGGGAAAACGCTGCGAAACGTGCAGCACCGGTTGCATGCGGACCGGATCCACGAGCTGCGCGACGTAACGCTTGTCGCGCAAGCGCAGCGCGTAATCCCAGAGCCGGGGCTGCGCCTGCTTGAGCTTGCGCGCCAGGGCCACCAACGCGAGCACGTCGGACAGCGCTTCATGCGCGTCGCCTTCGCGCACGTCGTTCGCAGTGGCGAGATGTTCGAGGCGGAACGACGCGCCGCCATCGTCGCGCAAGGGCCACGCGATGCCTTCGGGGCGCAGCGCATAGGCCATGCGCAGCACGTCGAGCAGATCCCAGCGCGAATTGCCGTTGCGCCACTCGCGTTCGTAGGGGTCGTAGAAGTTGCGGAAGAAGCCGCAGCGGACGAATTCGTCGTCGAAGCGCAGGGAGTTGTAGCCGAGCGTGCAGGTCTCCGGCCGCGCCATCTCTTCGAAGATGCGGGCGAACGCGGCGGGCTCGTTCACGCCTTCGGCCAGCGCACGTTGCGGCGTGATGCCGGTGATCAGCGTCGCGGCGGGCGAGGGCAGCAGGTCGTCGGCCGGTTGCACGAACAGGCTGACCGGCGGTTCGATCGCGTTGAGGTCGGCGTCGGTGCGCAAGGCCGCGAACTGCGCGATGCGCGTGCGGCGCGGATCGCCGCCGAAGGTTTCCAGGTCGTAGAAGAGGAAGCTGCCCGCCACGCGCCCTCAGCCTTCGACCGGCAGGGGCGGGAGGCGATGCGCGACTTGCGCATCGAGCCATGCGCGGTCGATGCCGTCGAGGCTGGCATGGCCCTTCGTCGCTTCGACGAGCAACTCGCGCTGGACTCGGCCCCGTTCGAAGGCGACGGCATAGGGCAGGCGACGGAAAGTCACCATCGCGTAGCGCGGGACGAAACGCGTCGGGTGGCGCTGCGCGAGTTCGCGTTCGAGGTCGCGCTGCAGGAGGAAATCCTGCTCGTCGACACGTGCGCGCATCTCCAGGTAATTCTCCAGCGCCATGGCTTGGATCGCGCGGGCGTTGGGCAGGCGCTGCGCTTCGAACGCGGCGAAGGCCTGCGCAAGGTCGGGCGTGTTTTCCAGATGATCGGCGAGCGCGACGCAATCTTCGAACGCGCAATTCATGCCCTGCCCGTGGAAGGGCACCATGGCGTGCGCCGCATCGCCGAGCAGCACGGCGCGGCCATCGAGATGCCAGCGATCCAGGTACAGCGTCGACAACTGGCCGATCGGGTTGTGTTCGAACGCGGCCTCAAGATCCGGGATCAGGGGCACGGCATCGGCGAAGTCGCGTTCGAAGAACGCACGCGCATCGGCGCCGGTGCGGACGGTCTGGAAACTCGGATCGCCCTCCAGCGGCAGGAATAGGGTGACGGTGAACGTGCGCTCGCCGTTCGGCAGCGCGATGCACATGTAATGGCCGCGCGGCCAGATGTGCAGGGCATTGGCTTCGATGCGGAAACCGCCGTCGGCTGCGGGCGGAATCTCGAGTTCCTTGTAGCCGTGGCCGAGCGATTCGATGCGCTCGCCGAGGCTTTCGCGCTTCTGCATCGCCGTGCGCAGCGCCGAGCCCGCGCCGTCGGCGCCGAGCAGCGCGGTGAACGTGTGTTTGGTGCGTTGCGCGGTGTTGTCGTCGACGAAGGTCGCGCGCAGCGCGTCGAAGTCCACGGCGTCCAGCCGCTGGTCGAAGTGCAGGCGCGCGCCCGCGCGTTGCGCGGCGTCGAGCAGGGTGATGTTGAGCTCGCCGCGGCTCACCGACCAGATGACTTCCGAGTCGTCCTTGCCGTAGCGCAACAACTGTTGGCCGCCGTCGGCCGAATGCACCATGCGCCCGCGCATCATGACGGCCTTGTCGAGCACCGCACCGTCGGCGCCCGCGGCGCGCAATGCATGCAGGCCGCGTTCGGCGAGCGCGAGGTTGATCGAGCGTCCGCCCGCGTAGCCCTTCAGGCGTGGATCGCCGCGGCGTTCGAACACATCGACGGACCAGCCGCGTTGTGCGAGCAGCGTGGCGAGCAGGCCGCCGGCGAGGCCCGCGCCGACGATGGTGAGATGGCGATTCATGGTGCCCAATGGTGCCAGTGTGTCCGCGCGGCCGCCATCGCCGTCCGCCGCCGCACTTTCCAGATGCACCTCACGCGGGGGTGCGTTGCAGACTCGGGGTGTCGCAAACGCCGGACCGTGTCATGCACATCGCCACCGAAGACCAGATGTTCGACCTCACGAACACGCTCCTCAGGCTGGCCGCAACGAAGCTTTCCGAAAGCAGGTTCGAAATCTTCGGCCTGGCCATTCAACTGGATGGGCAACTGGCCCACGTCGTCTCCCGGGACGAGGGCGAACCCACGATCGACGGCATCGCGGCCACCTGCAAGCGCGTACAGGCCGCGTGCCTGGCCTTCGGGATCTTCGCCATGATCGAAGTGCAAGGCGAGCCGGACGCATGCCTTTTCACGATGGCCATCGAAAAGCGCTGGGCGGGCGCCGTCTGCTCGTTCGGCCTCATCGCGAAGGGGCCGGACGGCTTGTACGACGTGCAGGCCGGACACCATGTGCCGGCGACGCCCAGCCTGTTCGTCAAGGTCCATCACTGAGCGCGCGTCAGCGATCGCGCCAACGCGCCACTTCCGTCGCGAAGCGCAGGATGTCCGTGCGCGTGTTGTACAGCGGCGCCGGCGAAATGCGGATGACATCCGGCTCGCGCCAATCGCCGACCACGCCGCGCGTGGCGAGATATTCGAAGAGGTCGCGCCCCGCGGCACGCCCCGACAACCCGCGGCCCTGCAGCACGCGGAGCGACAACTGCGCGCCACGGCGTTCGCTTTCGCGCGGGGTGACGATCTGCAGCGTGTCGGACAAACGCGCGCGAATCAGCGATTCGAGATAACCGGTCAATTCGAGCGAGCGTGCACGCAGCCGATCCATGCCCGCGCGCGCGAACACGTCGAGCGATGCGCGCAACGGCGCGAGGCCCAGGATCGGCGGATTGCTCAACTGCCAGCCATCGGCGCCCGGCGTCGGCACGAAGCGGCCGTCCATGCGGAAGCGCGAGGCCTGGTCGTGTCCCCACCAACCGGCGAAACGCGGGCGCGTGGTGTTCGCATGACGCGCGTGCACGAAGCAACCGGCGACCGCGCCCGGGCCGGAATTCATGTACTTGTAGTGGCACCACACGGCGAAGTCGGCGCCACTGTCGTGCAGCGCGACCGGCAGGTTGCCGACCGCATGCGCGAGATCGAAACCGACGATCGCACCGGCCGCGTGGCCCAGGCGCGCGATTTCCTTCAGGTCGAAGGCTTGCCCGGTACGGTATTGCACGCCGGGCCAGACGACCGCGGCCAGGCGCGGGCCGTGTTGCGCGATCGCGCGTTCGATGGCTTCCATCGAAAACGTGCCGTCGGCTTCGTCGGGTTCGAGTTCGATCAGGTCGGTCGCCGGATCGAAGCCGTGGAAGCGCACCTGCGATTCCAGTGCATGCCGATCCGACGGGAAGGCGCCGGCTTCCATCAGGATCGCCGGCCGCTCGCGCGTCGGGCGGTAGAAGCTCACCAGCATCAGGTGCAGGTTGGCCGTCAGCGTGTTCATCGCCACGACTTCCGCAGGCTCGGCACCGACCACGTCCGCGAGCGCATCGCGTACCAGGCCGTGGTAGGGCATCCACGGCGCGGGTTCGAGGAAGTGGCCTTCGACCGCTTCGTTCGCCCACTTGTCGAGGACTTCCTCGACCATCGCGCGCGCGCCCTTCGGCTGGAGGCCGAGCGAGTTGCCGCAGAAATACGCCTGCGGCGCGCCGTCGTGGACGGGGATGTGGAAGTCGTTGCGGAAATCGCGCAGCGGATCGGCGGCGTCGAGCGCGGCGATGCGGTCGACGTCGAACAGGGCGTCATTCATGTGCAGATGCTTCAGGCGCCCTGGAAACGCGAGGCATGCAGCCCCAGCCATTCCAGCGCGGTGCCGTGGTAGAGGCGGGCCTGCTCGGTGGGCGACAGGTCGAGCGCGGCGATGCCGGCGCCCGGTTCCTGCTCGCCGAGCGGGAAGGGATAGTCGGTGCCGAGCATGATGCGTTCGGCGCCGCAGGTGTCGATCAGGTATTGCAGCGCACGCGGATCGGCGACCCACGAATCGAAATACATCCGCGCCAGGTATTCGCGCGGATTGCGGAAGTTGTCGGTGGCCACGAGGTCCGGCCGCATGTTGAACCCGTGTTCGATGCGGCCGATCGTGTAGGGGAAGCTGCCGCCGCCGTGCGCCATGCAGATGCGCAGGTTCGGCAGGCGTTCGAGCACGCCGCCGAACACCAGGCAGCAGGCGGCGCGCGATTGTTCGGCCGGCATGCCGACCAGCCACGGCAGCCAGTACTTGGGCATCGATTCGGCGCCCATCATGTCCCACGGATGCACGAGGATCGCCGCGCCCAGTTCGCTCGCCGCTTCGAAGAATTCGAACAACTCCGGCGCGTCGAGGTTCCAGTCGTTGACGTGCGAACCGATCTGCACGCCCTGCAGGTCCAGCTGGTCCATGCAGCGTTCGAGCTCGCGCACGGCCAGCGACGGCGATTGCAGCGGCACCGTGCCGATGCCCGCGTAATGCTTGGGATAGGCGCGGCAGGCTTCGGCGGTGTGGTCGTTGAGCGCTTGGTGCAATTCGAGCGCGTGGTGCGGCTTGGCCCAGTAACTGAACATCACCGGCACCGTGCTGATCACCTGCACCTGCACGCCGAACCGTGCGTAGTCGTCCAGTCGGATCTTCGGATCCCAAGTCTTGGGCCAGATCTCGCGGAAGAACTTGCCGTCCTTGTAGATGCGGTGCCGCCCGTCGTCGCCGTGGTGGATGACCGGGAAGCGCAGGTCGCCGTACTTGGCGGCGAGGTCGGGCCAATCGCGCGGGAGGAAGTGGGCGTGGGTGTCGATCTTGAGCATCCGACAAGCTTACCGGAGGCGCTGCATCGGGCGCAGTCCCGAGGGCATACTGCGGCCCCATGGACGAGTCTGTGCGTGCTAACTGGAAATGGTGTGCCGTTCTGCTGGCGGCGACGGCGGCGACGCCCACGCACGCCGCCGTGATCGCCACCGCCACCGGCAAGGACGGCGCGTCGATCCGCCTCACCGATGAAATGCCGGCCTCGTGCAACCAGGCGAGTTTCCACGGCGGCGCGCGCATCCAGCGCGCGGGGAAGGTGCAGAACGGGTGCTGGGCCTTCGACTGGAAGACGCGCGTGTTCCTCGTGGTCCCGCTCAAGCCGCGGACGGTGACTGAAGGCGTGGTCCAGGGCGTGACCCGCATGCTGGATGGCGAAAGCGCCGCGGCCATGCGCGAGTTCCAGTCGCGCGACACGATCGACCAGGCCAACGCGTTGCGCATGCGCGCCAGCGACTTCAAGTGGATTGGCAAGAAAGTCGGGCAATAACCCGTCGATTCAATCGCTTGGCTGGCCTATCTCGCGCAAAACCTCACGCCCCGCGCAGGGGGATCCGGCGGAACAGCACCGTCTCGTTCCGCTCGCCCGGTGTCAGCGTGATGCATTCGCGCCACGTCGCCGTGTTGGGGAAGGCCGCCCGCATCGCGGCTTCGAGCGCCTGGAATCCCGCGCGTGTTTCGCCGACCACGATGCACCGCTCGCCGACGGAAAACGCGAGATGGGCCTCGTTCGCGCAGACGTGATCGCACATCCACGCGCGGATCTCGCACACCGTCTGCCAAGCGACGAACAACGCGCCGCACGAAAACCCGTGCGGCGTCACCGTGACCGGCGAATCCACCGCGGTCCTGCGCGTGTTGAGGGTGTGGATCGTGCCCATCGTGCCTCCGTCGTGTCTCCCACCAGACGGATCGCGGGCTTGCGAGCGGACACGCGCGGATGGCGACCGCTCAGGGATTCAATCGGAAGCTCGCCCCCGAATACGCTCCCTGGAAGCTGTCGATGCGCTTTCCCGTGGACTGCCGCACCAGGCCGTCGAGCGATTCGAACTGCGGGGAGCCACGCTGGTACGCGTACTGCGTGCCGATGTTTTCGATCCGCGCAGCCGGCGCACCGGATACCTGCGAGGCGTGGTATCCGCTGAGGAGGACATGCGACACCTGCGCACCGTCCTGCAGTTGGAGATGCCAGTTCACCGGTTCGTAGCTGCTCAGGACCAGCACGATCGGACGCGTGCCCGTCGCCACGAACACATTCACGGTGCCCGCCTGGCGCGGGCCGGCGAACGAATGCACGCCATCGGCCGCCTCGTAGACACCGATCGCGACCACCCTGGCATCGGAGGGAACGTCGATTTGGCCCGGGGGTGTCTGGTCGGCAAAGTGCGTCGTTTCGTAGGACCGAGGGCTCGCGGGCGCGGCGGGGGCGTCGATCCTCGGCGCGGAGGCGGCGGGCCCCCTTGGCGTGCCGGTTGCGCTTTCCCTCTCGACGACCACGCGCGGGGCCGTGACCGCGCGCGCGGGCCCGACAACGGGCGGTGCCATGCGCGGTTCGCCAAGCATCGCGCTGCGACGATCCTGCAGCCATTCGAGCAAGCGCGCATCCGCGTCGGCGAAGCAGGCCGTGTCGATGAGCTTCTCGCGGATCTGGTCGTTGCCGTCGAACACCCCGGGCACGTAACCCGCGGCGCAGCGCAGGGCGCGCTTGTCCATGCGATCGCGCAGCTCCGCGTCGAGCGCCGATGCGTCCATCTTCTGCGCGCGTGCAGCGGCGAACATCGCTTCCTGCGCCGCAGCGATCTCATCGCCCGGCGGCAGTGCCGCATTGATGCGGTCGGCGGGCGCGACCTGGCATCCGGCCAGCGAAAGTAACCCGGCGCACGAAAGCGTGCGCACGCAGATTCGAAGCGTCATTCCGTTGTCCCCGGTTACCTCGGGCGCAGTCTAGCCAAATCGCACACGGGGGATTTCGTGGACCTGGGAATCGACCTCATCGATCCTTGGCGCCGAGGTACGGATGAGCCTGGCGGGATTGCCGCCCGCGGGCGTTTCCGGCGTTCGTGAATGCCATGAACCTCCAGGACATCGGCAATCTCGCGCAGGCCATCGGCGCCGCGACGGTGGTGGGCGGCACGATCTTCGCGCTGGTGCAGTTCTTCGAATACAAGCGCCAGCGGCAGGATGCCGCCATCGCCGAAGTCATGCGCACCTTCATCAGCGCCGAACTCGCGCGCGCCCTGACCATCCTGATGGCGATGCCCGATGGCGTGTCGGTCGAGCGCCTGCGCGAGGGCGGGTTCGAAGCCGAATACGCGGGCGTGCTGGTCTGCACGACCTTCGAAACCCTCGGCGTGCTGGTCTACAAACGCATCGTGCCGTTCCGCCTGGTGGTCGAACTGGCGGGCGGCATCATCGTGGTGATGTGGCGCAAGCTCGGGCCGTGGTTGATCCACACCCGCGAACTCCAGCAGCAACCCTCGTGGGCCGAGTGGTTCGATTGGCTCGCGCAGAAATGCGAGCGTTACAAGGATGAGCGCACGCCGGCCTACATCCGGCACGCCGACTGGGTGCCGCCGCGTCGTTGAATCGCCTGCCGTCGGTGGACTTAACGCTCGCGCATTCAGGTCGGGAATGGGGAAAACCCTTCCCCCTTTTTTCGCGGCTCTGCTGTCCGGCGACCTTCAGGCGCGTCGTTGAACCTCATGGACACACGCGCATCACCGTGCGTTAGCACATGACGCTAACGCGTCGACGCACACGATGCGCCCGAGACGCCAGGACATTGAGGCCGCGAGTGCATTCGGCCGCTGAATGGCGCGAGGAAGGGACATGGACAAGCATCGCAGCGTTGTTGCGTTCTTCCTGATGTGCGGCACAGGCGCGCTGCTCGCGGCCGCCGGTGACACGCTGACCACGCCGGACAACGGCATCACGGCCGACTTCGCGTTCCGCCCATCGATTCCCTTCCAGTCGCTCAAACAGGTTCCGACCTGGGAAGAGATCTCGCGCTTGCTCGATTCGCCCAACGCGATCGCCGCCTGTCCGCCCGATGCGACGGGACAACCGATGCTCGGCAACGCGCAGGGATATCCGGCGCGGTGCGCGACCGTGCAGCGGCGACGTTCGTATCTGCCGCCCGGTTGCACCTACGATCCGACGACCGGTTTGCCGCCGTGCAACGACGCGCTGCTGCCGCGCCTGCTCGTGCAACCGCTCAACTACAACCCGGTCACGGGCGAACAGACGCGCATTCTCGATCCTGCCTTCCCGGGCCTTGCGAGTTTCGCCAGTCGCGGTCCGGTGTCGTCGGGCGCCTCGCGTCTTCCGAACGGCCTGCGGCCCGTGCTCGATTTCAACAGCCCGTTCCGCAACGACGGCGGCGACCCCGGCGAACCCAACGGCTACTCGCAGCCCGGCGTCTGCGGTAACGACCCGGTCGCCGGCTTCACCGAAACGCGCGCGGCCTGCGCGGGCAACACCGGTCGCCTGATCGATCCCTCGCGCCTGGGCAACGGGCAACCGCGCGGGATCGTCACGCGTTTGCGCAAACCGACGGTCGGCCAGAACTATCTCGTCAACTCCGATGCGGCGCTCGCAGGGCGACAACAGTTCCTCACCGCATCGAACCCGGGCGACTTCGTGCGCGATCCGGCGATGGCGACGGTGTTGGGCAAGGCCTTGTTCTGGGACATGCAGTTGGGCAGCGACGGCGTGCAGGCCTGCGGTTCGTGCCACTTCAATGCGGGCACCGACAACCGCATCCGCAATTCGATCAACCCCAATCACCTGGGCGGCGACACGCGCCTGGAAATCTTCCGCAACCGCCACCTGGATACCGACGAAACCGCGGCCGACCAGGACGTCAATCGCGACCTGGCCACCGTCGACTGGCCGACGCATCGCCTGGCCAACCAGGGCATCCCCGGCGAGCCGCTGATCAACCCGCGCAACAACATCCGCGACAGCAACGACATCATCGGTTCGATGGGCGTGCGCCTGCGGGGCTTCACCGACATCCAGGTGCCGGGCACGACGTCCTTCGCCGCGGCGAACAACGGCGTGAGCGCGTTGCTTCCGGAAATCGGCACGGCCATCACCGACGAGATTCCGCTGTATCGCAACAAGCGGCGCGTCGAGCCGCGCAATACGCCGTCGATGATCAATGCGGCGTTCTACTACGACAATTTCTGGGATGGCCGCGCGAGCCACGACTTCAACGGCGGCAGCGTGTTCGGTGCAGCCGATCCGCAGTCGCATGTGTTCGTCGATTCCGGCGGAACCTTGCAACCCACGCGCCAACTGATCCGCTTCTCGTCGGTCGCCTCGCAGATCGTCGGCCCCGCGCTGTCGGATTTCGAGATGTCCTATCGCGGCCGCAGTTGGCCGAAGATCGGCAAGAAGCTGCTGCAGGGCAACGGCAGCGCCGCGCTTCCCAATGTCACGCCGCTGGCCAATCAACTCGTTTCGCCGAGCGACAGCGTCCTCGGGCCGTTCTCGAACCAGGGCGGTTCGCGCTGCGCGGCGCTCGGGCGTGCGACGGCCGCCGGTCGTCCGGGCCTGTGCACGACGTATCGCGAATTGGTGCAGGGCGCGTTCTTCCCGGCCCTGTGGCAGAACAACGCGCAACACTTGAACGGAACGGTGCGTCGATGCACGAGCGCGGTCAACGGCGTGGTGACGCCGGCCGGATGCGATCCCTTCGACGGCTTCGTGCTGGCCGTCGCGGCAGGCGCATCGGCGCCGACCAACCGCATGCAGTTCAGCCAGATGGAAGCGAACTTCCCGCTGTTCGCCGGGCTGGCGATGCAGGCCTACATCGAGATCCTGATTTCCGACGACACGCCGTTTGATCGCTTCCTCGATCGTAATCCGCAGGCCTTCGTGGCGTTCACGCAGAACATGTCGAACTGCGTCAACACCGGCGGCCGGCAGCCGTGCATCACGGTGACCGAAGGATTCACGCGCGCGGTGCCACCCGATCCGCGCGACGACCGCCTGCGCGGCGTCGACATCTTCTTCGGCACCAACCTCAGTGGCCGCAACCCGAACTTCCAGAACGCGCGCTGCGGCAATTGCCATGCGGGCGGACTGATGAGTTCGAACAGTTGGCTCAGCACCAGCCGCCTGACGATGCAGGACTTCGTGCCCGAGTTCTCCACGCCCGGCACGAAGCTCGCGCGGCGGCCGATGGGCATGCCGCGCCTGGTGTCCGGCTTCCTGCTCGAATCGCTGGTCATGGGCAATGCGGGCAATGCGCTGCGCCGCGATTTCATCAGCCCGCGCTTCGGCCTGGACGCCAACGGCCAATCGCGCCCGGCGGGTGCGGCGTTCTTCGATACGGGCATGTACAACATCGGCGTGCGGCCGAGCGACGAAGACGCGCTGCGCGGCGGCAACGACCCCTGGGGTTGGCCGCTGTCGCTGATCGCGTTGCAGTTGAAGAACCTGGGTGGGCCGGCCATGATTCCCGGCACGCGCCTGCCGACCTTCAATCCGAATGCGACGGCGGATTGCTCACCGCGTTGCACGACCGGCGGCCTGTTCGCGCGCACCGCGCAGGACCAGAACATCAATCCGGGTTTCAGCTCGCGCCTGATGACGCCGCGCTTGCCGGGAACGATGTGGCCGTGGATTCCGCCTTTCATGATGGGCAAGGCGCATCCGGTGTTCGACGAAGTCGACAACGGGCTCAACACCGTCACCACCGTGCCGTTGCAGGATGGCTTCCTCGACGTGCGCGGCCCGTTCAATCCGCGCGCGCGCCTGAACCAGCAGACCAATGCGGCCGAAGGTGCGTTGGCCGGCACGTTCCCCAACGTCAACCGCATCGGCGGCAACGGCGGGGTGAAGGTGCCTTCGCTGCGCAACATCGAACTGACCGGCCCGTACTTCCACAACGGCGGCAAGGTAACGTTCCGCCAGGTGATCAACTTCTATGCGCATGGCGGCGATTTCCCGATCACCAACGCGCCGGACAAGGATGGGCACATCGTCGACCTGGACCACGAAGTCCCGATCGTGCTGAGCCCGAACGAACGCAATGCGATGGCGGCCTTCCTGCTGTCGCTGACCGACGAACGCGTCGCGCATGAGCAGGCACCGTTCGACCGGCCCGAGCTGTTCGTCCCGGTCGATGGCCGCGCACCGGACAACACGGGCGGGCGTTCGCGGATCATCACGCAGTCGGCTGCGACCAGCGCGTGCGGCCTGGCGATCTGCTTCCGCCGCCTGGCGCCGACGGGCGCGGCGGGACATGCGGCGCGCGTGCCGGCGTTCCTCAACGTGCAACGCGTTCCGACGCCCGGCGTGAACAACGACATCTTCGACCAGTAGCGCGAGGACGCGATGCGCAACGCGGGTCGGGTGATCGTCGGAGTGGTGCTATTGGTGGCGGCGTACGCCATATGGAACGCGCGGCATCCGTCGCGCGTTCCGGAGGTCGTGCCGGTGCGGCAGGCGACCGTTGAAACGCCCGGCGCGCCGAGCGAATCACCGCAAATGCCGGCGCAACCGAAACAACGGATGGTCGTCGCCTTCAAGATCGATCCCGACCTGATGCGCGGCAGCTTCCTCGGCGATCGCTGGGTGTCGCCGCCGACCTTCGAATTCGCGCAACCGGGCAGGGAATACACCACGCACGCCAAGCTGCAGGAAATCGGCGAGGACGGCACGCGCACGGACCTCACCGGCGATTGGTCGACGAGCGCGCCGGAAATGATCGCCATCAGCCACGATGCCGCGGGGCAGGTGACCATCGTCGTGCGCGAGGCGGGACAGGGGCAGCTGTTCGCCGCCGCCGGCGGACAGCGCAAGGTGTTGCAGGTGCGCGCCACGCGGACCGCCGACGCGATGGAGGTCGCGTTCGTGCAATAGCTTGCGCCCCGATGCCGGGCCGTGGCCCAATCGGCGGAACAAGGGGACCCGGGGCTGCATCGATGGCAACACGCATGACTTCGCCGCTCGCCGGCATCCGGTGGCTGCGCGATGCCATCAATCTCGGTGGGCGCAATCCGCGCACATTGCTGTTGGCCGCGGCACTGGTGCTGGTTTGCGGGCTCGTGCCGAGTGTGTTCACGACGGGGCTGCAGTTCCTGTTCCCCAACAACCCGACGATGTTCGTCGTCGCGATGGTGCTCTCGATCCTGTTCGGCCTGGCGCTCTCGCCGATCTTCGCCGGGTTCCTGCAGGTGATCCATGCGATCGAAACCGGCCAGCCGACGCGTGCGCTTGCGATCTTCGCGCCGTATCGCACGGGCGTGTGGAAACCCGTCATCGGATTTTCGTTGCTGCTGTGGGGCGTGTATGCGATCGCCTTCGGGCTGATCGCCCTGGCCGCGGGCGCGGACGGGCGGGCGCTCTATGCGGACATGTGGACGGCGGCGAACACGCACGTTCCGATGGCACCGCGGACCGATTTCCCGCCGGGGCTGCTGCGCGCGTTCGCCGTCGCCTGCATCTGCGTGCCGCTGATCGCGGGATGCTGGGTCATCGGCTACGGGCAGGTGGCGATCGGGCGGCAGCGGGTCGTTGCCTCCTTCGTCGATGGCCTGGCGGGGACGCTGAAGAACATCCCGGCGATGATCGTGCTGCTGATCGCCTGGTTTCTCCTGGGCATCGTGCTGCTGATCGTCTTCCTGATCGTCGCCGCCATCCTCGGCCTGATCGCGAAGCTGGTCGCCGCGTGGCTGGCCGTGGTGCTGCTGGTGCCGCTGTATGTCGCGCTGCTGCTCGGCCTCTACATCATCGGGGGCGGCGTGGCCTATGCGATGTGGCGCGAGATCTGCGCGCCCTGATGCCCGATCAGGTGTCGGGCATCACGTAACGGTCGGGCGCCGGATTCAGGTGCCCGCACTGCTTGCAGGTGCGGTGTTCGCGCGAGGAATAGAAGCGGTCGAACACCGGCGGGAAGTCGAGCTCGATGTTCCCGAGCTTGAAGAATTCCTCGTACAACTTCGCATTGCACTGCTCGCAGAACCACAGCAGGCCGTCGAGCTCGTGCGGCAGGCGCTTGCGTTCGATGACCAGGCCGACCGAATCGGGCATGCGCTGCGGCGAATGCGGCACGCGCGGCGGCAAGAGGAAGGTCTGGCCGGCGCGGATCGGGATGTCGCGCACCGCGCCGTCTTCCTGGATGCGCAGGACCATCTCGCCTTCGAGTTGGTAGAACCACTCGGCGCCTTCGTCCCAGTGGTAGTCGGTGCGCGCGTTCGGGCCGCCGACGACCATGACGATGAAATCGCCGTCGTACACGCACTTGTTGCCGACCGGCGGCTTGAGCAGGGGGCGGTGTTCCTCGATCCAGGCTTGCAGGTCGAGCGGGGCGGGCAACATGGTCAATCCTCCGCGCGGCGCAACGCGGCGACGCACTTGAGTTCGATCGCGATCGGCGTGGGCAGCGCGGTGATGCCCAGCGTCGTGCGGCACGGCGCGGAGGCCGGATCGGCGAAATGTTCGGCCCACACCGCGTTGTAGGCCTTGAAGTCGCGCGCCATGTCGGTGAGGTAGACCGTCACGTCGACGAGGTCTTCCCAGCGCGCGCCGCTTTCGGTGAGCACCGCGCGCACGTTCGCGAACACCGCGCGCGCTTGGGCTTCGATGTCGTATTTGCGCAGGCGGCCATCGGCGAAATATTCGTTGCCGGCGATTTCGTTGGTCGCCGGGTCGCGCGGGCCGATCCCGGAGAGGAACAGCAGGTCGCCGACGCGACGTGCGTGCGGATACACGCCGACGGGTTTGGGGGCGGAGCTGGCCTGGATGACGTCGCTCATTCGCGGACCTTCGACTTGCGCGTGCGTTCGATCGCCGCATCGTAGGACGCCTGCAACTCGTCGGCCGACGACACGCCCAGCCCGAGGTCGTTGACGCGTCCGTCCAGCAGCGAGTAACACCAACCGTGCACGCTGAGCGTCTGCCCGCGCGCCCAGGCATCCTGCACGATGGTGGTCTGGCACACGTTGACCACCTGTTCGATCACGTTGAGCTCGCACAGGCGCGCGTGACGCATCGACTCGGTGTCCACTTCCTCCAGCAAGGCCGCGTGTTTGTTCGCGACATCGCCGACATGGCGCAGCCAGTTGTCCGCAAGGCCCACGCGCTTGCCGGTCATGCTCGCGTGCACGCCGCTGCAGCCGTAGTGGCCGGTGACCAGGATGTGCTCGACCTTCAGCAGGTCGACCGCGAACTGGATGACCGACAGGCAGTTGAGGTCGGCATGCACGACGACGTTGGCGATGTTGCGGTGGACGAAGACTTCGCCCGGGTCGAGCCGCATGATCTGGTTGGCCGGCACGCGCGAATCCGAACAGCCGATCCACAGGTACTTCGGCGATTGCTGGCTCGACAGGCGTTTGAAGAAGCCGGGGTCTTCGCGGCGGACCTGTTCGGCCCATTCGCGGTTGTTCTGCAGCAGGTCGTCGAGGCGTCGGCTCACAGCGCGATTCCTACGTTGCGTGGGTCGGTGAAGAAACGCATCGCTTCCAGTCCTCCCTCGCGGCCCAGGCCCGATTGGCCCATGCCGCCGAACGGCGTGCGCAGATCGCGCATCAGCCAGGTGTTGATCCAGACCATGCCCACGCGCAGGCGTGCGGCCACTTGGTGCGCGCGATTGAGGTCGCGCGTCCACACCGATGCCGACAAGCCATAGTCGCCGACATTCGCGCGGTGCAGCGCTTCTTCGTCGTCTTCGAAGGATTGCAGCGTGGCGACGGGCCCGAAGATCTCGTCGCGATTGGTCGCGCAGTCCGGCCCCAGCCCGTCGATGACCGTCGGCGCGATGAACCAGCCCGGGCGCTTGATCACATCGCCGCCGCAGCGCACCTGGCCGCCTTCGCTGCGCGCACGCGCGATGGCGGCGACGACCTTGTCGAAGTGCGCCTGCGAAACCAGCGGACCCAAATCGATGTCCGGGTCGATGGGATCGCCGACGCGCAAGGCGAGCACGCGTTCGACGAAGGCATCGCGGAACTCGGCGTAGATGCGGCGCTCCACGAGCACGCGCGATCCGCACAGGCAGATCTGGCCGCTGTTCTGGAACGACGAACGCACGATGGTGTCCAGGTGGCGCTCCCAGTCGCTGTCGGCGAAGACGAGCGTGGGGTTCTTGCCGCCCAGTTCCAGCGAGACTTTCTTGAGCAGGGGCGCGGCGAGCGTCGCGATGCGCTTGCCGACCGCGGTGCTGCCGGTGAACGAGATGGCCTTGGTGCGCGCATCGATCACGAGCGGTTCGCCGACGTCGGGCCCCAGGCCATGCACGATGTTGAGCACGCCTTTCGGAAAATCGATTTCGGCGGCCAGTTCGGCGAGCATCGTCGCCGTGTGCGGCGTGACTTCCGACGGCTTGGCGACCACCGTGTTGCCCGCGGCAAGCGCTGGCGCGATCTTCCAGGTGAACAGATACAGCGGCAGGTTCCAGGGCGAGATCGTGCCGACGATCCCGAGCGGTTGCCGCAAGGTGTAGTTGAGGCCGGCCTGGCCGTGGTGCGATTCGCTGGAGAATTGCGTGGCCGCGTGCGCGAAGAAACGCAGGTTGCTGATCGCGCGCGGGATCTCGACCTCGCGCGCCAGCCGCAGAGGTTTGCCGCCGTCGCGCGATTCGGCGTGCGCGAAATCGTCCAGCCGCGCTTCGATGGCATCGGCGAGGCGTTCCATCCAGCGTGCGCGTTCGCTGTTCGGCAAGGCCGACCACGCGGGGAACGCGCGTTCGGCCGCCGACAACGCCGCGTCCACGTCGCGCGCATCGCCGGCGGCGACCTGCGCGAAGGGGGTTGCAGTGGCGGGATCGAACACGTCGAGCCAGCGGCCACTGGCCGCTTCGCGTGCTTGCCCGTCGATCCAGTGCATCAATCGCATGGCGGCCAGCTTACAGCGACTTCGTGCGCCCGCCGTCGACCGGCAGGTTCACGCCATTGATGTACCCCGCCGCGGGCGCGCACAGGAACGCGATGACCGCGCCCAGTTCGGCCGCATCGGCGAAGCGCGCCGCGGGGACCGTCGCGAGCATGCCCTTGGCGATCGCCTCTTCGGTTTGGCCCGTCGCTTTCGCGCGGTCGCCGAGGATCTGGTCCAGGCGCTGCGTGCGCGTGTAACCGGGCAGCACGTTGTTGACGGTGATGCCGTCGCCGCCGATTTCGGTCGCGAGCGTCTTGGACCAGCTCGCCACCGCGCCGCGGATCGTGTTCGAAACGCCCAGGCCCGCGATGGGTTCCTTCACCGACGTGGAAATGACATTGACGATGCGCCCGAAGCGCGCGGCGCGCATGCCGGGCAACACGGCCTGCACGAGCGCCTGGTTGGCGAGCAGGTGCTGGCGGAACGCACGCTCGAATGCGTCGCTCTGCGCGGTGTTCAACTGGCCGCCCGGCGGGCCGCCGGTGTTGTTGACCAGGATGTGCACGGGTTTGCCGGCGGACAGTGCCTGCGCTTGCGAAAGCAGGCGTTCGGTCTCGAGCACGTCGGCGGAAATCCAGCCGTGCTGCTGGCCGTCCTTGCGCGGCAATTCGTTCGCGAGCGTTTCGAGCACGTCGGCGCGGCGCGCGAGCAGCGTGACATCGGCGCCGAGCAAGGCCAGCTCGCGCGCGGCGGCGCGGCCGATGCCTTCGGAAGCGCCGCACACGAGCGCGTGCTTGCCGGTGAGATCAAGATCCATGCGGTTCTCCGGCGCGCGAGGCGACCAGCGCCTCGTGCATCCATTGGGCGACGGCGCGCGCGTCGTCGGTGTCCTGTGCGGCGAGTTTGCCGATGGCCGCTTCGCGATTGGCGTCGGGGTGGTTCTGGTTGAGCTTGGCTTTCAGTTCGACGCGTTCGACGTGGAGACGAAAGCCCACGATGCCGCGCAATTGCGAACGGTGCGCCTCGTCGTCGACATAGCGCCAGTCTTCGCCGGCCTGCGCTTCGAAACGTGCGCTGAGGTCGGCGACGATGGCGGCGAGGTCATCGTTGTCGGTCAGGCGTTCGAGCGTGCCGTGGAGATGCGCGACGACGTAGTTCCAGGTCGGCACGCGCGTTTGCGCAATCTTGTCCGGATACCACGACGGCGAGATATAGGCATGCGGGCCATGAACGATCGCGAGCGCGCGGCCGGTGTGCGCCGACTGCGGATTCGGTTTCGCCCAGTGCCCGCGCAAGGAAAGACGCTCGCAGTCGCGTTCGAGCAGGACCGGCAGATGGCTGATGCACGGCGCACCGTCGACGACGGTGACCAGCGTGACGAAGGGATCGGCCGCGAGCAGCGCGTCGAGCGCGGCAGGGTCGTTCGAGGCGTAGGCGCGGGGGATGTACATCGGACGTCAGTGGCGCGGCGGGAGTTGCAGGACCATGGCGGCGCGCAGGGCTTCATCCGAATCGGCGTGCGGCGGCGCGACTTCGGTCAGGTCGAAACCGCGGTCGGCCGCGTCTTCGTAGTCCAGGCCGTCGTATTCGACGAACTCGGCATCCATCAGGGCCGCGCGTGCGGTGTCTTCGCTGTCGTAGGCCAGCGTGTTGCCGTCGCTGTCGAACACTTCGGCCGTGCCCGCTTCGCGCAGGCGCAGGCGCGCCCACACGATCGTGCGGCCGAGCGTCGCCAGCCACCAGGTGGTCGGTTCGTTGCCTTCGTCCATGCGTTCGTCAGCCATATGCTTCCGCCCAGAGCCACAACAGGCCGGCCAGCGCGAGCCCGGCGATGATCACGATCAGCGAGATGCGCGCCGGCGTCGCCAGTCCGCTGAGATTGCGATCGCGCGCATCGTAATAGCCGCCGCGCAACAACCACGCGAGCGCGGCAGGCTTGAGGAACGCACCGGTGCCCAGCAGCGCGGACACCTCCGGATTGCGATCGCGGATGTGCACGAGCGCGAGCGGCCAGAAAATCACGAAGGCCGTGGCGCCGGCGATGGCCAGCGCGAGGAAGAGCAGGGCGAAGAATAAAATCATTGAACGGGATCAGAACTCCGCATGGCCCGGCGTGCGCGGGTAGGGGATCGCGTCGCGGATGTTCGACAGGCCGCAGACGTACACGACCAGGCGTTCGAAGCCCAGGCCGAAGCCCGCGTGCGGCACCGTGCCGTAACGGCGGAAGTCGCGATACCACTGGTAATGCGCCGGATCCAGGCCGAACTGCGCGATGCGCGCGTCGAGCACGTCCAGGCGCTCCTCGCGCTGCGAGCCGCCGATGATTTCGCCGATGCCCGGCGCGAGCACGTCCATCGCCGCGACCGTCTTGCCGTCGTCGTTCAGGCGCATGTAGAAGGACTTGATGTGCTCGGGGTAGTTCATCACCACCACCGGGCGGCCGACGTGTTGCTCGGTGAGCCAGCGTTCGTGTTCGGTCTGCAGGTCCAGGCCCCATTCGACCGGGAAGTCGAACTTCACTTTCGAGGCCTGCAACAGCTTGATCGCGTCGGTGTATTCGATGCGTTCGAACGGCGCGTTGACGAACATCTCCAGGCGCGAGACCGCATCCTTCTGCACGCGTTCGGCGATGAAGGCCATGTCGTCGGCGCGCTCGGCGAGCACGGCGCGGAACAGGTACTTGAGGAAGTCCTCGGCCAGGCGGGCGTCGGTGTCCAGGTCGGCGAAGGCGATCTCCGGCTCGATCATCCAGAACTCGGCCAGGTGGCGCGTGGTGTTGCTGTTTTCCGCGCGGAAGGTCGGGCCGAAGGTGTAGACCTTGCTCAGTGCGAGGCAGAAGGCTTCGACGTTGAGCTGGCCGGAGACGGTGAGGAAGGTTTCCTTGCCGAAGAAGTCGCGCGAGAAATCCACCGCGCCGGCGGCATCGCGCGGCAGGTTGGCCATGTCGAGCGTGGAGACGCGGAACATCTGGCCCGCGCCTTCGGCGTCGGAGGTCGTCACGATCGGCGTGTTGACCCAGTAGAAGCCCTGCTCGTGGAAGAAGCGGTGCACCGCCTGCGCCAGGCAATGGCGGATGCGCGTGACCGCGCCGAACAGGTTGGTGCGCGGGCGCAGGTGGGCGACCTCGCGCAGGAATTCCAGCGAATGGGGCTTGGGCTGGATCGGATAGGTTTCCGGATCCTCGACCCAGCCGACGACCTCGACCTGCGTGGCCTGGATTTCGTAGGACTGGCCCTTGCCCTGCGAGGGCACGAGCGTGCCGCGCGCGAGAACCGCGCAGCCGGCGGACAGATGGCGGACTTCGTTCTCGTAATTGGCCAGCGCGTCGGTGGCGACCACCTGGATCGGCGCGAAGCACGAGCCGTCGCTGACGTGGACGAAACTGAGGGAGGCGGTCGCGTCGCGCCGGGTACGTACCCAGCCGCGGACCGTGACTTCGCCGCCGGCGGGCATCTTGCCCGAGAGCGCGTGTTCGACGCTGACCACCGTCATGCCTTGAATCCTCTGGATACTGAGACCACTTCCTGAACCGACAAGTGTATCCGGACCGGCTGCGTCGGTCCGCCCCCGCTACAATGTCGGCACCCACCGGAGTCCTGCATGCCCGTCCTTCTCGCACCCGCCGCCCTCGACCGCATCCGCGGTTACCTGCAAGACGCGCCCGGCGCGCTCGGGCTGCGTTTCGGCGTGAAGAAAACCGGCTGTTCGGGCTGGGGCTACCTGGCCGACATGGCCAGGGACGAACGCCCCGGGGACACCGTGTTCGAACAGGACGGCGTGCGGATCTACGTCGATGCCGAGAGCCTGGAGCTCGTGGACGGCACCACGATCGACTTCGTGAAGCAGGGCCTCAACGAGCAGTTCGTGTTCGTCAACCCCAACGTGACGGCCGAATGCGGCTGCGGGGAAAGCTTCACGACCAAGGCCGACGCCGCCTGAGCGCCCCCGATCGCGGGGCAGGCTTGTGCTAACTCCCTGATTCCCCCATAATTTCGCGCCCCGCGGAACGCCCGCGGGTTTCTTGCTCCACCGGGTGGCTGTACGCGTACCTCTCCCCGGGGGGCTGTCCGGCCTGGTTTGCCAGGCCACATCCTCAAGGAACCACCATGCGTCATTACGAAGTCGTGTTCCTGGTCCATCCGGACCAGAGCGAGCAGGTGCCCGCCATGATCGAGCGCTACAAGTCGCTCATCGAAAACGGCAAGGGCACCATCCACCGTCTCGAAGACTGGGGCCGCCGCCAGCTGGCCTACCCGATCGCGAACCTGGTCAAGGCGCACTACGTGCTGCTGAACATCGAAGCCGACCAGGCCGTGCTCAACGAACTCGTCGACACCTTCCGCTTCAACGACGCGGTGCTGCGCCACCTGGTCATGAAGCGCGACGACGCGGTCAGCGAGCAGTCGCTGATCATGAAGAACAAGGACGAGAAGGGCGACAAGCCCGAGCGTGGCGAACGTCGCCGCCGCGATGACGACGGTGCCGTGGGTGCCGCCGACAACGACGACGCCGCCGAAGCCGCCTAAGGAGCACACCCATGTCCAAGTTCTTCCGCCGCCGCAAGTTCTGCAAGTTCACCGCCGAGGGTGTCAAGGAGATCGATTACAAGGATCTCAACACGCTCCGCCAGTACCTCACCGAGACGGGCAAGATCGTGCCGAGCCGCATCACGGGCACGAAGTCGAAGTACCAGCGCCAGCTGCAGTCGGCCGTCAAGCGCGCCCGCTTCCTGGCCCTGATCCCGTACACGGATAACCACGACGCGTAAGCGTTTCGTCCATTCGGACAGCAATCAGTTGCGGCGCGCCACGTGCGCGCCGCTAACGAATCGGAGCAAATGAAATGGATCTGATCCTCCTGCAGAAAGTGACGAACCTCGGCGGCCTCGGCGACAAGGTCAAGGTCAAGCCGGGTTACGGCCGCAACTTCCTCGTGCCGCAGGGCAAGGCCGTGCCGGCCACCGCCGCCAACGTCGCCGAGTTCGAAGCCAAGCGCGCCGAGTACGAAGCCAAGGCCAAGGCCGCCCTCGATGGCGCCGAAGGCCGCAAGGCGCGCCTGGAAGGCACCTCGGTCACCATCGCCGCCAACGCGTCGACCGAAGGCAAGCTCTACGGTTCGGTCGGCCCGCGCGACATCGCCGATGCCCTGACCGCCGCCGGTACCCCGGTGGAGAAGTCGGAAGTGGTGATGGGCGAAGGCCCGCTGCGCAACATCGGCGAATACGACGTCCTCGTGCACCTGCACGCCGACATCGAGACGACCGTCAAGGTCATCGTCGTCGCCGAAGCCGCGTAATCCGAAATCGCAAGAAATGAAGCGGGCGCCCCTCGGGCGCCCGTTTTTTTTGTGTCGCGTCCGGTGAGATTGGATTGCGGTGCGATTTGCACCGGTTATCCACAGAGTTGTCTGCAACGCACGTCGCCTGTTGGCGACTAGGATCGCCCGTCGGGGCAGGGGAGATGGAATACCAATGAGCGTGCGCCAAGGGATGCGTTCGGATGCCGCGTTTGCGACGCGCAACGACCACAGGGTCGAGCAGTTGCGTGTACCGCCGCAATCGGTGGAAGCCGAACAGGCCGTCCTCGGCGGATTGATGCTCGCTCCCGACGCGTACGACCGCGTCGCCGACCTGCTCGTCGAGCCCGACTTCTATCGCCGCGACCACCAGTTGATCTGGCGCGCGATCCGCGAGCTGGCCGAACGCAACAAGCCCTACGACGCGGTGACGCTGGGCGAATGGTTCGAGTCGATGGGCCTGGCCGAACAGGTCGCCGGCGGCGCGTACCTGATCGAACTGGCGAGCACCACGCCGTCGGCCGCCAACATCAAGGCCTACGCCGAGATCGTGCGCGACAAGGCGGTGCTGCGGCAGCTGATCGACGTCGGCACCGAAATCGTCAACGACGGCTTCATGCCCGAAGGGCGCGACAGCGCCGAGCTGCTGGCGAAGGCCGAGCAGGACGTGTTCGCGATCGCCGAAGCCGGCGCGCGTGGCCGCACCGATTTCACCCCGGTCAACAAGGCGCTGTCCGAAGCCTTCGACGTGCTGCAGAAGCGCTACGAATCCGGCGGCAGCATCACCGGCCTGCCCACCGGCTACACCGAATTCGACGAAATGACCGCCGGCCTGCAGCCGACGGACCTGGTGATCCTCGCCGCGCGCCCGGCGATGGGCAAGACCACGCTCGCGCTCAACATGGCCGAGTACGCCGCGCTGAAGACCAAGAAGGCCGTGGCGGTCTTCTCGATGGAAATGTCGGCCTCGCAGCTCGCGCTGCGCCTGATCTCCTCGGTGGGCCGCGTCAACGCCACGCGCTTGCGCACCGGCCAGCTCGAGGACGAGGACTGGAGCCGCGTCACCGGCGCGATCCGCCAGTTGCGCGAGGCCAAGGTGTTCATCGACGACACGCCCGCGCTCTCGCCCGACATCCTGCGCGCCAAGGCGCGCCGCCTGAAGCGCGAGCACGACCTGGGCCTGATCGTCATCGACTACCTGCAGCTGATGGCCGTGCCCGGCAACAGCGAGAACCGTGCGACGGAAATCTCGGAGATCTCGCGCTCGCTCAAGGGCCTGGCCAAGGAGCTCAACGTCCCGGTGATCGCGCTCTCGCAGCTCAACCGCTCGCTGGAAACGCGTACCGACAAGCGCCCGGTGATGGCCGACCTTCGCGAATCGGGCGCCATCGAGCAGGACGCCGACGTGATCGTCTTCATCTACCGCGACGACTACTACAACAAGGAAAACTCGCCGGACAAGGGCCTGGCCGAAGTGATCATCGGCAAGCAGCGTAACGGCCCGACCGGTTCGATCAAGCTGAAGTTCTTCGGCGAATACACGCGGTTCGACAACCTGTCCCACGACTCGGTGGGCAGCTTCGAGTAAGCGGATGGGTCGGTTTCCAACGTAACGGAGGATCGGCGATGGCGTACGTGTACACGGTGGAATTCCGATACGGGCCGCAGGCCGGGAACGACGCGCCCGACGCGGGGGTTCGAAAACACATCCTCGCCGACGACCGCTACGAGGCCGTGCAATTGGCCCGCCAGCTGCTGCGCGTGCAGGACCCGTGCATCGACGCCGAGCGCATCGATCTGTTCAAGGTGGTCCGCCGGCCGTCGTGACCCTTAGACTTGCCGCATGGCAAGACCGACTTCCGCGACGATCCACACCGACGCCCTCCGCCACAACCTCTCGCAGGTCCGCGCCCGCGCGCCCAGCAGCCGCGTGATGGCGGTGGTCAAGGCCGACGGCTACGGCCATGGCCTGGAACGCGTCGCGCGCGCGCTGCAGGGCGCCGACGCCTTCGGCGTGGCGGCATTGAGCGATGCCGAACGCCTGCGCGCGGCGGGGCTCTCGCAACCGATCGTGTTGTTGTCGGGTTTCGATGCGGCCGACGATCTTCCCCAATTGCGCCGCCTCAATGTCGAAACCGTCGTGCACCACGCCACGCAACTGGCGATGCTCGAACAGGCGCCCGACGGCGATCCGATCCGCTGCTGGCTCAAGGTCGACAGCGGCATGCATCGCCTGGGCTTCGCGCCCGAAGCGGTGCGCGATGCGTATGCGCGCATGCGGGCGATGCCCGCGGTCGCCGACGGCATCGTGCTGATGAATCATTTCGCCAGTTCCGACGAATTCCCCGATGCACCGGGCGACGGCGCGCAGACGCGCGCGCAGATGCGCTTGTTCGACGAAGCCACCGCGGGCCTGGCCGGCGCGCGTTCGCTCGCCAATTCCGCGGCCGTGCTCGGCTGGCCCGATGCGCACGCCGACTGGGTGCGGCCTGGCGGCGCGCTGTACGGCATCTCCGTGGTCGAGGGCACCACCGGCGCGGACTTCGGCCTGCGCCCGGCGATGACGCTCGGCACGCGGCTGATCGCGGTCAATCGCGTGCGCAAGGGCGAACGCATCGGCTACTCGGCCACGTGGACCTGCCCCGAGGACATGCCCATCGGCGTGGCCGCGATCGGTTATGGCGACGGCTATCCGCGCCACACGCCCTCGGGCACGCACGTGTTGCTGGACGGGCGCCCGGCGCCCATCGTCGGCCGCGTTTCGATGGACCTGATGACGCTCGACCTGCGCGGCCACCCCGATGCCAAGCCCGGCGATCCGGTGATCCTGTGGGGCGATGGCTTGCCCGTGGAAACCATCGCCGCGGCCGCGGACACCATCGGCTACGAGCTGGTGTGCTCGATCACGCGCCGCGTGCGCTTCGTCGAGGCCTGAGGCAAACTCGCGGGCAATCCCGGAGAGGAATGCCGCATGGCCACGAAGGCCCGCCGCAGGCGCGCAACGCGCGAACCGATGTCGCGGGTCGACACCGCGTGGCTGCGCATGGAACGCGGCACCAACCCGATGATGATCACCGGCGTGCTGATGTTCGCCGAGCCGATGTCGCTCAAGGCGCTGAAGCAGGTGATCAAGACGCGCTTCCTCGACTACGCGCGTTTCCGCCAGAAGCCCGTCGACACGCCCGCGGGCGCGTACTGGCAGGACGACGAACACTTCGACCTGGATTGGCACGTGCAACTGGCGGCGTTGCCGGGCAAGGGCGGCAAGCGCACGCTCGAGCGTTACGTGAGCCAACTCGCGTCGACGCCGCTCGATGCGAGCCGCCCGTTGTGGCAATTCCATCTCGTCGAAACCTACGACGGTGGCTCCGCGCTCGTCGCGCGCATCCACCACAGTTACGCCGACGGCATGGCGCTGGTGCAGGTGCTGCTCTCGCTCACCGATACCTCGCCCACGCCGACGAAGGGCAGCGACCTGGACAAGGCGTGGTTGAAGGAAGAGGGCGCATCGGTCGCGCGCCGCGTGGGCGCCGCGCAACGCGCGATGAAACTCGGCGGAAAAATGCTGGGGCAGGGCATGGCGATCTATCGCGATCCTTCGCTCGGCGCCTTGCTCGCGAAGGAAGGCAGCGAAATCGCGCGCGAATTGTTGCAGGCGCTCGCCTTGCCCGACGATCCGCCGTCGCTGTTGCGCGGTGACCTGGGAACGACGAAACGCGTCGCCTGGGCCGAGCCGCTCGACCTGGACGAGGTCAAGGCCGTCGGCCGCGCCACCGGTTTCACCGTCAACGACGTGCTGATGGCCGCGGCGGCCGGTGCACTGCGCAGCTACATGCTCGAACGCGGCGCGGACATCGACGGCATCACCTTGCGCGCGACCGTGCCGGTCAACCTGCGTCCCCTCGAACACGCGAAGAAACTCGGCAACCACTTCGGCCTGGTGTTCCTCGACCTGCCGGTGGGCGAAGCGAACCCGCTGCGTCGCCTGGAATTCGTCGGCGAATGCATGCACCAGTTGAAGGCCTCGCGTCAGGCGATCGTCGCCTTCGGCCTGCTCGCCGCGCTCGGTGTCGCGCCGCCGGCGGTGCAATCGCTCGCGCTGGAGTTGTTGAGCCGAAAGGCGACGACGGTCGCCACCAACGTGCCGGGCCCGCAACAACCCTTGTATTTCGCCGGTTGTACCGTGCGCGAGATGATGTTCTGGGTGCCGCAGAGCGGTTCGATCGGCGTGGGCATTTCGATCCTGAGTTACAACGGTCGCGTGCATTTCGGCTTGATCGCCGACGCGAAGTTGATCCCCGATCCGGATGCGGTGATTCGCCGCTTCGGTCCGGAATTCGACAAGTTGTTGTACCTGGCCTTGATGGGCGACTGGGAACGCGAGCTCGATTCGGTCGCCGCCGAAGCGTTGATGGCCTGACTGTTTCTTGAACGCGCACGCGGGCTCCTCACCCGTTCCGCACGCAGCTCTGCTTAGCTTGGCGCCCGTATTCAGCGGACGTCCCCCAAGCAAGGAGCTGCACAGAATGAAGATTTCGATGATCGCCGGTTTCGTGGCCGCAGGCCTCGCGTTGACCGCCTCCGGTTGCGCCTCCTACACCGGCCAGACCAATGCCCCCGACGATCCCAACCGCACGCAGCGTGGCGCGTTGATCGGCGCCGCGATCGGCGTGGCGGCGGGTTTGCTGACAGGCGACGATGCGGTCGAACGCCGCCAGCACGCGCTTGTCGGCGCGGGCGTCGGTGCACTCGCCGGTGGCGCCGTCGGCGCTTACCAGGACAAGCAGGAAGCCGCGCTGCGCCGCGACATGGCCGGCACCGGCGTGGATGTCGTGCGCCAGGGCGACAACATCACGCTCAACATGCCCAGCGGCATCACCTTCGACTTCAACAGTTCGACGCTGAAGCCGGAATTCGGCGGCGTGCTCGACAAGGTGTCGCAGACGCTGACGCAATACAACAAGACCGTCGTGGAAATCGCGGGTCATACCGACAGCGTCGGCACCGACCAGTACAACCAGGCGCTCTCGGAACGTCGCGCGAATTCGGTCGCCGGTTACCTGGGTTCGCACGGCGTGCTGCAGCAGCGCATGATCGTCGTCGGCGCGGGCGAAACGCGTCCGATCGCGAGCAACGACACCGAGTCGGGCCGCGCGCAGAATCGCCGCGTGGAGATCACGCTGGTGCCGGTGGAGCAGCAGTCGGGCGGTTGATCGCCTGGAGCGATGCGAAAAGGGCCGCCGAAAGGCGGCCTTTTTCTTGACGCAAGTTCAATCGAAAAACCGCGCGGTGAAGTCCTGTTCGGACATCGGCTTGCCGAGCAGATAGCCCTGCATCGCATCGCAGCGCAGCAGGCGCAGCAGCTTGGCCTGGTCCTCTTCCTCCACGCCTTCGGCGACGACCTGCAGCGACAGCGAGTGGGCGAGGGTGATGATGTTGGTCACCAGGCCCATCGTTTCGGGCGACTGCGTCAGCAGCGCGATGAAGCTGCGGTCGATCTTGATCTCGTCGGCCGGCAGGCGCGCCAGGTAATTGAGCGAGGAATAGCCCGTGCCGAAGTCGTCGATGGCGACACGGCATCCCAGTTCGCGCAAACGGTCCAGCAGGTGCGTGCTGCGGTCGACATCGTCCATCAACAGGCTTTCGGTGACTTCGATGTCGATCGCCTGTTCGGCCGAATGCGGGCCGAGGATGGCGGCGTAGGCTTCGAGGAAATCCGCGCTCCGCAATTCGCGCGCCGAAAGGTTCACCGCGATGCGGATGCTCGGATGATGTTGGCGCCAGCGCGCGGCGGTCGCGATCGCGCGCTTGAGCACCCAGCGCCCGACCGGCACGATCAATCCGGTTTCCTCGAGCACAGGAATGAAATCGGCGGGGCCGACGATCGCGCCATCCGGCAGGCGCCAGCGCAGCAGGGCTTCGGCGCCGAGCAGGCGTTGCGTCGCGGTGTTGAATTTCGGTTGGAACCACAGCGTGAACTGGTTGTCCTCGATCGCGTTGCGCAAATCGCGTTCGAGTTCGAGCCGGCGCGCCGCGCGGCCGCGCAGGTCTTCGGTGAAGGGCAGCACGCGCGCGCGACGCTTCTTCGCCTCGGCCAGTGCGGCCAGTGCGCTGCGTTCGAGCGATTCGCCGTCCTGGCCATGCAAGGGCGACAACGCGAGGCCCGCGGACATCGTCACGTACACCGATTCGCCGTCGACCACGACCGGTTGCTGGCTCAGTTCGTGCAGGAAGCGGTCCAGGCGCGCGGCGGCGGCCTGCAGGTCGTCGCGATCGGCGGGCCAGGCCACGGTGAACTTGTCGGATTCGGGATGCGCGACCAGTCCCGAGGGATCGATGCGCGCGAGCGACTGCCCGACCTGCTTCAACAGGGCATCGCCGTATTCGCGCCCGCGCGATTCGTTGATGCGCCCGATGCCCTGCACGTCGAGCACGGCGACGGCGAGCGGCCCCGATGCGCGCAGCATGCCGGGCAGGCGTTCGCGCAGTTCCGCGCGATTGGGCAGGCCCGTGACCGGATTGTGGTAAGCGAGGTATTCGAGCCGCTCGCTCTTGTCGAGGAATTCGGCGGCGTGCGCGATATCGCCCGCCAGTCGCGCGAGCAACTCAGTCTCTTCCTCGTCGGTGCGTTGCGCGAGCTCGGAGAACAACAGCATCACGCCCCAGGCCGGGTTCCCGAGCGGGAGCGCGATTTCCGAACACACGCCCGCGGCCTGCATGGTCTTGCGCAGGGGCTCGGGCAGGCGCGGATCGCCCAGGTCCTGGATCGCGACCGTGCGGCCTTCGCGCATCGCACGCACGCCGGGATACTCGGCGCGCTGGTGGCCTTCGTTCGCCAGCGAAATGGGGTTGTCGTGGGCGATCGTCGCCACCGCGTCGGGCGCGCCGCAACGCGCGACGAAGCGCAGATGGCCGTCGGCGCGTTCGACGATGAAGGCCGCGCGGAACCCGCCCTGTTCCACCGAGATTTCGCACGCGCGATCCAGGAGTTGCCGCCGGTCGGCGGCGCGCAGGACCTGCGCGCCGAATGCGCCGAGCACCGAGTGGATGCGCACGAGCTTGCGGATCTTCCGGTCCTGCGCGATGCGCTGCGTGTCGTCGCGATGCGTGCCGCGGAAGCCCAGCACGGTTACGCCGTCGTCGTGGACCGAACGCGCATTGCTGATCAGCACGCGTTCGCTACCGTCGCGATGCAGGAAGGTCATGTTGCGACGCCGCCAGCGGCCCGAGCCGACCAGGTATTGCGGGATCAGCGTCTCCACGGCGGCACGGGTCGCAGGCGCCATCAACGTGAGCATGTTGCGGCCGATCAATTCCTGCGCCGAATAACCGAGGATGTCGCGCACTGCATCGTTGCTGTAGACGATCACGCCCTCGCGGTCGATCTCCCAGATCCAGTCCAGGCTCGATTCGACGATGCTGCGGAAACGCTCCTCGCTCTCGCGTAGCGCCGCGGAGATGCGGACGCGTTCGGCGCGCTCGTCGGCGGCGCGGATCGCGCGGTCCATCGCCGACGGCAGGCGGCGCAGGTTGTCCTTCAACACATAGTCGTCGGCGCCGAACTTCAGTGCCTCGATCGCGTGTTCCTCGCCGATGGTTCCGGAGACGAACAGGAACGGCGTGTCGTGCGCGAGGTCCTTGGCGATCTTCAGCGCGTCCTGGCCGCTGAAGCCGGGCAGGGCGAAGTCGCTGAGGATGATGTCGGGCGTGGTTTGTGCAAGCGCCTTGCGCAACGCCGCGGCGTTCGTCACGCGGCGGTGCCGGATCGGCACGCCGAGATCGCGCATGGCGCGCAGGATCAGCTCGGCGTCGGCCGGCGAGTCCTCGACCATCAGGACTTCGAGCGGGCGCGTCCTCCGGTCCATCAGTCCGGCACCTGGTTGTTCCCCCGGCGCGCACCATCGCGATGCGTTGAAGCCACCTTCGTGCCTGCTGAGTCAACGCCGCGTGGAGCGAATGCGACTCAACGGGAGACCAACGGTCAACAAAGCCGGTTTTCGCTCACGCCAGAACAACGACGGGCCGCGCGAGGCGGCCCGTCGGTGTCGCATGCGTGAGGATCGCGCTTCTCAGTAAACCTGCACGCGCTTGTCGGGTGCGAGGTACATCTTGCCGTCCTTCACGTCGAAGGCCTGGTACCACGGATCCAGGTTGCGCACCGTCAGCGCGCGGTAACGCGCCGGCGAATGACCATCGCCGATGATCTGGGCGCGCAGCGCGGCATCGCGCGTCTTCGCACGCCAGGCCTGCGCGAAGGCGAGGAAGAAGCGCTGGTCGCCGGTCAGCCCATCGATCACCGGCGCTTCCTTGCCGTTGAGCGACTTGCGATACGCCGCATGCGCGGCGCTCAGGCCCGCGACGTCGGCGATGTTTTCGCCGAGCACCTGGTTGCCGTTCAGATGCACGCCCGGCAGCGGTTCGTACGCGTCGTACTGCGCGGCCAGTGCGGCGGCCGCCTTCTTGAAGTGGTCCATGTCTTCCTTGGTCCACCAGTTGCGCAGCGTGCCGTCGGCGTCGAACTCCGCGCCCGTGTTGTCGAAGCTGTGGCTGATCTCGTGCCCGATCACCGCGCCGATCGAACCATAGTTGGCGGCGGCGTCGGCCTTCGGCGAGAAGAACGGTGCCTCGAGGATCGCGGCGGGGAAGTTCAGCGCGTTCTGCAAGGGCAGGTTCACCGCGTTGACCGTCTGCGGCGTCATCCACCACTCGCGGCGATCCAGCGGCTTGCTGAGCTTGGAGAGCTGGTGCTGGTATTCGAACTTCTCCGCGCGCAGGTAGTTGCCCAGCGCATCATCGGGCTTGATCTCCAGCGAACCGAAATCGCGCCAGGTTTCCGGGTAGCCCACGGCCACCTGCATCTGCTTGACCTTGGTGCGCGCCTTTTCCTTCGTCGCCGGCTGCATCCAGTCCAGCTTGGTCAGGCGTTCGTCGAAGGCGGCGACGATGTTCTTCACCATGTCCTCGACCTGCGCCTTGGACGAGGCCGGGAAATATTCCTTGACGTACACCTGCCCGACCGCGTCGCCGAGCGCGTTGCTCGTCGAACCGATGCCGCGCTTCCAGCGATCGGTCTGCTTCTCGGTGCCCGACAACTGGCGGCCGTAGAAGTCGAACGCCGCTTCGGCATACGCCTGCGGCAGAAGGCCCGCGCCGTGGTTGATGGTGTGGAAGCGCAGGTAATCCTTCCAGGTCTGCAGCGGTTCGCTCTTCACCAGCGCGGAGAGCTTGGCGATCGCACCGGGCTGCCAGGCGAGCACGATCGGCTGGCCCGACAGGCCGGCCGCGTCGAAGAACGCCGTCCAGTCGATGCCCGGCGCGCGCTTGGCGTAATCGGCCATCGGCCAGGGGTTGTTGGCCTTGTGCACGTCGCCGCTTTCGACCACGTCGGCGTGCGCGTTGGCGATCTTCGTTTCCAGATCGAAGATGGCCTTCGCCTTGGCCTTCGCATCCGGCGTGCCGGAGGCGGTGAGGATTTTTTCGATGTAAGCCAGGTACGCGGTGCGCTTGTCGCCCATGTCCTTGGCGAGGTAGTACTCGCGGTTGGGCATGCCCAGGCCGCCCTGCATCAGGTAGGGCACCTGCGTGCCGGCCTTGTCGAGCGGTTGCGAGACGAAGACGCCGAACAGGTGTTCGGTATCGAAGTTGGTGGAGTTCAGCGGATCGGTGTCGGCGCGGACCTGGCCGCCGAGTGCGGCCGAAAGCGCCTTGGTATCGGCGATGGCATCGATGGCCTTCAGGTCCGGATCGATGGCCTGCAGGCCGCGCTTCTCGATCGTCGCCTCGTCCATGTAGGCGGCGTAGTAGTCGGCGATCTTGCGCGCGTCGCTCCCGGCGGCGGGGTTGGACTTGCCCGCGTTCTGGATCAGGTCGCGCGTGCGCTTTTCGGAGAGTTCGTAAACGTAGAAGCCGGTGCCGATGCTCGCGCGGTCGCCGGGGATTTCGGTCTTCTTGCGCCACGCACCGTTGGCGTATTCCTCGAAGTCGTCGCCCGGCTTGACCGACTTGTCGATGCCGGCAAGGTCGATGCCGATGGTGGGCGCCGCGTTCGCGGTGGCGGTGCTTGCCGATGCAGGTTGCGTGCCCGCCTTGTCGGCCGGCGGCTGCGCGTTGCAGCCGACGATCAGGGCGGTGGTCAGGATCCAGCCGATGCGGTGCTGCATGGGGCGGGGCTCTCCGGTCGAAGGGACGCCATCATGGCGCCCGAAGGCCGCAACGGCGCATATACCGAAGGTCATGGGGGCCGGCGATTTCCTGAATGCGCAAGGCGTGAAGGAAACCGCGACCTCACGCGAATGAACGTCACCTGACCTTTGCAGTAAGCCCCATACGCTGCGATACCCACAGCCCCTTCCCCCGACCGTGGACGTATCGCAAGACCCGCCGCAGGATGCGGCCACCGCGCGCCTTGAGCGCGAACTGAAGACCTGCCGGCAGCAAAGCCGGTTCGCGGTCGCGGCCTTGCGCGCGATTTCCGACGCGGTGGTGATCATCGACCTCGACGGGAAGATCACGCTGCTCAACCCGGTCGCCGCCCACCTCACCGGCTGGACCGAGCCCGAATCGCTCGAACGGCCGCTGGGCGACGTGGTGCGATTCGTGGATGAGCACGGCAATGGCATGGATCCGCTGTCGCCCGAATCGGATTGGCACTTCACGATGCTGCGCCGCCGCGACGGCCACGTGGTCCTGGTCGACGGCAATGTCTCGCCGATCATCGACGAGCAGCGCAAGGTGCTCGGCTCGGTGGTGACCTTCCGCAACGTCACCGCCGCCAAACGACTGACCGACGAGCTCACCCACCAGGCGCACCACGATCCGTTGACGGGCCTTCCCAACCGCCGCGCCTTCGAATCGCGCTTGCGCCGCGCCGTGCAGAGCGCGAAGGAAAACGGCTCGCGCCACGCGCTGCTGTACTTCGACCTGGATCACTTCAAGCCGGTGAACGACACCGCCGGCCACGCGGCCGGCGATGAACTGCTGCGCCAACTCGCCAAGCTGTTGCGCAGCCAGTTGCGCGAATCCGACGCGCTCGCCCGCCTGGGCGGCGATGAGTTCGCGATCCTGCTGGAGGATGCGGCGGCCGAGCAGGCCAGCTACGTCGCCGAAAAGGTGCGGCGTGCGATCGCCGCCTATCCCTTCGAATGGCAGGGCGAGGTGTTCCGCATCGGCGCGAGCATCGGGCAGCTGGAATTCGCCGACGCGAAGCTCAGCGCCTACGAATTGCTCTATCGCGCCGACGAGATGTGCTATCTCGCCAAGTCGCGCGGTCGCGATCGCATCGTCGCCTTCTCGCGCGAACGCAATCGCGGGCCGCAGGAGCCGATCCCGAAGGGCGTCTCCGCGCTGCGCAGCAATCGCCAGCGCATCCGCCGCCCGCGCTCGCCCGCGCACCCCTGAGCGCCGGTAGAATGCGCGCCGTGATGCGTGCGCCTGCCTTCCACCGCCTGATGCACCGCCTCGCGCTGGTGGCGACCTTCGCGTTGCTGCTGGTGCCGGTCGCCGGGCGCCTCCACCAGGCGCACCACGCGGCGCAGGCCCATCACGTCCACGCGATGTCGGCGATGGCCGGCGCGATGCACCACGAAGCGCCGAGCGTGCCGGCTGCGCCGCACCACGGCGACGGCGATTGCGATTACTGCCCGCTGCTGCAATCGATGGTGGGTGCCAAGGCGCCCGTGCTGGTGGGCGTGGCCGCGCTCGCGCCGGTTGCCCCGGCGCAGGTCGATGCGGCGGCGCCACCCCATTTCCGCCATCCCAACGGCCTGGGATCGCGCGGGCCGCCCGACTTCTCCTGACACCACGCAACCTTCGATCGCGCGTCCGCCACCGGCGGGATGCGCCGTTCTTGCTGCTCAGGAGAGCACCCGATGTCCGTTTCGTATTCCGCGCGACGCGCGGCGCCCCCTGGCGTCGCGCTCGCGTCCACGCTCCTGCTTGCCTGCGCACCGGCGCAGGCGGGCGAACCGGTCGTGCCGCAACGCACGCCCGAACAACTCGATGCCGTGACCGTGCTCGGCACGCGCCCGATCCGCACCGTCGACGATCTGTCCGCCGCACGCCGCAAGGCGAACGAACGCGCCGGCGGCACCGCGGTGATCGACGGAGAGTCCTATCGCGACCGACGCGCCGGCACGCTCGTCGACGCACTGGGCTTCGCGCCCGGCGTGTTCGTGCAACCGCGTTTCGGCGCCGATGAAGCGCGCGTCTCGATCCGCGGCTCGGGCCTGCAGCGCACCTTCCATGGCCGCGGCCTGGTGGTGTTGCAGGACGGCACGCCGATCAACCTGGCCGACGGCAGTTTCGACATGCAGGCCATCGAACCGCTCGCCGCGCGCTACATCACCGTCTATCGCGGCGGGAATGCGCTCGAATACGGCGCGGCGACGCTCGGCGGCGCGATCGATTTCGTTTCGCCGACCGGCTACGACGCCGCGCCTTTCACCGCGCGCGCCGAAGCCGGTGCATTCGACTTCCGTCGCGGCCAACTCGCCGCGGCGGGCGTCGACGGCCGCGCCGACGGTTACGCGACGCTGACCGGCACCTCGCAGGACGGCTATCGCGAACACGCGGTGCAGGAAACCTATCGGTTCTTCGGCAACGCCGGTTACCGGTTCAGCGACACGCTCGATGGTCGCCTGTATTTCACCAAGGTCGATACGCGCTCGCAGTTGCCCGGCAACCTGACCTTCGCCGAATACGAACGCGACCCCACGCTGGCCGCACCGGCCAACGTGGCGATGGACCAGCGGCGCGACTTCACCCTCGAACGCCTCGCCGGCAAGCTGGCCTGGTCGCCGGATGCGGACGACCAGGTCGCGTTGTCGCTGTCGGTGGCCGACAAGCGATTGCACCATCCGATCTTCCAGGTGCTCGAACAGGACTCGCGCGACGTGGGCGTCGACCTGCGCTGGCGGCATGCGTCGGATTGGGGCGGACATGCGGCGACGCTGATCGCCGGGGTGCGGACGGTCAATGGATCGCTGCAGGACGATCGCTTCGTCAATGTCGCGGGAAGCGCGGGCGCGCCGACGAATGCGTTCGACCAGCATGCACGCGACAGCGTTGCGTATGTCGAACAGCAGCTGGCCATCGATCAACGTTGGATCGTCTCGCTTGGCGCGCAAGGCTTGCACGCGGTGCGCCGTTCGAACGACCAGTTGATCACCGGCGGGCGCGACGAGAGTTTCGAGGCGACGTACTCGGGCGTGAGCCCGAAGCTCGGCGTGCGTGCGCAGTTGAACGCGCATGCGCAGGTCTTCGCGAACATCAGCCGCAGCCTGGAGCCGCCGAGTTTCGGCGAGCTCACTGGCGGACCGGGTGTCACGCAGGTCGACATGCAGAAGGCGACGACGCTGGAAGTCGGCACGCGCCTGCAGCAGGCGCAAGGTTGGCTGGACGTGGCGCTGTATCGGGCACGCGTCGACGACGAGTTGCTCGCGCTCAACGATGCCAACGGCAATCCGCTCGGCACGACCAACGCCGATCGCACCCTGCACCAGGGCATCGAATTGGGCGGCGCATGGGATTGGACGTCGCGCTGGCGCACGAGCCTGCAGTATCTGTTCAACGACTTCCGCTTCGACAATGATCCGCGCTACGGCGACAACGCGCTGGCCGGCGTGCCGCGCCAGCAGGTGCGCGCGGAAGTGCGCTATGCGCCGGTCGCGCGTTTCCACATCGTGCCGGGCGTGGAATGGAACGACGCGACGTGGATCGATCATGCCAATTCGTTGCGTGCGAAAGGCGCGACGGTCTGGAACCTGCGCATCGGCGGCGACCTCGGCGCGCGTTGGACCTGGTTCGCCGACCTGCGCAACGTGTTCGACAAACGTTGGATCGCCGGCACGAACGTGATCGCCGATGCGCGCGGTATCGATGGGCGCCATGTGTTGCCGGGCGATGGGCGTGGCTTGTACGCGGGCGTCGAGCTGCGGCTCTGACATCGCGGTCGCTCACGTCCGCACGCGGGATCGGCCGTGCACGGAAGGGGAGGTTCTCCTCTTTCGCTGCACGCCGCATCCTGCGTAACGTGGGTCCATGGTCGACGGCATCGACGGCGGATTCGCCGAACTGACACGTTGGTTGGACGACGACGCGGCGCGCACGCGCCGCATCCTGGCGGCATTCCATCGCACGACGGTGCGCGAACTGCTTGCCCTGGAACATGCCGCCGCCGGCGGCGAATGGGCCGAGGTGCGTCGCCTGGCCGGTCGGATTTCGATGGGCTGCGTGCATATCGGCGAAGGCCGCGCGGCTTCGTGCCTGGCGCCGTTGCTGGAAGCGCAGCACGACTTCAGCCTCAAGGCGCTGTACTTCGCGTGGTACGCACCAAGGCGCGGTGGCCTGCTGCGCCTGGTGGACCGAGCGGCGTCGGTGGCGATGGGAGAAGCGTTCGCCTAGTCTGGCGCGATGGAAACGCTGCCTTCGCTGGATGCCGCAAACCCGCATGCGCCGCTGTGGATCGCCCATCGCGGGGCGGCGGCACTCGCGCCGGAAAACACACTCGAAGCGTATCGCGCCGCCTGGGCGAGCGGCTTGCGCGTGCTCGAGCAGGACGTGCGCGTGCTGGCCGACGACACGCTGGTGGTGATCCACGATGCGACGGTGGACCGCACGACGCTGGGCAACGGGCAGGTCGCGCAATTCGATGTCGCGACGTTTCGTCGATTGCGCGCGCGCCCGTTTCCCGGGTTTGCGTCGACCGTCGCGCCGCCCTTGTTCGCGGACGTACTCACTGAATTCCGCGGCCGCGCGGTCTTCGTGCCCGAAGCCAAGGCGCCGGGCAGTGGCGCGGCCTTGGTCGAAGCGTTGCAGGACGCGTCGATTCCGCCGACGCAGGCGCTCGTGCAAGCCTTCGCACTCGAGGATCTGTTACCGGCGGTCGCTGCCGGCTATCCGGCGATGTTCCTCACCGCACGCGACGACGGGCTGCAAGCCGCGCGCGATGCGGGCGTGCGTTGGGCGGGCCTGGATCGGCGCGCGGATCCTGCGGTATTCGATGCATGGCGCGACGCAGGCTTTCGCGTGGTGGCCTATACGGTCAACGATCGCGCCGAACGCGATCGGCTGCTGGCGCTCGGCGTGTGCGGCTTCTTCTCCGACGATCCGATCGCGGTGATGGCCTGAGCCTCACTCCTTGTCGGGACTGATCCGCAGGCCCGTCGTGTTGCGCTGGATGACGACTTGGAAATCCGGCGTGCCGCGCCGCGCCTTCACCAGCACGTCTTCGCCGTCGTCGACTTCGGACTTGTACATTGCGTCGCCGAACTGCTTGCGGATCGCCTCGACCACCATCTTCGCGGCGCGGTTTTCGCCCGTGCCCTTCGGGATCGCGACGATCACGTGCGTCGCTTCGGCGCCCTTCGGCGTGAGCACGAGTTCGATTTCCCCATCGGCATTCGCGCTGCCGCTGAATTGCAGGCGCCATTTGTTCGACTCGGAGGCCGCCGCGGGGAGGGCGAGGGCGAGCGCGAAGACGGCGGCCAGCGTGCGGAGACGGAGCGAGGTGTCCATGGCCACGGTTTCGCAGCGGAGGGGTGATCATCTGGGAACAGCCGCGGTTAAGCCGGCGTGACCGGAGCGGGCCGGCGCCCGTGCTGGCAGAATCGACGGGACCCTGGGGAGAGCGCGGCACGTGAACATCGAAGTCCGGGATGCCCGCCAAAGCGATTGCACCGCGATCGCAGCCTTGTACAACCATTACGTCGCCATGCCCGCCGTGACGTTCGAATTCGATCCGGTGGCGCCCGGGGAGATCGCGCGGCGCATCGGCGACGTGCAGGGGGCCGAACTTCCGTGGCTCGTTGCGCTGCACGGCGAAGACCTCGTCGCTTACGCGTACGCCATGCCGTGGAAGGGCAGCCGCAAGGCCTATCGTTTTTCGGTGGAGTCGACCGTGTACGTCGACGCCGCGCGCGCGGGGCAGGGCATCGGCGTGGTGGTGTATTCGGCGCTGATCGAGGCCTTGCGAGCGCGCGGGATCCATGCGGTCATCGGCGGCATCCTGCTGCCCAATCCCGCCAGCATCGCGCTGCACGAGCGCCTGGGGTTCCGAAAGGTCGCCCAGTTCGACGAGGTCGGTTTCAAGCAGGGCGCCTGGCTCGACGTCGGGTATTGGCAATTGTTGTTGGGACCCCCATCTAACGCCGGCACCTGATGGAGGAATGCAACATGACCACCGAAACCGCGATCCTGGCAGGCGGCTGCTTCTGGGGAATGCAGGATCTGATCCGGCGCCAGCCGGGCATCGTGAGCACGCGCGTGGGTTACAGCGGCGGCGACGTGCCCAACGCCACCTACCGCAACCACGGCACGCATGCCGAGGCCATCGAGATCACCTTCGATCCCGAAAAGACGAGCTATCGCAACATCCTGGAGTTCTTCTTCCAGATCCACGACCCGAGCACGATGAACCGGCAGGGCAACGATGTCGGCAGCAGCTATCGGTCGGCGATCTTCTATCGCGACGCGCAGCAGAAGGCGGTCGCCGAAGACACCATCGCCGACGTCGACGCCTCGGGCCTGTGGCCCGGCAAGGTGGTCACCGAAGTGTCACAGGCCGGCCCGTTCTGGGAAGCCGAACCCGAGCACCAGGATTACCTGCAGCACTATCCGACCGGCTACACCTGCCACGTCATCCGCCCGGAGTGGAAGTTGCCCAAGCGCGCATGAAGCGGCGGCGCTTACGCCCGCCCGATACCAAAGTGCAATCGCCCGCGCGCAACGACTCTGCTGTGATCGATGGACTTTCCCCCACGAAAGGTCCCGTGTCATGGCACAGCATGCTGAAACCACGAATGCCGGTTCGCCCACCGGCATCCGCCCCTTCCATTTCAAGGCATCGGATACCGACCTTGCCGACCTGAAGCGCCGTATCAAATCCACGCGCTGGCCGGAGAAGGAAACCGTCGACGACGACACGCAGGGCGTGCAACTGGCGACGATGCAGGCGCTGGCGAAGTATTGGGCCGATAGCTACGACTGGCGCAAGATCGAAGCGCGGCTGGATGCGTTCCCGCAATTCATCACCAACATCGACGGGCTCGACATCCACTTCATCCACGTCAAGTCCAAGCATGCCAACGCGCTGCCGATCATCATCACGCACGGTTGGCCGGGCTCGATCGTCGAACAGATCAAGATCATCGAGCCGCTGACCGATCCGACCGCGCACGGCGGTTCTGCCGACGATGCGTTCCACGTCGTGATTCCCTCGATCCCCGGCTACGGCTTCTCCGAACGGCCGAGCAAGGCCGGCTGGGATCCGGCGCACATCGCGATGGCCTGGGACGTGTTGATGAAGCGCCTGGGCTACGACAAGTACGTTGCGCAAGGCGGCGATTGGGGCGCGCTGATCACCGACTTCATGGGCGCGCAAGCGCCGGCGGGTTTGCTCGGCATCCACTCGAACATGCCCGGCATCCTGCCGCCCGAGATTTCAGGCGCGCTCGCGACCGGCGGTGCGCCGCCGGCGAACATGTCCGAAGACGAACAGGCGGCATGGGACCGCTTGCACTTCATGTACACCAAGGGCATCGGCTATGCCTTCCAGATGGGCCTGCGGCCGCAGACCCTGTATGGACAAGCCGATTCGCCCATCGGCCTGGCCGCGTATTTCCTCGACCACGACCAACGCAGTTATCGCCTGATCGCGCGCGTGTTCGACGGGCAGAGCGAAGGCTTGAGCCGCGACGACATCCTGGACAACATCACGATCACCTGGCTGACGAACACCTTCGTGTCGGGTGCGAAGCTCTACTGGGAAAACAAGTCCGGCTTCTTCGACATCAAGAACGTCAAGGTGCCCACCGCCATCACCGTGTTCCCCGACGAGTTGTATCCCACGCCGCGCAGCTGGGCGGAGAAGGCGTATCCGAAACTGATCCATTACAACCGCGTGCCGAAGGGCGGGCATTTCGCCGCCTGGGAACAACCGCAATCCTTCGTCGAGGAAGTGCGTGCGGGCCTGCGTTCGCTGCGGACCTAGCCTTCAGCCGAAGGTAAAGGAGAACACCGCGACGCCCCGGTCGAAGAACAGGATCTCCACGGTCCTGTCTTCGATCGCTGCGCTTTGCCGGATCAATTGATACATGCGGTATTCGGACACGGTGCCGGCGCCATCGGCATCGATGTCCGTGCCGTGCGCGTCGCCGGGCGGTTTGCCGTCGATGGTCACGCGGATGCGCACCGGGCCTTCCATCGCCGAGCCCATCACCGCGTGCACGTCGCGTGCGTGGAAGCGGAACTGCACGCTGTCCTTGCCGGCATTGGAGCGCGCGGCGTCGTCGTCCATGGTCCAGTCGCCGATGAGCGCCCATTGGTTCTGCTGCAGGCGCGCAGGCGCGGTGTACACGTGGCGCCGCGACGCGACGATCCCGCCGGGCGATGCGAAGCGCTCGGTGCGCGTGGCGCTGGCGTAGGTTTCCGGCGTTCGCAGGTTCGGCCAATCCGCGGCCGCTTCGGCGCCTTTCCCGATGCTGGGCGTGATCGGCGGGAGGCTCTTCGCGCCCGCTTCCTTCAGCAGGTCGCGCAGGACGCCTTCGGCCTTGTCGTAATCGGTTTCGCCGAATTGCGTATGCCGGATGCGGCCGAGCGCGTCGATGAAATACAGCGCGGGCCAGTACTGGTTGTCGAAGGCGTTCCAGATCGCGTGGCGGCTGTCGATCGCGACCGGATAGGGCAGGTCCAGCGCGGCGGTGAAGTGCTTGACGCGCGCAGGATCCTGTTCGAATTCGAATTCCGGCGAATGCACGCCGATGACGACCAGGCCTGCGTCCTTGTACTTCGTGGCCCAGGTGCGCAGCCACGGCGCCGTGCGCATCCAGTTGATGCAGGTATACGTCCAGAAATCGACGAGCACCACTTTGCCGCGCAAGGCTCGCACGTCGAGCGGCGGCGAGTTGATCCAGCCGGTTGCACCATCGAGCGGAGGCATCGTGCGTTCGAAAACCGAGGGCAGGGTGGGCGAACGGCCGCTGCCTTCGCACGAGGCGCCGGAGAGCGCGACGGCCAGAGCGGCCACGGTGGAGGCGAGCAGCGCGCGGAACATCTTCATGACATCGCAGAAACTCAGCACGATGCGCACGCCTTGTCGATTGGACGAACGTATCGGCCGCCGACTTGGCACGAAAATAGATGTGCACACATCGCCCATTGCGGTCATCCTCTCGCTACCGTGCGTCTCCGGGTGACCGATGTCGCAACAGACCGACTGTGACCAGCGCGACTGCGCGGTCGTGCATGTGGTGGATGGCGATGCCGCCGCGCGCGAGTGTCTGTCTGCATGGATCCGTGCGATGGGTTGGCGGGCCGAGTGCTTCGGCACGGCCCGGGATTTCCTCGCACGCCCGCGATCGCCCGCGCCTGGTTGCCTGTTGCTGGAGCTGGCCTTGCCCGACATCGATGGCCTGGCGCTGCAGGGCTACATCGCCCACGAGCGCACGACGCTGCCGATCATCTTCATCACCTCCCACGGCGACGTCCCCACCAGTGTGCGTGCGATGAAAGCCGGTGCGTTCGAGTTCATGCTCAAGCCCCTCGCGAGGGAGACGCTGCTTCCCGTCGTCGGCGACGCGATCGCGTCCAGCAAGCAGGCGATGCAGCGGGCCGCGGTCGCGCATGCATTGGGCGTTCGCTACGCGACACTCACGCCCCGCGAGCGCGACGTGCTGCGCGGCGTGGCAACGGGCCTGCTGAACAAACAGGTCGCCGCCGAACTCGGCATCAGCGAAATCACGGTCAAGGCGCATCGTGGTCGCGTGATGCGCAAGATGCAGGCGCATTCATTGGCCGAACTGGTGGGCCTGGTGGGTGCGCTGGGCACGGGCAACACGACAATACGAACATCGGTCACCCGGTGAATTTCGCGCACTTTTGACCGTGTGCATCCGCGGGACGCGTGCTTCCTCCTTGCAGGGATCACAGAGGGAGTCGCGCCATGCGCCGTTCAACTTTCGCAATCGTTGCCGCTTTGTTTTCGCTCGCCATCGTCGAGCCTTGCGCCGCGCAGAGCCGCGTGGCCTTCCTGAGGTGGGTTTACAACGGCGATGGATCGCTCAACTCGTCCACGCTCTACCGCGTCAATGCCGATGGCACGGGGTTGATGCAACTGGCGCCGACGAGCCCGAATGTCTATCGCTTCGACCCGCGGTGGTCGCCATCGGGGAACACGATCGTCTACCAATCCTCGACGGGAAGCGCCAACCCGAAGCTCTGGCGCATGACGGCGACCGGCGGTAGCCGCACGCAGATCACGACCGGCACGAGCTATCACTCGCTTCCCTCGTGGCGTCCCGACGGCGGCATGATCGCCTTCACCACGCAGGCGACACCGGGCGCTTCGTGCCTGGCCCTCGTGCGGCCCGACGGCACGGGGCAACGCAATCTCTACTGCCCGACGCCGTCGACGGTGTATTTCAACGTACGCCCGGTGTGGTCGGCCGACGGCACGCGCCTGTTCGTTTCCACATGGCGACGCGGGACCGGGCTCGAGCCGCCGTACTACATGAACGCGTACAGCATCAACGTGAGCACGGGCACGCGCACGCTGCTGACCTCGGGCATGTTCGAAGACGGCTATCGCCTGCTGATCAATCCCGCGGGCACACAAGGCCTGCTGGACGATGGTCGCGAGATCTCGTCGATCAACTTCGCCACCGACGCGATCGTGCCGCGTGCCGAAGGCACCAACCCGGTCTGGTCGCAGGGCGGGTCGCGCTTCGCTTACCAGAAGACGCAGTTCAGCGGCACCGACATGTACACGCACGTGTGGATCATGAGCGCCGATGGCACGAGCGATACAGAGATTCCGATGCCGATCGCCGATGGCCTGGAGTACTTCCCAGTGGAGTTCTCCAACGATGCGACGCGCCTGCTGACGGACCGCAGCAACGCCAGTGGCGTCGCGATGCGGTTGTTCAACGTCGCCAGCGGGACCTGGGTGTCGCTGCCGGTCGGCAGTGCGAACGACTGGTTCCAACCCTAGTGCATGCATCGACGACAAGGCCCGCGCGATGCGGGCCTTGCGTTGTCCGGCATGCGATCAAAGGTCGATGCGCAATACTTCGCCCACGCCCGGCAACGGCGGCCCGAAGCCGACGTGCGAGACGTAGAGGTTGCCGTCCGGTCCCATCGTCATCGCCGTCGGCAGGGTCAGGCCGCTGACGATCGTTTCCGGGCCACCGCCGGGGCGGATCCGGACGATGCTGCCCGCGCCGGGCGTCGGGCCCGGATTGCCCGTGGTGTTCTGCAGGATGTAGAGATTGTCGCGCGAATCGAACGCGAGGCCGAGGATGGTCGTCCCTTGCGCGACCACTTGCAGGCGCGTTGGATTCGACAACAGCCGCCACACGCGCGAAGACCCATCGACGATCGGGAACGTGCCGAGGTTGCCGATGTAGAAGTTCGCGCCGTGATGCGCGAGCGCCGTCGGCACGGCGTGCCCCACGCGCGCGGAGATGTCGATGACGCGCTGGATCGCACCGGTCGTTGGCGAGACGCGCACGAGTTCGCCATGGTTGGGTTCCACCGCATACAACCAGCCGCCGTTGGCGACCATGCTGTACCACGTGCCGTCGGGTTCGAAATCGTCTTCCTCGACGACCGCGGTGGGATGCGTTTTCTGATACGCGCTGAGGTTGGCGACGAGCGTGGGCGTGCCGCCTGCACCGATGCGCACGATGGCGTTGTCGCGATTGGGCACGCCATGCGAACAACCGCCGCCACCGATCAATGCATACAGGCGACCGTTGACGAATGCGACATCGGCTGCACCGCTGACGAGCGAGCCGAGGTCCGGACTCGTCGTGCTGGTGGGCAGGTTGGTGGTCACCGTGGTGCGATGGCCGCTGCTGTCGATGCGGGAAATGCGCCCGCCCGTGCTGCTGCCCAGGTACGGACCGACCGGTGGCACGACCTGCGTGCATTGCTTCGCCGTCGTCGAATGGCTGCCACCGATGCCGCCCTCGGCGACATAGAGATTGCCGTCGGGGCCGAACTTCAAGCCGCGCGGATTGTTGAGCCCTGTGGCGAAGACGGACACGCCGACCGGCTGCGCCGCTTCGACGCGCACCAATTCAGCGGCGCGCAACAACGGATCTCTCGCCTGGCCGGCGCTTGCGGTGAATGTGGCGACTGCGATTGCCATCGCAAGCACGCAGACGCGCACGGAAGAGCTGTGCTTCATGGGGGAATCTCCTGGGCGGAAGCAGTCCGCACAAGACTCAACGCGAACGCGATGCACATCGGACAGGGGACACCCGAGCGCGGCGCAAACGCGTCTGGCCGATCCGATGGAACGCGCTCGTTGATAGCCACACGGCAATCCGTCGCGCGACAGGCTTCCACCGTGCCCACATCATTGCTCGAACAGATCGCAACCGGCCTTCGCCGCGGCTGGCAGGAGTCGTTCGTCGAACGCTATCGCCTGTGGGAAGCGCGCGTGGTCGGGATCGAAGTGACACAGTCCATCCAGCATTACAGGGCGGCCGAGCACCTGACCGATCCGGCCGACCGCGGCATGGACAACTCGGTGCAACTGGCGGCCTACAAGGCGGCGTGGGTGCGCGTGTACGTTCGGTCCGGACTGCTCAGTTCGATCGCGAACGTCACCGGCACGCTGGAGCTCGCACGCCGCGATTATTCCAACGCGTACGCGGTGATCGATACCTATGCGCCGCAAGGGGGAAGCATCACCGCCCAACAGTCGCTTGCGTACAAGACCGAACGCGGACAGCGGTTTCGCACGCTCAACTTCGTGATCCCCGCCAGCGAATTCCACGGCACGTTGCGGCTGACTGCGCGCCTGACCGGATACACCGACGGCGACGCGGCCGTCGACGTCACCGCGCGATTGGTCCAGACCCTGCGCGTGCGCGCGATGTTGATCGCCTACGACGGCCCGAGCACATCGGGTCCGGGAACTCCCGCCATGCCCGTGACGCAACTGACGCTTGCGCGGCCGACGCTCGCCGACCTGCAATCCACCGCGTCCACTGCATTTGCGGCCATGCCGGTGCAGGCGACCGGTTCGTTCGCGTTGTGTTCGAACATGAATTGGTTTTCGCCCCTGGACGACCCACGCACGGGCGCCGGCGAGTGTTCCGTCAACTGGAATGCATTGCTGTGGTGGCTCTCGAAGCTGCGCGACAACGATGGCAATCGCAACGACGTCGTGTATTACGGACTGTTGCCGACCGGCATGCCGCTGGGCGTTCCCGGATGTGGCGACGCGGGGCTGGGCGCGGGTGCGTCGGGCAACCTGATGACCTTCCTCCACGAGATCGGCCACGGTTACGGTTTCCAACACACGCCCTGCGGCGCAGCCGGCGACACCGATCCGGACTATCCGCGTTACGAGCCCTATCCGGTCGCCTCGATCGGCGAATACGGCCTGGACATCCGCAACGGTGCGATCTTCGATCCGGCGACGACTTACGACTATATGTGCTACTGCAATCCGCGCTGGATGTCCCTGTACCAACTCGAACGCCTGGTCCAGCATGAACGCCTGGATCCGCGTTGGCTGCCCGATCGCACCGTCTTCGACGACCACCCGCACCAGCGACCGTACGATCTCGAACATACCTGGTGGCCGGATCCGCCGTGGTTGCGGGAGAACCCGGAGCAGCGCATGAATCCCGTCATTTCCATCCAGGGGCTCGTGCACGAAGACGGCCGCATCGAGGTGCAGTCGGTGGCGCGCATCGGCGTCGTCGCGCCGGCGCAGGGCACGCCGACGCAGTGGACGGCGCAATTGATCGACGAGCGCGGCGGGGTGTTGTCGCGAGCGATGCTCCTGCGTCGTGAACACCGGGGCGGGAACTGTTGCGGATGCGCCGATGCCCATCGCAATCCGGACGCACCGCCGTTCGCGTTCCGCGCCTACGTGCCCGATGTCGCGCCCGGTGCGAGCCTGCGCATCGAAGGCCCCGACAAACAAAGCTGGCGCCGCGACGCAACGGGCCATCCACCGCGTTTCGCCGAAGCGTCCGCGCGCCTGCTCGACGAGGGATCGATCGCGCTGGAATGGCGCGTTGAACCCGGCGACGTCCAGGACGTGTGGCTGCAATGGCGCCGCGACCGCGACGATGCGTGGCACGGCCTGGCCGTGGGCCTGCAGGACAATCGCGCAGCCATTCCCCTCGACGGATTGCCCGCGGGCGAAATCGAACTGCGCATGATCGCCCACGATGGATTCTTTTCCGCGCAGTCCGATCCGCTGCGCGTCGCACTGCCCGAACGCGAGCCGATCGTCGCGATCGTGAGCCCGCCGCCGGACACGGTCGTGCGTGTCGGGACGCCGATGCAATTGCAGGGCAACATCACCGACAGTGCCGGCCAGCCCCTGCCGGGCGAGCGACTGCAGTGGTGGCTGGATGGCGTGCCGATCGGCCGCGATCGCGAGCGTTGGTTGACGGCGCCCGCGGCGGGGAAGCACGAATTGTTGCTGCAGGCGGAGTGGGCGTCGGGCGTGGTGCGTCGGACGATGGCCTTCACTTGCGAGCGTGAGCCGCGCTATCTCGATGGTGCGGGATGAAAGCAAAAGGCCCGTGCGATGCGGGCCTTTGCGACTTCATTGCGACATTGAATACGGCTGCGCCGCCTCCCGGCCTGGCCATGCCTTGTTGGGTCCGGCCTGCATTTCGAAACGCAACTCTCCACCGGCGACGATCTCTTCGTGGCGCAGGAAGGCGCGGTTCAGCGGCTTTCCGTCGAGCGTGGCGCTGCCGATATAGGGGTGCGCTTCGTCGAGCCCATCGGCGATCACGGTGAAGCGTTTGCCGTTGGGCAGCTCGAGCGTCGCGCGCGGCAGGAAGGGGCGGCCGATGATGTATTCGTTGCTGCCGGGCGCGATCGGATAGAAGCCGAGTGCGGTGAACACGTACCACGCCGACATCTGGCCGAGGTCGTCGTTGCCCGACAAGCCATCCGGCCGCGGCGAATACTGGCTCGCCATGATCGGCCCCAGGCGTTGCTGCGTGCGCCAGGGTTGGCCGGCCGCGGCGTACAGGTAGGCGACATGGTGGCTGGGTTCGTTGCCGTGCGCGTACCAACCGATCAGGCCGGTGATGTCTTCCATGTGCGCGAAGGTCTTCGGATCGACCTTCGCGTCGAACACCGCATCCAGCTTCGCCAGCAACTTGTCCGTGCCTCCGTGGGCCTGCGCGAGGCCGGCGACGTCCTGCGGCACGTACCAGGAGTATTGCCACGCGTTGCCTTCGGTGTAATCGGAACCGTAACCGCTGGCGGTCGCGTCGAAGGGCTCGCGGAAGCTGCCATCGCGCTTGCGCGCGCGCATGAAGCCGGTGGCGGGATCGAAGGCGTGGCGCCAATTCGCGGCGCGGCGAGTGAACTGCGTCGCGACGTCCTTGCGCCCCATCGCTTCGGCCATGCGCGCGATGGTCCAGTCGTCGAAGGCGTACTCGAGTGTCTTCGACGCGGCTTCGTCTTCCTCGTCGATCGGCACGTAGCCCAGTTCCATGTATTGCGCGAGGCCGTCGTAGGGCCCGTAGCTGGCGCTGGCCACCATCGCTTTCAGCGCGGCGTCGGTGTCGTAGCCGCGGATGCCTTTCATGTAGGCGTCGGCGATCACCGGCACGGCGTGATAACCGATCATGCACCACGTCTCCTGGCCATGGAACGCCCAGATCGGCAGCACACCGTAGGGGCTCGCGCTTTGCGCGGCGAGCAGCGATTGGATGAAGTCGTTGTTGCGCTGCGCCGGTTGCACCAGCGTGAGCAGCGGATGCAAAGCGCGATAGGTATCCCACAGCGAGAACGTCGAGTAATTCGTGAACCCGTTTGCCTGGTGCACGGCGTTGTCGGGCCCGCGATATCGGCCATCGCTGTCCATGAACAGGCTCGGGCCCATGAAGGCGTGATACAGCGCGGTGTAGAAGCTGGTGCGCATCGGCGCGGGCGCATCGATGTCGATCGCGCGCAGTGCCTGCATCCATTGCGATTTCGCGTCCGCGCGCACGCGATCGAAATCCCAGTCCTTCATTTCGGCGTCGAGATTGGCGCGTGCACTGTCTTCGCCGACCGGCGAGATCGCGACCTTCACCACCAATTGCTGTCCGGGTGCGTCGGCGAAGTCGAGTGCGCCGACCAGTTGGCGTCCTTCGATCTGCGCACGCTGGCGCGGATCGTCCTTGCCCGGCGGCGGGAAGCCCTTGTAGGGCACGTCGCTTTCGGTGTCGTGGAATTGGTGTCCGCTGACCGGCCGCGAGAAACGCATCGCAAAGTACAACTGGCGACCCGGCGCCCAGCCGCGTGTTTCGCGGAAGCCGGTGAGCGTGCCATCGGGATGCAATCGCAGGCGCGACCACAGCACCTTGCCCGGATAGTCGTAGAGGCTCGTGCGCAGGTCCACGAGCACATGCGCAGGCTTGCCCTTCGGAAAGGTGTAGCGATGCACGCCCACGCGCGGACCGGCCGTGAGTTCGGCGCGAATGCCGTAGTCGGCGAGCGTCACCGCGTAGTAACCGGGTTGCGCGACTTCCCCATCGTGCGAGAAGCGCGAGGTGTAGCCGCTGCCGGGTTTGTCGACGTCGCCGCGTTCGAGTTTGACGTCGCCGGAGATCGGCATCACCAGCACGTCGCCCAGGTCGGAGTGGCCGGTGCCGGAGAAATGCGTGTGCGAGAAGCCGACGATGGTGCTGTCGTCGTAGCGATAGCCGGCCGCCCAGCCGTAGGCATCCTTGCGCGGCCTGATCTGCGTATCCGGGCTGAGCTGGATCATGCCGAAGGGCACGACCGCGCCGGGGAAGGTGTGGCCTTCGCCCCCCGTGCCGATGAAGGGATCCACGGCCGCCCAGGCTTGCGCGCCTCGTGCGGCCGATGCGGCCAGGGCCTGGCCGGTCATGGCGCTGCACGCCGCCGCGGCCAGCAAGAGGCCCGCTGCTTTCACCCGTTTCGTCATTTCGGCACCCGGTTTGGATCGGTCCAAGTGGCGAAAACTAGCATTGTTCGCGGACGGGGCATGCTGCACTGCGACATGCGCTTTTGCGCGGACTGTGGTGTGTTTAGATCGGTCTAATCTTTGTTCCGGGAACCGATGCACCTGCGCGTTGCGGCCGCGATGGCGTTTCTGGCGTTCCCGACGGCCTCGCCGGCGGCGACGGGTCGCGCGCCCAACCTCGAAACCGAGGTCAACACCTTCATCGGCACCCAGGACGAGGGCAACACCTTCCCCGGCGCATCGGCGCCGTTCGGTCTGATCCAGGTCTCGCCGGTGGGCGCGCATTACGCGGGCTGGCGCTACGACGATCCGAAGATCCGCGGATTCGGGCACTCCTTCATTTCCGGCGCCGGGTGTTGGGAGCAGGGCGGGCAGGTCACCGTCCTGCCCGTGACCGGACCGCTGAAGGCGTTCGACTACCGCGAATACGCATCGGGCTACACGCACACCGGCGAAGTCGGCCAGGCCGGCTACTACCGGGTCCGGCTGACCGATTACGGCGGCATCGATGCCGAAGCCACGGCCCTGGTGCGTGCCGCCGCGGAGCGTTACACGTTCGACGCGCGCGAGGAAACCGGTCACGTATTGGTGAACCTGGGGCAGGCGAACGAAAAGCACGAGGTGGTGGGCAGCGTCGTGCACGTCGTCGGCGACCGCGCCATCGAAGGCAAGTTGGTGACGAAGAGTTTCTGCGGCGGCAAGCAGTACACGACGTGGTTCCGCCTGGAATTCGATCGACCGTTCCAATCCTTCGGCACATGGGACAAGGACGGCGGCGCGCCGGGCGCGCGCGAGAGCATGGGCGCGCAGTGGGAGGTGGCGAATGGCGCGTGGGTGACGTTCGATCTGGGCGCTTCGCACAGCGTGACCGTGACCAGTGCGATCTCGCATGTCGACGCCGACGGTGCGCGCCGCAATCTCGATGCCGAAGGCAAGCGCGATGGCCGGCTGCTGGGCTTCGACGCCATGCGCGCAGCCGCGCAATCGCAGTGGCGCAAGGAACTGTCGTCGGTGCGCATCGAAGGCGGCAGCCCCGACGACTGGACCGTGCTCTACACCGCGCTGTACCACGCGTTGCTGCAACCGCTGACGGGCAACGACGCCGATGGCCGCTACCGCGGCTATGACGAGCAAATCCACGTCGCCAGCGGATGGACCTATTACGAATACTTTTCGCTGTGGGATACCTACCGCGCGCAGAACCAGTTGCTGGCGATGCTGCGGCCGCAACGGGCGCGCGACATCGGGCGCTCGATGCTGGCGATCCACGCGCAGATGGGATGGCTGCCCCGTTGGGGCTACGCCAACTTCGACACCAACATCATGACGGGCGATCCGGTCACCCCGTTCCTGGTGGACCTGTGGAAATACGGCGCACTCGCAGGAAACGAACGACAGGCATGGAAGGCGTTGTGGCAGAACGCGAACGGCCGTCCGCCCGCGATGTCGCGTGCGCAGGGCCGCGCGGGGAACGACACGTACCTGGTGCGCGGGTTCGTTCCCTACGATCGCGCCTTTCCGTCGAAGGGCATGGACGTGGATCCGCACCATGGCGGTTCGGCGACGCTCGAATATGCATTGGCCGATTGCGCACTCGCGCAGATGGCCACCGCGCTGGGCGAAGACACTGCAGCCGCGACGCTGCGCGCACGCGGCGGCAACTGGCGCAAGGTCTGGGACGAGAGCGTGGTGGATGCGCAGACCGGCTTTCGCGGTTTTCCGCGCCCGCGTGTCGAAGACGGCGCGTGGTACGCCACGCCGCGCGGCGAATACAACCCACGTTCGCAGCACGGCTTCCACGAAGGCACCGCGTGGCAATACCAATGGTTGGTGCAACAGGATGTGCCCGGCCTCGTCGCGGCCATGGGCGGAACGGAAAACACGGGCAAGCGCCTCGACGCCTTCTTCGCCCATGACGCGTTGTTGGCCGATCCGGCGAATGCCGCGCGCAAGCAATGGGTCGTCGGCTCGTACGACTACTACAACCAGTTTCGCTACAACCCGAACAACGAGCCCGACCTCCACGCACCGTGGATGTACACCTTGATCGGGCAGCCGGCGAAGACCGCCGTGATCCTGCGCGCCGCGCAGTCCTTGTTCACCAATGCGCCCAACGGCGTCACGGGGAACGACGATCTCGGCACGATGTCCGCGTGGTATTTGTTCAGCGCCATCGGGTTGTATCCCGCGATGCCGGGTACGGGGCGACTGATCGTGCATCCACCGCGTTTCGAACGGATTGCGCTGGATCTGGGCGACGGGAAGACTTTGCGCATCGAGGCGCCGGGAGCGGGCAGGGCGCCGGTGCAGTACATCCAGGAAGTGACGTTCGACGGCGCGGCATCAGCCCATGTCTGGCTCGATTGGGACCRCGTGCGCGAAGGCGGGACCTTGCGCTTCACACTCGGCGACGTGCCGGGTTCGTGGGGCACGGCGCCCGTCGATCTGCCGCCGGCAGCGTGTGAGGCGCGATCGCCATGACCCGCCAGAAGCCCGTTACCGTCAACGACATCGCGCGCGCCTGCGATGTCTCGCGCGCCACCGTGTCGCTGGTGTTGCGTCGCAGTCCTTTGGTCAACGTCGATACGCGCGCGCGCGTGGAGGCCGAACTCAAGCGCCAGCACTACGTCTACAACCGCGCCGCGGCGAACCTGCGGCGACGGACGTCCTCCAGCGTGGCCCTGGTGATCAACGATCTGTCGAACCCCTTCTTCGCCGAGTTCGCCGCGGGCGTGGACGAAGCGCTGGGCGCCGAAGGCTTCGTGACCCTGCTGGGCAGCACGAACGAATCTCCCGAGCGCCAGCAGGCCGTGCTGGATTCGCTGCTGGAGCACGGGCCCGCCGGGATCATCCTGTCGCCGGCCGAGCACAGCGACGGCGAGGCGGTGCGTCGCCTGATCGGCGTCACGCCGGCGCTCGTGTTCAATCGCGCGCTTGCGGGCGGCGACTGGGATTTCCTCGCGCTGGAGAACGAACGCGGCGCGCGCCTGGCCACCGAACATCTGTTGTCGTTGGGCCATCGACGCATCGCGTTCTTTGGTGGACATGGCGATTCCAGTTCCTGCCGACAACGCCGCCAGGGCTACATCGCGGCGCTGTCCGCGGCCGGCATCGCGCCGGATCCGAACTGGCTCGTCGAATGCACGCCCACGCGCGTGGCCGCTACGCATGCAACGCACACGCTCTTCGAACGCGACCAGTCACTTACCGCAGCGGTCTGCTACAACGACAACGTCGCCCTCGGATTGATGCTCGGCCTGCAGGCGCGCGGGACGCGCCCGGGCGTCGATTTCGCGATCACCGGCTTCGACGACATTCCCGAAGCCGCGTTGTCCACGCCGCCCCTCACCACGCTGTCGGTCGATCCGCGTGCGCGCGGCCGCCAGGCCGCCGAACTGCTGTTGCAGCGCGTGCGATCGCCCGATGCCGCGCCCTGCCATCTGGTGGCACCCGTCAAGCTCGTCGTGCGCGGCAGCAGCGGTGGGTCGTCCACGCCAACTTTTCCGAACAAGGATCCCGCATGAGCACTCCGTTGGTCGCCTCGCGCGCCGCACCTGTCACCAACACGCGCGTCGCGTTGGTGGCGATGACGGCGATCTTCTTCATGTGGGGCTTCATCACCGAGCTCAACGGCGTGCTGATTCCGCACCTGCAGTCGGTGTTCGAACTGACGCATGCGCGGTCGATGTTGCTGGATTCGGCCTTTTTCGGCGCGTACTTCGTGATGGCGGTACCCGCGGGCAAGGTGGTGGGCAGGCTCGGATTCAAGATGGGCATCGTGGTCGGCCTGCTCGTCGCCGGCGCGGGTGCGCTGCTGATCCTTCCCGCCGCGCAGATCGGATCGTTCGAACTGTTCCTGCCGGCGTTGTTCATCCTTGCCACCGGCATCGTGTTGTTGCAGGTCTCCGCCAATCCCTACGTCAGCCTGCTCGGCGTACCGGAGCGCGCGGCGAGTCGACTCAACTTCGCACAGGCCGTGAACTCGCTGGGGCACACCGTCGGTCCGTACGTGGCGGGCGTGCTCATCTTCAGCACGACGCTGCTCAGTGCCGAGCAGCTTGCGGCGCTGCCGGCCTCCGAGCGCGCGTCGACGGTCGAACCCTTGTACGTGGGCGTGGCGGTGGCGCTGCTCGTGCTCGCACTGGCGGTGTATCTGTTCCGCATGCCGGCCTTGACCGAAGCCACCGAGCGCGCCGATGTCCGCCACCACACCTTCGCCGAATTGCTCGCGCTGCCGCACGTGCGCTGGGGCGTGCTCGCGATCTTCTTCTACGTGGGCGTCGAAGTGACGGTCGCGCACTTCATGGTCACTTACGTTTCGCGGCCCGAGATCGGCAACATGTCGCCGGAAGCCGCATCGGCCTATCTGTCCTTCTATCACCTGGCCGCGATGATCGGGCGCTTCATCGGCGCGCTGCTGTTGTTGCGCGCCAATCCGCGCCGCATGCTGCCCGCGGCCGCCGCGATCAACATCGGCCTGCTGCTGGTGACGATGAACAGCGCGGGGAGCGTCGCCACCTGGAGCGTGGTGGCGGTGGGCCTGTTCAACTCGATCATGTTCCCGACGATCTTCACGCTGGCCATCGAGCGCCTGGGGCCCATGACGGAAAAGGCGGCGAGCCTGTTGGTCATGGCCATCGTCGGCGGCGCGGTGATTCCGCCGCTGCAGGGGCTGTTGGTCGACGCACTCCAGGCCGGGCAGGGCGAAACGCGTGCGCTGCAATACGCATTCGTGGTGTCGGCCCTCTGCTATGCGTACATCGTGTGGTACGGGCTGCGTGGTTCGCGCGTGCGGATGACGGATCGCGCATGAAGATCGTCTGCTTCGGCGAAGCGCTGATCGATTTCCTCGCCCAGCCCAACGCCACGCCGGACACGCCGCGCGCGTTCCTGCAATTCGCCGGCGGCGCGCCGGCCAATGTCGCGGTTGCGGCCGCGCGGCTGGGGGCGCAAGCGCAATTCGTGGGGATGCTCGGCACCGACATGTTCGGCGACTTCCTTCTCGACAGTCTTCGCGATGCCGGCGTGGACACCGCGCACATCGTCCGCACCGACGCTGCGCGCACCGCACTGGCCTTCGTGCAGTTGGACGCCGACGGCGAGCGCCACTTCAATTTCTATCGTCCGCCCGCCGCGGACCTGTTGTTCCGCGACATGCATTTCCACGAAGACGCGTTCAAGGGCAACGCCATCTTCCATGTGTGCTCCAACAGCCTGACCGAGCCGGGCATCGCACAGGCCACGCTGCAGGGCATGGCGCGGGCATGCGCCGCGGGCGCGGTCGTCAGCATCGATCTCAATCTGCGCCCGGCCTTGTGGCCGGAGCACGCGGAGCCGCGACCGCAACTCTGGAACGCGTTGATGGAAGCGGACCTGGTGAAGCTCGCGCGCAACGAACTGGATTACCTCGCCGCCACCATGCCCGGCGGCGACGCCGCAGCCGTCCAGCGCATCCTCGAAGGCCATGCGCAACTGCTCGTCGTCACCGATGGTGCGGCCGCGATGCAATGGCACACGCGGGAGGGCAGTGGCAAGGTGCCCGCGTTCGACGTGCGTGCGGTGGACACCACGGCGGCGGGCGACGCATTCGTCGGCGGCGTGTTGTTCCGTCTCGCGCAACTGGGCATCAACGGCGCGAAGTTCCCGCGGTTCGTCGCCGACCCCACGGCCATCGCCGAAACGCTGCGCTTCGGCGCGGCCGTCGGCGCGTTGGCGGTGACCCGCCAGGGCGCGTTCGCCGCGATGCCTACACTCGACGACGTCATCGCAATGCTTGGAAGCCAGAATGTCGACCCCTGACTTGCCCGATTTCCGTTCGCCCGAATTCCTCCGCGCGCACATCGCGCGCACGATGGCGTTCTATCACCCGCGCTGCATCGATCCGGCGGGCGGGTTCTTCCACTATTTCAGGGACGATGGCACGGTGTACGACCGCAGCCATCGGCACCTGGTGAGCAGCACGCGCTTCGTCTTCAACTACGCGATGGCCGCCAACGAGTTCGGCGAGGACGACGCATTGCGCGCGCAATATCTCGATGCCGCGCGCCACGGCCTGGCCTACCTGCGCGAAGTGCATCGCAATCCGTCCACGGGCGGCTATGCGTGGACGCTTCGCGATGGCCGCGTGGAAGATGCGACGAACCACTGCTACGGCGTGGCGTTCGTGCTGCTGGCCTATTCGACCGCGCGCAAGGCCGGCATCGATGAAGCCGCCGACTGGATGGACGAGACCTGGGCGCTACTCGAAGCGCGCTTCTGGGACGCCGATGCCGGCTTGTACCGCGACGAAGCCGACGCCGCGTGGCACTTCAGCGATTACCGCGGCCAGAACGCCAACATGCACATGTGCGAAGCGATGCTGGCGGCCTACGAGGCGAGCAAGGACGCGCGTTACCTCGATCGCGCAGCCACGCTCGCCGATAACATGACGCGACGCCAGGCCGCGAAAGCCGGCGGCCTGGTGTGGGAACACTACGATCGCGAGTGGAACGTCGATTGGGATTACCACCGCGACGATCCGAAACATTTGTTCCGTCCGTGGGGCTTCCAGCCCGGGCATCAAACCGAGTGGGCAAAGTTGCTCGTGATTCTCGATGGACACCTGCGTGCGCGCGGCACGCCCGTCGAATGGGCGATTCGCACGGCGCGACACCTGTTCGACACCGCGATGGCGCGCGCATGGGATCCGGAGTTCGGCGGCCTGTGTTACGGCTTTGCCCCCGACGGCAGCATCTGCGACGACGACAAGTATTTCTGGGTCCAGGCCGAATCCCTCGCGGCGGCGGCGCGCCTGGGAGCGTGGGACTGGTACGACAAGCTGTGGGCCTATTCGTGGCGGCACTTCGTCGACCACGAACACGGCGCCTGGTACCGCATTCTCGATCGCCGCAACCGCAAGTACAGCGACGAAAAGAGCCCCGCCGGCAAGACCGACTATCACACGATGGGTGCATGCCACGACGTGCTGCACCTGTTGCGCCAACATTCCGCCTGAGGCGATCCCCATGTCGAAATCGCGTGCGTTGTTGCTGTCCCTTCTCCTGGTTCCGATGCTCGGCGTCGCGGCGGAAAAGCCCGCCGCGAAGCCCGCCGCCGCGGACACCGTCGACGATGCCGAAGCCGCGCGCCTGGCCGCGAGCGTCAAGACCGAATTCCTGCACGCTTGGGGCGGATACAGGCAATACGCGTGGGGCCACGACGCGCTCAGGCCGCTGAGCAAGGCGCCGCAGGACTGGTATGCGCAATCCTTGTTGATGACGCCGGTCGATGCGCTCGACACGATGCTGGTCATGGGGTTGAACGATGAAGCGAAGGACGCGCGGGAACTGATCGCGACGAAGCTCTCGTTCGACAAAGACCTCCAGGTCAAGCATTTCGAAGTCGTGATCCGCCTGCTCGGCGGGCTGCTCTCGGCCTACCAGCTCACTGGCGACGAACGCCTGCTCAAGCAGGCCGAAGATCTCGGCAAGCGCCTGCTGCCGGCCTTCGACACGCCCACCGGCCTGCCGTACGTCAACGTCAACCTGCGCACCGGCAAGGGGCAGGGCACCGACAGCAATCCGGCCGAAGCCGGCACCCTGCTGCTCGAATACGGCACGCTGAGCAGACTCACCGGCAACCCGGTGTATTACGACAAGGCCAAACGCGCACTCGTCGAGACGTACAAGCGCCGTTCGAAGCTGGACCTGGTCGGCGAACGCTTCGACGCCGTCACCGGCAAATGGACGAACACCAGCTCCCACATCGGCGCGCGCATCGACTCGTACTATGAGTACCTGTTCAAGTGCTGGAAGCTGTTCGACGACAAGGACTGCCTGGCGATGTGGACGCCGAGCGTCGCGGCGGCCAACAAGTGGCTCGCCGAGGATGTCGACGGCGCCCTCTGGTACGGCCAGGTGGAGATGAAGACCGGCAAGCGCACCGGCCACGAATACGGCGCGCTCGATGCGTTCTATCCCGGCCTGCTCGCCTATTCGGGCGACATCGATCGCGCGCGCCGGTTGCAAGCCTCGTCCTTCGCGATGTGGAACCTGCACGGCATCGAGCCCGAGGCTTACGACTATCGCAAGCGCGAGATCACTGCGCCCGGTTATCCCTTGCGCCCTGAGATCGTTGAGTCGACCTGGTATCTGTATCGCCTTACGGGCGATCCGCAGTATCGCGTGATGGGCCGCAAGCTGTTCGAAGACTTCGTGCGCCATTGCCGCACGGAAGCGGGCTACGCGGCGATCGATGATGTGACGACGATGAAGCAGGCCGACGACATGGAAAGCTTCGTGCTGGCGGAGACGTTCAAGTATTTCTACTTGTTGTTCGCGCCGCCGGAGACGATCGACCTCGACAAGGTCGTGTTGAATACCGAAGCACATCCGTTGCGGCGGGTTGAGGTGGGACAGCAGTCGAAGGCCCACTGAAAAAAAGCGAAGGCCCGCGCGAGGCGGGCCTTCGCTGCGCCACCGATCAGGCGCGGAAGAACGCCAGCAGATCCCGGTTGACCACGTCGGCGTGCGTCGTGCACATGCCGTGCGGGAATCCCTTGTAGACCTTCAGCGTTGCATTGCGCAGCAGCTTGGACGACAACAAGGCCGAGTCTGCGATCGGCACGATCTGGTCGTCGTCGCCGTGCATCACCAGCGCGGGGACGTCGATGCGCTTGAGGTCTTCGGTGAAGTCGGTTTCGGAGAAGGCCTTGATGGAGTCGTACTGTGCATTGACGGCGCCCATCATGCTTTGCCGGTACCAGTTCATGCGGATCGGCTCCTGGACCGGGTTGCCCGGACGGTTGAACCCGTAGAACGGCACAGGCACGTCCCAGTAGAAGCTCGACCGGTTGGCCGCGAGTTGCTTGCGGAAACCGTCGAACACCTCGAGCGGCAAGCCACCCGGATTGGCGGCGGTCTTCAGCATCAGCGGCGGGACCGCGCCGATGAGCACCAGCTTGGCGACACGGCCTGCCCCGTGACGTGCGACGTAACGCGTGGCTTCGCCGCCGCCCGTCGAGTGGCCGACGTGGATCGCGTCGCGCAGATCCAGCTTCGACGCGAGCGCGGCAACGTCTGCAGCGTACGTGTCCATGTCATGGCCGGTGGAGGTTTGCGTCGAGCGGCCGTGTCCGCGACGGTCGTGCGCGATGACGCGGAAGCCCTGCGCCTGGAAGAACTGCATTTGCGCGTCCCAGTCGTCGCTGGACAGCGGCCAACCGTGATGGAAAACGATCGGCTGGCCCGAGCCGAAGTCCTTGTAGAAGATCTCGGTGCCGTCGTTCGTGGTGACAAACTGCATTTCCTGTTTCCGCGCGGTCGGGGGCGCGGGCAGCGATGCGGCCCGCGTCGCGGAGAGCGGCAGCGAGGCGATCGCCGCCGCGGCGACGGTGGATGCCAGCAACTGGCGGCGGCTCGGGTCGAAGGACGGGTCGGCAGGTTTGTCGTGGGTGAGGTAGCGCATCGCGAAGGTCTCCGTGGAAGAACCTGCGGCACCTTAGGCCTCACGCGAACTGTGCAGAAGCCGCACGCGCGTCCACACGCTGGTGATGCAGGCGCATTACTGCCGATCGGTCAACATCGCGTTGCTGGCCCCGGGCCTGCCGGATCCGATCCGATGGGAACACGATGCCGACACGCTTTGATTCCGCCGGAGGTGATGCATGCAATCCCAGACTGACGACCGTAATGCGCCCTTGCCGACCCGCGTGCTGGCAGGCGCGACCGTGCCGGACACGCCCTTGGTGAACAGTGCGATCGAATTCGCGCGCACCCATTGCGAGCCGTACCTGTTCAACCACGTGATGCGTTCCTGGCTCTTCGCGACGCTCCTCGCGCAGCAGAAAAACGAGGCGTACGACGCCGAAGTCGTGGCCATCTCGGCCTTGCTGCACGACCTCGGACTGTCCGAGGCGATGAGCGGCCAGCTTCGCTTCGAAGTCGAAGGCGCCAACGCGGCACGCACTTTCGTTCGCGGCCTGGGCGTCGACGAACGGCGCGCGCAGCTCATCTGGGACAGCATCGCGCTCAACTCCACGCCCTCGATCTGCCTGCACAAGGAAGCCGAAGCGGCGATCTGCACCCTGGGCGTCGCGCTGGACTGGGGCGGTTGGGGGTACGACGCGCTGCCGGCCGAGCGCATTGCCGCGATCGTCGCGGAATTCCCGCGGCTCGCGATGAAGGACCGTTTCACCAAGGCCGTCTGCGGCCTGTGCGAGCGCCGACCGGAAACCACCTACGACAACTTCGCGCGCGACTTCGGCGAACGCTTCGTCCCCGGCTATCGCGCGCCTTCGATCGTCGACGCGTTGATGGGCGCGCCCTTCGAGGAGTAGTGGCGATGTGCCTGGAATCCGAACCGCCGCCAGCGCGACGCGACGCCATCGTGCGCAGCGTGGCCGAAGCGCTGCACGCACGCGATGTCATGGGCATCGCGTGCGTCCTCGGCCGCGCGTCGGTGCCGACGCACGAGGTGATCGCGTTGTTCGGCGATGCAGGCAGCCTGATCGCCGCCGTCGCGAGGACGATTGCCGACGAGGTGCTGGTCCCGCTGGCCGATGGGGGCGACGAAGCTGCGTTCCGCATGCAGCTCGCGCAGTTCGGCCAGCGCCTGGCGAGCGAATATCGCGGCCGGCGATTCCACAATCTCTATCGCCTCACGGTGAACGCATTGGGCGGTAGGTCGGTCCGGGAAAAGTTCTACGCGCATGGTCCGGGGCGCGTGCGCGATGGGCTGGCGCGGTATTTCGAATCCGCACCGTTTCTTCGCAACGACGGCGTCGCGCCGGATGGACGACGCATGGCGGAGTGCTTCCTGTCCTTGCTCCGGGCGGACTGGAATTTCGTCGACGCTTCCGTCGTGAACCTCGAAAGCGACGTGCCGCGCCTCGTCGAGGCCTTTTTCTTCGGCATCGAAAGGCGGGCCACGCATGTCTGAAGTCGTCGACGACAGGATCGCGATCGAAGTCGACGCACATGGCTCACCGGCGACCGTCGAGGCTGCGACGTGGTTGGTGTGCTTCGTCCCTGGATTGCAACGGCAGTGGTGGCATCGATTCGCGCACGCCCGACACAAACATGTCTTTGCGCTACGCCCGCTTGCCGACGGCACCTGGCTGCTGATGGAGCCATGGTGGACGCGCATGATGGTCAACGTGCTCACGCTCGACCAGGCCGTCCGGTTCCTGCAATGGAGCGCGAGCGGCGACGTCCTCCAGGTTTGCGAACGCATCCCCGGACGCGGCAGCCAACTCCGCGGCTGGGCGAATTGCAGCGTGCTCGTCGCTTACATGCTGGGCCGGCGCTATTGGACGTGGACCCCCAACGGGCTGTATCGCAAGTTGCAGACAGAGCCGGACGTCGCTTCGGTGAATGTCGCGGCGTTACTGCGGCAGCATTTCCTGTCAGAGACACGCAAGCACGCGCAGCAAGCCCTCGCGTCCGTGCCCGCCGGCCGCGGAATGCCGCTGCAAAGCGAACTTCTCGCATTGGGCGCCGCCATCGTGGCGACGATGACGTCCTGCGCCGCCGTCTGCCTGCACAACGCGGCCATCGCGCAAACGGGCTGCCGCGCGTCGGCCGCCGATGCCTTCTGGACAACCGGCCCCGAGCAGGTGGTGGAGCGGATTCGAAAGGTGCTCGCGCAGGCGAAGCGCTGCAAACAGATCGACATCGAGGATTGCGTGCTCTCCGCGCGACGATTTCTTGCGATGCTGCGCGGCCACCTGCACCTGGAGATCACCCTCGGCCTGCGCGCGGCGCCGCGCGCGGACGAGGTTCGCCATCATGTACAGACGGTCGTCGAGACCTTCCTTCGCGGCGTGCAACAAGCCGGGTTGACCAGGGATTGCGCAAGCGACGACGAACCGCATGACGCGCAGGGTTTGATGCAGGAGATCGGCCAATCGATGCGCCAGGTCGTGCGCGGCGACGACTGGAAGGATGTCGCCGGATGGGCCGAGGTGCTGTGGAGCGGATACGTCGCGTGCACCGGCGTCAGTTGGGCGCAGGCGTCGGTGCGGATTCGGCGGGCGTGGGAGCGCGAAGGGGGCGGATCGGATCTTGATGCATGGAACAAGAATTCGTCAGCCCTCTGAGACATGGTCACCACCACCAATATTTCCTGGACAATCTTTCGATTTCTTCCAGTTCCGAAGGTGACAACGGTTTTCCGCCGAACCTTCTCTTGTTCTTCAGCTGCTGATAACGATTGAGGTCGTCCCTGTTCGACATGCTGGCGACGATCATGGCGATGAGGACAACCAAGACAATTACGAAGGTGATCATGCGATGTTGCTCGTCTGATGGTTCGCGCAAATCGGTCAGGCTTCTACAAAGAAAAAACCCCTGACGAATCAGGGGTTTTTAATTGGTGGAGGTGGGGGGAATTGAACCCCCGTCCGAAGGCACTCCATCCCCGGCACTACATGCTTAGCTCGCCGTTCGTTCTCGGCCTGCGGCAACACGACGTGCGAGGCACACCGCAGGACACACCCGCTTTAGGTTAAGTCGGAGCTGACGGGTCGCCACTCCAACCGATCCTGTGATGATGACCCTACATCCACGAGCACAGGCACAAGTGGGTTCGGGGCTAGGCCTTAAGCGGCCAGAGCGTAGACGTCGTCGTTCGCGTCTAGGTTTTTGCAGCTGGATTAACGAGGAAAGCTACCCCCTCGGCATGCGCCAAGCGATTTCGCGACCCCCGTCGAAGCCAGTGCACCCCCGGGAGACATCAAACACGCTGACCCGACCAGTATAGGGGCGATATGGGGCAGGTCAAGGCGTGATGGGTTTCGACGCGCCCGGGGTTCATTGCCGCTTATGCTGGGGCCATGGTGTCCGCGCCGCGTTCCCCCACCGCGCCAGACGTACCGCGTGCCACGCCCGGTTTCGCCGGGTTCGCGCTCGCGGTGCTCGTGCTGATCGCCACCGTGGCGCTGGTCCTCACGGCATGGCGTGCCGCGCGCGAAAACGCGCTGGCCGGCGCGCAGGCCGAGTTCCATGGCTCGACGTCGGAAATCGTCGAGCTTCTGCAGCAGCGCCTGGTCAATTACGAACTGACGATCCGCGGCGGCGCCGCCTTGTTCGCGAGCGTCGCGCGGCCCAGTCCCGCCGAGTGGCACGCCTATGTCGACGGGCTCAACCTGGCGCAGCGTTTCCCTGCGATGGCGGGCCTGGGCTACGCGGCCTACGTCAGCCATTACGGGATGCAGCGCCTGCAGATCGATACCCGCGATGCCGGCCGCGGATTGCTGACGATCTGGCCGCGCGGCGAACGCGAGCGTTACGGCCCCATCCTCTATCTGGAACCGCGCACGGCGGACAATCTCAGCGCGGTCGGCTTCGACATGTATTCCGAACCCGCGCGGCGGGCCGCGATGCGCGCGGCGATGCTCGAAGCGATGCCGCGCATGAGCGCGCGCGTGAAACTGGTGCAGGACCTGGATCCGAAGGCCGGTGGTTTCCTGCTTTACGTGCCGGTGTTTCCCGGCGGGCTGGCGCCGCCGAGCGGCGTGCAGCGCGAAACCGCGATCACCGGTTGGGTGTATGCGCCCATCCGCGCGAAGCGATTCGTCGAAGTCGGGCTCGCGCCGATCAAACGGACCGTCACCTTCCGCTTGTACGACATCACCAATGGCGGCCGCGACCTGGTGTACGCCGATCCGGATCACCGCGATGGCGATGCGGCGGCCTTCCACGAAACGACCACGGTGCGCGCCTATGGGCGGCAGTGGCAGTTCGAATTCGCATCGGGCCCGCTGGAGACGGCGGCGCCGGCGTTGGTGCCGTTGCGCACGGCCTTGATCGTCGGCTTGCTGGCGTCGCTGTTGTTGTTCGGCATCGTGTGGTCGCTCGCGCATACCGAACTGCGGGCGCAACGCCTGGCCGCGCGCATGAGCCTGGCCGCGCGGCGCAGCGAGGCGCGCGTGCGCGCCCTGAATCGCAGCTTGGAAGCGCGCGTGGAAACGCGCACGCGCGAGTTGAGCGAGGCCAATCGCGAGTTGGAAACCTTCGCGTATTCGGTGTCGCACGACCTGCGGGCGCCGTTGCGCGCGATCGAAGGCTTCGGCCGCGTGCTGGAAGATCGCTATACGCCGGTGCTCGACGACACCGGCCGCGGCTATCTCGAACGCGTGCGCAACGCCGCGGCGCGCATGAGCGAGTTGATCGAAGGCCTGCTCAAACTTTCCCGCGTGGCACGCGGCGACCTGGTGCCCGAACGCCTCGATCTCTCGCGCATGGCTGGCGACATCGTCGCCGACCTGCGCACGCTCGATCCGCATCGCCCGGTCACCATCGACATCGCACCCACGCTGGTCGCGACCGCCGATGCGGCGATGGTGCGCAGCCTGCTGATGAACCTGCTCGGCAATGCGTGGAAGTTCACCCGCGAGCGCGAGCAGGCCTTCATCGCGTTCGGGCAACACGATGATGGCGAGACCTTCTACGTGCAGGACAACGGGGTCGGCTTCGACCAGGCCTACGTCGACAAACTCTTCCGCCCGTTCCAGCGCCTGCACGACGATGCGCATTTCGCCGGCGAAGGCATCGGCCTTGCGACGGTGAAACGCATCGTCGAGCGCCACGGCGGCACGATCACCGCGACGGGCGAGGCGGGGAAGGGCGCGGTGTTCGCCTTTACGCTGAAGCTGCCGGGGTAGGGCTCAGGCGTTCTTGTTGTGCCGGCGCAACAGCCGCTGCTTTTCGCGGTTCCAGTCGCGTTCCTTGCTGGCTTCGCGCTTGTCGTGCGTCTGCTTGCCGCGCGCCAGGGCCAGTTCGGCCTTGACCTTGTTGCCCTTCCAGTAGATCGCGGTGGGAATCAGCGTGTAACCGTCGCGTTGCACGCGTCCGATGAGCTCGTCGATTTCGCGGCGATGGAGAAGCAGCTTGCGCGTGCGATGGGCGTCGGCGATCACGTGCGTGGAGGCCGAGATCAGCGGCGTGATCTGCGCACCGAACAGGTACAGCTCGCCGTCCTTCACGATCGCGTAGGCCTCGCCGATGTTGGAGCGCCCGGCACGGATGGCCTTCAGCTCCCAGCCCTGCAGGGCGATGCCGGCCTCGACCTTCTCTTCGAAGTGGTACTCGTGTTTCGCCCGCTTGTTGAGGGCGATGGTCTTCTGCGTGGGCGCCTTGCCCGCGCCGGACGCCGGCTTTCCCTTATCCTTGGCCACTTTCTTGTTCATCCGCCCATTCTCGCCGAAGCAGCCCGCGCAGGCGAACTGAAGTGCAAATGCCCACGATCCAGCGCAGCGCCCTCGTCGAACACTCCGCCGCCCGCATGTTCGGGCTGGTGAATGACATCGCGGCGTACCCACGCCGGTTCGACTGGTGCGAGGCGGCGCAGGTGCTGGAACAGGGCGACAAGCGCGTGGTCGCGCGGCTGGACCTGGGCCTGGGCTCGCTGCGCACGTGGTTCACCACCGAGAACACGCTCGCGCCGCCGCACCACATCGACATGCATCTGAAGGACGGGCCGTTCAAGAAGCTGCACGGCCGCTGGCAGTTCCATGCGCTCGACGAAAGCGCGTGCAAGGTGACGCTGACGCTCGATTTCGAACCGAAGAACAAGTTGCTCGGGCCGGCCTTCGCGCTGGGCTTCCAGGGGCTGGCCGACCGCATGGTCGACGATTTCGTGCGCGCGGCCGACCGCGGCGCGGAGTAGGCGCGTGCGCGTGGAGATCGTGCTGGCGGTGCCGCGGGCCTTCGAGTCGTGGCAGGTGACCGTGCCGATCGGCGCGACCGTGGCGCAGGCGCTGGAATCGGCGGGGCTCACGCCGCAGATGCTGGAATCGCGCGGGATCGACGGCCTGGCCTTGCACGGCGTGCGTACCACGCCACAGGCGGTGCTGCGCGACGGGGACCGGATCGAATTGCTGCGTCCGCTGGTGGCGGACCCGAAGGACGCGCGCCGGCGACGCGCCGCGCGCCCGAAGCCGAGCGACGCTTAGCGGCCCTGCTTCTTCTTTTTCTTGTCGACCGGCAGGTTGCCGTAGTGATCGTGCATTTCCTTCGCGAGCTGCTCGTCCTGCTCGCCGAAGTATTCGCCGTCCCACTTGGCCAGCTGGTCGTTTTCGAACCACAGCGTCAGCGTCTTGCGTTCCGCGGGGCCGACGCGGCCGGTGCGCTGCGTGGCCACGTAGTCCCACCGGTCATGGTGGAAGGGGTCGGCGACCGACGGCGAGCCGAGCAGGTTCATCACCTGGCGCTTGTCCATGCCTTGCTGGAGTTGCTCGACGTTGGACTTCTCCAGCAGGTTGCCCTGGTAGATCGGCGTGCGATAGAGCATGCCGCAGCCCGAGGTGAGGGCGGCGAGGGACAGGGCGATGAGCAGCTTGCGCATTCGGTGGTCTGGGCTGGCGCGGGGAGGGCCGATGATACACTCCGCCGCCATGGAACAGCAGGATCTCCGCAAGGCCGGGCTCAAGGTCACGCATCCGCGGATGCGGATCCTCGAGCTGTTGGAACAAACCCGCCCGCGGCACATGACGGCGGAGGACATCTACCGCCAGTTGCTGGAGCACGGGGACGAAATCGGGCTGGCCACGGTGTACCGCGTGCTCACCCAGTTCGAGTCCGCCGGCCTGGTCCTGAAGCACAACTTCGAGGGCGGCCACGCGGTCTACGAGCTGGATCGCGGGGAACACCACGACCACATGGTCGACATCGATACCGGCAAGGTCATCGAGTTCCAGAGCGCCGAGATCGAGGAGCTGCAGAAGCAAGTCGCAGCCAGCCACGGCTACGAGATCGAGGAACATGCGTTGGTGCTTTACGTGCGCAAGAAGCGCACGTAACCGTCAGTTCGCGTCCGCCAGCAGCCTGCGGGCCGCCGCCCGCGCTTCGGTGCTCACTTCCACGCCGCCCAGCATGCGGGCGAGTTCTTCTTCGCGATCGAGCGCTTCGAGTTTGCGCACCGCGCTCTGGGTCATGCCTTCGCTGGCGGCCTTGCTGACGCGGTAGTGCGCATGGCCCTGGGCCGCGACCTGGGGCAGGTGGGTCACGCACAGCGCCTGGCGCTTGCCGCCCAGGGCGCGCAATTTCTGGCCCACGATGTCGGCCACGGCGCCGCCGATGCCCGAATCCACTTCGTCGAAGACCATCGTCGGCACCGCGTCCAGGCCCAGTGCGGCGACTTCGATGGCGAGCGAGATGCGCGAGAGTTCGCCGCCCGAGGCGACCTTGCGCAGCGCGCGCGCCGGTTGGCCGGGGTTGGCGGCGACGAGGAATTCGACGCGCTCGGCGCCTTGCGGATCCGGATCGGCGGCGGCGTTGGGTTCGATCGCGACGGAGAAGCCGCCACCGCCCATGCCCAGTTCGCCGATGAGCGTGGTGGTCGCTTTCGACAGCGCATCGGCGGCTTTCGTGCGCGCCTTGGTCAGCGCGGTCGCGGCGGTTTGCCACGCGGCGCGTGCGCTTTCGATTTCGCCATCGAGCGCGCGCACGCGTTCTTCCGAACCTTGCAACGCGGCGACTTCGGCTTCGATGGCATCGCGTTGCGACGCCAGTGCCTCCGGCGGAACACGGTGCTTGCGCGCCAGGTCGTGCAACTGCACGAGTTTGCGATCCAGCGTGTCGAACGCCGCGGGATCGATGTCGAGGTCGGCGCGCACGCGTTCGAGCAGGGAGGCCGCTTCGTCGATCTGGATGGCGGCGATCTCGAGCATCCCGTCGATTTCGGCCAGGCGCGGTTCGTGTTCGGCCTGGCGCGCGAGTTCGTTGCGCACCTGCTGCAATTGCCGACCGAGCGAGGGGCCGTCGTCGCCGCCGAGGCTCGCACCGGCGCCATCGCACGCGGCGATCAGGCCGGCGGCGTGCGCGTGGCGTTTGTGCGAGGCGATCAGTTCGGCGAATGCGTCGGGTTCGATTGCGTCGCGACGCAATTCGGCGAGCTGGTGTTCGAGGAAGTTGATGCGATCGCCGGGGTCGCCGCGCTGCGACAGGGCGTCGCGTTCGCGCACCAGGGCGGTCCACTTGCGCGCCGCAGCCTGGACGTCGGACAGCTTGCCCTCGTTGCGCCCGAAGGCGTCGAGCAGCGCGAGCTGGCTGCCGCGCGACATCAGGGCCTGGTGTTCGTGTTGCCCGTGGATTTCGACGAGCAGGCCCGCCAGTTCGCCCAATTGCGCGATCGTCGCCGGGCGCCCGTTGATCCAGGCCTTCGAACCGCCGTCGGCGCGCAGGGTGCGGCGCAGTTGGCAGGCCTGTCCGTCGTCGTCGAGTTCCTGTTCGCGCAACCACGCGGCGGCGTCGGGGGCATCGTCGAGTGCGAAGACGGCGATCAATTCGGCGCGTTGCGCCCCGTGCCGGACCACGCCGGCGTCGGCGCGCGCGCCGGAGAGGAAACCGAGCGCGTCGACGAGCAGCGATTTGCCGGCGCCGGTTTCGCCGGAAATCACGGTGAGGCCTGGGCCGAAATCGAGTTCGGCGGCGCGGACGACCGCGAAGTCCTGGATGGCGAGGTGCGTGAGCATGGCGTTAGCGTAAACGGTCTTTCGTCTCGCCCGAAGAGATTGCCGGTTGCGCGGGGTGCGCGGCGGGCTTATACCGACCGCATGGCCTCCCGTCCCTCCGATGTCGACCTCGATCCGCGCGCACGCCAGTTGCTGCGCACGCTGATCGCGCGCTACATCCGCGACGGCGAGCCAGTCGGTTCGCAAACCCTGGCGCGCCACGCGGGCCTGGACATCAGCCCGGCCACGATCCGCAACATCCTCTCCGACCTGGAAGAAGGCGGGCTGCTGACCTCGCCGCACACCTCCGCCGGGCGTATCCCGACCACGCAGGGCTACCGCGTGTTCGTCGACTCGCTGGTGCAGGTCAAGCCACTGCCCGAAGGGGAATTGGTCCGCCTGCGGCAGGAGCTGCCGGTGGGGTCGGGGACGCAGGCGCTGCTGGGCAGCGCATCGGAACTGTTGTCGGCGATGACGCATTTCGTCGGCGTGGTCGGCGTGCCGCGGCGCGAGCAGTTCGCCTTCCGCCACATCGACTTCGTCGCACTCGAAGCCAACCGCGTGCTCGCGATCGTGGTCTTCGCCGACAACGACGTGCAGAACCGCATCCTGCAAACGCGCCGGACCTGGGATGCCAGCGAGCTCGAACGCGTCGCCAACTACCTCAACCAGCATTTCGCCGGCCGCCCGCTGCAGGACATCCGCGCCACGCTCGTGCATGAATTGCGCGCGGCGCGCATGGAAATGGAAACGCTGATGGCGCACACGGTCGAGCTGGCCGAACAGGCGCTCGCGCCGGACCTGGGCGACGACGTCGTGCTTGCCGGCCAGACGCGCCTGATGGGCGTGCAGGACCTGTCCGACCTGGACCGCCTGCGCGATCTGTTCGAGGCCTTCTCCCGCAAGCGCGAGATCCTGCAGTTGCTCGAACGCACCGCGCGCGCGCCCGGGGTGCGCGTGTTCATCGGCGAGGAAAGCGGGGTCGCGCCACTGGAATCGGTCTCGCTGGTCACCGCGCCCTACGCCGCGGGGGGCCGCGTCCTGGGCGTGCTGGGCGTGATCGGCCCCACGCGCATGGCCTACGACCGCGTGATCCCGGTGGTCCAGGCGGCCGCGGGCGTGCTCGGCAAGGCGCTGGAGTCGAACTCGGGCGGATAGTCGCCCCCGGGGCTTGAAAGCCGGTCGGTCCGGCCGCATCGCTGAGACCACGGGTGGCGAGGACGCCGCCGAACGGACCGATTCGCATGATCCAGGAACCCCAGGATGCAGACGCCGCCCTCGACGGCGAGGACGCATCGCACGACCAGATCGAAGCCCTGCGGGGCGAGATCGAACAACTCCGCGCCGAGCAACTGCGCGAGCGCGCCGACCTCGACAACCAGCGCAAGCGCCTTGCCCGCGACGTGGAAATGGCGCGCAAGTTCGCCAACGAACGCCTGCTTTCCGAGCTGCTGCCGCTGTTCGACAGCATGGAAGCGGGCCTGGCGGCGGCCGAGAAGGCCGACCCGCTGCGCGAGGGCCTGGAGCTCACGCTCCGCCAACTGCACCGCATCGCCGAGTCCAACGGCCTGCTCGAAGTGGCCCCGCATCCCGGGGAGAGCTTCGATCCGGATCGCCACCAGGCCATGAGCATGGTCGAGGCGGGCGCGTTGCCCCCGGGCAGCGTCGTGCAGGTCTTCCAGAAGGGCTACGTGCTGAACGAGCGCCTGTTGCGCCCGGCACTGGTGGTCGTGGCGAAGCACGACTGAACGGTTAATCCCGCGGCCTCTTGAAGCAGCCGCGTGGAACCTTATTTCCCAAGCATTCCGGCGTACCGCGCCGACAAAAATTCATAAAGTTTCGGAGGGAGACAACATGGGCAAGATCATCGGCATCGACCTGGGCACGACGAACTCGTGCGTGGCGATCATGGAAGGCGGCAAGGCGCGCGTCATCGAGAACAGCGAGGGCGATCGCACCACCCCATCCACCGTGGCCTACACCAAGGACGGCGAAGTCCTGGTCGGCGCCTCGGCCAAGCGCCAGGCGGTCACCAACCCGAAGAACACCTTCTTCGCGGTCAAGCGCCTGATCGGCCGCAAGTTCAAGGATGCCGAAGTCCAGAAGGACATCGGCCTGGTGTCCTACGCGATCACCGAGCACGACAACGGCGATGCGTGGGTCGCCACCGCCGACGGCAAGAAGCTCTCGCCGCAGGAAGTCTCCGCGCGCGTCCTGGAGAAGATGAAGAAGACCGCCGAGGCCTACCTCGGTGAAACGGTGACCGAAGCGGTCATCACGGTGCCGGCCTACTTCAACGACAGCCAGCGCCAGGCGACCAAGGACGCCGGCCGCATCGCGGGCCTGGAGGTCAAGCGCATCATCAACGAGCCGACCGCGGCCGCGCTGGCCTACGGCATGGACAAGAAGGGCGGCGACCGCAAGGTGGCCGTGTACGACCTGGGCGGCGGCACGTTCGACGTCTCGATCATCGAAATCGCGTCGGTCGACGGCGAGATGCAGGTCGAAGTGCTGTCCACCAACGGCGATACGTTCCTGGGCGGCGAAGACTTCGACAAGCGCGTCATCGATTACCTCGTCGAGGAATTCCTCAAGGACCAGGGCATCGACCTGCGCAAGGATCCGCTCGCGCTGCAGCGCCTGAAGGACGCCGCCGAGCGCGCGAAGATCGAGCTGTCCTCCGCGCAGCAGACCGAAGTGAACCTGCCCTACGTCACCGCCGATGCCTCCGGTCCCAAGCACCTGAACATCAAGCTCACGCGCGCCAAGCTCGAAGCGCTGGTGGACGACCTGGTCAAGAAGACGATCGAACCGTGCCGCATCGCGCTGAACGACGCGGGCCTGCGCGCCAGCGAAATCAGCGAAGTCATCCTCGTCGGCGGCCAGACCCGCATGCCGAAGGTGCAGGCGATGGTGGGCGAGTTCTTCGGCAAGGAACCGCGCAAGGACGTCAACCCCGATGAAGCCGTCGCGCTCGGCGCGGCGATCCAGGGCGGCGTGCTCGCCGGCGACGTCAAGGACGTGCTGCTGCTCGACGTGACCCCGCTCAGCCTGGGCATCGAAACCCTCGGCGGCGTGTTCACCAAGATCATCGAGAAGAACACCACGATCCCGACCAAGGCCTCGCAGACCTTCTCCACCGCCGAGGACAACCAGTCCGCGGTGACGGTGCACGTGCTGCAGGGCGAACGCGAACAGGCGCGTTACAACAAGTCGCTCGCGCGCTTCGACCTGGCCGGCATCGACGCCGCGCCGCGCGGCATGCCGCAGATCGAAGTGTCCTTCGACATCGACGCCAACGGCATCCTGCACGTACACGCCAAGGACAAGAAGACGGGCAAGGAGCAGAAGGTCGAGATCAAGGCCGGCTCGGGCCTGTCGGACGAAGAGATCCAGCGGATGGTGCAGGACGCCGAAGCGCATCGCGAAGACGACAAGAAGTTCCATGAGCTCGTGCAGGCCCGCAACCAGGCCGACGCGCTGATCCACTCGGTGCGCAGCGCGATCACCGAGCACGGCAGCAAGGTCGGTGGCGATGTGATCGGTCGCGTCGAAGGCGCCTTGTCGGACCTGGAAACGGCGATGAAGGGCGACGACAAGGGCCAGATCGAAGCCAAGACGCGTGCGCTGGAGGAAGCGGCGCAGGCGATCGCGGCGGCGGCCTCGGCCGGGCAGGGCGGCGGCGACGCCGGCGGCCCGCAGGGCGGTGGCGCGGCGGGCGACGACGTCGTCGATGCCGAATTCACCGAGGTCAAGGACGACAAGAAGTAATTGACGGATGAAACGCGACTACTACGAAGTCCTCGGCGTTGCCCGGGACGCCAGCGACGATGACCTGAAGAAGGCCTATCGCCGCTGCGCGATGAAGCATCACCCGGACCGCAATCCCGGCGACCACGCCGCGGAAGCCGCGTTCAAGGAATGCAAGGAAGCCTATGAAGTGTTGTCCGAGCCGGCCAAGCGCCGGCTCTACGACCAGCACGGCCATGCCGCGTTCGAACACGGCATGGGCGGTGGCGGCGGGCCCGGCGGTGCCGGGTACGCCGACATGGGCGATATCTTCGGCGACATCTTCGGCAACATCTTCGGCGGTGGCGGTGCGCGCGGCGGTCCACGCCGCGGCGCCGACATCGGCTACGTGATGGAGCTGGACCTGGAGGAAGCCGTTTCGGGCCTCGAAAAGCGCATCGAAGTGCCGACGCTGGTCTCGTGCCACCACTGCGCGGGCACCGGTTCCAACGACGGCATCCTCGAAGACTGCAAGACCTGCCACGGTCGCGGCCAGGTGCGCATGCAGCGCGGCATCTTCCAGATGCAGCAGACCTGCCCGCACTGCGCCGGCCGCGGCAAGACGATCCCCAATCCGTGCAAGCCGTGCATGGGGCAGGGGCGTCTTGAAGAAGAAAAAGTCCTGTCGGTGAAGATCCCCGCGGGTGTCGACAACGGCGACCGCATCCGCCTGCAGGGCGAAGGCGAAGCCGGCCCGGCCGGCACGCCGCCGGGCGATCTGTTCGTCGAAGTGCGCGTGCGTCCGCATCCGATCTTCGAGCGCGACGGCGACGACCTGCACTGCGACATCCCCTTGCGCATTTCGCAGGCCGCGTTGGGCGACACGATCCGCGTGCCCACGCTGCATGGCGATCTCGAATTGCGCGTGCCCGCCGAAACGCAGACCGGGAAAGTCTTCCGCCTGCGCGATCGCGGCGTGCGCTCGGTGCGCAGCCGCGCGCCCGGCGATCTCTACTGCAAGGCGGTCGTCGAAACGCCGGTCAACCTCACGGCCGAACAGCGCGAGATCCTGGAGAAGTTCGAAGCCACCTTCGTCGGCGACGGCGCGCGCAAGCACTCGCCGAAGTCGAGCACCTTCATCGATGGCGTGAAGGGCTTCTGGGATCGGATGACGAACTGATCCCGGTTTGGATCCGGCAGATTACTGCCGGATCAGATCGACCTGGGCGACCATCGCATCGGCGCCCTTTTCCGGAACGCCACCGGGCACGAGCTTCACGAACAGCATGTCGCGCGTGGAGCTCGAATGGCTGGTCTTCGCCAGGCCCGCCAGCAGCGGCGTGACATCGAAGCTGTAGAAGTTGTCGCCCAGCGCGGTATCCAGCTTGCTGCCGCCGCCGTGTTCGTGGAACTCGGCGTCGAAGAAGTTGATGTTGCCCACGTAGTTGCGCGCGGCGGGCGCCACGTTCGGCGACTCGCACAGATAGACGTGATACAGCACGCCCGGCTGCTTCCACGCATGCAACTTGCGAAGCACCAAGTAGGTGTGGCGAGCATCGGCATCCAGGCCGAGCATCGCCGTGGCCTTCGCATTCGGCTCGCGCGCGAGTTTCACAGTCGTCGCCGCGTTGCCCAGGTTCACCATGTTCACCGCGGAGGCGACCTTCTGCGCCCCGGCCACGCCCTTCGCAGCCAATGTCGCCGGCGGCGGCGTCGTGGGTGCGACAGGCGGACGCGGGAAGAACGCGTCGTAGTCGTAGCCCAGTTGCAGCGCACTGAACAGATTCTTAGCGCTGCGCTGCTGGCGCAGGCCGCGTTCGTCGGCGAGCGTGAACGCGGTATTGATCCAGGGATTGGCGACCGCGTCGGTCGGATTCTTGTTGCCGTTCCGGTTCCAGCTGGCCCACATGCGGTCGATGTTGGCGTGGTGCACGAAGAACAGCGGATCGTTGCCCGCATACGGCACCGCGCCCATGCCGCGCGTGTTGCCCACGAGCGTGTGGATGCGGCCGTGGATGGTCGAATCGATCGTGCGGCCGAAGCCGGTCACGCTGCCGACGGTGGAGTAGTTCGTCTTCGACATCGCCTCGTCGATGTTCATCGCATCGCCGGGCTGCAGTGCGTGGATGGGCAGGCCGCTGTTCGCGCGCGAGGCGCGGTTCGGGCGATACAACACGCCGAACACTGGGTCGTCGGGCATGCGGAATTGCTCCGGTACCACGCCGCGCTGCGCCGGATCGGACGAGGTGTAATTCCAGTACGGCATCGTGAAATCGGTGCGCCCGGTGACCACGCGGATCATGCGTTCGAGCATGTAGACGTAGTAGCGATGCCACGGCAGGAAGAAGTTCGAACTCTGGCCGGAGTGCGACTGGCAGGTGTTCCAGACTTCTTCGGCGAGCGTGCGCTGCGGCGTGACGGTATCTCCCCACACGCGCGTGATTTCGTCGGTCTTGACCGTCGCGCCGTCGACGAAGTGCGTGTACCACTGCCACATCCAACTGCACGGATTGTCGGGCGTCATCGCCTGCATCAGGCGGATGCCGTTGGCATACGTGGCCAGCATGTCCAGGCCGCCGGGCGTGGACAGATCGCAGCGCAGCAGCGTTGCCGCGCTTGCGTTGCGCGCGAAGCCGAAGACCAGCGGCGTGGCCGCCATGGCCTTGATCAGATTGCGTCGGGTGATGTCGCTCATACGGGCACTCCTGCAAATTCACATGCAGCAGTGGCGCTCGCACCCCCTGCCGCGATAGGGGCGAGCATGCCCCCCGCTCGGGTGATGGCAGGGTGTAAGCGGCTCTTGCGCAACGCGAAGTACATCCCCCGACAACCCTTCGCCGCGCGCCCGTCCCCAGGCGCGCGGCGTTTCGCGCCTTACTGGCGCACCAGCTCGATGCTCGCGACCATGCTGCCGGCGCCCGCGGTGGGCTTGCCGCCCGGCACGAAGGTCACTTGCAGGGCATCGCGCGAAACCGCGCCACTGCGTTCGAAACGGCGCAGCAGATCGGTCACGTCGAAGCTGTAGAAGTTCTCGCCCAATGCGGTGTCCAGCTTCGCGCCGTGGCCGCCGTGATCGTGGAATTCAGCGTCGAAGAAGTTGATCGCACCGACGTAGGTGTTCTTGTTCAGCGCAACGTTACTTTGCGCACCCTTCGCCGGGCCGAGGTACACGTGGTAGAGCACTTCCGGCTGCTTCCACGTATGCAGGTTCTTCAACACCAGGTAAGTGCGTTGCGGTGCGGTGGCGGGCACGAGGCCCAGCACGGGCGAGACCTGCTTGGCGGCCGCAAGGCGCTGGACGTTCACGCGCGTGTTGGTCGCGCCGAGCTCGGCCATCGTGCTCGAGGAGGCGACGCGCTCGGGCGTGCTCGCCATGAGGGCGGCGACGCGCTGCACCGTGGTGAGCGTCTTCTTTCTCTTCGGCGCCTGCTGCTGCTGTTGCGGCGGCGGCGGAGGCGGAGGCGGCGGTGCGATCAGCGAGTCGTAGCTGTAGCCGAGCAGGTTGGTGTCGAAGAAGTCCTTCAACTTGCCCGTCACGCGCTGGCCCAGGCGATCGGCGAACACGAACTGGGTGTTGCCCCACGTCGAGAGCGGATTCACGCCGGCGTAGTTCGCGTTCCAGCTCGCCCACATGCGATCGATGGTGGAGTGATGCACCCAGAACAGCGGGTCGCGCGCGGCGTAAGGCACGGCGCCCATGTTCGACGCAGTGCCCACGAGCACGTGGATGCGCCCGTGGATGTTGGAATCGATCGAGCGGCAGAAGCCCAGCACCGTGCCGACCGTGCTGTAGGCCGCGCACGCCATGGTCGCGCTGATGTCCATCTGGTCGGTGGGCTGCGTCTTGTCGATGCGCTGGCCGGTGTTGGCGAGCGAGGTTCGATTGGAGCGATACAGCACGTTGAACACCGGATCCAGCGGCAGACGGAACTGCAGCGGCACGATGCCGCGCTTGAGCGGATCGGCGGAGGTGTAATCCCAATAGGGGAGGGTGAAGTCCGGGCGGCCGCTGACTTCGCGGATGATCTGTTCGAAGAAGAACACGAACATGCGGTGCCAGGGCAGGAAGTGGTTGGTGTTCTGCCCGGCGTGCGACTGGCAGGTATTCCACATTTCGTTGGCGAGCATGCTCTGCGGCGTGACGGTGGTGCCGAAGATGCGCGCTTGCTCGGCGGCCTTGGTGGTCGCGCCGCTGACGAAGTGCGTGTACCACTGCCAGAGCCAGCTGGTCGGATCGGTTTCGGGACGCGCGAGCATCGTGCGCATCGCATTGGCATACGTCGTCAACATGTCCAGGCCTTGCGGCGAGGCGATGTCGTAACGCACGAGCGACATGGATTGGGCGAACGCGTTGTTCGAAAGCCATGCGGCCAGCGGCATCGCGCTGGCCCCTTGCAGGAAGCGGCGGCGGGACAGCGAAATCATGGTGGAGCTCTCCGCGAAACGAATCGATTGGGGAAGTCGCCGCGGATGGTCCTTCCCAGTCCCATCCAACCCTTTGGTCGGCGTCCTTCGACACACAAGACCGTGTTTTGCGTGAGATTCCGGTCACGGCCGCTCGCATCCGCACAAGGAGTTCAGCAACGTCATCGCGTCGTCACGCGTGCGCGGACAAAGCACTTCCGTTAGCCTCACCCGCATGGACGAACCCCTCACGCCGGCTTCACCGATTCGACTGCTGGTTCACGGCGCCAACGGGCGCATGGGCCAGGCACTGCTCCGGCTGGCGGCCGAGCGACCGGACTCTTTCATCATCGTGGGCGCGGTCTCGCGCAAGGTGGGGCAGCGCGTGATCGACGGCGTGCCGCAATTCGCCGCCAGCGAACTGGCCGCCGCTCCCGATTGCGACGTGGTGGTCGACTTCAGCCTGCCCGAAGCCTTCGACGGCGTCCTCGCGCATTGCGCCGGCAAGGGCTGCGCGCTGGTCAGCGGGACGACGGGGCTGTCCGAATCGCAGGTCGCCGCGCTCGACGCGGCCGCCGCGCGCATCCCGGTGTTGTGGGCGTCGAACTTCAGCCTCGGCGTCGCGGTGCTGGCCGACCTGGTCGAACGCGCCGCGCGTGCGCTGCCCGGGTGGGACGTCGACATCGTCGAACAACACCACGTGCGCAAGGTCGACGCGCCCTCGGGCACGGCGCTCACCCTCGGCGACGCCGCGGGGCAGGGCGGCGCGATCCCGCGCTATGCATCGCTGCGCGCAGGCGACATCGTTGGCGAGCACACGGTGCAATTCGCGACCCTGGGCGAGCGCATCGAGCTGGTCCACCGCGCGACCAACCGCGACATCTTCGCCCGCGGCGCGCTCCACGCCGCCGCTTGGCTCGCGCGCCAGGGGCCCGCGCGCTACCGGATCGGCGACCTGCTGGGCTGAACACCGCGGGGCGGCCCGGCAGCATCGTTTGTCGGAAGCGTCCGGCATCGGTACAATCCCGGCTCGCCTGCCACCTGCCAGCACGGACCGGAAGAAACGCCGCGTTCGCGCTTTGCTGCAACCTCTCATCGGGGGTTCGCGCCAGGGGCATCCCCCCGACATAGGCGAAGCCCGTGATCCCAACCGCACTCCTCGCACTCGAAGACGGCACGATCTTCGAGGGCGTTTCCGTCGGCGCGCCCGGCCTGTCCGTCGGCGAAGTGGTGTTCAACACCGCGATGACCGGCTACCAGGAGATCCTCACCGATCCCTCCTACGCGCGCCAGCTCGTCACGCTGACCTATCCCCACATCGGCAACACCGGCTGCACCGACCAGGACGACGAAGCCCGCCAGGTCTGGGCCGCCGGCCTGATCGTGCGCGACGTCCCGCGCCGCCCGAGCAACTGGCGCAACCAGCAGGCGCTGCCCGAGTGGATGAAGCAGCGCGGCGTGGTGGCCATCGCCGACATCGACACCCGCAAGCTCACGCGCCTGCTGCGCGATCGCGGCGCCATGAACGGCGCGCTGCTCGCAGCGTCCGCGCCCGGCGAAGTGCTCGACGTCGACAGGGCGATCGAAGCCGCCCGCAAGTTCCCCGGCCTGAAGGGCATGGACCTGGCCAAGGAAGTCAGCACGCGTACGGCGTACGGCTGGCGCGAAGGCCAGCTCGACCTGGACCGCAACGTCTTCGTCGACACGCCGTCCAAATACAAAGTGGTTGCCTACGACTTCGGCGTGAAGCAGAACATCCTGCGCATGCTGGCCGAACGCGGCTGCGACGTGACCGTCGTGCCCGCGCAGACACCGGCCGACCAGGTACTCGCGATGCAGCCCGACGGCGTGTTCCTGTCCAACGGCCCCGGCGACCCGGCTCCGTGCGATTACGCGATCGACGCCATCCGCACCTTCGTCGACCGCAAGGTCCCGACCTACGGCATCTGCCTGGGTCACCAGCTCCTCGGTCTGGCCATTGGCGCGACGACGAGCAAGATGAAGTTCGGCCACCACGGCGCGAACCACCCGGTGATCGACCTGGACTCCGGCCGCGTGATGATCACTTCGCAGAACCATGGGTTCGCGGTGGATGAAGCCTCGCTGCCGAAGAATGCGCGCGTGACGCATCGTTCGCTGTTCGATGGTTCGAACCAGGGCATTGCGCTCACCGACGCACCGGCCTTCTCCTTCCAGGGGCATCCGGAAGCGAGCCCGGGCCCGCACGATGTCGCGCCGCTGTTCGACCGCTTCATCGATGCGATGGAGGCACGCGCGAAGTGAAGCGCCCGTCCCGTCGCCTGCGGGTGTTCGCCGCCGCCTTCGTGGTGCTGGCTGCCTATCCGGCGTTCGTGTTGGGCACTGTGTACGCGCATTGGTTCGGCGCCAATCTTCCGGGCGGCCGCAACGGCCCGGCGGATGCCTATCGCCACACGCTCGCAAGCGCGACCGTCGCTTACACCACCTCGCCGCGCCTGGTCGCCTTCGTGACGCGCGTGATGGAACGCGACGGGCAGGGCAGCCCGATGCGCTGGATGGATGCGCACAACAACCGCATCGGCGCGCGCATCGGCACGCAGGCGGGCAGTTGGAACGACATGCAGGCGCGCGTGCGCGCCGCGATCGACGCCGGCGCCATCGGCGCCACCGACCAAAACCAGATCACCTGGCTGCCGCGCGAGCGGTGGCAGGACCGAATGTACTGAAGGGCGAGAAATGCCGAAGAGAACCGACCTCAAGACCATCCTCATCATCGGCGCGGGCCCGATCGTCATCGGGCAGGCGTGCGAGTTCGACTACTCCGGCGCGCAGGCCTGCAAGGCGCTGCGCGACGAGGGGTATCGCGTGGTGCTCGTCAACAGCAATCCGGCGACGATCATGACCGACCCGGAGATGGCCGATGCGGTCTACATCGAGCCGATCAACTGGCAGACGGTCGAAAAGATCATCGCCAAGGAAAAGCCCGACGCGCTGCTGCCGACGATGGGCGGCCAGACCGCGCTGAACTGCGCGTTGGACCTGGCCGACAACGGCGTGCTCGAGAAATACAACGTCGAGCTGATCGGCGCCAAGCGCGACGCGATCCGCATGGCCGAAGACCGCGAGCTGTTCCGCGTCGCGATGTCCGAGATCGGCCTGGAATGTCCGAAGGCCGCGGTGGCGCGCACCTTCGAACAGGCCGTCGAGATCCAGGCGACCGTCGGCTATCCGACGATCATCCGTCCGTCCTTCACGCTCGGCGGCACCGGCGGCGGCATCGCCTACAACAAGGAAGAATTCGAGGAGATCGCACGCCGCGGCCTCGAACTCTCGCCCGTGCACGAAATCCTCGTCGAGGAATCGGTGTTGGGCTGGAAGGAATTCGAGATGGAAGTCGTCCGCGACACCGCGGACAACTGCATCATCGTCTGCTCGATCGAAAACCTCGATGCGATGGGCGTGCACACCGGCGATTCGATCACCGTCGCGCCGGCGCAGACGCTCACCGACAAGGAATACCAGCGCCTGCGCGATGCCTCGGTCGCGGTGCTGCGCAAGATCGGCGTCGATACCGGCGGCTCGAACGTGCAGTTCGGCATCAACGCGCAGACCGGCCGCGTGGTCGTGATCGAGATGAATCCGCGCGTGTCGCGTTCCTCGGCGCTGGCTTCGAAGGCCACGGGCTTCCCGATCGCCAAGGTCGCCGCCAAGCTCGCGGTGGGCTACACGCTCGACGAGCTGCGCAACGAGATCACCGGCGGCAAGACGCCGGCCTCGTTCGAACCGACGATCGATTACGTCGTCACCAAGATCCCGCGCTTCGCCTTCGAAAAATTCCCGGCCGCCGATGCGCGCCTGACGACGCAGATGAAGTCGGTCGGCGAAGTGATGGCGATCGGCCGCAGCTTCCAGGAATCGCTGCAGAAGGCGCTGCGTGGCCTGGAAACCGGCAAGGTCGGCCTGGATCCCACGGGCCTGGATCTATCGAACGAAGACGACCTGGCCAAGATGCGCCGCGAACTCAAGGAGCCGGGCCCGGAACGCATGTTCCACCTCGGCGATGCCTTCCGCGCGGGCATGTCGGTCGAAGACGTGCATGCGCTGTCCTTCGTCGATCCGTGGTTCCTGGACCAGATCGAAGAACTGATCGCGATGGAACGCGATGTCGTCGCCGCGGGCCTGGACGGGCTCGATGCGCGCCACCTGCGCCAGCTCAAGCGCCGCGGTTTCTCCGACGCGCGCCTGGCGCAGTTGGTCGGCACCAATGAATCGGCGGTGCGCGCACTGCGCAAGGCCTTCAACGTGCGCCCGGTGTACAAGCGCGTGGACTCGTGCGCGGCCGAATTCGCCACCAGCACCGCCTACCTGTATTCGACCTACGAGGACGAATGCGAAGCGCAGCCCACCTCGCGCGACAAGATCATCGTGCTCGGCGGCGGCCCCAACCGCATCGGCCAGGGCATCGAATTCGACTACTGCTGTGTGCACGCGGCCATCGCGCTGCGCGAGGACGGGTTCGAGACCATCATGGTCAACTGCAACCCCGAAACCGTCTCGACCGATTACGACACGTCCGATCGCCTGTACTTCGAACCGCTGACGCTCGAGGACGTGCTGGAAATCGTCGAACTCGAACAACCCAAGGGCGTGATCGTCCAGTACGGCGGCCAGACGCCGCTCAAGCTGGCGAAGGCGCTGGAAGCCAACGGCGTGCCGGTGATCGGCACTTCGCCCGATTCGATCGACCTGGCCGAAGACCGCGAACGCTTCCAGCACCTGGTCACCGACCTGCAATTGCTGCAGCCGCCGAACGGAACGGCGCGCAACCATGACGAAGCGCTCGCCATCGCGCGCAACATCGGCTATCCGCTGGTCGTGCGTCCGAGCTACGTGCTCGGTGGACGCGCCATGGAGATCGTGTATTCCGATGCCGACCTCTCGCGTTACATCCGCGAAGCGGTGAAGGTGTCCAACGACTCGCCGGTGCTGCTCGACCGCTTCCTCGACAACGCGGTGGAAGTCGACGTCGACATCATCGCGGACAAGGACGGCAACGTCCTGATCGGCGGCGTGATGGAGCACATCGAGGAAGCCGGCGTGCATTCGGGCGATTCCTCGTGCTCGCTGCCGCCGTATTCGCTGTCGGCGCAGACGCAGGATCGTTTGCGCGAACAGGTCGTCGCGCTCGCCAAGGCGCTGAAGGTCGTCGGGCTGATGAACACGCAGTTCGCGATCCAGCAGAACGATGACGGCGAAGACACGATCTTCCTGCTCGAAGTGAACCCGCGCGCCTCGCGCACCGTGCCCTTCGTGTCGAAGGCCACCGGCGTGCCGCTCGCGAAGATCGCCGCACGCTGCATGGCGGGCAAGACGCTGGCCGAGCAGGGCGCGACGAAGGAAGTCGTGCCGGGCTACTACTCGGTGAAGGAAGCGATCTTCCCGTTCGCCAAGTTCCAGAACGTCGATCCGATCCTCGGACCGGAAATGCGTTCCACCGGCGAAGTGATGGGCGTGGGCCGCAGCTTCGGCGCCGCCTTCGCGCGCGCGCAGGAAGCCGGCGGCATCAAGGCGCTGCCGCCGACGGGCAAGGCATTCATCTCCGTCCGCGATCCGGACAAGGTGCGCGTGCTGTCGGTCGCGCAGGACCTGGTGCGCCGCGGGTATGCGCTCGTCGCCACCGGCGGTACGGCGGATTTCCTGCGCCGGAACGGGTTGGATTGCACGAGCATCAACAAGGTGATCGAGGGCCGGCCGCACATCGTCGACCTGATCAAGAACGGCGAGATCGTGTATATCGTCAACACGACCGAGGGCAAGCAGGCGATCGCCGACTCGTTCTCGATCCGGCGCGAAGCCCTGCAGCATCGCGTCACGTACTCGACCACCATCGCGGGTGCCCGCGCGCTGCTGAATTCGCTCGACCATCGCGGTGCGGGCGACGTCAACGCGCTGCAGGCGCTCCACCAGGAATTGAAGCAAGCATGAGCACGACGCGGGCACCCATGACGGCGAAAGGCGCGCTGCGTTTGCGCGCGGAACTGGAAGAACTCAAGTCGGTGAAGCGGCCGGCGGTGATCCACGCGATCGCCGAGGCGCGCGCGCACGGCGACCTGAAAGAAAACGCCGAGTACCACGCCGCGCGCGAGCAGCAGGGGTTCATCGAAGGCCGCATCAAGCAGCTCGAAGCCGAGCTCTCGCATGCGCAGGTGATCGACGTGTCCTCGCTCAACGCCGGTTCGCGCATCGTGTTCGGCGCAGTCGTCGAACTGGCCGATGCCGACAGCGGCGAAGAAAAGAAGTACCAGATCGTCGGCGACCTGGAAGCCGACATCAAGCTGGGCATGATCGCGATTTCCTCGCCGGTGGCGCGTGCGCTGATCGGCAAGCACGAAGGCGACACGGTCACCATCGAAGCGCCGGCCGGGCAGCGCGAGTACGAAATCGTCGCGGTCAGTTACGAGGCCTGAGGACGTGACGGCCCAGGCGGCGTCGGCGACCTTCCTGTTGCCGGCGCGCGTGCGCTTCGGCGGGCAGGCGATGTCCCCGGGGCTCGCGACGGCGTTGGGGCGTGCGGATCGCAATAGCGCCGATGCCGGCGAGCGTGCGCAGTTGTTGCGGCATTTCGAATTGTTGCCGCGCGGCTGGCCCGTCGCGGCAATCACGCGTGCGTTGGATGCGAACGACGCGAACCTCGGTGCCTGGCTGCGCGCCGATCCGGCCTTCGTCCGCCCCGATCTCAACGGCGCACGCTTGCTTGCGTGCGGCGATGCCTTGCAACTGACGCAGGCCGACGCCGATGCATTGCTCTCGGTCTTGCGCCCCTTGTTCGGTGACTCGGGCATGCCGATCGATGCGCCGCGCCCTGCGCGCTGGTACCTGCGTTTGCCACGCGAGGCGAAGCTGCCTTCGATGGCTTCGCCGGACGAAGCGCTCGGTGCGGATCTGTTCGACCATCTTCCCGAAGGTCCGGAAGGCCGCCGCTGGCGCGCGTTGTTGAGCGAAGCGCAGGTCACCTTGCATCAGCATCCCTTGAATGCGCAGCGCCAGGCCGCGGGCAAGCCGCCGGTGAACTCATTGTGGTTCTGGGGCGGCGGCGTGTCGCCGGATCACGTGACGACGTCGCACGCGTTGGTGGAGTCCAATGAAGTCACGCTGCGCGCGTTGGCGAAGTCGGCGAAGATCGATGGCATCGACCTGACGGCGAAGCTGGGCATCGCGGGCCTCGTCGATTTGCGTGCGGTGCGCGACCTGCGCGAACTCGAGTCGCATTGGTTGCAACCGGCTTTGCAGCGCCTGCGCATGGGCGGGTTGGCGTCGCTGCATCTGGATTGCGAGGACGGCGCGCAGTTCACGCTGCAACGCAAGCAGCGTTGGCGTTTCTGGCGCAAGCCGCTGAAGGCCTTCGACGCATGACGATGCTGCGTCGCATCGTCCGCCGCCCGGAGATCACGCCCGAAGGCGATTGGCCCGACCACGTGCCGATGCTCCTGCGTCGGCTTTACGCCACGCGCGGTGCCGCGGACTTCGACACGGCGCGGCCGAAGCTGGCCCGCCTGCACGCGCCCGACACCCTGGGCGGCATGGACGCGGCGACCGCGTTGCTGCGCGATGCGATCGTGCAGGGCAAGCACATCGTGGTCGTCGGCGATTTCGATTGCGACGGCGCGACGGCCTGCGCGGTCGGCGTGCGCGGCCTGCGCATGCTCGGCGCGCAGCGCGTGTCGCATGCGGTGCCCAATCGTGCGGTGCACGGGTATGGCCTGTCGCCGGGCTTGGTCGACGATCTGGCGGCGCTCGCACCCGACCTGCTCGTCACCGTGGACCACGGCATCGCGTGCCACGCAGGCGTTGCCGCCGCGCGAGCGCGTGGCTGGCAAGTGCTCGTCACCGACCATCATCTCCCCGGGCAGACGCTGCCCGATGCGCACGCGATCGTCGATCCGAACGTGCGCGGCGACGGCTTCCCGAGCAAGGCGCTCGCCGGCGTCGGCGTGATGTTCTACGTGCTGCTCGCGTTGCGTGCGCGCTTGCGTGCCGAAGGTTTGCCGAGCGAGGCCGACCTCACCACGCTGCTGGACCTCGTCGCGGTGGGCACCATCGCCGACCTCGTGCCGCTGGATGCCAACAATCGCGCGCTCGCCGGCGCGGGCTTGCGTCGCCTGCGCGCAGGGCAGGGGTGCGCAGGTTTGCAGGCCCTGATCGAAAGCAGTGGCCGCGACGCGCGCACGCTGACGGCCTCCGACATCGGCTACGCGCTCGCGCCGCGCATCAATGCGGCGGGCCGGCTCGAAGACATGGCGCTGGGCATCGAATGCCTGCTGACCGATGATCCCACGCAAGCCCGCCAACTGGCCGGCGTGCTCGGCGAAATCAATGCCGAACGCAAAGGCGTGCAGCAGCAGATGACCGACGAAGCCGAGGCCGCGCTCGCGCGCGTCGCGCTCGACGGTGCGTTGCCGCCCGTGCTCTGCCTGTTCGATCCGGCCTGGCATCCGGGCGTCGTCGGGTTGGTGGCGTCGCGCATGAAGGAACGCGTGCATCGCCCGGTCGTGGCCTTCGCACCCGCCGAACCGGGCAGCGACGCGCTGCGTGGTTCCGCGCGTTCGATCGCCGGCCTGCATATCCGCGATGCGCTCGCGGCGGTGGACGCGGCGATGCCGGGCCTGATCCCGCGCTTCGGCGGCCACGCGATGGCGGCGGGCCTGAGTCTTTCACACGATGGGCTGGATGCCTTCGCCAATGCCCTGCGCACACACGTCGAAAGCGTGCTCGATCCTGCGCTGTTGCAGGCGCAGGTCGTCAGCGATGGCGCGTTGCAAGCGCACGAGTTCGATCATGCGAGCGCGCAGTGCCTGCGCGACGGCGGACCCTGGGGCCAGGCGTTCCCCGAGCCCTTGTTCGACGGCGTGTTCGACGTCGTGGGCCACAAGGTCGTGGGCTTGCGGCATCTGAAGTTGTCCCTGCGGATCGCCGGCCGCGCCGCGCCCATCGACGCGATCCACTTCAACGGGTGGACGGGTACGCCGCCCCCGGCGCGCATGCACCTGGCCTATCGCCTGGCGGTGGACGACTACCGCGGCGGGGACGCCGTGCAGCTGATCGTGGAATACGCGACCGACGCCTGACCCCGTTCGCGCAAGCCGTGCGTTCGAGGGGAACATCACGGGCCAGCTGGGGGATTTCGCATGCATCGTTCCATCGTCGCGGGGATCGCGTGCGCGATCACGTTCGCCATCGGGTTGTCGTCGCCTGCCTCCATCGCACAGAACCTCGTCGCGCCGGTGGTGCGGATCGGCGGCGATGCCAGGGACCTCCAACCCATCCAGGTGCGCGCCATCGGCGACACCGTCGATCGCGCCGGTCCGATCGAACGCAGGACCATCACCCTGGCCCTGCGCAATCGCAACGCGCGCGTGCTCGAAGGCACGCTGGAATTTCCCCTCGCCGCGGGGCAGCAGATCGTCGGTTTCGCGCTCGACATCGACGGACAGATGCGCGAGGCCGTGCCCGTGCCCAAGGACAAGGGGCGGCAGGTGTTCGAGGCCATCGAACGACGCGGCATCGATCCGGGTTTGCTCGAACAGACGGCAGGGAACAACTTCCGGCTGCGGGTCTATCCGATTCCGGCGCAGGGCGAACGTCGCGTACAACTGATCATCGATCGGGAGATCGTCGGCGATTCCAAATCGGCGAAGGCCGCGTGGATGGCGCGTCGCGATGACGGCCAAACCTATGTACTCGGGCAGGTCGCGGTCGGCAAACCCGCGTTCACGCAACGCGCCATGCCCAGGCACGTGCAGATCCTGTGGGATGCCTCGGCCTCGGCGCGCGGGCGCAACCGCGCGGGAAACTGGTTCTTGCTCAACGACTATTTCCGCGCCATGGGGTCGGGCACGGTCGCACTCCGGTTGCTGCGCGATGTCGGCGAAGACGCGGGCGTGTTCGAAATCCGGAACGGTGATTGGTCGGCGCTGCGTCGGCGCCTGGAGTCGGTGACCTACGACGGCGCGACCGACCTCGCTGCCTGGACACCGCGCGCGGACATCGCCGAATACCTGCTCTTCAGCGACGGACAGCGCACCTATGGCGAAGCCCAGGTGCCGCGGCTCGATGGGCGCCAGCGTTTGTATGCCATCGCGCCGCAGGATGCCGGCGTGGATGCCATCCGACTTGCGACGTTGGCACAACAGCGCAACGGCCGACTGATCTTCGCCGCGCACCGCGGTGACGTCGCGACACGTGGCTTGCTCGGGCAGGGCCTGCGCATCGTCGGCCTCGCGCCGCATGGTGTCACCGATCTCGAAGTGCCGGGCCGTTTCATCGATGACGGACTGCTGCGTGTCGCCGGGCGCGCGACGCAAGCCGACGCATACGTCGATGTCACGCTCGACGATGGGGCAGGGCAGCGCATCGTGCGCGTGGACATGCCCATCGCGGGTTCATCGCATCCGCAGGTCGCATCGCTTTGGGCGAACTGGAAGGTGCGTGCGCTGTCCGCAGATCCGGAGCGCAATGCCGCGCAGATCGCGCGCGTCGGGCAGCAGTTCGGCATCGTCACGCCGGGCACTTCGCTGATCGTGTTGGAGAACGCGGACGACTACGTGCGTTATGACATTCCCGCGCCTGCCGCGCTGCGCGAGGAAGTGACGCAATTGCAGGCCACGCGCGAGAAGGCACGCAAGCAAGAGCGCAGCGAGCGCATCGACAACGTCGCGGAGAAATTCGCGGAGCGCATCCAATGGTGGGAACGCAAGTTCCCGAAGACTGCGCCGAAGCCGAAGGTGTCGGCCACTGTCGCAGTCGCCGCCGCCGCGGACGAGCGCCGCGAAGCGTCCGCCGAGAGGCAGTACGCCCCTGCCGCTGCGATGGCACCGCCGCCACCCGCGCCCGCACCCGCATCCGCACCCGCGGAGCTGGATGCGTTCGAATCCACGACGCCCGGCCAGGGGCCGAAGCACGCGGCCACCATCACGCTGCAACCCTGGCAATCCGACGCGCCTTACGCGCGACGCCTGCGCGAGGCGAAACCCGCCGAGATCTACGCGCGTTACCTCGACGAACGCGATGCGCACGCCGACAGCACCGCTTTCTACCTCGATGTCGCCGACCTCCTGCTGGCGAAGGGCCGTCGCAACGAAGCCTTGCGCGTGCTCTCGAACCTGGCCGAGATGCAACTCGAAAGCCGCCACGTACTGCGCGTGCTCGGCTACCGCCTGATGCAGGCCGGGCAATCGGAGCGCGCGGTCGAAGTGTTCCGCAAGGTCCTCGCGATGGCCGACGAAGAGCCGCAAAGCCATCGCGACCTCGGCCTCGCGCTGGCCGCCACGGGCCGGCGGCAGGAAGCGATCGAGCATCTGTACGAAATCGTCGCCACGCCGTGGGACGGCCGTTTCGACGAAGTGGAACTGGTCGCGCTCAACGAACTCAATGCGATCGTCGCCACCAGCCCGACGCGGCTGGACACCCGCTTCGTCGACCCACGACTGCTGCGCAACCTGCCGGTCGACCTGCGCGCCGTGCTCGCCTGGGACAGCGACAACAGCGACATGGACCTCTGGGTGACCGACCCCAATGGCGAGCGCTGCTACTACGGCAACCGCCTGACCGCCCAGGGCGGGCAGCTCTCCGACGACTTCACCGGCGGCTACGGCCCCGAGGAATTCCTGCTGCGCGATGCCAAGCCCGGCAAGTACCGCGTGGAGGCGAACTTCTACGGCGACCGCCAGCAGATCGTCACCGGCGCCACGACCCTGATGCTGACGCTCACCACCGGGTGGGGCACGCCCGCGCGCAAGGACCAGGCCGTGACCCTGCGCCTGAACGATGCGAAGGAGACGGTCCTGGTCGGTGAGTTCGAAGTGCAGTGAGGCCGCCGCGGCAGCCGGGGGCCTTCCCCCGGCTGGTATCATTCGCGACCGAACGCAACACCTCGCAAAGCACCCATGATCGAACTCAATCCCATCCGCCAGCGCATCGCCGACCTCACCGGTCGGCTGGATGCGCTGAGGGGGTATCTTTGACTACGACGCCCGCAAGGAGCGTCTGGAAGAAGTCAACCGCGAACTGGAAAGCCCGGATGTCTGGAACGACTCCGAACGCGCGCAGGCCCTCGGCCGCGAGCGCAGCTTCCTGGACAAGACCGTCAACGGCATCCGCGACCTGACCGAAGGCCTGGCCGGCGCGAACGAACTGCTGGAACTGGTCGAGATGGAAAACGACGAGGAGACGTACAACGCCATCGTCGCCGACGTCGAGCGCTACGCGCGCGGCGTGGACCAGCTGGAATTCCAGCGCATGTTCTCCGGCAAGATGGATTCGCACTCGGCCTTCGTCGACATCCAGGCCGGCGCCGGCGGCACCGAAGCGCAGGACTGGGCCGAAATCCTGCTGCGCATGTACCTGCGCTGGGCCGAATCGCGCGGTTGGAAGACCGAACTGCTCGAAGTCTCCGGCGGTGAAGTCGCGGGCATCAAGTCGGCCACCTTCCGCGTGGAAGGCGATTACGCCTACGGCTGGCTGAAGACGGAAATCGGCGTGCATCGCCTCGTGCGCAAGTCGCCGTTCGATTCCGACAACCGTCGCCATACCTCGTTCACCTCGGTGTTCGTTTCGCCGGAAGTGGACGATTCGATCGACATCGACATCAACCCGGCGGACCTGAAGACCGACGTCTATCGTTCCTCGGGCGCCGGCGGCCAGCACGTCAACAAGACCGAATCGGCGGTGCGCATCACGCACGTGCCCAGCGGCATCGTGGTGGCGTGCCAGACCGAACGCAGCCAGCACGCCAACCGCGACCGCGCGATGAAGATGCTCGCGGCCAAGCTGTACGAGGCCGAGATCCAGAAACGCAACGCCGAGAAGGATGCGCTGGAAGCCACCAAGTCCGACATCGGCTGGGGCAGCCAGATCCGCAACTACGTGCTGGACCAGAGCCGCATCAAGGATCTGCGCACCGGCATCGAACGCAGCGATACCCAGAACGTGCTGGACGGCGACCTCGATGAGTTCATCGAGGCCAGCCTCAAATCCGGGCTCGAAGCCGGCTCCAAGCGCAGCGACGCAGCCTGATCCGAAGAACACGATGACGATGACCGACGACACCCAGCCGCAACACGACGAAAACCACCTGATCGCCGAGCGCCGCGCGAAACTCGCGCAGTTGCGTACGCAGGGCAACGCGTTCCCGAACGACTTCCGTCGCGAAGACCACGCCGGCGACCTGCAGGCCGATTACGCCGACGCCGAAACCTGGACGGGCGAAGCGCTCGAAGCGCAGGGCCGCCGCGTGAAACTCGCCGGCCGCATGCTGGCCAAGCGCGTGATGGGCAAGGCGGCGTTCGCGCAGGTGCAGGACGTCAGCGGTCGCATCCAGTTGTTCCTGCAATCCAACACGCTGGGCGAAACCTACGACGCCTTCAAGGGCTGGGACGCCGGCGACATCCTCGCGGCCGAAGGCACGCTGATGCGCACCAAGACCGGCGAGTTGTCGGTCAAGGTCGATGCGCTGCGCCTGCTGACCAAGTCGCTGCGCCCACTGCCGGACAAGTGGCACGGCCTGGCGGATGTCGAGCAGCGTTATCGCCAGCGTTACGTCGACCTGATCGTGACGCCCGAGGCGCGCGATGTGTTCGTCAAGCGTTCGCAGGTCATCGGCGCGATCCGCCGCTGGCTCGACGCGCGCCGCTTCCTGGAAGTGGAAACGCCGATGATGCATTACATCGTCGGCGGCGCCACCGCCAAGCCGTTCACCACGCACCACAACGCACTGGGCCTGGACCTGTTCCTGCGCGTGGCGCCGGAGCTGTATCTCAAGCGCCTGGTCGTGGGCGGTTTCGAGCGCGTGTACGAGATCAACCGCAACTTCCGCAACGAAGGCGTCAGCACCCGGCACAACCCGGAGTTCACGATGCTGGAGTTGTACGAGGCTTACGCCACGTACGACGAGGTCATGGACCTGACCGAGGACATGATCCGCCACGCCGCGCAGGAAGCCATCGGCACCACCGCGCTGACGTGGGAAGGCAATGCGATCGACATCGGCCCGCGCTTCCGTCGCTGGAAGCTCGAAGAAGCCGTGCGCGAACACAACCCCGAAATCACCGCCGCCGATTGCCGCGACCGCGCCGCACTCGCGCGCCATTGCGAGCGTTTGCGCATCCCGGTGAAGCCGGGTTACGGCTGGGGAAAGCTGCTGCTGGAAATTTTCGAAAAGACCGTGGAAACCGGCCTGATCCAGCCGACCTTCATTACCCACTATCCGGTGGAAGTCTCGCCGCTCGCGCGCGAATCGGACACCGAACCGGGGATCACGGATCGCTTCGAGCTCTTCGTCGGCGGCAAGGAACTGGCCAACGGCTTCTCCGAGCTGAACGATCCGGAAGACCAGGCGGCGCGTTTCCGCGCGCAGGTCGAGGCGAAGGAAGGCGGCGACGACGAGGCGATGCACTACGACGCCGATTACATCCGCGCCCTCGAAGTCGGCCTGCCGCCGACCGGTGGCCTGGGCGTGGGCATCGATCGCCTGGTCATGCTGCTGACCGATTCGGACTCGATCCGCGACGTGCTGCTGTTCCCCTACATGCGACCGGAAGCGCACGGTTGAGCGCTCTTCGCGGCCGGGATGTCCGCTGGTGGTGCCCTTGCCCGTAGAAACCGGGAACAGGGGAAGCATCGGCGGTACACCATGGGCATGGCGCCGACGGCGCAGTCCGACATCCGGCGCTCGCGCGTGTACGTGGAAGGCGAGGCGCTCATCCGGGGGCCGGAAGGCGACTTCCGCGCGCCCCTGCACGACCTGTCGATCTCCGGCCTTCACATGCTTCGTCCGCCCGGCTTCGCCTTGCGCGTGGGGCAGGCGGTGGAGGTCGAGGTGCGTTGCGGGCCGGCGGAGGCGGGGATCGAGTTCCTCCTCATGGCGCGCGTTGCACGCACCGATTCGGATACCGTGGGCCTGCGCTTCGCACCGATGCCCGACCGCATGGCGCGAACGCTGGAACGCGTGCTTTCGCGTTACGGCACCCTGCACACGGGCGGCCCCGACGAACGGCGGGGGCGCCGTTGATCCCTTGCGTTGCGGACGCCGTCGCGGATTGCACTGCCGTTCCGTATTCCCCGCCGTCCGGCGGGGTATGCTCCCGGCCAACGCCGGGGGAAGGATTCCGGGGGGCGCCAACGCATGCGGGTCAATGAAGTGAACGTGGTCATCGTCGACGACCAGACATCGGCGCGCACGATGTTGCGCCATATCCTCGAGGACATCGGTCCCGAGTTGGCCGTGCACGATTTCGGCGATCCCACCGCGGCGCTGACCTGGTGCGAGAACAACCGGCCCGACCTGTTGCTCCTGGACTACCGCATGCCCGGCATGGATGGCCTGGAGTTCGCGCGCCGCTTCCGCCGCCCGCCGGTGCACCGCGACGTGCCGATCGTGCTGGTCACCGTGGTCGGCGACGAACCCGTCCGCCAGGCCGCGCTCGAAGCCGGCGTGATCGACTTCCTGGTCAAGCCCGTGCGCCCGCGCGAACTGCGTGCGCGTTGCCGCAACCTGTTGCACCTGCGCCAGCAGGCCGAGACGGTGAAGCAGCGCGCGCTCTCGCTCGAACAACGCCTGCTCTCGAGCATGAACGAAGTCGAGGAGCGCGAACGCGAAACGCTGTCGCGCCTCGCACGCGCCATCGAATACCGCGACATCGGCACCAGCGCCTACCTGGAACGCATGGCGCATGTTGCCGGGCTCATCGCCGAAGGCCTGGGTCTGACGGAAGAAGAAGCCCGCCTGATCGAACTCGCCGCGCCCCTGCACGACATGGGCAAGATCGCGATCCCCGACGCCATCCTGCTCAAGCCCGGTCCGCTGACGGACCAGGAGACGCAGATCATGCGTCGCCATCCGCGCATCGGCCACGAGTTGCTGAGCGGCAGCCAGAGCCGCTTCATCCAGACCGGCGCGACCGTCGCGCTGCGCCACCACGAGCGCTACGACGGCAGCGGTTATCCCGACGGCCTGGTCGGCGAAGCGATCCCGCTGGAAGCGCGCATCGTCGCCGTGGCCGACGTGTTCGACGCATTGATTTCGCCGCGCCCGTACAAGGATGCGTGGACGATCGAGGCGGCGCTTGCGTTCCTCTACGCGCAACGCGGCCGCCTGTTCGATCCCAAGTGCGTCGAAGTGCTGATCAAGCAGCGCGCACGCCTCGACGATATCTGCCAGCGCTTCTCCACCGTCAGCGCGCGGCCGGCCCTGGAAGCCTGATCGTGGCGTTCGCGGCACTCCGGCAGCGTTTGATCAACCGGCCCGACAGCGAACACGGGCAGGCGCTGGTCCGCCTGGCGGTGCTGTCGGTCGTGCTGGTGTACCTGCTGGTGCGCGGCCCGGGTTCGGAACCGTGGGCCGAATATCGCGACGTGTTGCTGATGGTCGGCACCGGTTTCGCCGTGGGCCTGGCGATCGTGTTGTCGATCGTCGCGCGCCCGGGCGTTTCGCACGTGCGGCGCGCGATCGGCATGTTGTCGGACTACGGGCTCATGGGCCTGGCGATGGTCCGCATGGGCGAACCGCTCGCGTGGGTCTACGTCATCCTGATGTGGGTGACGGTCGGCAACGGCCTGCGCTTCGGCAACCGCTACCTGTACCTCGCCGTCGCGGGTGCGGTGACGAGCTTCGGTTGCACGCTCCTCTTCAGCGATTACTGGCGCGCCAACAGCAGCCTGGGCATCGGTTTGCTCGTCGGCCTGGTGGCTGTGCCCTTGTATCTGTCGGGCCTGTTGCGCGCATTGACGAAGGCCACCGAGGAGGCACGGCGCGCCAACGAGGCGAAGAGCCGCTTCCTGGCGAACATGAGCCACGAGTTCCGCACGCCCTTGAACGGCCTTGCGGGCATGTCGGAACTGTTGGCCACCACGCGCCTGGACGCCGAACAGCGCGAGTGCCTCAACACCATCCAGGCCTCCACGCGGACCTTGCTGTCCCTGGTGGAGGACGTGCTCGACATCTCCGCCATCGAGGCGGGCAAGCTCAAGCTGCACGCGGTCGAATTCTCGCTGGCCGAAATGCTCGAGAACATCGGCGCGATCCTGCAGCCCACCGCGCGCAACAAGCGCATCGAGTACATCGCGCGCCTGGCGCCGGACGTGCCCGATCGCGTGATCGGCGACGCCGGCCACGTGCGCCAGGTGCTGATCAACCTGGCGGGCAATGCCATCAAGTTCACCGACGAAGGCTCGGTGCGCCTGGAAGTCGCGCTCGCGCATCCCGACTCCGACGGCAAGCAGGTGCGCCTGCGTTTCACCGTCATCGATACGGGCATCGGCATTCCGGCGGCGGCGCGCGCGCGTTTGTTCGAAGCTTTCGAACAGGCCGATGCGAGCCTGTCGCGCCGTTACGGCGGCACGGGCCTGGGCACCACGATCGCCAAGGGCCTGACCGAAGCGATGGGAGGCAGCATCGGCTTCGAGAGCTCCGAGAAGCGGGGCAGCCGGTTCTGGGTCGAATTGCCTTTCGACCAGGTGGAAGTCGTGCCCGTCGCCAGGCCTGCACCGGCGGTCGAAGGGAAGCCCGCGGCGCCGGCGCCGGTGTCCTTCGGCGACACCGCGGCCAACGTCATCGCCTTCGGCGATCCGTTCCTGCGCCATCGCGCGCGCGTGCGGTCGCTCGAGCTGCTCATCGCCGACGACCACGCCGCCAACCGCATGGTGCTGCAACGCCTGCTGCAGAAGGCGGGGCATCGCGTGACCAGCGTCGCCGACGGCGAGGAAGTGCTCGACGCGATGTCGGCCAACACCTTCGACGCGGCGATCGTCGACCTGCACATGCCCGGCGTCAGCGGCCTGGACCTGTTGCGCGAGTTGCGCGTGATGGAAGCCGGCGGCGGCAAGCGCACGCCCGTCATCGTGCTCACCGCGGATGTCACGCCGGAGGCCATCCAGCAATGCGCGCAAGCCGGTGCCCGCGCGTTCCTGCCCAAGCCCGTGGTGGCGGCGCGCCTGCTCGACACGCTGGCGGAAGTCGCCATCAGCGGCCAGGCGAACGTGCAGGCGGCCAACCCGCGCATCGAGCTGCCGGTGTCGGAGGACGATTTCGATCCGGGCGTCCTCGAGGAGCTCGGCTCACTCGGGATGGGGGAGACCTTCGTCCGCGAGTTCATCGCCCAATGTCTGCGCGACGCCGAGACCTGCCTTGCGTCGCTGGAAAAGTCCGGCGAAGCCGGCGATTGGGCGGCGGTGCGCGATCACGCGCACGCGCTGAAGGGTGTGTCGAGCAACCTGGGCCTGGTGAAGCTCGCCGCGGCCAGCAGCGAGTGGATGCGCATCCCCGAGTGGCAACTCACGCGCGAATGGCGCCCACGGCTGACCGTGCTGCGCGAACGCATGGCGCAAGGCCGGGCTGCGCTGGACGCGCGCGGGCATCGTGCCGCGCGCGACAACGAAAACAGCTAGATCTGCCGAAACACGACGTCAGGTCGAGCGGTCGATCCCTGTCTTGATCAGGCGGCGGCTTCGGCTCCCGAGCGGCGCTCCTGCGCGCGGACGATGCGGTCCATGGTCTTGAGCGAACGATCGCCCAGCGCCAGCGCCGTATCCACCCACACTTCGGTGATGCCCATCAGCTCGTCGTAACCCACCGGCTGCGCGATCTGGCGCACCTGGTTGAGCGCGAGATGCGAATGCGGCGAACGCTGCTGCTGGCGGATCAGGTCCTGCACGGCCAGCTCGCCTTCGCCCTTCGGCACGAGGATGTCGACGACGCCCAGCTTGAACAGTTCTTCGCTCGAATAGATCTGGCCGCTGAGGATCATCTTCTCGGCCTGCTGCGGCGAGACGCGCTTGCAGAGGAAGGAGTAGGCGCCCATGCCCGGGAACAGGCCGAACAACACTTCCGGCAGGCCCATGCCCACGCCTTCTTCGGCGACGATCGTGTGGCAGGACAGCGCGAGTTCCATGCCGCCGCCGAGGGCGTCGCCCTGGACCAGCGCGATGGTGCGCACGTCGCCGCCCAGTCCGCCGTGGATGCTGTGCACGCCATCGATGCAGCGGCGCGCATAGGCCAGCAGTTGCTCGCGGTTGTTTTCACGAATGAGGCGAGCGAACAGTTCGAGGTCGCCGCCGAGATTGAACGCGGGGGCGTCCGAGGCGATCACGACGTGGCGCAGGTTGCCGGGATGGCGCTGGCCCTTGTTGAGCGTGATGCTGCTGAGGTAACGCCACATCTCGTCCATCAGTTCCGTGCGGAAACACGGACGGATGCCGGTGCCGGCGTCGGCGTGCATGTAGAGCCAATGGGCCGCGCCCGACGGCTCTGCTTCGACACGCAGGGTGGGATAGCGATGGCTGCGCTGCAGCTTCTCGATGTTGCTCATGTTGGTGTTTCCCCTTGGGAGCCCGTCCGCGAACAGGGGTGGGTAGCGGGCGGGCGAATGACCCACGCAGGGGATGCTACACCCGGTGAAACGTCGTCGCCGGGTGAAAATGCAAGCGTTTCCAGTCACGGGGCGACGGACGGTAGCCATTGGCGACCAATCCGCCGATTGCAGGTCAGCGCTTGGCTGATTGCTCCCGGAGCTCGCGTCTCAGGATCTTGCCGACGTTCGTCTTCGGCAGCTCGGTGCGGAACTCCACGTACTTGGGCTGCTTGTACCCGGTGAGGTTCTCGCGGGCATGCGCCTTGACCTCTTCGGCCGTCAGGTTCGGGTCCTTGCGGACGATGACGACCTTGACCGCCTCGCCGGACTTCTCGTCGGGCACGCCGACCGCACCGACTTCCAGGACGCCCGGCAACATCGCGATCACGTCCTCGACCTCGTTGGGGTACACGTTGAAGCCCGAGACCAGGATCATGTCCTTCTTGCGATCGACGATGTAGAAGAAGCCCTTCTCGTCCATCTTCGCCATGTCGCCGGTATGCAGCCAGCCGTCGGCATCCATGACGTTGGCGGTTTCGTCGGGGCGGTTCCAGTAGCCGCGCATGACCTGCGGGCCCTGGATGCACAACTCGCCGACTTCGCCCAGGGCGCTGACGATGTTGCCGTCCTCGTCCTTCAGGCAGGCATCGGTGGACGGAATCGGCAGGCCGATGGCGCCGTTGTACTCGGCCAGGTCCATCGGGTTGATGCACGCGGCGGGCGAGGTTTCGGTGAGGCCGTAGGCTTCGACCAGCGTGCAACCGGTGACCTGCTTCCAGCGCTCGGCCACCGCACGTTGCACGGCCATGCCGCCGCCCAGCGTGAGGTGCAGGCGCGAGAAATCGATGTCGGCGAAGCCCGGCGTGTTGAGCAGGCCGTTGAAGAGGGTGTTCACGCCGGTGATCGCGGTGAACGGGATCTTCTTCAACTCTTTCACGAACCCGGGCATGTCGCGCGGATTGGTGATCAGGTGGTTGTGGCCGCCGAACTTCATGAAGACCAGGCCGTTCGCCGTCAACGCGAAGATGTGGTACAGCGGCAACGCGGTGATGATGGTTTCTTCGCCGTAACGCACGTTGGTGCCGATCCACGCAGCGGCCTGCTGCATGTTGGCCACGAGGTTGCGGTGGGTGAGCATCGCGCCCTTCGCCACGCCCGTCGTACCGCCGGTGTATTGCAGGAACGCGAGATCCTGCGGATCGATCGCGATGTCCGGCAGCGTGTGCATCTGCCCGAGCGTCAGCGCGTCGCGGAAGCGGATCGCGCCGTCGATGTCGTAGTCGGGCACCATCTTTTTCACGTGGCGCAGGACGAAGTTGACGATCGCGCCCTTCGGGAAACCGAGCATGTCGCCCAGGCCCGTGGTGATGACCTGCCGGACCTGCGTCTGCGCGAGCACTTCCTGCACCACCGCGCCGAAGTTGTCGAGCACGAGCAGCACGGTCGCACCCGAGTCGACGAGCTGGTGCTTGAGCTCGCGCGCGGTGTACATCGGGTTGGTATTGACCACCGTCAGGCCCGCGCGCAACACACCGAAGGTGGCGATGGGGTACTGCAGGCAGTTGGGCATCATGATCGCGACGCGATCGCCCTTCTTCAGCTTGAGCTCGCCGAGCAGGTAGGCTGCGAACTGCTGGCTCAGGCGGTCGACGTCGGCATAGGTGAGCGTCTTGCCCAGGTTGGAAAACGCGGGGCGGTCGCGATACTTTTCCAGCGAGGACTGCAGGACCGAAACGATGGACGGGAATTCATCGAGGTCGATCTGCGCCGGCACGCCTTGCGGGTAACTGGCCAACCACGGACGTGCCTGCTGCATGCGATCTCCCCGATGTAATCGCGTTCAAAACCAGAGGTGCGGTACCGATGCGGGACCGTACGGATCGCTCCCGATTGGAGCATAGGCACCAAACGCTGGCAAGGCGCCGTATCGGGCAATCTGTGTTGCTTCATGGGAGACAGCGATGCGGCGGTTCCTGAAAGTGGTGGCGATTGTTCTTGTGCTCGCGGCTTGTACGAGAACGCCGCCGGAACAATCGCTGCGCCGCACCATCGCGCAGATGCAGACCGCGATCGAAGCGCGCGACGCATCGACGCTGGCCGACGGCATCGCGCGGGATTTCATCGGCCCCGACGGCATGGACCGCAAGGCGGCGCAACGCCTGGCCGCGGTGGTGTTCCTGCAGAACAGGCAAGTGGGCGTGACCCTCGGTCCGCTCGACATCAAACTGCAACCCGGTGGGGCGACGGTCCATTGCACCGCGGCGATGACGGGCGGCGATTCGGCGTTGTTGCCGACGTCGGGTCAGGTGTACGACATCACCACGCAATGGCGGCAGGACGGCGAGGACTGGGAGCTGGTGAGCGCGGAGTGGGAGCCCAGGCTCTGAACGAAAAAAGGCGGCCCCGGGGCCGCCTTTTTCGTTGCGACACGGTGCGGATTACGCCGCTTTCTTCGCCGCCAGCTGGCGCAGCACGTAGTGCAGGATGCCGCCGTTGCGGAAGTACTCGACTTCCTTCGGGGTCAGCAACAGCACGCGCACGTCGAAACGCTTCTCGCCTTCCGGGCCGCGCGCGATGACCGTCGCCGTGCGCGACTTGCCGTCGTCCAGGCCGACGATGTCGATCGTCTCCGAGCCGGTCAGGCCCAGCGACTTCGCGTTTTCGCCTTCCATGAACTGCAAGGGCAGCACGCCCATGCCGACGAGGTTGGAGCGGTGGATGCGCTCGAAGCTCTCCGCCACGACCGCCTTGACGCCGAGCAGGTTGGTGCCCTTCGCCGCCCAGTCGCGCGACGAACCGGTGCCGTATTCCTTGCCCGCGAACACGACCAGCGGCACCTTGTCGGCCTTGTACTTCATCGCCGCATCGTAGATCGCGAGCTTTTCGCCCGGATTGCCGGCGCGGTCGAAGTACAGCGTGTTGCCGCCTTCCTCGCCGCCGAACATCAGGTTCTTGATGCGGATGTTGGCGAAGGTGCCGCGCACCATGACGTCGTCGTTGCCGCGGCGCGAACCGTAGCTGTTGAAGTCCGCCGGCTGCACGCCGCGCGCCTGCAGGAAACGGCCCGCCGGCGAATCCTTCTTGATGTTGCCGGCCGGCGAGATGTGGTCGGTGGTGATCGAATCGCCGAACAGGCCCATGACGCGCGCGCCATGGATGTCGTCGATCGAACCGATGTCCATCGTCATGCCGTCGAAGTAGGGCGGGTTCTTGATGTACGTCGAGGCCGCATCCCACTGGAAGGCCGCACCGTCGGGCGAGGCGATCTGGTTCCAGCGCGAATCGCCCTTGAACACGTCGGCGTAGTTCTGCGCGAACAACTCCGGACCGACGGTGGCGGAAATCATGTCGCCGATTTCCTTGTTGGTCGGCCAGATGTCGCGCAGGTACACGTCCTTGCCGTCTGCGCCGCGGCCGATCGGTTCGCTGACCAGGTCGATGTCGACCGTGCCGGAAATCGCGTAGGCGACGACCAGCGGCGGCGAGGCGAGGTAATTCATCTTCACTTCGGGATGCACGCGGCCTTCGAAGTTGCGGTTGCCCGAGAGCACCGAGGCAACGACGAGTTCGTTCTCCGCGATGCCCTTGGACACTTCGTCCGGCAGCGGGCCGGAGTTGCCGATGCACGTGGTGCAGCCGTAGCCCACCACGAAGAAGCCGAGCTTCTCCAGGTCGGCGAGCACGCCGGCCTTCCTGAGGTAATCGGTGACCACCAGCGAACCCGGGCCGAGCGAGGTCTTCACCCACGGCTTGACCTTGAGCCCGAGCTTGACCGCGTTGCGCGCGAGCAGGCCGGCGCCGAGCATCACGGCGGGGTTGGAGGTGTTGGTGCAGGAGGTGATCGCGGCGATCACGACCGAGCCGTCGGTGAGTTCGCAATCCTGGTCGGCGATGCGGATCTTCGACTTGGGCTTGGCGGCGAGGTGTTCGGCCTGCGGCTGGTCGCCGCCTTCGGCGTCGAAGCGCACGACTTCGTTCTTCTTCGCGCCGCGATTGGCGATCAGGCCTTCGAGGTTGGCGTGGAAGTTGTCCTTGACCTTCTCGAGCAGCACGCGGTCCTGCGGGCGCTTGGGACCGGCGAGCGAGGGCTTGACGTCGCCCAGGTCCAGTTCGAGCGTCGCCGAATACGTGGCGTGCGGCGAGTTCGCGTCATGCCACAGGCCCTGCGCCTTCGCGTAGGCCTCCACCAGCGCGATCTGCGCTTCGCTGCGGCCCGACAGGCGCATGTAGGTCAGGGCTTCGGCGTCGATCGGGAAGATGCCGCAGGTCGCGCCGTATTCGGGCGCCATGTTGGCGATCGTCGCGCGGTCGGCGAGCGGCAGGTGCTGCAGGCCGTCGCCGTAGAACTCGACGAACTTGCCGACCACGCCGAGGGCGCGGAGCATCTGGGTCACGGTGAGCACCAGGTCGGTGGCCGTCGTGCCTTCCGGCAGCCTGCCGGTGAGCTTGAAGCCCACGACCTGCGGGATGAGCATGGAGGACGGCTGGCCGAGCATCGCGGCTTCGGCTTCGATGCCGCCCACGCCCCAGCCGAGCACGCCGATGCCGTTGATCATCGTGGTGTGCGAGTCGGTGCCGAACACCGTGTCGGGGAAGGCCTGCAATTCGGTGCGGCCGTCCGGCGTCTGCACTTCGCGTTCGACGACCACGCGCGCCAGGTTCTCGAGGTTCACCTGGTGCACGATGCCGGTGTTCGGCGGCACGACCTTGAAGTTGTTCAGGGCCTTCTGGCCCCAGCGCAGGAAGCTGTAACGCTCCTTGTTGCGCGAGAACTCGATCTCGCCGTTGAGCTCCAGCGCATCGGCGCGTCCGAAGACGTCGACCTGCACCGAATGGTCGATCACCAGTTCGGAGGGGATCAGCGGATTGATGCGCGTGGCATCGCCGCCCAGGCGCTTGACCGCATCGCGCATCGCCGCCAGGTCCACCACGCACGGCACGCCGGTGAAGTCCTGCAGCACCACGCGCGCCGGCATGAAGGCGATCTCGGTGTCCGGCTCGTCCTTCGCATCCCACGTGGCGACCGCTTCGATGTGCTCGGGCGTCACCGTGACGCCGTCTTCGTGCCGCAGCAGGTTCTCGAGGAGGATCTTCATCGAGTACGGCAGCTTCGACAGGTCGAAACGCTGCCCGAGGCGGGGCAGGCTGTAGAAGGCGAGGGACTTGCCGTTGACGTCGAGTTGGGCGCGGGTGGCGAAGGAGTCGGCCATCGGTTGGGGCTCCGGTGTCTTGCGGGGTGGGGGCCGGCGCATCGCGGCAAGCCGCGGAATTGCCTGGGCCGAGCCCCGTAATTATGCCGGATCGGGGGTGTCCCCGCCCACCTTTGCCGTGTTCACAGACGCAAGTGCGATTGCACGGCGCCGACCATCGCGCGCCTGCGGATCACGAAATCCCAGAAGCTGCCGCCGAGTTGGCGCCACAGCACGGCCGAACGCAGGGCCGCGAGCAGCACCGCGCGGATCTCCGAAACGATGGCCGCCTGGCCGAGGTAATGCGGGTTGCCTTGCACCATCACGCGCGGGCGCAGGTGGCTCACCGTGTCGGCATACAACGTGCCGAGCGATTCGAGCACGTCCGGATGCGTGCTGCCCAGGCGCTGCGCGGTCGGCGCGAGCGCGAGGATGCCATCCTGCACTTTCTGCGCGGTCGCGCCTTCGCGCACGAAGCGGCGTTCGAGTTGCAGCACGGCGAAGGCCAGACGCGGCAGGAGTTCGTCGCGCGCATCGTTGCCGCGGGTGAAATAGTCGAGCAGCAACTGCATGCCCGGCGCGAGCGCGCGTTCGTCGCCATAGACCTCGACCGGCGTGTCCGCATCCAGGCGGAAGACGCTGTCGGTCGCCGTCTGCAGCACCGCGGTGTCGGCCTGGCCGGTTTCGGCGATCTGGCGCACCTGGCGCAAGGCCTGCGCGAGGCCGGCGAGCGCAAGCACGCGTTCTTCGATCGAATTGGCCGGGGCCGGGTTCATGCTCATTTGAGATCCGCCGTCATGCGTTCTGTCGCTCCTTCGAAAGCATCGCGTCGGTCCGTGCATCCGTGCGGGCGATGACCGCACCGCCGAGGCACGCATCGCCGTCGTACAGCACCAGCGATTGCCCGGGCGTGACCGCGCGCTGGCCACGGGCGAAGCGTACCGCCAGCGTGCCGTCGTCGGCGACCTCGACCGTACATTCCTCGTCACGCTGGCGATAGCGCGTCTGCGCGGTGCACGCGAAGCGCGCCGCCGGCGGGCTGCCGGCGATCCAGTGCGCGGCTTCCGACCAGAGCGTGGAGGAATACAGGTGCGGGCTGTCGCTGCCCTGGTCGACGACGAGCACGTTGTCGTTCACGTGCTTGTCGACCACGTACCACGGCGCCGGATCGCGACCGCGCACGCCGCCGATGTGCAGGCCTTCGCGCTGTCCGAGGGTGAAGAAGAAAACGCCGGGGTGTTCGCCGACCACGTTCCCCTGCGGATCGCGGATTTCGCCGGGCCGGGCAGGGAGGTAGCGCGCGAGGAATTCGCGGAAGTCGCGTTCGCCGATGAAGCAGATGCCGGTCGAATCCTTCTTGGCGTGCGTGGGCAGCGCAGCGTCGCGCGCGATCGCGCGGACCTGGTCCTTCGGCAGGTGGCCGAGCGGGAAGACCGTCGCCGCGAGTTGCGCCTGGCCGAGCTGGTGCAGGAAGTAACTCTGGTCCTTGTTGCGATCCACCGCACGCAGCAGGCGCACGCGACCGCCTTGATGATCCACGCGCGCGTAATGGCCCGTCGCGATGCGCTCGGCGCCCAGCGCATGCGCCGCATCGAGGAAATGCTTGAACTTGATCTCGCGGTTGCACAGCACGTCGGGGTTGGGCGTGCGGCCCGCGGCGTATTCGTCGAGGAAATGCTGGAACACTCCGTTCCAGTATTCGCCCGAGAAGTCGCGGAAGTGGATCGGGATGCCGAGCCGCCCGCACACGGCGACCGCATCGCGACGATCTTCGTCGGCGCGGCAGTCGCCGCTGCCGTCGTCGGCCCAGTTCTGCATGAAGAGCCCGGCGATCGGTTCGCCCTGGCCCTGCAGCAACAAGGCCGCGACCGACGAATCCACGCCGCCGGACATGCCGACGATGGTGCGCACCTGTGTTTTCGCGTCCACGCAGCGCCTCAGGCCAACTGCTGCACCATCGACAACGGATGTCGACGTCCGGCGAGATGGTCGGCCACCACGCGCCAGACCAGCGGGCTGCGATGGCGATCGCGCGCGGCCTCCAGTTCGGTGGGCGTCATCCACACCGTGCGTTCGATGCCGGTGTCGAGCGGGCGCGCGGGATCATGGTTTTCGGGTTCGGCGGCGAACGCGAAACGCAGGTAATGGCGGCCGGTTTCGGCCTTCCACTGGTAGGCGCCGACGAAGGCCGTCAAGCGCACGTCCCACCCGGTTTCCTCGCGCGTTTCGCGCAGGGCCGCGTCGACCAGGCTTTCATCGGGTTCCAGGTGGCCGGCGGGCTGGTTGAACACCAACGCGCCGTTCACCCGCTCCTCGACCATGAGCAGCCGCCCGTCGCGGACGACGATCGTCGCCACGGTGACGTCGGGTTGCCAGAAACGGCCTTCGCGGTAGCTCACGTGGGGTGTCGTCCTTGCGGGGGGTCAATGCGATTTCACCACGGGGCATTGTGACGGCCGCGGCTGGCGGCCGTCCAACGATGCGCGTGTCGGGAGGGCTTGCGCCCCTCCGTATAATCCCGCCCATGGCACGAAAGAACGAACAAGAGCGCGACCACGGCGCAATGGTGGAAACCAGCAAGCCCGAAACGGCGCGTCCGCCGCTGTATTCGGTCCTGTTGCTCAACGACGATTACACGCCGATGGACTTCGTCGTGGACGTTTTGATGAGGTTTTTCGCCATGAACCTGGAAAAGGCGACCCAGGTCATGCTGCACGTGCACACGCGCGGCCGCGGCGTGTGCGGAGTATTCACACGCGACGTCGCAGAGTCGAAGGTGGCGCAGGTGAATGAGTATGCAAGGGTCAACCAGCACCCCTTGCTGTGCACGATGGAAAAGGCGTAAACACCTCGCAACGGCCGTTGTCGGCAAGCCCTGACGAAGGCCACTGGAAAAGGTATTTGGCGTTCCCCATATAGGACGCTGGATACCTAACAGGGCCAAGCCGTCGGAGGCCACGCAACATGTTCAGCAAGGATCTCGAGCAGACCATCGGCCAGTGCTACAAGCGGGCACGCGAGGCCCGCCATGAGTTCATGACCGTGGAGCACCTGCTCCTCGCGCTCCTCGACAACCCATCGGCCGAAGCCGTGCTCAAGGCGATCGGCGCCGATTTCCCGCGCCTGCGCCACGAGCTGGAAAAGGCGATCGAAACCTCGGTCGCGCGGCTGGCGGACGACGACGGGCGCGACACGCAACCCACGCTGGGGTTCCAGCGCGTGTTGCAGCGCGCCGTCTACCACGTGCAGTCCTCGGGCAAGAAGGAAGTCACGGGTGCGAATGTCCTGGTCGCCATCTACGGCGAGAAGGATTCCCACGCCGTCTATTTCCTGAACCAGCAGGACGTCACGCGGCTGGATGTCGTCAACTATCTCTCGCACGGCATCACGCGCACGGGCGAAGGCGAGGAATCGCAGTCGCAGGACGAATCCCGCCAGGGCGAGGAGGGCGAACACAAGGGCGACGCGCTCGCCGAATTCGCCAGCAACCTCAACGACCTCGCGCTCGCCGGCAAGATCGATCCGCTGGTCGGCCGCGCCGATGAAGTCGAACGCACCATCCAGGTGCTGTGCCGCCGTCGCAAGAACAACCCGCTCTACGTCGGCGAAGCCGGCGTGGGCAAGACCGCGCTCGCCGAAGGACTGGCCAAGCGCATCGTCGAAGGCAACGTGCCCGAAGTGCTGGCCGACGCGGTGATCTACGCGCTCGACCTGGGCGCGCTGGTCGCGGGCACCAAGTACCGCGGCGATTTCGAGAAGCGCCTGAAGGCGGTGCTCGCGCAATTGAAGAAGCACCCCGGCGCGATCCTCTTCATCGACGAGATCCACACCATCATCGGCGCCGGCTCGGCGTCGGGCGGCACGATGGATGCGTCGAACCTGATCAAGCCCGTGCTGGCCTCGGGCGAGCTGCGTTGCATCGGTTCGACCACCTTCCAGGAATACCGCGGCATCTTCGAGAAGGACCGCGCGCTCGCGCGTCGCTTCCAGAAGATCGACATCGTCGAGCCGACGGTGGGCGAGACGGTCGAAATCCTGCACGGCCTCAAGCCGCGCTACGAATCGCACCACGGCGTGACCTACGCCGACGAAGCGCTGCAGGCCGCGGTCGACCTGTCGGTGAAGCACATCGGCGATCGCCTGCTGCCCGACAAGGCCATCGACGTGATCGACGAAGCCGGTGCACGCCAGCGCCTGTTGCCGGCCGCCGTGCGCAAGTCGCTGATCGATGTCGAGGAAATCGAAACCATCGTCGCGAAGATGGCGCGCATTCCGACCAAGCAGGTCAGCGCGTCGGACAAGGACGTGCTCAAGAACCTGGATCGCAACCTGAAGATGGTGATCTTCGGGCAGGACCCGGCGATCGACACGCTGGTCTCGGCGATCAAGCTCGCACGCTCCGGCCTGGGCAATCCCGACAAGCCGATCGGCAACTTCCTGTTCTCCGGCCCGACCGGCGTGGGCAAGACCGAAGTGACGCGCCAGCTCGCGCTGCAGCTGGGCATCGAGCTCGTGCGCTTCGACATGTCCGAGTACATGGAGCCGCATTCGGTCAGCCGCCTGATCGGCGCGCCTCCCGGTTACGTCGGGTTCGACCAGGGCGGCTTGTTGACCGAGAAGATCGTCAAGACGCCGCATTGCGTGCTGTTGCTCGACGAAGTCGAGAAGGCGCATCCGGACATCTTCAACATCCTGTTGCAGGTCATGGACCGCGGCGTGCTCACCGACACCAACGGGCGCGAGGCGAACTTCAAGAACGTGATCGTGGTGATGACGACCAATGCCGGCGCCGCGCAGGCCGCGCGTCGCACGATCGGTTTCACGCGCCAGGACCACAGCACCGACGCCATGGAAGTGATCCGTCGCAGCTTCAGCCCGGAATTCCGCAACCGCCTCGACGCGGTGGTGCAGTTCCAGGCGCTGGGCATGGACCACATCCTGCGCGTGGTCGACAAGTTCCTGATCGAGCTGGAAGTCCAGCTGCACGAGAAGGACGTGTCGATGTCGGCCACGCCGGCGGCGCGCGACTGGCTCGCCCAGCATGGCTTCGATCCGCTGATGGGCGCCCGCCCGATGGCCCGCGTGATCCAGGACAAGATCAAGCGGCCGCTCGCGGACGAGTTGCTGTTCGGCAAGCTGGTCGGCGGCGGCAAGGTGTCCATCGACGTGGTCGATGGCGAGCTGAAGGTCGAGGCGCAGCCCGAACCGGAGAAGCTGTTGCCGGTGACGGTCTGACCATCGAAACCGGCGCAAACGAAAAAGGCGACCCTCGGGTCGCCTTTTTCATTCAACCACTTGCGTGGTTTACTTCATACGGTACGTAATGCGCCCCTTGGTCAGGTCGTAAGGCGTCATTTCCACCTTGACCTTGTCGCCGGTGAGGATGCGGATGTAGTTCTTCCGCATGCGCCCGGAGATGTGGGCGATGATTTCGTGGCCGTTCTCGAGCTTCACCCGGAACATGGTGTTCGGGAGGGTTTCGGTGACCGTACCCTCGAACTCGATGACGTCGTCTTTGGCCATGTATTTCCTGATCGGATAGGGCGGTCCGGCGTTCGGCCGCCCGCAAAGTCGCGCATTCTGGCACGCGCGGCGCTGGAGCGCCAAGCGTCCGGTTCAGCCGGCGTGCGAGTCGGCGAGGGTGGCGGCGTTCAGTTCGCCGAAGCGCATCGTCCACGGGCCCGGTTCCACGGGCAGCCCGACCCGGTCGGCCACGATGCGCTGGAACGCCTCGCGCGGCAGCCGTTCGCCGCCCAGGCTGACCAGGTGCTCGTTCTCCACCTGTGCATCGATCAGCGGCCAACCCCATTCGTGGAGGCGGTGGGCGAGGGCGGCCAGGGCGACTTTCGAACCGCCCGAGACCGCGCTGTACATGCTCTCGGCGAAGAACATCCCGCCGACCGACACACCGTAGAGCCCGCCGACCAGGCGATCGCCGTCGAAGACTTCGACGCTGTGCGCATGCCCTTGTTCGTGCAGCGCGCCATACGCCCGACGCATCACCGGCACGATCCAGGTGCCGTGCTGGCCCGGGCGCGGGGCGGTCGCGCAAGCGTCGATCACCGCGTCGAACCGCGTGTCGGCGCGCACCACCCACGACGATCCGCGCAACCGGCGTCGGAACTTCGACGACAGCCGCACGCCCCCGTCGGTGCGGAACACCATGCGCGGATCGGGCGACCACCACAGGATCGGCTGCCCCGCGGAGAACCATGGGAAGATCCCGTGCCGATAAGCCGCCAGCAACCGCGGCACCGTCAGGTCGCCACCGACCGCCAGCAAGCCATCGGGCTCGCGCAGCGCCAGTTCCACCGGCGGAAACACCGGGTCGGGACCGAGCAACACGGGAATGCGCGTCGTCATTCGGAACGAAACGGCGAATGCGACCGCAACGTCGCGCAGTAGCGGCGCACCGATTCCGCTTCTTCCGCGCACCAGTGCGCGATCGCATCGGCGAAATCCTTCTCGCCGATCCAGTGTCGGCTGTGCACGAGCGTCGGCAGGAAACCACGCGCGAGTTTGTGTTCGCCTTGCGCGCCGGGTTCGAAACGGCGCAAGCCTTCGCGCAAGCAGTAATCGATGCCCTGGTAGTAGCAGGTTTCGAAATGCAGCCCGGGCATGAGGCGCGTCGCGCCCCAGTAACGTCCGTACAAGGTGTCGCCGCCGCGCAGGCAGAGTGCGCCGGCGATGATCTCGCCATCGAGTTCGGCCAGCATCATCACCAGGGCGCGCGGCATCGTGCGCGCCAGGTGGCGGAAGAAATCGAGCGTCAGCGCGGGCGTGTTGCCGTATTCGTGGAAGGTCTGCAGGTAGAAGCCGTACATCGCGGACAGATCGTCTTCGCTGGCTTCATCGCCATGCACGATCCGCATCTGCACGCCGGCGCGCGCGACCTTGGCGCGTTCCTGCCGGATGTTCTTGCGGTGCTTGTGGTCCATCGCCGCGAGGAAGGCATCGAAGTCGGCCCAGCCGCGATTTTCCCAGTGATATTGCACGTCGATGCGTGGAATCCAGTCCGCGTCGAAGGCCTGCGCCTCGTCGGCGCGGTGGAAGTTCACGTGCGCCGAGGACCACCCGGCTTCGCGCACCACCGCGACGATCGCCGCGGCCAACAACGCACGCGTTTGCGCATCGCGCGCGAGCAAGCGCGGGCCGGTGACGGGCGAGTAGGGCACGGCTCCGAGCCATTTCGGGAAATACGCCAGCCCGTGATGCGCATAGGCCTGCGCCCACGCATGGTCGAACACGAATTCCCCGTGCGAATTGCGCTTGCGATAGCCCGGCGCCGCGCCCACGAGCGTTTCACCGTCGAACAAGGCCAGGTGCGCAGGCACCCAGCCGAGCGACGCGCGCACGCATTGGTGTTCCTCCAGGCCCGCCAGGAACGCGTGCGCGACGAAGGGATTGCCGCCGTCGTGCAACGCGTCCCACGCATCGGCAGGCACATCGGTCAGCGCGCCGAGGATGCGCGCGTGCATCGGGCGGCCTCAGCCTTCCTTGTCGAGGAATTTCTCGGCATCGAGCGCGGCCATGCAGCCGAAGCCCGCGGACGTCACCGCCTGGCGATACACCTGGTCGGCGACGTCGCCGGCGGCGAACACGCCCGGCACGGAGGTCTGCGTCGCCATGCCCGACAGGCCGGAACGGATCTCGAGATACCCGTTGTGCATCGCCAGCTGGCCTTCGAACAAGGACGTGTTGGGCGTATGCCCGATCGCGACGAACAGGCCGTGGATGTCGAGGTCCTTCGTCGAACCATCCTGCGTGGACTTCAGGCGCAGACCGGTGACGCCGGCATCGTTGCCGATCACCTCGTCGACGGTGTGGTGCCAGATCGTTTCGATCTTGCCGGCCTGCACCTTCGCGAACAGCTTGTCCTGCATGATCTTTTCGGCGCGCAGCGTGTCGCGGCGATGCACGACGTACACCTTGCGCGCGATGTTCGACAGGTACAGCGCTTCCTCGACCGCGGTGTTGCCGCCGCCGATGACCGCCACGTCCATGTCCTTGAAGAAGAAGCCGTCGCACGTGGCGCACGCCGAGACACCGCGGCCCAGGAACTTCTGTTCCGATTCGATGCCCAGGTACTTCGCCGTCGCGCCCGTCGCGATGATCAGCGCATCGGCGGTGTATTCGCCCGAGTCGCCCTTCAGGCGGAAGGGACGCTGCGACAGGTCGGCCGTGTGGATCTGGTCGAAGATCACTTCGGTTTCGAAGCGCTCGGCGTGCTGCTGCATGCGCTCCATCAACGCCGGCCCCATCAGGCCGTGCGCATCGCCCGGCCAGTTGTCGACCTCGGTGGTCGTCATCAGCTGGCCGCCTTGCGCCAGGCCGGTGATCACCACCGGCTTGAGGTTGGCGCGCGCGGCGTAAACGGCCGCGGTCCAGCCGGCGGGGCCTGAGCCGAGGATGAGCAGGGAGACGTGCTTCGCAGAAGTCATGCAGGGGCGTCCGAATGGGAGTTCGCGTAAGATGCGCGACTGGTTTTTCATCCCACGTCGCGTCGCGGAATAGTGGCGGCGCCCCCTCGACAACACAAGGCGCTTGCGCCTCCCCACGAAGAGAACACTGCAATGCGGATCGGCGTCCCCAAGGAAACCAAGACCCTCGAAGGCCGCGTCGCGCTGGTGCCGGCGGCGGCAGGCGACCTCGTCAAGCGTGGCCACGAAGTGTGGCTGGAGCAGGGCGCGGGCCTGAAGAGCGGCTTCAAGGACGAGCAATACACGCAGCTCGGCGTGAAGATCGCCGCCGACGCGGCCGCCCTGTACGAGAAGGGCGAACTCATCGTGAAGGTCAAGGAGCCGATCGCCGGCGACCTCGCGCTGCTGCGCAAGGACCACCTGCTGTTCTGCTACCTGCACCTGGCGGCCGAGCCCAAGCTCACGCGCCAGTTGCTCGACATCGGCCTGACCGGCGTCGCGTTCGAAACCGTCGAGCTGCCCAACGGCGATCTGCCGCTGCTGGCGCCGATGTCGGTGATCGCCGGCAAGATCGCGGTGCAGGTGGGTACGCACCTGCTGCACCAGCCCGAAGGCGGCAAGGGCAAGCTGCTCGGCGGCCTGCCGTCGACCGAGCGCGGCAAGGTCGTGGTGTTCGGCGGCGGCAAGGCCGGCCGCGCGTCGGCCGAGCTCGCCGCGGCGGGCGGTTCGAACGTGGTCGTGTTCGAAATGCGCCAGGACCGCATGGAAGAAATGATGGCGATGGGCAACAACGTCACCGCGCTGTATCCCTACGCCGACGTCGTCGCGCGCGAAGTGGCCTCGGCCGACCTGGTCGTCGGCGCCGTGCTCGTGACCGGCGCCCGCGCGCCGCACGTGCTGACGCGCGAAATGCTCAAGGGCATGCAGGACGGTTCGGTCGTCGTCGACATCTCGATCGACCAGGGCGGCTGCTTCGAAACCTCGCGCCCGACCACCTGGAAGGAACCGACCTACGTCGAAGAGGGCGTCACCCACTTCTGCGTGACCAACATGCCGGGCGCCGTACCGCAGACCTCCTCGCAGGCCATCTGCGCGGCCATCCTGCCGTGGGTGAACAAGCTCGCTTCGGGCAACTGGCGCTCCAACGAGGCGCTCGTGCGCGGCATCAATGTGGAAGCCGGGAAAATCGTGCATCCGGCGCTGCAGGACATGAAAGTTTGACGTAGGATCAAGGCCCTAGGGGATACACCTAAAGGCAGGTCGTACGTGTCGGCAAGGCCGGTGGCTTTGGAAGGCGGGAAATCCAGGCGCAAGAACGCGGCGGCTCCGGCCGCCGCGGGCGGTGGCGTGCGCCGCCAGCGCCTGTGGCGCGACCTCGCGCTGATCGCCATCGCCCCCGTGCTCGCCTACCTGATGGCGAGCCTCTGGACCTTCTCGCCGGCCGATCCGGGCTGGTCGCATTCCGGCAGCGTCACGGCCCCCTTGCACAACTTCGGCGGCATCGTGGGGGCGTGGACCGCCGACGTGCTGCTGTACCTGTGCGGCTACGTCGCCTTCCTGCTGCCGATCATGCTCGGGCTCATCGCCTGGATCGCCTTGTTCGGCATGGACAGCGATGGCGACGGCGATGCGGACCTCGGGCCGGCGTTGCGCTTGGTCGGGATCGTCGGCTTCCTCGTTTCGGCGACGGGCTTCCTGCACCTGCGCATCGGCGGCGCGCCGGATTTCTCGGCGGGCAGCGGCGGCATCCTCGGCCAGATCGTCGGGCGTTCGCTGTACCACGGCTTCGGGCCGGTCGGCGCCAACCTGTTCCTCGTCGCGTTGTTGCTGATTTCCACCACGCTCGCCACCGGCATTTCGTGGCTGACGGTGATGGATCGCATCGGCGGGTGGGTGCTCAAGATTCCGCCGCTGTTCCGCCGCGGCACGCAGCAGGCGGCCGAATGGCAGCAGGCGCGCGCCTTGCGCGAAGAGCGCGAAGAGACGCGCAAGGTCGAAACCGAACTGCGCGCCAAGCGTGCGCCGGTCAAGATCGAACCGCCACCGGCGCCCGTCGTCGAAAAGAGCGATCGCGCCAAGCGCGAAACGCAGATCCCGCTGTTCCATACCGGCGACGGCACGGGCATTCCGCCGCTCGCGCTGCTCGACGATCCCAAGCCGCAGGTGAAGGGTTACAGCGAGGAAACGCTCGAGACGCTCTCGCGCCAGATCGAATTCAAGCTCAAGGATTTCCGCATCGATGCGCAGGTCGTCGGCGCCTATCCGGGCCCGGTGATCACGCGCTTCGAATTGGAGCCCGCGCCGGGCGTCAAGGTCAGCCAGATTTCCTCGCTCGACAAGGACATCGCGCGCGGCCTGTCGGTGAAGTCGGTGCGCGTGGTCGACGTCATCCCGGGCAAGTCGGTGGTCGGCCTGGAAACGCCGAACACCTCGCGCGAGATGATCTATCTCAGCGAGTTGCTCCGCTCGAAGGAATACGACAAGTCACCGAGCCCGCTGACGCTCGCACTCGGCAAGGACATCGCGGGCCGGCCGACGGTGGCCGACCTCGCGCGCATGCCGCACTTGCTGGTCGCCGGTACGACGGGCTCGGGTAAATCCGTCGCGGTCAACGCGATGGTGTTGTCGCTGTTGTACAAGGCGTCCGCGAAGGACGTGCGCATGTTGATGATCGACCCGAAGATGCTGGAGTTGTCCGTGTACCAGGGCATCCCGCACCTGCTGGCGCCGGTGGTCACCGACATGAAGGAAGCCGCCAACGGCCTGCGTTGGTGCGTGGCCGAGATGGAGCGCCGCTACAAGCTGATGTCCACCGTCGGCGTGCGCAACCTGGCCGGCTTCAACAAGAAAGTGAAGGACGCCATCGACGCCGGCCAGCCGTTGATGGATCCGCTGTTCAAGCCCAATCCGGAACTCGGCGAAGCACCGCGTCCGCTGGAAACGCTGCCCTTCATCGTCGTGTTTATCGACGAATTCGCCGACATGATGATGATCGTCGGCAAGAAGGTCGAAGAGCTCATCGCGCGTCTCGCGCAGAAGGCGCGTGCGGCGGGCATCCATCTGATCCTGGCCACGCAGCGTCCGTCGGTCGATGTCATCACCGGCCTGATCAAGGCGAACATCCCGACGCGCATCGCGTTCCAGGTTTCGAGCAAGATCGACTCGCGCACGATCCTCGACCAGTCGGGCGCCGAAACGCTGCTCGGCCACGGCGACATGCTCTACCTACCGCCGGGCACCGCGATGCCCGAACGCGTGCACGGCGCATTCGTCTCCGACGAAGAAGTGCATCGCGTCGTCGAACACCTCAAGCAGGTCGGCGGCAAGCCCGATTACATCGACGGCGTGCTGGACGAAGTGCAGACCCTGGGCGACGGCGTGGTCGTCGGCGCGACCGGCCTGCCCGAATCGGGCGGCGGTGGCGGCGATGAATCCGATCCGCTGTACGACGAAGCGGTGCGCATCGTGACCGAGACGCGGCGTGCGTCGATTTCCGGCGTGCAACGCCGCCTGAAGATCGGCTACAACCGCGCCGCGCGTTTGATCGAAGCGATGGAAGCGGCGGGCGTCGTAACGCCACCGGAGCACAACGGCGACCGCAGCGTCCTGGCCCCGCCGCCCCCCAAATAGCGCGTGGCTTTCATCCCCCTTCCAAGGGGGATCGAGCGCGCAAAGCGCGCTCGAGGAGGATAAACCCCCGCGCACACCCGTGATCCCCCATTCATGCTTTCCCGGGCAGACTTCGCCCCAACGACTTTCGTGGGACTTCCCGCCATGCGCCTGTTGACGCTCGCATTGACCACCGCGCTGTTCGCCACCGCCGCCCATGCCGGCGGCCGCGACGACCTCACCGCGTTCACGAAGAACCTCAAGGGCCTGGACGGTACGTTCACCCAGCAGGTCTTCGACGCCAACGGCAAGAAGAAGGAAGCTTCCAGCGGGCGCGTCGCGATGTCCGCACCGCGCAACTTCCGCTGGGAATACGCCAAGCCCTTCGAACAGTTGATCGTCGCCGACGGCAAGGCCGTGTGGGTCTACGACCCCGACCTCAAGCAAGTCACCAAGCGCGCGCAGGGCGTGGAAGAGCGCAGCTCGCCGCTCACCGCGCTGATCGATCCCACGCGCCTGGACAAGGAATTCGCGGTGACCGAGCTTCCCACCGCCGACGGCCTGGACTGGATCGAACTGCGCCCGCGCAGCCCCGACAACGCCAGCTTCGAATCCGCGCGCCTGGGCTTCGACAAGGCCGGCCTCAAGCACATGCGCATCGTCGACCAGTTGGGCCAGCGCACCGAACTGCAATTCTCGGCCTGGAAGAAGAACCCCGGTTTCGCGAAGGGCACGTTCTCCTTCGCGCCGCCGAAGGGCGTCGACATCGTCGCGGGCGGTTGATCGTTATCATCGCGCTGTGGCGAGACAGCGCACCCCCGAGATTCCCGACGCCGATCTGCTGACCGTGGATCGCGACGCGCTGCGTCCGCTCGCCGAGCGGATGCGGCCGCGCACGCTCGATGAAATGGTCGGCCAGCGCCGCCTGCTCGCGCCGGGATCTGCATTGCGGCGTGCCATCGAATCCGGCCATGTGCATTCGATGATCCTCTGGGGCCCGCCGGGCTGCGGCAAGACGACGCTCGCGCAATTGCTGGCGACCTATGCCGACGCAGAATTCCGCGCGGTCTCCGCGGTACTCGTCGGCTTGCCCGAAGTGCGCCAGGTCCTCGCCGAAGGGGGCCTGCGTTTTTCGCAAGGCCGCCGCACCGTGTTGTTCGTCGACGAAGTGCATCGCTTCAACAAGGCGCAGCAGGATGCGTTCCTGCCGCACATCGAACGCGGCACGATCCTGTTCGTCGGCGCGACCACCGAAAACCCGTCCTTCGAATTGAACTCCGCGTTGCTCTCGCGCTGCCGCGTGCACGTGATGGAATCGGTGTCGCCGGAAGACATCGTCGTCGCGTTGCAGCGTGCGCTCGACGACACCGAACGCGGGCTCGGCGATCGCGCGTTGCAAATCGCACCCGAACAACTGCTCCTCATTGCCCGCGCCGCCGATGGCGACGTGCGTCGCGCGCTGACCTTCCTGGAAATCGCCGCCGACCTGGCGGGGGAGGGCGGCACGCTCACCGAGCAGGCGCTCGCGCAGGTGCTGGCCGATCGCACGCGCCGCTTCGACAAGGGCGGCGATCAGTTCTACGACCAGATCTCCGCGTTGCACAAATCGGTGCGCAGTTCGAACCCCGATGCCGCCTTGTATTGGCTTGCGCGCATGCTCGATGGCGGCGCCGATCCGGGTTACCTGGCGCGCAGGCTCACGCGCATGGCGGTCGAGGACATCGGCCTGGCCGATCCGCGCGCGTTGCAAATGGCCGTGGACGCGTGGGACACCTACGACCGCCTCGGCAGTCCGGAAGGCGACCTCGCACTCGCGCAAGTCGCGATCTACCTGGCGACGACATCGAAGTCCAACGCCGCCTACACCGCCTGGAACCAGGCGCGCAGCGACGTCGAGGAATACGGCACGCTCGATGTGCCCATGCACATCCGCAATGCGCCGACGAAGTTGATGAAGCAACTCGGCTACGGCAAGGGCTACCAGTACGACCACGACGCGGCCGGCGGCATCGCGCTGGGCCAGACCGGATTTCCCGATGCGATGGGCGAGCGCGTGTACTACGCACCGACCGATCGCGGGCTCGAAGCGCGCATGAAGGAGAAGCTCGACGCCTTGCGCGCCGCACGTTCGAAAGCCCGGGGCGACGCGCCCGGAACGACAGACGGGGACGCCGCCTGATGCGTCGCGCGCTCGCAAGCCTGCCGAAGACGGTGTGGCTGCTGGGTGCGATCAGTCTGGTCAACGACGCGGCGAGCGACATGATCTATCCGCTCGTGCCGCTGTACATCGCAAGCGTGTTGATGGCGGGGCCGAAGGCGCTGGGCTGGATCGAAGGCGTCGCCGAAGCGGCGAGCAGTTTGTTGAAGTTGTTCTCCGGCGCCCTGGCCGATCGCATGCGGCGCATCAAGCCGTTCGTCGTCGTCGGGTATGGCCTTGCGGGGATCGCGCGGCCCTTGATCGGCATCGCGACCAGTTGGTTCGGCGTGCTGGTGTTCCGATTCGTTGATCGCGTGGGGAAGGGGCTGCGCTCGGCACCGCGCGACGCGATGCTGGCGGCGAGCGTTGCGCCGGAGCAACGCGGGCTCGCGTACGGGCTGCATCGCGGCATGGACAACGCCGGCGCGGTGGTCGGCCCCTTGATTGCGGCTGCACTGCTGGCGATGGGATTTTCATTGCGGCAAGTGTTCCTGTGCGCCTTCGTGCCCGCCGTCGTCGTCATGTTCATGGCCTTGCGCTTGCGCGAACCGGAACATGCGCAGCTGAAGTCGACGGGTCCGATCGATTGGCGCTTTTCCGCATTGCCCGCGCCGTATCGCCGTTATCTGTTCGCCCTGGGGCTGTTCACGCTCGGCAACGCATCGAACATGTTCCTGTTGCTGCGCGCACAGGGCCTGGGCCTCGGCGCGAGCCAGATCACGCTGTTGTGGGCGTCGTTCTCCGCGGTGGCGGCCTTGGCCTCCACGCCCTTGTCGGCGCTGTCCGATCGCATCGGGCGCAAGCGCCTGATCCTCGCGGGCTGGGCAGGTTATGCGTTGCTGTATGTGTTGTTGGGCGTCGTGCCGATCGACAAACACTGGCTGTGGTTGTTGTTCCCGGCCTACGGCCTGGTCACTGCGACCATCGAAGGTGCCGAACGCGCACTCGTCGCGGATCTGATTCCCGCACAGAGCGCGGGCACGGCCTTCGGTTGGTATTACCTCGTCACCGGCCTGTTGCTGTTGCCGGCGTCGGCGGTGTTCGGCGCGTTGTGGGAAAACGGTGCGCCGATGATCGCGTTCGGAACCAGTGCCGCGTTGGCGGTGTGCGCCGGGATCGTGCTCTGGCCGTTGCAGGCACGCCACGGTAAATTGGCCGAATGAGCGCATGGTGGCAACAGTTGTGCCTGGTGATGCTCGGTGGCGCGCTCGGTGCCGCCGGGCGGTTCTGGGTCGGGGGCGCGTTGCTGCGACGCATGGGCGACGGGTGGCCGTGGGGCACGCTGGCGGTGAACCTCACAGGCTCCTTTCTCGCCGGTTTCATCGCGATCTGGCTCGAGAATCGCGGTCCTTCGGCCCTGTATTGGCGGGCGTTGCTGATCGTCGGTTTCCTCGGCGGATTGACGACCTATTCGGCGCTGATGCTCGAGTGCCTGCTGTTCTCCCGTTCGCAGCGCAGCGACCAGGCACTGGTCTATCTCGGTGTGACGCTGGTCGCAGGCCTGATGCTCGTGTGGTTCGGCGCACGCACGGCGAGCTGGATTCGCCCGCCTTACTGAGTTGCCCGCGGGGCAGGGCCGGTGCATCCTCGGCCCGCGGCATCCGCCGCGCATCGAAGGGGACGGGCATGCGGACTTTCGTCGCCGGCTTGATCGGCGGAATCGTGTTGTTCCTGTGGGGCGCCATCGCCCACGTCGTGTTGCCCATCGGCGAGATGGGCATGAAGGTCGCGAGCAACCAGGATGCGGCGATGACCGCGCTGCACGCCAGCGCCGACAAGGGCCCGGGCGTGTACATGATCCCCGGCATGGACCCGGCGATGTGGCGCGACGCCGAGGCGATGAACGCCTTCACCACCAAGTACAAGGATGCGCCGTCGGCCTTCGTGGTGTGGGATCCCACGCCGAACCCGAACCTGCAGACGATGGGGCCGGCGTTGACCAAGCAATTCGTCATCGACGTGCTCGTCGCGTTGTTCGCCGCGTGGATTCTTTCGCTCGCTCCGGTCTCCTTCGGCAAACGCGTGCTGATGGGCGGCGCGCTCGGGGTGATGGCCTGGCTGACGACCAGCGTGCCGTACTGGAATTGGTATCGCTTCCCGATGGATTTCACCATCGGTGCGTTGCTCGATTCCGGCCTGGGCCTGTTGATCGCCAGCGTGCCGATCGCATGGTGGCTGGGGCGCGGCCGCTGAGACAGTCCTGCAGGGTGCGCGCGTGGTGAGCCCGTCCGCGCGCATCCACCGGTGGCCCGGAACGCCGGGCCGCCTGTTCCTGCTCGCCATCGCCACCGCGGTCTTCGCGTGGATCGCGATCGACCTCACGCGCGTGGCCGGCAGCGTGGCGTCGGTGTGGATCGCCAACGGCATCGTCGTCGGCGTGCTGCTGTTCAAGCCGACACGGCAATGGCCGTGGTGGTTCGCCGCAGGCTGGGCCGGCGAGTTCATCGCGCGTCTGTTGCATGGCGATCCGGCGATCATGTCGATCGCCAATTCCCTGGCGAACGTGGTCGAAGTCGCCTGCGTGGCCGGTGCCATCCGCCATCGCGTGCCGGATGTCACCGACGCCGCGCGGTTGATGACGCTTGCGTTCACGGCGACCGCAGCGACCTTGCTTGCGTGCGCGTTGTCGGCGTTGATCGTTGCAGTCGTCAATGCCGCGACCGGCGGTGCGTTCGGCACGGTTTTCCTGACTTGGTACTGCGGGCACGTCATCGGCATGGTGATCGTGGCGACGCTGATGGTCGTGGCGCGCAGGGAAGGGCGGTGGATCTTCGGGCGCCGCGGGCGCCACCTCGACTACGGGCTGTGCATGGGCACGCTGCTCGCGGTGTGCACGGTGGTGTTCACGCAGGAACAGATGCCGCTGCTGTTTCTGGTGTTCGTGCCCTTGTTGCTGGTGGTGTTCCGGCACGGGTTCGCGGGCGTGGTGGGCGCGACGGTGGTCATCGCGATCCTGAGCGGCATCGCGACGGCGTTCGATACGGGGCCCTTCGCACTGGTTCGCGCGCCCTCCTTGCTGGAACGCACCTTGCTGCTGCAATTGTTCATCGCGGCGACTTGCCTGATCGCGTTCCCGGTGGCGACCGTGTTGTCGGAGCGTCGCCGGCTGACGGTGCGCTATCGCACGCTGGCCGATCACAGCCGCGACCTGGTCGTGCGCATGTCGGCCGCAGGTGCGCCGTCGTATGTCTCGCCCGCGATTCGCCACGTGCTCGGTTACGAGCCGGAGGAATTCCTGCGGGCGCGCTGGGACCTGGTGAACCCGGAAGATATTCCGCAGGCGTCCGCGGCGTTCCAACGCATCGCGCAGACGGGGATTTCGGAACCGGTGACCTTCCGCATCCTGCACAAGGATGGGCAGGAACGCTGGGTCGAAGTCGCGGCCACGCGCGTGGAAAGCGGCGATCCCGGCGCGCCGTGGGAACTGGTCGCGTCGGCGCGCGACATCAGCAAACGGATGGAAGCATTGGCCGCGCTGGACGAAAGCCAATCGCACCTGCGCGCCGTGGCCGACAACATGCCCGCGCTGATCGTGCATATCGACGCGCAGGAGCGTTACACCTTCATCAACGCGTATTACGAGCGCTTGTTCGGACGCAAGCCCGAGGAACTGCTCGGGCGCACGATCCGCGAGGCGCGCGGGGAAATCGCCTATCGCGAATGGGCGCCCTTCATCCATCGTGCGCTGGAAGGGCAGGAGCAGAAGTTCGAGCGCGATCCGAGTGCCTCGTCCGGCGGCCGGTATCTGCAATCGCACTTCGTGCCCGACATCGCGCCGGATGGAACCCATCGCGGCTTCTACGCGCTGACCTTCGACATCACGCCGCTGAAGGAAGCCGAGCAGGCATTGGCGAAGCTGGCGCGCGTGGATGCATTGACCGGGCTCGGCAACCGGCGCCAGTTCGACGAGCGATTGGCGCAGGCGATCGCACGGTCGCGGCGGCAGGGTTCGCCGCTGGTGTTGATGTCGCTGGACCTCGACAAGTTCAAGGCGATCAACGATGTGTACGGGCATCTCGCCGGCGATGCGGTGTTGCAGGCGTTCGCCGAGCGGCTGTCGTCCTGCGTCCGCGACGTGGATGCGGTGGCGCGCCTGGGCGGCGACGAATTCGTCGTGTTGATCGAGGACGCGCGCACGCCGGAAGTGGCCGAAGTGATCGCGCAGAAGGTGTTGACGGTGGTGCGCGCGCCGGTGGTGTTCGAAGGTGTGCAACTGCAGATGGGCACGAGCATCGGGATCGCCTTCGTGCAGCAGGCGGCGTCGGCGACGGCGTTGCTCGCGTTGGCCGACAAGGCGTTGTACGAAGCGAAGTCGGCCGGGCGCAATACGTGGCGCGTGATCGAAGATTGATTGATCGGGTAGAAACCTGACATCGGGTTGCGGAGTTTCCTGACAGATTCCGCGCCGCCGAATCGGCAATCTGGACTCCGGTGGCGGCGGCGCCCGCTGCGATGGCCCCATGGAGCGACGACGACTCCTGCAGCGGTCGCTCGCCGCCATCGATGTTGCAACCCACAGGAAGTCCGGCCTGTCGCCGGGCGCGAAGGCAAGGATGCCGACATGCAACGGTTCGCGTGGTGCTTCGTGCTGTCGATCGCGCCGGGCCTGGCCTGCGCCGCGGAGTTGTCGCGATGCGTGGCTGCCGATGGCGCCGTGTCCTACCAGGACACACCGTGCGAGGCCGGGAGTCGTTTGACCAAGACCATTGCCGTACCGGAGGCCGCGCCAGAGCCGGCGCGTGTCGCGAAATCGAAGCCCGCGAAAGCAAGCAAGGGGAGCACTCAGAAGTCTTCCCGCACCGGCGCAAAGCCCCCCAAGGCCGACAAGCGCAATCGCCAGCGCCAGGCCTGCGCCGCGGCGCGCGCAGAAGAGGAGCGCGTGCTCGCCGGGCTGGGTCTGGAGCGCACGTTCGAGCAGTTGCGCGCGTTGGGGGACAAGGTGCACGCCGCGTGCAAAGGCTTGTAGCTACGCGAGCGCCGACGGGATGAATGCGGCTTTCGCTGCCTGGATCGCGCGCAGTGACCCATCCCGGCGATTGATTGCGTCCTTCCTCATTGCAGGGGCGCAAGGAGATCGTCATGCGCAAGCTCTTCAGGTTGCAGCAGTTCGTCGTCGCCGCGCTTGCGTGTTGCGCCGCGAACGCGGCGATCGCCCAGGACCTCTACATCCGCGACACGCCCGCCGATACCGGCGTGCAACCCAATCCCGATTCCGGGCCCATGTGGGTGTCCCAGGACATATGGGTGCGCACGAGCCCCGATCCCAATTGGCGGCCGACCGCATTCAATCCTGCCTCGCCGCCATGGACACCCGCGGCGCACCAGAATCCCGAATATCGCAATCCACGTTTTGGTTTGCCGAATTACGTCTACGTGCGCGTGCGCAATCGCGGCACCTCGGCGTCGGCCGGCACCGAGCAGTTGCATGTGTATTGGGCGAAAGCGTCGGCGGGCCCGGCGTGGCCCGCCAGTTGGGTGGACGCGTACTCGTCGGTGTGCGGCGCCGACCGACTCACGGGCGCCGAAATCACCAAGCCGCGCGTCAACGCCGCCACTGCGACGGCGACCCAACGCCAGCGATTGCGCGATGCCTACATCGAAGTCGCGACCACGCCCGCATTCGCGTTGCTCACCGGCTACGACTATTGGACCAAGCAACAGCAGGTGCACGTGCGTGCGCCCGAACACCACAACCCGGGCTTCCTGCCCTGGCATCGCGAATTCCTCAATCGCCTCGAGCTGCTGCTGCAAGAAGCCGACCCGCGCGTCAAATTGATGTATTGGCAGTGGACGACGGATCCGACCAACAGCACCGGCGGCGTGAATCTCTACACCGCAGGTTTCATGGGCAACTCCGGTCGCGGGACGGGCGGCACCGGCATGGGCGCGCCATTGACGCCCGCGCTCGATCCGATCGCTTCCGAAAGCGCGAGCGTCGTGCGCAACCTGCGCACGGGCCTGCCCGCAACGCAGTCGGATACGACGCAATTGGGCTGGAACAACTACCGCGGCACCAACGCGACGGAAAACTTCAGCGTCAATATCGAACAGACGCCCAACCACGACGCGAACCACGGCTACATCGGCGGCACGGGCGGGTCGATGGCGGTCGTCGCATCGGCCACGCGCGATCCGTTCTTCTTCCTGCTGCATGGCAAGGTCGACGAACAATGGGCGCGCTGGCAGCGGGGCAACACCTCACGCGTGGAAGCCGGCACCGCCTACGGTTCTTCGGCGACCAGCGCGGTGTTGGTGAATGGCTTGCGCCCGTGGAGCGGCGTGGTGCCGTCGGGCGCGCCGATCGATCCTTGGACATCGTCCGGTGGCTTCATCGTCAACAAGTCCAGCTTCGATCGCTCGGTGTTGTCGCCGCCGATCTACGACCTCGCACCACTCACGATTCCCGTACTCGCACCGGGGCAGGCGGTGATCCTCGAAGTCCCGTGGTATCCGCCCGATCCGGCCGACTACGCATGCATGGGCGACATGAACGGATTCGGCCTGTTGGCGCGCGTCACGCCGATCAGCACCGCCGAAGGCACCAATGTCACCACCAATGTGCGCAACGGCAACAACCTGGCCTGGCGGAACCTCCAGGTCCTCGACAACTTCGCCGGCACGACGGCGGTGATGGCGATGATGATCGGGAACGACACCGATGCACCGATGACGACGACGCTGCAGTTCCGCGAAGTGCCGCAACGCTATGCGCAGCTTGGGCAATCGGTGGAAGCCATCGACGTGGGCATGCCGGCCGCGTTGTCGGACCGGATCAGGGGGCAGGCCAAGCGGGGCAGGGGGCTGGCGAAACAGCAACAGGGCAAGCTCGCCCTGCCGAAGGACACCGTTTTTCATCGGTTGGGGGCGCAGCGCGATGCGTTGGACGGCATCGCATTGAAACCCGGCGAGCGGTTCCCGCTGCAGGTCGTGTTCCATTTGCGCGACGACTACAAAACGATGAAGGAACCGCTGTCGTTCGACGTCGTGCAGTCGCGAACCGATTGCAAGGAGCCGCGTGTCGTCGGCGGCGTGCGGTTCGACGTCGATGTCTCGCAACTCAACCTGGTGAACGCGCGCAGCGTTTGGCGGCATGCGACCTTCGATCAGCCGCCCCCGGATTGGACTGTGGTCGACTACGACGATGCACAATGGCAGGAAGCGCCGGCGCCGCTGGGCTTCGCACCGCACCTGGAGGCGATGACCGGTGTGTCGCCCGGAACCAAGGTCGCTTACTTCCGCAAACGCTTCGACGTGCAGGATCCGCGGGCGTTGCGCGATCTGACCCTGCATTTGCGCGCGGACGATGGCGCAGTCGTGTATCTCAATGGCCGCGAGGTGCATCGGTCGAACTTCGACAAGCAGGTCCTGAAGCCGGTTTCGGGTGCGGCGGAACTCGCGTATTTCCCCGTGCGGCTGCCTACCGACGTATTACGCGAAGGCACCAACGTGCTCGCCGTGGAAGTCCACCAATACGAGGACAACGCACAGGACGACCTGATCTTCGATGCAGCGCTCGCGGCGAACCGCGCCGACACGTCCGAACCACCGAGCGTGCGCATGGCGCTCGACGATGCGCTCGTACGCGCGGGCCAGCCGATGAAATTGAATGTCGATGCCGTCGACCCGAACGGCGAGATCCGCAAGGTGACGCTCTTCGTCGACGATAAGCCCGTGCAGTCGGAGGCGGGCGCTGCGACGTTCGAATGGACGCCGGCCGTCGGCCCGCAACGGCTGCGCGTGGTCGCCGAAGACAGCGAAGGCCTGACGACATCCGAAGACCGCCTGGTCCTGGGCGTCGAGAACCTGCCGCCGGTCGTGAGCCTGCAGGCCCGCGCCGGCGACGCACCGGGCACCGTGATCCTGACGGCCGACGCCAGGGACGCCGACGGCAAGATCCGCAACGTCGAATTCTTCATGGCCGACAGCGATCTGTTCGAGGCGAAGTTCGTGCCGGTGGGATCACGCTCGGAGGCGCCGTTCGAAGTGACCGTGCAGGTTCCGGAAACCGAGCACCGCATTGTCACCGTGCGCGTCACCGACGACGGCGGCGAAGTCGGGGATGCGAGTACGCATATCCACGTGGGGCCGCATCGAAGCGGGAAATGAGCCGGTGAAGGGCCTGGAGGTGGTCGGGGACGCAACGGGGACCCGACCACGCCCTATACCAGAGACTTCGCATAATGCATCCAAGGCGTCACCCGGCGCGAGCCGGAAAACACGGGAAATTCCCGCGTAAAACGCCCATTGTCACGCCCGAGCAGTTCGCGACAGAACGCAAGAAATCGGGCTTTTCCCGGGAGCAGGCAGCCGAGTTTCTCGGCGTCAGCCTGCGCACCATCGGCCATTGGGAGACTGGGAAGGCGCGTCCCGCGTGGGCTGCGTTCCGGCTGCTGCGCGTCTTCCGACACGGGGATCTGATCGATCCCCGTTGGGAGGGTTATTCAATCATCGGCGGCCGACTGGTGACGCCTGAGAACCACGCCTTCGAACCGCACGACCTGACGTGGCTCTCGCTGCTCGTCCGGCGCGCAGAGGCGTTTACGGAAACGCGCAGGAAGCTGGAGCTGGTGGGCGAGGGCGCGGCCTTCGCTGCGCGTAAGCGCAGCGATGCCCGCGCCCCGCACGTTGCGCTCAGCGCGTCCGCATTTCCGCACACGCAACTGCGCCGGTGGCCCGCCGTTGGGACAGTCGGCGTCGTGGAACACTCGTCGGATGGGGCTTTTCCCCGGTGGAACCCGGTGAAAAGGGTAGAGGCGGTGTTGGCGATTGGCCCGGGGAGTAACACGGGCCAAAAGGGGGTGGCTGCATGAGACGCCGGTCGATTATGGCCCTGACGGCCGACGAATTCCTCCCCGTGGCGCGTGCCATGAACGCGGTGATCGACTTCCGCCTGCGGCAGTGGGAAGGCCTTGAACCGGTCGACGCGGTTCACTCGGACCCCGACGTGCGCGTCCTCGATGCGTGGCTTCGGAGCGTCGCGCAGCAGGATGCGGCCACGCGCCGGACCAAAGGGGGTACGCAATGAAGACGCTGAAGCAGGTTGCGCGTTGTGCAGCTTTGACCGAACCGATATCCGAACGAGGAGAGACGAAATGATGCGCCAGGTCGAAACGTGGGCCCCTGCGAATTTGGATCGCTATCCAACGCTCGCGTCGTGCATCTTCATCGACGGCGACTCGTTCCTCGCACTGGCTCTCAAGGCCTACCTCGCGGCCGGGAAGAAAATGGTGCCGCCCGAGGGCCGACGCTGGTCCGAAGAAGACGCGCCGTGGGGCTCCGCGCAGGACTTCTTCGACGCGCTCACGTTCCAAATTTCGGAACGCCTGCGCATGGCCGCAATGCAAGCGGGGCATCTCTCGGAGCCGTCGTTCTGCGAGGGCGAGGAAGAACGCGTCGACGATCGGCGGACGGGTGCAGGGCAGCGCCCTGCGGTGACCGCTTTGCATCCTGCCAACCGCTCTAGAAAGATTGCCCCGGCCCAAGGCCTCCAAGATTTGAAGGTCACGTGAAGTCGTGGCCGGGGGCGCTTTAGGGCCCCAAACGGGAAAGGCTTCAGGTTGCAGGTTGACAACCCTAAAGCAGCTGCTTACAGTCCGCGAAGGAGTCTCATATGGCCCGGCAAAAACACCCAAAACCGGAGGTCGAGGAGGCTCTCCGGTATGCGGAAGAATTCGGGTGGCGTGTTGAAACCGGGCGGTCGCATTGGGGCATTCTGAAATGCCCCTTCTTCAAAGACTCGAAGTGCAATGCCTGTGCGGAGTGGTGCAGCAGCGGCATTTGGTCTTCGCCGAGAAACCCCGGCACACACGCGAGACAGATAAAGCGCAAGGTCGACAGGTGTATGGAATACCAGCAAGCCAAGCAGGAGAACGAAAAAGATGAATGACTACGAATTCGTTCTGAAGTTTGCGCTGCCCGATCCGGAAGGTGATGCGGAGGAATTCCTTGCGCGTCTGGAAGAAGCCGGGTGCGATGATGCGCTAGTTGGCATTGGTAAGCGCGGGCGAATCGCGCTGGAATTTGTGCGTTCTGAAGAATCGGCCGAGCGTGCTGTCATTACTGCCATTTCGGCCGTACTGCACGCGATTCCGGGCGTCCATTTCATTGAGGCGGGGCCGGACCTCATTAGCCTCCGGGAAGTGGCGGAACTGGCAGGCACTTCGCGCCAGAACTTCTACAAGATGAGCGCCAACAAACACTTGTTCCCTACGGCTGCGGTCATCGAAAACGGAACGGAGCTGTATCACTACTCAGACGTATTCGCGTGGCTGCGTTTGAACGGCTATGTGCAAGGGTCGCAGAAGGACCTGGACATCCGCGAAGAGACCGCGATCACCATTCGCATGGTCAATGTGGCGCTGGAAGTCCATAACCTTCCAAAGAAGATCACGCCTGAGATTGAGCGTGTCGTCGAGGCCGCTTAAGGCCTCGGCTTTTTTTTGCCGCAAGAGGCAAGATTTGCCAATCGTGGGGTAGTTGGGGAAGCTGGAAGCCCGTAGGAGGGCCATGACGTGAGTACGAGACTTCGCATAATGCATCTTACGTAGTATCTCGAATGGGCTACGGACGGGTCTGCACTTGCTGGGCGGCGTTTCCGAGGCCTCACACCACGGTCCCCCATCGCTCCCTAGCGTACGCACCGAATCCACCGCCAGGGAGGCTCCCATGCACATGCTGCAAACCTCCGCCGCACTGTTCGCAATCGCGGCACTGGGCGGCCTGCTGATGGCCGGCATCCGGTTTACCCGGCACGTCAATCCGCCGGCATGGATCGCCATGGGCCATGGGCTGCTCGCTGCATCCGGCCTGACCTTGCTGGTCTATGCGATCTGCACGGAACACGCTGCGCCCGGCATGTCGCTAGCAACCGGCGCGTTGGTGTTGTTCCTGTTGGCGGCACTCGGCGGCACCGTGATGAGCCTGAAGTACAAATGGAATCGCGTGCTGATTCCGGCGTGGCTCGTGCTCGGGCACGCGACCGCTGCGGTCCTGGGTTTCGTCGTGCTCCTGCTCGCTACGTTTCGCTGACAGCGCTCGCCGCACACAACGACAAGGCGAAAAATTGCCATGGCCTGCGCACGGTGATCGCGCCCGTCGCGCTTTCGCACGACGCAACGTCCAAAAACAATCAGGGCCGCCTTTCGGCAGCCCTGATTGTTTTGATTGGCGTCCCCACGGGGATTCGAACCCCGGTCGCTACCGTGAAAGGGTAATGTCCTAGGCCTCTAGACGATGGGGACAGTAGCGGTTTGCAGCTTAATTTTTTGGTGGAGCCAGCCGGGATCGAACCGGCGACCTCCTGCATGCCATGCAGGCGCTCTCCCAGCTGAGCTATGGCCCCACTGCTGGCGAGCCCGAAAGTTTAGGGGCGGTCCTGCAGAGCGTCAACACTTTTTTGAACAGAATTTCATGCGAGACGTGGGGTGCGACGCTCGGCGGCGCGCGCCACCGCGGCTTCGAGCTCCCGTTGCGCCTGTGCGGCCAATGCCTCCAGCTCGATGTCCGGTCCGCCGTGTGTTTCGACGCGCTCGAGGCAATCGGTCAGCGCGTTCTCGCCGATCACCATGCTGCCGGTCTTCAGCTTGTGTGCGAGTTGCTGCAATCTCGCGCGGTCGCCGCTCCGGCGCGCTTCGCGCCAGCCTTGCATCTCCGCACGGGTGACCGTCTCGAAAATCTCGAGCAGGCGTTGTCGAAGCTTCGCATCGTCTTCGGCGCTGGCGGGCGTCGGCGTTGGCGTCGGTGCATCGGGGAACATGCGGGAAAGCACGCGCCGCAGGGCCGCCATCTGCACGGGTTTGATCAGGAACGCGTCCATGCCCGCGCGCAGGCAGCGCTCGCGCTCGTCTTCCAGTGCGTTGGCGGTGAACGCGACGATGGGAAGCCGCGCCTGGCCCGTGGCCGCTTCCTCGGCGCGGATGCGCCCGGCGAGTGCGAATCCATCCAGTCGCGGCATCTGGCAATCGGTCAACAACAACCCGTAGGCACGTCCGGACTGCAGCATCTCCCAGGCTTGTTCGCCATCTGCGGCGACGTCGAAGCGATATCCGAGCCGCCGGAGCTGGCGCGTGAGGACTTCGCGATTCATCGCGTTGTCGTCGACGATCAGGATCGTGGCCGCGGCACTCGCAGCGGGCGGAGCCGTCCCCGGCGTGACATGGGCTCCGATCGCCCGGACCTGCGCGATCGAGGCATCGCGACGGCCAACGTCGATCGATTCCATCGGCAAGTCGACGTAAAMACGACTCCCCTTCCCCACCTCGCTTTGCATCTGGATATCGCCGCCCATCAGCGTCACGAGGTGGCGGACGATCGTGAGGCCCAGGCCGGTGCCGCCGAAGCGTCGCGCCGTGCCTGAATCGGCCTGGTGGAATGGTTGGAATAACTGCGACAGCGTTTCGGGCGCCATGCCGATGCCGGTGTCGACGACCTCGAACCGGATCCGGTGAAGGTGCGTCCCCGGCGAATCGGCGACGCGCACGAACACCTGCACGCCGCCGGCTTGCGTGAACTTCACCGCATTCGCCACGAGATTGGTGAGCACCTGTCGCAGTCGGACCGCGTCGCCGAGCAGGCGGCGCGGGACCGCTCGTGCCACGTGCATTTCGATACCGATGCCCTTCCCTGCCGCTTCCAGTCGGAGCGATTGGACGACCGACACCACGAGCCTGCGCAGGGAAAGCGGTGCATTTTCGAGCGCGAGCTTGCCCGCTTCGATTTTCGAAAAATCGAGGATGTCGTTGACGATCGCAAGCAGCAAGTGTGCCGAATCCTTGCACACGGACAGTTGCGCACGCTGTTCGTTGTCCATCGGCGAATCCGACAGCAGTTCCACCATGCCGATGACGCCGTTGATCGGCGTGCGGATTTCATGGCTCATCATGGCCAGGAAGCGTGCCTTTGCTTCCGTGGCGTGTTCGGCCGCCTGCAAGGCGATGGACAGGCGCACGTTGCCTTGCTTCAGTTGCGACCGCAGTTCCCGATGGCGCCATGCCATGAACGCACGCCCCGCGGCGACCAACAACGCCGCACTTGCGAGCGCATAAAGTGCGTACGCCCACGCCGTGCGCCACCAGGGCGGTGCGATGTCGATGGGCAGCGACAACTCCGCATTCGCCCCCCACGTTCCGTCCCGCTGCAATTGCCGAACCTGCAGGCGATAGGCGCCCGGTGGTAGCCAGTGATACGCGATGCCAAGGTCCGCCGGCATTTCGCGCCAGCGATCGTCGAGCCCGAGCAGGCGATACGACAGGCGCCGTGCGTCGCCCAGGACCGCGATGTGCATCACCAGGCGCCCATCGACGTAGTTGGCGCGGATGCCGGGCAACTGCGCGCCCCACAAGTTCACGACGTTGCGATCACCGGACTCGTAGCTGCCGAGGACCACGGGCGCGGGAGTGGCGATCCGGATCGTGCGCGGATCGATGCGCAGCAGCCCGTCGATCGCGCCGAGATACAGCGCGCCGTCGGCGCTGGAGAGCGCCGACTTCGGGTGGATGTCCGAATCGGGAATGCCATCGGCGGGCAGGTAACTCTGGAAACGGTCGTGCCCGGCGTCCCATCGCGCGATGCCGCGGCCGGTCGCGACCCAGACCGCACCCTGCGCATCGGCAAGGACCGCCTCGATGGTGATGTCGGGAAGTCCGTCGACGATCCCGTAGCGACGGAAGCGCGTTCGTCCGAGATGATCGTGCACGAGCCGATCGAGCCCGGCGCGCGTTGCGATCCACAGGTTCCCCGCGCGATCGGTGAAGGTCTGCAACAGATAATCGTCGGACAGGCTCGTCCGGTCATCGCGATCGTGCTGGTAACGCCGCACCTGGCGCGTGGCGGGGTCGTAGGACAGCAAGCCCTTCATCGTCGCCAGCCACAGCGTCCCGCGGGGGCCTGGCGTCACGTCCTGGGTGAAGTCGAAGGTGAAGCGCTGCCGGCCTTCGAATGCCTCCACGTTTCGCAGATCGCGCGCATCCGGCTCGAGGACGGCCAGCCCGAGATGGTGCGAAATCCAAAGTCGCCCCTGTCCATCGAGAAAGGCGCCGGTCATCGTCGGGTTGTTCAGTCCCTGTGTAAGCGGCAGCGACCAATGGCGGACGGCGCCATCGGGGCGCCAATGAAACAAACCCAGGCGAAAGCTGGTGATCCAGAGCCCACCGGCGCCGTCGCTCAGCATTGCGCGTGCGCTGACCTCGGGAATGCCATCGCCCGTAAGCGCAACGAGCTGCCCCGTCCTCCGATCCAGTTCCATCGGCTTGCCCAGGCACAGCGACACGATGAGCCTGCGCTGCGTGGTCTCGGCCATCGCGCAAACCGTGCTGCCGGCGTCGGGGCGATAGCGCGTGAGCGCCGGCTGCCCCAGGCTCAGGCGCGCGAGGCCGGATTCGCGCTTCGCGATCCACAAATTGTTGCTGCGATCCAGCGCCATCGCCGTCGTGATGCCCGCCGGCAAGCTTTGCGGATCGCCCGGATCGTGCTGGTAGACCGACAGCGCACCGCGTGCAGGATCGAAGCGATACAGCCCCGGGTCGTTCCAACTCGCGAGCCAGAGGACGCCGTCCGGCGCGCGGAGGATGGAGGTCGTGCGGAACAGCCGAACGGGCATCCGAATTCGATGCATCGCGTGCGTCGCCGCATCGAAGCGCCACAAGTCGCGATCGATGGCGAACCAGGCGCCCTTCGCGTCGGCCAGCATCGCGACGATGGGCTCGGTCGCCTCCCCTGGATGCGCAAACACGGTCGCGATGTGCCGCGGATCGCGCACGTCGATCGAGACGACGCGGTCCTGCAACGCCAGCAACAGGCGCGTGCGCGTCGGATCGAAGGCCATCGCATCGAAGCTGCGTGGCAAGACCCGCATCAATCGGCCGCGGCGATCCAGCCTGAGCAGTCCGAGATCGCTCATCTGCCACAACTGGCCGAGCGCATCGCACGCGATCCACAACATCCCTTGTGGCGCCTGGCCTGCGTAACGCATGGGGAACAGCGTCAGCTTCCCGCTCCGGTAATCCAGGCGCTGCACCATCCCGTTCGGGTGGCCGATCCACAACGCATCCGCGCACTCGGCGAGCGAATAGATGAAGCGACTCTCGAGCGTGCCGGGCTGGCCAGGATCGCGGTCGAGGCGGAAGAACCCGTGCCCGTCGTAGCGTTGCACGCCCCGGTCGCCGGCGATCCAGAGGAAGCCATGGCGGTCGGCAACGACGTCCAGGACCGAGGCGCTCGGCAGGCCCTGCCTGCCGTCCAGGGTCTCGAAAGCGGGCTGGATGCCGGCCGGTGCCAGACTGATCGGCGATTGCGCGCGGGCGGCGCCCAACAGGACGGCGGCCAGGCACAGCGATACAGCGACGACCTGACGCGACCCGCCCATGGCGACGCGCTCTCCGGCGGGCAAGCCCCGCGCGGGGCGGACCATACAGACTAGGAAGCCACTCCGATAGGAGACGCCGACGAACGCTCAGGCGGCGATCGTGACTTCGTCGTCGGGCAGGCGGACCAGCGTCGCGACACCATGCCCCTGCTCGGCCAGGTACTGGATCCACTTGCCCAGGAAGGTGTTCATGCGCAGGCGATGGCACACCACTTCGGCCGGCGGCGGATACATGCCGATGACGTCCTGCCAGCGGCGCCCGACGTAGCAGTGTGTGGCCTCGACCTGTTTCGCATCGCGATACAGCCGCAGGTGCGCGGACGGGTCCGGTTGGCCCGTGAGCGGATCGCGGATGGCGTAGCTCAATCGGAGTTCGACGGTGTAGGCGTGGATCTCGATGACGTCGAGCACCACGTCGAGCCCGTCGCCGACGCTGGAAACGTAGCGTCCGACGGCGAGGTGTTGCGGTTCGAACAGGCGCACCAGGCGCACGTGGTTCTCTGCATACAACGCCATCAGCCAGCCGAAGCGGCTCAGTCGCGGGATGCGCGCGGTGCGGGATGCGATGCGGCTCATGGGCCGATCCTACACGCCGGAAACCCTTCGCGGCAGCATTGACGACACGTTCCAGCAGGCATAACGTTTGGTTTCCCAACGCGCGGCAACGCGTCGCAAAAACCACCCCAAATTCCGGCCGCGTTTCACGCTGTCAGAACATCTCGCGGTGGATCCCCAACGTGGTCAGCACCTTGCTCGAGATCTCCTCGATCGAGGTGTGCGTCGTGCTCAGCGTGGTCAAACGCTCGTTGCGGAAGATGTGTTCGGCCTGCGCCACTTCGCGCTTGCACGTGTCCAATTGCGAGTACCGCGAATTCGGCCGGCGCTCCTGGCGGATCTGGTGCAGTCGCACCGGATCGATCGTCAGCCCGAACAACTTGTGCCGGTGCGGGCGCAGTTTCGCCGGCAGGCGGTCGGCTTCGAGGTCTTCCTCGGTCAAGGGATAATTGGCCGCGCAGATGCCGTAATGCAGCGCGAGGTAAACGCAGGTCGGCGTCTTGCCCGCGCGCGACACGCCGACCAGGATGATCTCGGCGTCCTCGAAATCCATGCTCATGCCGTCGTCGTGCGTCAGCGCGTAGTTCATCGCGTTGATGCGCCGGTGGTAGGCCTCGAAGTTCACCATGCCGTGCGCCTGCCCCACCCGCATCGAACGCTGCTCGCCGAGTTCGCGCTCCAGCGGCTCGATGAAGGGCGCGAAGATGTCCAGCATCAGCCCGCCGCTCTCGGCCAGGATCCGATACAGCTCGTTGTCGACGCAGGAATTGACCACGATGGGCCGCACCCCGGCGACCTGGCCGGCCTCACGAATGCGGTTGGCGGCCTCCCGGGCCTTGTCGGCCGTGTCGACGAAGGAGATGCGGTCGGTGCTGAACCGCGTGTCGGCGAACTGGGTCAGCAGGCTGTGGCCGATGGTTTCGGCCGTGATGCCGGTGCCGTCGGAAACGTAGAAGACCGGGCGGGTTTGGGTCATGTGGAGGCGATGAGGACGCGGGGTCTGTAAAATACCGCGCTTCGCGGCAGCGCGGCCCGCGCCCGCCACGTCCCCTCCCCCTTTCGATGCCGGAGCCCCACGCCTTGAGCGCCAACATCCTGTGGCTGCACGACCTGCGACTGACCGACCTGGCGCAGGTGGGCGGCAAGAATTCCTCGCTCGGCGAGATGATCGGCAACCTGGCGAAGCTCGGTGTCTCCGTGCCCGGTGGCTATGCGACCACGGCCGATGCCTTCAAGGCCTTCATCGCGCACAACGATCTCCACCAGCGCATCTTCGACCGCCTGGCCACGCTGGACGTGGAAGACGTGCCGGCGCTCAATGCGGCCGGTGCCGAAATCCGCGGCTGGGTGATCGATGCCCCGCTGCAGCCCGACCTCGACCAGGACATCCGCACCGCCTACGCCAAGCTGTGCGCCGAGAACGGTGGCCATGAACTCGCGGTCGCCGTGCGTTCCTCCGCCACCGCCGAAGACCTGCCCGACGCCAGCTTCGCCGGCCAGCAGGAAACCTTCCTCAACGTCACCGGCGCCGACGATGTCGTGCGCAAGGTCAAGGAAGTCTTCGCTTCGCTCTACAACGACCGCGCGATCGCCTACCGCGTGCACCACGGCTTCAAGCACGAAGACGTGTTCCTGTCGGCGGGCGTGCAGTTGATGGTGCGTTCGGACGTCGGTTCCTCCGGCGTGCTGTTCACCCTCGACACCGAATCGGGTTTCCGCGACGTGGTGTTCATCACCGCCAGCTACGGCCTGGGCGAGAACGTCGTGCAGGGCGCCGTGAATCCCGACGAGTTCTATGTCTTCAAGCCCACGCTGCGCCAGGGCAAGCCGGCGATCCTGCGCCGCTCGCTCGGTTCCAAGCAGATCCGCATGGTCTATTCCGACAAGCCGGGCGAACGCGTGCGCAATGAAGACACGCCGGAAAACCTGCGCAACACCTTCTCGGTCAGTGACGAGGACGTGCACGAACTCGCGCGCCAGGCGCTGATCATCGAGCAGCACTACGGCCGCCCGATGGACATCGAGTGGGCGAAGGACGGCGTGAGCGGCAAGTTGTTCATCGTGCAGGCGCGCCCGGAAACGGTGAAGTCGCGCGGCCACGCGACGCAGATCGAACGCTACAACCTCGAAAAGCGCGGCACCGTCGTCGCCGAAGGCCGCGCGATCGGCCAGAAGATCGGTGCAGGCGTCGCGCGCGTGGTGCGTTCGCTCGACGACATGGCGCGCGTGCAGCCGGGCGACGTGCTCGTCGCCGACATGACCGACCCCGATTGGGAACCGGTGATGAAGCGCGCCTCGGCCATCGTCACCAACCGCGGCGGCCGCACCTGCCACGCGGCGATCATCGCGCGCGAACTCGGCGTGCCGGCGGTCGTCGGTACCGGTGACGCACTCGACCGCATCAAGGACGGCGAAACGGTCACGGTCAGCTGCGCCGAAGGCGATACCGGTTTCATCTACGACGGTGCCCTGCCCTTCGAACGCACGACGACGGACCTGGCGAACATGCCGCCGGCGCCGCTGAAGATCATGATGAACGTCGCCAACCCCGACCGCGCGTTCGACTTCGGCATGTTGCCGAACGCGGGCATCGGCCTGGCGCGCCTTGAGATGATCATCGCCTCGCACATCGGCGTGCATCCCAAGGCCCTGCTCGAGTATTCCAAGCAGGATGCGGCGACGAAGCAGAAGATCGACGCCAAGATGGCCGGCTATGCCAGCCCGGTGGATTTCTACGTCGACCGCCTCGCCGAAGGCATCGCGACGATCACCGCGTCGGTCGCGCCCAATCCGGTGATCGTGCGCCTGTCGGACTTCAAGTCCAACGAATACGCCAACCTGATCGGCGGTTCGAAGTACGAGCCGCACGAAGAGAACCCGATGATCGGCTTCCGCGGCGCGAGCCGTTACGTCGATCCGTCCTTCAAGGATTGCTTCGCGCTGGAATGCCAGGCCGTGCGCAAGGTGCGCGACACGATGGGCCTCACCAACTGCTGGGTGATGATCCCGTTCGTGCGCACGCTCGACGAAGGCCGCCGCGTGCTCGAAGTGCTGAAGGAAAACGGCCTGGAGCAAGGCCGCGATGGCCTGAAGGTCATCATGATGTGCGAGGTGCCGTCCAACGCGCTGATGGCCGATGAATTCCTCGAGATGTTCGATGGCTTCTCGATCGGCTCCAACGATCTGACGCAGCTCACGCTCGGCCTGGACCGCGACTCGGCGATCGTCGCCAACCTCTTCGACGAGCGCGACCCGGCGGTGAAGAAGATGCTGTCGATGGCCATCAAGGCCGCGCGCGCCAAGGGCAAGTACATCGGCATCTGCGGCCAGGGCCCGAGCGACCATCCGGATCTTGCGCTGTGGCTGATGGAACAGGGCATCGAATCGGTGTCGCTGAATCCGGACACCGTCGTGGATACTTGGTTGCAGTTGGCGAAGGCAAAGTCCGGCACCGCCTGACACGGGGTTTAAGGGGGGCTAGCCCCCCTTGCCCCAGATCGCGCCGTTATCCAACGATCCGGTTGCGTCCGGACCGCTTCGCCTCGTACAGCAGCTGATCGGCGCGCCGTACGAGGCGTTCGTGGTGCGCGAAACCGGTGCGGTCGCACACGCCGCCGCTCAGGGTCATGCGCCACCCCGGCGCGAACGCATCGCAGTTCAGGGCTTCGATCGCCGCGCGCGCGGTTTCGCACCGTGCGCGCGCCTGTTCGAGCGTCGTCGCCGGGAACAGGACGGCGAATTCCTCGCCGCCCCAACGCGCCAGCAACGCATCGTGGTTCAAGGCTTCGAGCAACACGCGCGCCACTTCGCGCAGCGCTTCATCGCCCGCGGCGTGCGAGTACTCGTCGTTGATGTGCTTGAAGTTGTCGATGTCGAGCAGCGCGAAACTCAACGGCTGCTGCGTGCGCACCGCCGCTTCGTAGGCGCGGGCGAGGCCTTCGTCGAGGCTGCGGCGATTCTGCAGGCCGGTCAGCGCGTCCTCGCGCGCCTGGCGCTCGAAGGCTTCGGACTTGTCCTGCAATTGATGCAACAGCCGCGTCTTTTCTTCGTCGGCGATCAACAGGCGCGAGGCTTGTTCGCGCAGGTCGCGCGTGCGTGCCTCGACGACGCTTTCCAATTCCATCGCGCGAACGCGCAGGCTGCGCGTGCGCCAGCGGATGTAGAAGAAGACCAGCAGCGCGAGCGCAATCAGACACGCGGCCATGAACCAGGCGTTCTGCCAGACCTGCGGTTGGATTTCGATCTCCAGCGCCGTCGTATCGGGGTTCCAGCCCTGTCCCAGGCCCGGCGCCGATGAGGTGACCAGGAAGCGGTATTTGCCGGGCCCCAGGTTGGTGTACTGCGCCACGCGCTGGTTGCCGCGTTCGTTCCATCCCGTGTCCACGCCTTCGAGGCGATAGCGATACCGCAGCAGGCGCGGCATCTGGAAACTCAGCCCTGCGTAATGGAATTCGAGCTTGCGCGTGCCCGGCGGCAACAGCAGTTTCGATTGCGTGGGCAACTCGCGATCGTCCGCGAGCACTTGCTCGATCACCACCGGCGGCAATTGCCGGCGATAGCTGTGCAACACGGTCGGGTCGACCATCGCGGCGCCGCGCGCCGTGGCCACCCACAAACGGCCTTGCGCATCGCGGATCGCCGCCGGCCCGGAACCACCGTTGGCCTGGCTGCTCGCGAGGCCATCGGGTTCGCCGAACTGATCGGGATTCACCGTGCGTTGTTTGCCGGCGAGCACCGCTTCGGCATCGCGCCGTGCGACGCGCAACACACCCCGGTTCGACGTCAACCACAGGCTGCCGGCCTGATCGTCGACGACCTGGAACAAGGTGTCGATCGGCAAGCCTTGCGCCAAACCGATCGATGCAAGCTGCCCGTTACGAAAACGCACGAGCCCACGATCGGTGGCGATCCACACCGTGCCGTCGCTGTCTTCGTGGAAGTCGAACACGTCCTGCGCATCGTTCATGCGATGCAGGTCGATCGGTTCGACGCGCTCGTTGCCTGCACCCTCGTCGACCACGCGCGCCGCGCCGTTCGCCGTGCCCACCCACACCGCGCCATCGCGCGCGACGTGCAAGCCGAGCACGAAATCGCGCGGCAAGCCCGCGGCCGAACCGAACAGGCGGAACTTGCCGTCCTTCATTTGCACCAGGCCGCGCGAGGTGCCGATCCACAGCGACCCATCGCGCCCGTGCGCGAGTGCGCGCACCTGGTTGCTCCCCGGCATGCCGCTGGCCGTGTCGTAGTGCTCGACGACCTTGCGGTTGCGCAAGCGCAACAGCCCGCCGACGTAAGTCCCGACCCACAGGCTGTCGTCGTCTTCGGCGAGCAGGCTCAGGATCGAATCGCCCGGCAATCCGTCGGCGCTGGTGAGGACATCGACGACCTTGCCGTCCTTCCAGCGATTCAGACCGCGGCTGGTGCCGATCCAGATGCTGCCGTCGCGGCCCTGCACGATGGCGCGCACGTAGTCGTCGCTCAGGCCCTGCTCGGTGTTGAACGTCGTGAACGGCGCATCGCGCAGGCGCAACAGGCCCGCGTTCGTTCCGGCCCACAGGCTGCCTTCGCGATCGACGAACAGCGCCGCGACGCGGTTGTTCGGCAGGCCCTTCTGGCTGCTGAGCGCGTCGAGCGTGCCGTCGGCGGCCAGGCGCAGCAGGCCGTGGTTGACGGTGCCGACCCACAGATCGCCTGCGGCATCGCGCACCAGGCTCGGCACGCCGTCGGCCGGCAAGGTGGGTGAAACCAGTTCGAAGCGTTCGCCAACGCGCCGATACGCGCCGCGCTCGGTCCCGGCGTACAGCGTGCCGTCGGCCATTTGTTCGAGATGGAAGATCGGTGCGGCCGGCAGGCCGTCGTCTTCGTTGTAGAGCACGGGCGCCTTGTCGCCGACGAAGTGCGCGACGCCCGCGGCCGTCGACAACCACACCGAATCATCGCGATCGCGCACCAGGCCGAAGGTGATGTTGGTCGGAAGCCCGGTCGCCTGGTTGTACTGGTGCGCGCGACCGTTCGCATCGATGCGCGTCAGGCCCGCGCTTTCCGTCGCGACGAACAGGCGCCCCTTCGCATCGAGCACCGCATCCATCACCTCGTCCTGCGCCAGGCCGTCGCGCTTGCCGTACGTGCGCCACGCACCGTTGCGCAGCACGCTCACGCCGCCGCGCGATGTTCCGACGACAAGCGCGCCATCGGGCGCGACGCGGATCGAGCGAATGCCGTTGTCCCGCAGCGCCGGCGTGTTGCGGCGGTCGATGACGTGGAATTCCAGGCCGTTGTAACGCACCAGCCCTTCCCAGGTCCCGAACCACAGATAGCCGTCGGGCGTCTGCGCGATCGCATTGACCTGGTTGTGCGGCAGGCCTTCGCGGGTGGTCCAGGTTTCGCGGAAGTAGGCGTTGACCGGCTTGCCGGCGGCATGCGCGCCGGCAGCGAGGATGCACAGCGCAAGCAGTGCGAGGAATCGGCGCACCCTACCCCGTCGGCAGGCCCGAGAGGGGGCCCATGTGTCGCCGATAGTAGGCCAGTTCCGCGATCGAATCGCGCACGTCGCTCAGGGCCGTGTGCGCCGATTGCTTGCGTACGCCGGCCATGACCGTGGGCGCCCAGCGGCGCGCCAGTTCCTTGAGCGTGCTGACGTCGAGGTTGCGATAGTGGAAGTGGTTCTCCAGCGCCGGCATGAGGCGGTGCAGGAAACGGCGGTCCTGGCAGATCGAGTTGCCGCACATCGGGGACGCGTTGGCGGGCACCCATTCGGACAGGAACGCGAGCGTGCGGGCTTCGGCTTCATCGAGCGTCACGTGGCTGTCGACGACGCGCTGCCACAGGCCCGACTTGCGGTGCTGGGTGCGGTTCCACTCGTCCATGGCCTCGAGCACCGAGGCCGGGTGCGCGATGGCGAGCTCCGGCCCTTCGGCGAGCACCTGCAGGTTGGAGTCGGTGACGATGGTGGCGATCTCGAGGATCGAATCGCGGCCGGTATCGAGCCCGGTCATCTCCAGGTCGATCCAGATCAACCGGCCTTCACTGTCCATGTGGTTCGGCATGTGCTCGCTTGGGAAACGGGACCTGCCGCATGATAGCCCAGCCCCTTCGCCCGCCCGCGCCCGCCCGATGCCCTCGATTCTCCAGTCCGCCCTCGCGCACTACGCCATCCTGACCGCCATGCTGGCCCCTGCCCTGCTCATGGCGGCCACGGCCTCGTTGCTGACCTCGGCCAACGCGCGCCTGGCCCGCGTGGTCGATCGCCTGCGCGCCTTGATGGTCAGTTGGGAATTCGACGCGCCCGATGCCGGCGAGCGCCAGGACCAGATCAATCGGCATCGCCGCCGCGCGCACCTGGTGTTGCGTGCGTGCCAGATGCTCTACGGCGCGCTCGGCGCATTCGTGGGTACCAGCCTGTCGCTCGCGCTGGATGCCTTCACCGGATTCAAGCTCGGCGTGGTTCCGACCGCGCTCGCGCTGCTGGGCGTGGTGTTCCTGCTCGCGGCGAGCATTGTGTTGGGCAGTGAGGTGAGCCTGTCGGTCTCCAGCTTCGACCTGGAGATGGAGCAGGAGATGAAGCGCAAGCGCGGGTGATTCAGAGCGCGGGTTTGCCGCGCTTCTTGCGGAAGTAATTCGTCAGGCGCGTGCCGGCTTCATCGGCGAGCACGCCGCCCACCACTTCCACGCGGTGGTTGTGGCGCGGATCGGCCAGCAGATCGAAGACGCTGCCGGCGGCGCCGGTTTTCGGATCGCTCGCGCCGAACACCACGCGCGCGACGCGCGCATGCACCATCGCCATCGCGCACATCGCGCACGGTTCGAGCGTCACGTACAGCGTGCTGCCGAGCAGACGATGATTGCCCACGCGCGCGCCGGCCTGGCGCAGCGCGACGACTTCGGCGTGCGCCGTCGGATCGCGGTCGGTGATGTTGCGGTTCCACCCTTCGCCGATGACTTCGCCGTCGGCCGAAACCAGCAACGCGCCGACGGGAATTTCGTCGTCTTCATGCTCCGCGCGCTCGGCCAATGCGAGCGCACGTTGCATCCAGGCGATGTCGATGTCGGATTGCGTCACGCGACCCCGAGCCTGCCGCGTTCGCCGTCGCGCGGCGCCGCGAGTTCTTCGGGCGACACGAAGCCTTCCAGGTCCGCCGCTTCGAAGAACGGGCGGATCTCGACCGCGCCCATGCCGAAGTTCGGGGCCTTCATCGCCCTCGCCACGGCCTCGTCCATGTCCTTCACTTCCCAGATCGAGAAACCTGCGACGACTTCGCGTGCTTCGGCAAACGGACCGTCGAGGATCAGGCGTTCCGAGCCCTGGTCGACGATGCGCTTGGACTGCGTTTCGGGCTTGAGGCCGGCGCCGGCCACGAACACGCCGGCCACGACGAGCTCGTCGGTGTAGCGGTCCATCGCCTGGAAGGCTTCCAGCTGCTCGGGCGTGGGTTCCATCGGGGTGTTCGGGTCCATCTTTGCAAAGACCATGACGCGCATTGTCGATCTCCTCGTTGGCAGGCCCCTGGCGGCCCTTACCTTTGACGACGAACGAGCGGGGCGAAAATCGACAAGGCCCCCGGATTTATTTCGTGAGGGCGCCCTACTCCCACTCGATCGTGGCCGGCGGCTTGCCGCTGATGTCGTACACCACGCGCGAGACGCCGCGCAGCTCGTTGATGATGCGGTTGGACACCATGCCCAGGAACTCGTGCGGCAGGTGCGCCCAGTGCGCGGTCATGAAATCGACCGTCTCCACGGCGCGCAATGCGATCACCCATTCGTAGGCGCGCGCGTCGCCCACCACGCCCACCGACTTCACCGGCAGGAACACCGCGAAGGCCTGGCTGACCTTGTCGTACAGGCCGTGCTTGCGCAGCTCGTCGATGAAGATGTGGTCGGCCTTGGCGAGCAGGTCGGCGTACTCGGGCTTCACTTCGCCCAGGATGCGCACGCCCAGGCCCGGGCCCGGGAACGGATGGCGGTAGACCATCGACGGCGGCAAGCCGAGCTCCACGCCCAGGCGACGCACTTCGTCCTTGAACAACTCGCGCAGCGGCTCGACCAGGCCGAGCTTCATGTGCTCGGGCAAACCACCGACGTTGTGGTGGCTCTTGATGACGTGCGCCTTGCCGGTCTTGCTGCCGGCCGACTCGATCACGTCGGGATAGATGGTGCCCTGCGCGAGCCACTTGGCGTTCGCGAGCTTGGTGGATTCTTCGTCGAAGATGTCGACGAACAGATTGCCGATGATCTTGCGCTTGGCTTCCGGGTCGCCGACGCCTTCGAGCTTGGCGAAGTAACGCGGCGCGGCATCCACGCGGATCACTTTGACGCCCATGTGTTCGGCGAACATCGCCATCACCTGGTCGCCTTCTTCGAAACGCAGCAGGCCGGTGTCGACGAACACGCAGGTCAACTGATCGCCGATCGCGCGATGCAGGAGCGCTGCGACCACGGACGAATCCACGCCGCCCGACAAGCCGAGAATCACTTCCTCCGACCCCACCTGCGCGCGCACGCGCGCGACCAGGTCGTCGATGATGTTCGCGGCCGTCCACAAGGTGTCGCAGCCGCAGATGTCCACGACGAAGCGACGCAACAGCGCCTGCCCCTGCCGCGTGTGCGTGACTTCGGGATGGAACTGCACGCCGTACCAGCGGCGCGATTCGTCGGCCATCGCGGCGACCGGAATGCGATCGGTGCGCGCGGTGACGGTGAACCCCGGCGGCGCGTGCGACACATGGTCGCCATGGCTCATCCACACATCCAGGCGCGGCGGCGAACCCGGGTGGTCCTTCAATCCGTCGAACAAGGCATCGTGCGCGACGATTTCGACCTGCGCATGGCCGAACTCGCGCTGGTCCGCAGCTTCCGTCGCGCCACCCAGTTGCGCAGCCATCGTCTGCATGCCGTAGCAGATGCCGAGCAGCGGCAGGCCGCAATCCCACACTTCCTGCGGCGCGCTCGGCGCACCGGGCAACGTGGTGGATTCGGGGCCGCCGGACAGGATGATGCCCTTCGCGCCGAACTTCGCGATTTCCGACGGATCGTGGTCCCACGCCCAGATCTCGCAATAGACGCCGAGCTCGCGGATGCGGCGCGCGATCAGCTGCGTGTACTGCGCGCCGAAATCGAGGATGAGGATCTTGTCGGTGTGGATGTCGTGGGTCATTGGGGGCCCTGATGCGAAAGCGCCGGCACGAAGCCGGCGCGGTGGTTCAAGAAGCGCGGTAGTTCGGCGGTTCCTTCGTGATCTGCACGTCGTGCACGTGCGATTCGCGCGTGCCGGCGGAGGTCACTTTCACGAAGGACGGCTTGGTGCGCATTTCCTCGATGGTGGCGCAACCGACGTAACCCATCGTCGCGCGCAGGCCGCCGGCGAGTTGATGCACCACGCCGCTGAGCGGGCCGCGATACGGCACGCGGCCTTCGATGCCTTCGGGCACGAGCTTGTCGGCGTCGCTGGCGTCCTGGAAATAGCGGTCCTTCGACCCCTTCTCCATCGCGCCCAGCGAACCCATGCCGCGATAGCTCTTGTAGCTGCGGCCCTGGAACAGTTCGGTTTCGCCCGGCGATTCTTCGGTGCCGGCGAACAGGCCGCCGATCATCACGCTCGACGCGCCGGCGACGATCGCCTTGCCGATGTCGCCCGAATAGCGGATGCCGCCGTCGGCGATCAGCGGGATGCGATCCTGCAGCGCTTCGGCGACCATCGAGACCGCGGTGACTTGCGGCACGCCGACGCCGGCCACGATCCGCGTGGTGCAGATCGAACCGGGGCCGACGCCGACCTTCACCGCGTCCGCGCCGTTGTCCATCAAGGCGAGCGCCGCATCGCCGGTGACGATGTTGCCGCCGACGACTTCGAGCTTCGGGAAGCGCTTCTTCGCCCACTTCACGCGATCGAGCACGCCCTGCGAATGGCCGTGCGCGGTGTCGACGATGATCACGTCCACGCCCGCGGCGACGAGCGCTTCGATGCGTTGTTCGGTATCGCCGCCCACGCCGACCGCGGCGCCGACGAGCAGGCGCTCGCTCGGGTCGTACGCGGCGTTGGGGTTGTCCTGCTTCTTCTGGATGTCCTTGACGGTGATCAGGCCACGCAGTTCGAAACCGTCGTTGACGACGAGGACTTTCTCGATGCGGTGCTTGTGCAGCAACTGCACGACTTCTTCGTCGCTGGCGCCTTCGCGCACCGTGATCAGGCGATCCTTCTTGGTCATGATGTGGCGGACCGGATCGTCGAGCTTCTTCTCGAAGCGCATGTCGCGCCCGGTGACGATGCCCATCAACTGGCCGTTCTCGACCACCGGCACGCCGGAGATGTTGCGCGCGCGCGTGAGCTTGAGCACTTCGCCGATCGTCGTTTCCGGCCCGACGGTGAAGGGCTCCTTGATCACGCCGGCTTCGAACTTCTTGACGCGCGCCACTTCCGCGGCCTGGCGTTCGATCGACATGTTCTTGTGGAGGATGCCGATGCCGCCGAGCTGGGCCATCGTGACGGCCAGGCGGGCTTCGGTGACGGTGTCCATGGCGGCGGACACGATCGGCATGTTCAGTCGCAGGTTGCGCGTGAGGCGCGTGGCGAGGCGGACGTCCTTGGGGAGGACCGTGGAATGCGCGGGGACGAGCGAGATGTCGTCGTAGGTAAGCGCTTCGGCCAGGATGCGGAGCATTGGGCTACCCGAGTGCGGGAAGCGCGACATTGTAGCCGGAATCAGCCCGCGTCTGATGCCTCTGCCGCCTCCAGAGTGTTCTGCATGAGTGTCGCTACGGTCATCGGCCCCACCCCGCCGGGGACCGGCGTGATCCAGCTGGCGCGCTTGGCGGCCGCTTCGAAACCGACGTCGCCGACCAGTCGGCCGTCGTCGAGGCGGTTGATGCCCACGTCGATCACCACCGCGCCTTCCTTGACCCATTCGCCGGGGACCAGCCCGGGGCGGCCCACGGCGACGACGAGGATGTCGGCGTTGCGCACGGAGGCCTCGAGCACCTGCGGCGGCGTGAACTTGTGGCAGGCCGTGACCGTGCAGCCGGCGATCAGCAGCTCCAGCGCCATCGGGCGGCCGACGTGGTTGGAGACGCCCACGATCGTCGCGCTGGCCCCGCGCACGGGCCGGTCGGTGTAGGCCAGCAGGGTCGTGATGCCGCGCGGCGTGCAGGGCCGCAGGCCGAACTGCCGCAGGGCCAGGTGGCCGACGTTCTCGGGATGGAAGCCGTCGACGTCCTTGCGCGGGTCGATGCGGTGGATCAACTCGGTGGCATCGCGCCGGTCCGGCAGGGGCAGCTGGACGAGGATGCCGTGGACCTCGGGGTCGGCGTTGAGGCGGTCGACCAGGGCCAGGAGCTCGGCGTCGGTGGTCGTGGCCGGGAGGTCGTGGTCGATCGCGCGGATCCCCACCTTCTCCGCGGCCCGGCGCTTGTTGCGCACGTAGACCGACGAGGCCGGGTCGTTGCCCACCAGGACCACGGCCAGGCCCGGGCGTGGCTTGCCCGCGGCGACGCGCGCGGAAACCCGGGCCTTGAGCGAATCGAGCAGTTCCTCGGCGATCCGCTTGCCGTCGAGGATGCGGGCGGGGGGCATCGTCATGTGCAGGCGACCGGCCGTATGTTGGAGTCAGGGCCGGACATTATTGCCGACCCGTTGTAGCCTCGCGACCATGAGGGCCACCACAGGCAACGAGCACGACGCATGAGCGGGCAGGATTACGAAAATACACAACTCGAGGCCGCGGTGTTCCGCCGCCTCGTCGAGCACCTCATGCGCGAGCGCGCGGACGTGCAGAACATCGATTTGATGACGGTGGCCGGCTTTTGCCGCAACTGCCTGGCCGATTGGTACCGCCAGGCCGCAGAACACCGAGGAATCGCGTTGACGAAGGAAGAGGCCCGGGACACTGTCTACGGCGAACCCTTCGCGCAATGGAAGGCCAGACACCAGCGCGAGGCCACGCCGGAACAACTGGCCGCCTTCGAGGCCGCGCAACGCAAGGAGGCACCGCGATGAAACTCCGCAAACCCGTCGTGATCACGTTGATCGCCGCCGCCCCGGTCCTCGCCTATGCCGGCGTGTGCGGATGGATGTACGCCAAGCAGCGCGACATCCTCTACCTCCCGCAGGACACCAAGTCCGATCCGGCGCAGACCGACTTCGGCATCGCCCGCAACGGCGTGATGCTCAATGGTTGGCTGGTGAACATCGGGCAGCCCGGCGCCGTGGTGTATTTCGGCGGCAACGCCGAACGCATCGAAATGCGCAAGGCCGACTTCGCGAAGTGGTTTCCGAATTCGAGCACCTACCTGGTGCCGTATCGCGGTTACGGCGCCAGCGAAGGTACGCCGACCCAGGCCGACATCCTCGAAGACGCCCTCGCCGTCTTCGACCAGGTGCAGGCGCGCCAGCCCGGCGCGAAGATCGTGGTGATCGGCCGCAGCCTCGGCAGCGCGGTGGCCAGTTACGTCGCGTCCAGGCGGCCCGTTGCCAAGCTCGTGCTCGTCACGCCCTTCGACAGCATGGCGAACGTCGCGCAGACCCATTACCCGTGGCTCCCCGTGAAATGGCTGCTGCAGGACAAGTACGAACAGGCGACTTACCTGCGCGATTACAAGGGCCCGTTGCTGATCGTGCGTGCCGGCCGCGACGACGTCGTGCCTGCCGCAAACACGGACAACCTGATCGCATCGCTGCACCGCAAAGCCAACGTGCTCGACCTGCCGAACGACGATCATTCGACGGTCGCCGCAAGCGCCACTTACGCGCGTTCGCTCATGGCCTTCGTGGGGAACCCTTGATGATGAACCAGTCGAAATGCCCGAAGTGCGACATGCGCGTACTGCACGTCAACGTCGAACAGGCGATCGCAACGATCGACGGTGCGACCAAGCAGCGGCGCGTGATGACGTTTTCATGCATCCACTGCAACACCTGCCTCGGCGTGCAGATGGACGAGCGCACCAGGCCGCGGCCGAAACGCGCGACGCCCGCCGCCTGATCAGGGCACCGCGGGCGGCGTCGGTGGCGTCAGCGGTTTGGGTTCGACCGGGCAGCGCCGCATGTTCGCCGGCATCGGCAACGGGCATAGCGTGCAGCATTGCACCGGCGAGGCCGGCATCGGCGGCGGCGCGCCCGCCTTGGGTTCGAGTTTCAGCAACGCCACCCAATCCTGCCGATTGAACGTGCACCCTGCACTCGCGCCGGGTGTGCACGCCACGGTCATCGTGCCGCGATGCGGCAGGTTCCACAGCGCGCCGGTGCGGTTGACGTGCAGCGTGCGCATCGTGACGCCCTGCAGGACGTTGCCGCCCACAGCATAGAGTTTCCCGTCGTCGATCGACACCACGATGTCGCAATGCATGGCGATGTTGTCGCCACCGCGTTCGACGTACGCGCGAATGCCCGCCGACCCCATGGGCACGCTCTGCCCGCGCGTGAAGCACAGCAGGTCGCCGACCGCCGGCGCTTCGGTGTCGGGATCGGCGAAGCGCAGCGGCGCGTCGGGCCCGCCCCGCAACGCCTGTCGCACGAAATCGAAATGACTCGCCGACGGCGCGAACCCGGGCACGCCTGCGCGCACGTAGACGAAAGAGACGAAGGTCGCCGACCACGGCGTATCGATGACGAAGGCGCGGCATGCGGCCGATCCAGGCCACACGTCGAGCGAATAGCCACATTCGTTCGCGCCCATGTGGCCGGACATCGCGTACAGCAGGCCGGTGCCCTTCCAGTAATCCACGACGCGACGCCACGCCGTGGTGGTGCCGTCCTGCAGGCGGCTGTTCTCGGCTTCGGCCACGCGGATGCTCGCCAGGCGCCCTTGCTCGTCGAGGAACGGCGAATACCACAGGCGGCTCTCGGCGCAGGCCACGGCGGCGACACGCTGGCCCCAGGTGGTCGCCGGCGGCGCGGCGATGTCGCAGGGTTCGCCTGCGCGTGCTTCCTGCACGCCCGCGAACGCAAGTGCGACCAACACCAACAACGAAGCGACCTGCTTGCGGACTGCAACTTCCATGTCACCCCCGGGCCCGTCGTGGGGCCGGCGGTTCAGCCCCCTGCGCAGAACCTCGCATAGTCGATGTAACCGGGAAAATCACGCCCGGGCGGACACACCGGGCAATCGGGGTCCGGCGCCAGGCGCGTTTCGCGGAAGCGCAGGCCCAGCGTATCGACGTGCAACAGGCGGCCCGTCAGCGGCGTGCCGATGCCGAGGATCAACTTGATCGCTTCGGTGGCCTGTAACAATCCGATCAGGCCCGGCACCACGCCGAGTACGCCGGCTTCGGCGCAATTGGGGGCGGCTTCCGGCGGCGGCGGTTCGGGGAACAGGCAGCGATAGCACGGCGCCGAACCGCGATGGCGCCCCGCGTCGAACACGCCCACCTGCCCTTCGAACCGATGCACCGCGCCGTACACCAGCGGCTTGCCGAGTTTCACGCACGCGTCGTTGAGCAGGTAGCGCGCGGCGAAGTTGTCGGCGCCGTCGACGACGATGTCGACGCCTTCCAGCAGGCGTTCGACGTTGTCGGAAGTCACGCGTTCGTGGATGGCTTCGATGCGCGTGCGCGGATTGAGCGCGTGCAATGTGGCCTGCGCGCTCTCGACCTTCGACACGCCGATGCGTGCATCGGTGTGCAGGATCTGTCGCTGCAGGTTGCTGCGATCCACGACATCGTCGTCGGCGATGCGCAACGTGCCGACACCCGCGGCCGCGAGGTAATACGCCACCGGCGAACCGAGCCCGCCTGCACCGATCACGAGGACCGTGGCCGCTTCCAGGCGTTTCTGTCCCGCAAGCCCGACTTCGGGCAAGCGCAAGTGGCGCGAATAGCGATCGCTGAAATCGTCGTCGAGCTCGGGCGCATCCATCGGCAGGCCCGCGGCGGACCACGCGACGGTCCCGCCGATGACGGAGGCCAGGTTCGTGTATCCGTGCGAAGCCAGCGCATCGGCGGCGAATTGCGAACGCCGGCCGCTCTGGCAGATCAACAGGATCTCGGCGGTGGTGTCCGGCAAGTGCGCCGAAGGGTCGGCCTCGAGGTCCGCACGCGCGATCCCGCGTGCACCGTGGGCGGTGCCGAGTGCGCGCTCGTGCGCGTCGCGGACATCGATCAACAGCGCGCCGGCTTGCTGGCGTGCGAGGGCTTCGGCGGGGGTGCGTTCGTGGACGGACATTGGAGGATTATCCGCCTGGTCCGTTAATACGGCAGCACGTCGACGACATCGCCGATGGAAAGCTGCTGCGGCCCTTCCGGAACGACGATCAGCGCATCGGCCATCGCCGCCGCGCGCAGGCGGTGCGAGCCGGTGGCGGCGTCGGGTGCGATGCGCACCGTGCCGTCTTCGCCGGCCGTGAGCCGGCCGCGGATGAATTCGCGGCGCGCGTGCGCCTTGTCGATCGGCGCGGACAGGCGCGCCCGGAACTGGCGGCGCGCTTCGGTACGCCCCTGCAGTCCGTCGATCAGGCGGCGCCCGAGCGTCGCATAGGTCGCGAAGACCGAGACCGGGTTGCCGGGCAATCCCAGGAATCGTGCACGGTCGAGGTCGCCGAACAGCAGCGGCATCCCCGGTTTCATGCGCACCTTCCAGAACGCGATGCGGCCATGCGCGTCGAGCAGCGCGGGGACGTGGTCCTTCTCGCCCGCCGACACCGCGCCGCAGGTGATCACGACATCGAAACTCGATGCGGCGTCGCGCAACATCGAAGCGATGCGTTCCGGATCGTCGGGCAAGGTGGGCCACGCGGTGGGTTCGAGCCCATCGGCGCGCAACAGGCCCATCAGCAACTCGCGGTTGCTGTCGTGGATCTGGCCCGGTTCGAGTGGAATACCCGGGGGCACGAGTTCGTCGCCGGTGGTGAAGACGGCGACGGTGGGCCGCGCGGACACCGCGAGCTGATCGATGCCGAGCGATGCGGCGGTGGCCACGCGCGCCGGCGTCAGGACCAGGCCCGGCGCGAACACCGCGTCGCCCACTTCCACGTCTTCGCCCGCGTGGCGCACGTTGGCGCCGGCGCGGATGTCGGCGGGAATCGCAATGCGATCGCCTTCGACGCGCACCACTTCACGGATGACGACGGTATCGGCACCCCGCGGCATCGGCGCACCGGTGGTGATGCGGACGCATTCGCCCGCCTGCACGTGCAGATCGCGCGTGCGACCGGCGAATTGTTCCCCGACCAATTGCAAGGTCGTTTCGCCTTGCGCGAGATCGGCGTGGCGCACGGCGTAGCCGTCCATCGCGCTGTTGTCGAAGGGCGGCTGCGGGATCGGTGCGACCACGTCCTGCGCGAGGATGCGCTGGTGCGTGCGCGCCAGGGCGAGGCGTTCGATCGGCAGGCGATGTTCGGCCGCGCTCGCGTCGACGATGGCCTGCGCTTGTTCGAACGTCAGTTGCGTGGGGAAGTCATCGCGCATGTCAGGGGAGCCGGGCCTGGGCCGCGACGAGATCGTCGGGCGTGTTGAGGTTGCCGAGGCGAACGCCGATCAGGCGGATGCGCGGCATCGCGAGGCGTTGTTGCAAGGCCTGCACCGAGCGGTCTTCGTTCGCCAGCACGGCCGTACGCAGGGCTTCGACATTCCACAACGCCACCAGGGGCTGCGGACCGTCGTCGTCTTCGATGCTCGCGCCCTGCCCGCCCGCGCTGGCCAGCGTAGGCACCAGGCAATCGTTGACGAATACGAGATCGACGGGAACGGTGAGCAACCACGGCTGCGCGCATGCCTGCGCGAGTGCATCGAGGCCGCCGATCGGGCCGAGATCGGGCGTGCGATCCGGCACCGCGGTCAAGCCCAGCGATGCGTAGCGTTCGAGATCGCGGTTCGCGCTGACCAGCACGCGCGAGACCTCGCGTTCGAACCGATTGGCCAGGCGCTGCACTTGCGTGATGCCACCGCGCACGATCCAGGCCTTGTCGATGCCACCCAGCCGCGTGCCGCGGCCACCGGCGAGGATTCCGAGCGCGATGTCCCGCGGCGCGATCACGCGGGCCTTACTTGCCCTTGACGTGCCGCATCAGGCGGCGCTTCTTCGCGACCTGGCGGTCGGTGAGCGCGTTCTTCGGCTTGTCCTTGTAGGGGTTTTCGCCTTCCCGGAAAATGAAACGGATCGGCGTGCCCACCAGCTTGAAGCGCTTGCGGAAGAAGTTTTCCAGGTACCGGCGATACGAATCCGACAGCGTGCGCAAGCGCGAGCCGTGCACGATGAAGGTCGGCGGATTCTCGCCGCCGGGGTGCGTGTAACGCAGCTTCGCGACGTGCCCGCGCACGACCGGCGGCGGGTTGGTTTCGTACGCGATCTCCATCGCCTTGGTGATTTCGGCGGTGGTGAACTTGCGCGTGGCCGACGCATGCGCGCGGTGCACGGCCTTGAACAATTCGCGCAGGCCCGAGCCGTGCAGCGCGGAGATGCGCACGGCTTCGGCCCACTCGACGAATGCGAGCTTGCGCGAGAGCAGTGATTCGTTCTGCTGCCGCTGGTAGTCGCTCAGGCCGTCCCACTTGTTGACCGCGACGACGAGCGCGCGGCCGGCGTCGAGCACCGCGCCGAGCACGCTCGCGTCCTGTTCGGTCACGCCTTCGACGGCGTCGAGCATGATCACCGCGACCTGGCAGTGCTCGATCGCCTGCAGCGTCTTGACGATCGAGAACTTCTCGACGGCCTCTTCCACGCGGCCCTTGCGACGCAGGCCGGCGGTGTCGATCAGGCGGTACTTGCGGCCGTCGCGTTCCAGGTCGACGGCGATCGAATCGCGCGTCGTGCCCGGCACGTCGGAGGCGATCATCCGTTCCTCGCCGAGGATGCGGTTGACCAGCGTGGACTTGCCGACGTTCGGGCGGCCGACGAAGGCCACGCGCATGCGCTCGGGATCCTCGTCGAGGACCGCGGTGTCGCCATCCTTCGGAAGCACGGCGAGTGCGTGCGCGAGGAGCGTGTCGATGCCGGTCTTGTGCGACGACGACGTGGCCAGCACGTCCTTGAAGCCGTAGCGCGCGAACTCGGCGAGCGCAGCCTGCGGATCCAGGCCGTCGATCTTGTTGACGACCAGGAAGGTCGGCGTGTCGACCTTGCGCAGCCACGCGAGGATTTCGTCGTCGATCGAGGACGCGCCTTCGCGGCCGTCGACGATGAAGAGGATCAGGTCGGCTTCTTCGGCCGCCGAGCGCGACTGGCGCGCGGTGGCGCCGGCCAGGCCTTCCTCGCTGCCGGCGATGCCGCCGGTATCCACGAGCACGAACGGGCGCTCGGGATCCAGGCGGCACACGCCGTAGTTGCGATCGCGCGTGACGCCGGGCTCGTCGTGCACGAGGGCATCGCGCGAGCGCGTCAACGCATTGAACAGCGTCGACTTCCCGACGTTCGGACGACCTACCAGCGCGACGAGGGGAAGCATTTTGACCCTTACTGCAGACGGAAAGCCGTGACTTCGCCGTCGGTGTTCTGGATGAGGAGGACGCCGTCGGACACGACGGGCGCGGCCTTCACCGGATCGCCGCCGACGCGCGCACGCGCCGCGAACGCACCGTCGGACAGGCGCAGCCAATGCACGTAGCCGTCGTAGTCGGCGACCACGGCGTAATCGCCCTGCACCGCCACGCCCGTGACCTTGCGGCGTGCGAGCGCAGGCTGCGACCACAGCGCGCCACCGGAAGCCTTGTCGATGGCCCACACGGTGCCGGCCGGATCGGCCACGACCAGGCGGTCGGGCGCGTTGCCGATGCGGCCCGCGCCGCCGTTTTCGCGCTGCCACAGCGGACGGCCCGTCGGGCCGTCGAATGCCAGCGTTTCCTTCTTGAAGCTCGTGGCGTAGATCGTGGTGCCGTCGAGGACAGGCGTGCCGTCGACGTCGGACATGCGATCGAGTTCGCTGCGGCCTTCGTTTTGCGCGACGGCCTGGTCCCACAGCAGGCGGCCGTCGGTGGTCGACAGCGCGGCGACCGTGCCGTCGTCGTTGCCGACGAACACGAAGCCCGGGCCGATCAGCACCGCGTCGTTGCCGCGCACGGTGAGCGCCGGCAAGTCGCGCTGCCAGAACCAGCGGCGCGCGCCGGTTTCGGCGTCGAACGCGGTCACGCGACCATCGTTGCTGCGCACGAACACCAGGCCGTCGCCGATGGCCGGCGCGGCGATGACTTCGGCGCCGACCTTGCCCTTCCACTTCTCGGTGCCGGTCGCGGCATCGAGCGCGATGACTTCACCGTCGAGGCCGCCGACCGCCACCACGCCGCCGCCCACGCCGGGACCACCGGAGAGGCGCACGTCGGGCTTGTCTTCCACTTCGGCCGGCTTGTAGGTCCACTGCACGGCACCGGTCTGCAGGTCGAGCGCACTCACGCCGCCCTTGATCGCAGCCACGTACACCTTGCCGTCGGCGACCGCCGGGCCCTGGCGCACGCCGATCTTGCCTTCGCCCTTGCCGGCGTCGACCGACCACATCTTCGCGACCTTGGCGGTCGGCGTGATGTCGGTCAGCTCAGCCGGTTCGGCGGCTTTCTTGTCGTCCTTGCCACCGAACCACCCCTTGACGGTGGTGCAGCCGCCGAGGACGAACACGCACGCGAGGACGAGCGCCGCGCGCGAAACGATGCGGGAATGCGATGACATCAGATGCTGGCCTCCGGCCGGGCCGGGCTTCCGCCGACCTGGATGAGCTTGAGTTCGACGAGGCGACGCGCCGGGGTGGCGACGTCGAGTTTGGACAGCGCCTGCGTGTAGGCGGCGCGTGCATCTTCGGTACGGCCGAGCGCGAAGAGCGCATCGCCGCGCGCTTCGATCGCCGCGGCGCCTTCGGGCTTGTCGCCGAGCAGCGTCAACGCGTCCTGCGGCTTGCCGCCGTCCAGGTACAGGCGCGCGAGGCGCGAATGCACGACGCCCATGATGGCCGGGTCCTTCGCGTGCACGCCCTTGAGCGTGGCGATGGCGGCGTCGCGGTCGCCCTTCTCCACCTGCGCGCGCGCCAGCTGCATCGCGGCGAGGGCGGCGTACTCGGTATCGGACTTGGACAGCGCGACGTTTTCGGCCGCGGCTTTCTTCAGGTCGTTCGCGCCGATGGCGTCGACGACTTCCGAATATTGCGCGCCCATCTGTGCGCGTTGGCCGGCTTGCTGGTTCTGCCACCAGTTCCAGCCGCCGATGACGGCCAGGCCCAGGACGATGCCGCCGATGAGGCCGCCACCGTTCTGGCGCAACCAACCGCGGACGCGTTCGCTTTGTTCGTGCTCATCGAGCAAATGATCGACCATGCTGACTCTTCGGCTGTCTCTTGGACTGTTGCTGTCGGGGGATGCGGGCCGCGCGCGTGCGCGGGACGCGTACGCCTGCCCCGCATGCGGGCCCTGGAAGCGCGTGGGTCAGTCGCCGACCGGCGCCAGGGAACCGTCAGAGGATACCGTAAAGCGCGCGACGTTCGCGCGGCGGAACGCCGTCAGGTCCTGCGGGCGATCGCCCTGCTGCACCACCACCGCCGATGCGTTGCCCAGCGTGACGCGGCCGACTTCGCCCGCGGCATAGGAACGCATGGTGCCTGCCGGAAGCAGGCCCTTCTCGATCGTGCGGCCATCGGGCGACTGCACCTGCACCCAGCTGTCGCCGGTCAGGCGGAGCACGAGCGCGGATTTCGCCACCGGGCGCGGCGAAAGATTGGGCGTCATCGAAGCCACGACGGTGGGTTCGTTCGCGACGGGCGCGGGCGCGTTGGCGTCGCCGACCAGCGGCGCGCCGGTGGCGGGCGCATCGAGCGACTGCACCGTCGCCGGATCCGTGCGGCCCATGATGTGCGGCTTGGTCGCCAGCCACGCGGGCACGACGAGCGCCGCGGTCAGGATGATGTAGACCAGGCGACGCTTGCCCTGTTCGAACCAGCGCGTCATCCGCGGCGTATAGCTGCGCGCGACGATGGGCGTGGGTTCGATCGGCGCGACGCCGGAAGCGGCGAGCGTGGTGGAGGTCACCAGGCCGAGCAGGCGCGAATAGCTGCGCAACTGGCCGCGGACGTAGACCGGCGCGCCGAGGCGCTTCCAGTCTTCGGCTTCCATCGCTTCCACGACGCGATGGGGCATCTTGAGCTTGTCGGAGACATCGTCGATCGTCAGGCCCGCATTGATGCGTGCCTTGCGCAAACGCTCGCCGACACCGGGCTCTCCGCCGGATGCGTAGGCGTGTTCGTGTTCGCTGGTCATGGCGACTTCGATCCCCCCGCGTTCCCCGACGCAGCGCCCGGGAACTCCTCCCTCAAGCGGCGAACGTATCGCGCCGCCGCGGCACTGTCGCCGAGTTTGTCTTCGATTTGTGACGCAAGCACTAGCGCATCGGCATCCGCCGGGGCAGCCGCCAGCCGGCGCTCGGAGAAAGCGCGTGCTTCGAAATAGTTGCCCGACCGGAATTGCAGCCGCGCGAGCCCGGCCAGGGCGACCGGATTTTCCGGCGCCAGCGCCAGGGCCTGGCGCAGGTCGCGATCGGCGCGAACCGTATCGCCGGCATCGAGCGCGCAACTACCCGAGTTGGCGAGCGCGGCTTCGGGCGTGGCGTAACCGGGCGCCTGGAGCGCGCGGTCGAACCAGTCGAGCGAGGCCTGCGCCTGCCCGTTCTTGCACAGCCACGTGCCGTAATTGTTGAGCGTGCGGCCATCGTTCGGCGCGAGTTGCGAGGCGCGCTGGTAATGCTGGCCCGCCTGCGCGGACTGGCCCTGCTGTTCGGCGATCACCGCCAGCAGCGTGTAGGCGCCGACCGAGTTGGGATCGATCGAGAGGGCCTGGCGTGCGTATTTTTCGGCGGCGACCAGGTCGCCCCTGCGCAGGCCGTCTTCCGACATGCCCAATGCATTGCGCGATTGCGTGCGATTGCGCGCTTCGGGCGTGTCGTGGACGACGACCGGTGCGTTGGTTTCCTCGAACTTGCCGCGCGAGGTGTCGGTCTTCATGAAGGCGACACGCGAACAGCCGGCCCCGGCCAGGGCCACCAGGAGTGCGACGACGACGACCTCAGGCCGCCGCATCGCCAATCCCCTGTTCGGCCAGGTGCTTGCGGAACGCGGCCTGGCGCCGGGTCCGATCGAGCACCTGCCCCTTCAACTGGCCGCACGCGGCGTCGATGTCGTCGCCGCGGGTGCGCCGCACCGTCGCCAGCACGCGCGCTTCCTGCAAGGTTTTCTGGAACGCGCGGATGTCCTCGTCCGGCGAGCGCTCGAAGCGCGTGCCCGGGAAAGGATTGAACGGAATGAGGTTGACCTTCGCCGCGTCCTTCATCTGCACGGCGTTGTCGAACTTGTGCATCAGGCGCGCGAGCTGCTTCGCATGCTGCGGCTGGTCGTTGACGCCCTTCATCAGCGTGTACTCGAAGGTGATCGAGGTGCCCTTCTTGCGCATCGCGTAGCGTGCGGCGGAGTCGAGCAGCTCGGCGATCGGGTACTTCTTGTTGAGCGGCACGAGTTCGCTGCGCAGCTCGTCGTTCGGCGCGTGCAAGGAGATCGCGAGCGAGACGTCGCAGACTTCGCCGAGCTTGTCGATCATCGGGACCATGCCCGCGGTCGACAGCGTGACGCGCTTGTTGGCCAGGCCGAAGCCCAGGTCGTCGCGCATGACGTTCATCGCGCGCACGACGTTGTCGAAATTGGCGAGCGGCTCGCCCATGCCCATCATCACCACGTTGGTGAGCTTGCGCTGGTGGTGCGGGACGTTGCCGAGGTGACGCGCCGCGACCCACACCTGCCCGATGATCTCGGCGGTGGAAAGGTTGCGGTTGAAGCCCTGCGTGGCGGTGGAGCAGAACTGGCAGTTGAGCGCGCAGCCCACCTGCGAGGACACGCAGAGCGTGCCGCGGCCCTTGTCGGGAATGAACACCGTCTCGATGGCGTTGCCGCCATCCATGCCGAGCAGCCACTTGTGCGTGCCGTCGGCCGAAGGCTTTTCGAATTGCACCTTCGGCACGACGATTTCCGCCGCGTCCTGGAGCTTGGCGCGGAGCACCTTGCCCAGGTCGGTCATCTCCGCGAAATCGGTGACGTAGCGATGGTGGATCCACTTCATCACCTGGTGCGCGCGGAAACGCTTCTCGCCGAGGGTGTCGGCGAAGAAGTTTTCCAGGCCCTCGCGGTCGAGCTCGAGGAGGTTGCGTTTGGTGGAGATCGCGTTCACTAAATTGCTTTCGATGACCTGTCAGTCAAGCGCTCAGCGCGCGTAGACGTCGGTGGCGGGGAAGAAGTACGCGAGTTCGATCGCGGCGTTCTCGAGCGAATCCGAGCCGTGCACGGCGTTGGCGTCGATCGAGTCGGCGAAGTCGGCGCGGATGGTGCCCGCGGCGGCATCCTTCGGATTGGTGGCGCCCATGAGGTCGCGGTTCTTCAGCACCGCGTTCTCGCCTTCGAGTACCTGGATCATGACCGGGCCGGAGACCATGAAGTTCACCAGCGCGCCAAAGAACGGGCGCTCGCGGTGCACGGCATAGAACCCTTCGGCTTCCTGCTTCGACAGGTGCTTCATCTTCGCGGCGACGACCTTCAGGCCGTTCTTCTCGAAGCGGGAATAGATTTCACCGATGACGTTCTTGGCAACGGCATCGGGCTTGATGATCGAAAGGGTGCGCTCCAGCGCCATTTGGAAACTCTCCGGGCAGGCGGGCTCGCGACTTGTCGCGCGGCCCGAGGATAACAGAAAAACCCGCGACGGAACGCGGGTTTAGCCGATATGGCTGGATGCAATTCTAGCCGTTGGACGCCGCACTTGCACGCGTGGAACGCAACCTGGCGTGAGCGGCTGGAGCGGATCGACCGTTTGACGATACGTCAGCGTACGGACTACGATCCAAGCGAGCGTTTGAACCGCCCGTTTGAACGGCACCACGAGGACCCTGCGCCATGACCACCACCGTGCATTTCTCGACCAAGGACCGCATCCTCGGCGCCGCCGAAGAACTCTTCGCGCAATACGGCTTCTCCGGCACTTCGCTGCGCCAGGTGACCAGCCGCGCCGACGTCAACATCGCCGCGGTGAACTACCACTTCGGCAGCAAGGAAAACCTCGTCAACGAGGTCTTCCGCCGCCGCATGGACGACATGAGCGCCCATCGCCTCGAAGCCCTCAAGACTGCGATGAAGGCGCATCCGGGCGAACTCGAGCCGATTCTCGCCGCCTTCGTCGAGCCCGCCCTGGCCATGGCCCAGGACCGCCACGGTGGCGGCGCGTTCATCCGCGTCATCGCGCGCGCCTATGCCGAGAAGAACGACGGCCTGCGCAAGTTCCTGTCCGACCAGTACGGCCACGTGCTGCGCGAATTCGCGAAGGCCATCGCCCACTGTATGCCTGGGCTCACCAAAGAAGCGCTCTATTGGCGACTGGACTTCCTGTCCGGCGCCCTGACCTATGCGATGGCCGACTTCGGCTTGATCAAGCGCCCCTCGGGCGTCTCGGAAACCGCGCATCGCCAGCACGCGGCGGAGGAATTGATCCGCTTCGCGGCTGCTGGCTTCAAGAGTTGAGATGTTGCTTTAAGTAGTCCCCATTTCTTTTTCCCTTTCATGGGCTTACGTAACATGTCGAAGAAACTGCTTGTACGCCGGGCCGCCGTGCTCGGCGCGGGCGTGATGGGCGCGCAGATCGCCGCGCACCTGACCAATGCCGGCGTCGATACGGTGCTGTTCGACCTGCCTTCGAAGGAAGGCCCGCCCGACGGCATCGCGCTGAAGGCCATCGCGAACCTCGCCAAACTCTCCCCCGCTCCGCTCGCCGACAAGTCGCTCGCCGATCGCATCGTGCCGGCGAACTACGACACGGGCCTGGAAGTGCTGCGCGGCTGCGACCTGGTGATCGAAGCGATCGCCGAGCGCATGGACTGGAAGCAGGAGCTGTATCGCAAGATCGCGCCCTTCGTCCCGGAGCACGCGGTGCTCGCGAGCAACACTTCGGGCCTGGGCATCAATGCCCTGGCCGGCGTGCTGCCCGAAGCGCTGCGCCACCGCTTCTGCGGCGTGCATTTCTTCAATCCGCCGCGCTACATGCACCTGGCCGAATTGATTCCCGCACAGACGACGGATCCCGAAATCCTCGAAGCGCTGGAAACCTTCCTCGTCACCACGCTCGGCAAGGGCGTGGTCATCGCGAAGGACACGCCGAACTTCATCGGCAACCGCATCGGCGTGTTCTCGATGCTGGCCGCGATGCATCACACACAACGCCTGGGCCTGGGCTTCGACACGGTCGATGCGCTCACCGGCCCCGCGATCGGCCGTCCGAAGTCGGCGACCTACCGCACCGCGGACGTCGTCGGCCTGGACACGATGGCGCACGTGATCAAGACGATGGCCGACACGCTGCCGAACGATCCGTGGCATCAGTACTTCGCCGCGCCCGCATGGCTGCAGGCCTTGGTGGCGAAGGGCGCGCTCGGCCAGAAAACCGGCGCAGGCTTCTACACCAAGCGCGGCAAGGACATCCTCGTCGTGGATCTTGCGCAGCAGGATTACCGCGCCAGCGCCGGTGAACTGGATCCCTCGGTGGCCGAGATGTTGAAGGAACGCGACCCGGCGAAGAAGTTCGCCGCCTTGCGCGCGAGCGAGCATCCGCAGGCGCAATTCCTGTGGGCGTGCTTCCGCGACACCTTCCACTACACCGCGTATTACCTGGCCGACATCGCCGACACCGCGCGCGACGTCGACCTCGCGATCCGCTGGGGCTACGGCTGGTCGCTCGGCCCGTTCGAAACCTGGCAGGCCGCGGGCTGGAAACAAGTCGCCCAATGGATCGCCGACGACATCGTCGGCAACCAGGCGATGGCGAACGCGCCGTTGCCCGACTGGGTGTTCGACGGCCGCGATGGCGTGCACGGTCCCGCGGGCAGTTACAGCCCCGCGCGCAATGCGACGGTGCCCCGCTCGTCCAATCCGGTGTACCAGCGCCAGCGTTTCCCCGATCCGGTGCTCGGCGAGAAGTTCTCGCAGGGCCGCACGGTGTTCGAGAACGACGGCGTGCGCATGTGGGTCGATGAAGGCGACGACATCGCGGTCGTCGGCTTCAAGACCAAGCTGCAGACCGTCAACGACCACGTGCTCAACGGATTGCAGGAAGCGATCGCGATCGCCGAACGCGACTTCCGCGGCCTGGTGATCTGGCAGCCGAAGGAGCCCTTCTCCGCCGGTGCGGATCTCGCCGGTGCGCTCGGCCTGTTGCAGGCCGGCGACGTGAAAGGCTTCGAAGGCATGGTCGCCAACTTCCAGGCGACCAGCCAGCGCATCAAGTACTCGCTCGTGCCGGTCGTCGCCGCGGTGCGCGGCCTGGCGCTGGGCGGTGGCTGCGAATTCCAGATGCACGCCGCGCGTTCGGTGTTCGCGCTGGAAAGCTACGTCGGCCTGGTCGAAGCGGGCGTGGGTTTGTTGCCCGCGGGTGGCGGCCTGAAGGAACTCGCCTTGCGCGCGTCCGAAGCCGCGGGTCCGGGCGGTGACGTCTTCGCGCAGTTGAAGACGGGTTTCGAATCGGTCGCGATGGGCAAGGTGTCCACCTCCGCGTTCGAAGCCAAGCAGTTGAAGCTCGCGCGCGACGGCGATGGCGTGGTGTTCAACGCCTTCGAACTGCTCGATGTCGCGCGTGCACAGGCGCGTGCGCTGGCCGATTCCGGCTACCGCCCGCCGTTGCCGGCGCGGCGCATCCAGGCCGCGGGCGACGTGGGCATCGCGACGTTCAAGATGATGCTCGTCAACATGCTCGAAGGCCGCTTCATCTCGCCGCACGATTACGAGATCGCAACGCGCATCGCCACCGTGTTGTGCGGTGGACAGATCGATCGCGGCACGCTCGTCGACGAGCAATGGTTGCTCCGCCTGGAACGCGAACACTTCGTGGCGCTGGCGCAGATGCCGAAAACGCAGGAACGCATCGCGCACATGCTCAAGACCGGCAAGCCGCTCAGGAACTGACTGACATGACCAAGCAAGTACAAGAGGCCTACATCGTCGCGGCCACCCGCACGCCCGTCGGCAAGGCGCCGCGCGGCGTGTTCCGCAACACCCGCCCCGACGACATGCTCGCGCACGCGCTGCGCAGCGTGGTCGCGCAGGCGCCGGGCATCGATGCTTCGCGCATCGGCGACATCATCATCGGCTGCGCGATGCCCGAGGGCGAGCAAGGCATGAACGTCGCGCGCATCGGCGCGTTGCTCGCGGGCCTGCCGCACACCATCGCGGCGCAGACGATCAACCGCTTCTGTTCGTCGGGTCTGCAGGCCGTTGCGCTCGCCGCCGACCAGATCCGCCTCGGCCATGCCGACCTGATGCTCGCCGGCGGCACCGAATCGATGTCGATGGTGCCGATGATGGGCAACAAGGTGGCGCTGAGCCCGGCGGTGTTCGCGCAGGGCGGCGAAAACATCAACATCGCCTACGGCATGGGCATCACCGCCGAGAAGGTCGCCGAGGAATGGAAGGTCTCGCGCGAAGACCAGGATGCGTTCGCGCTGGCCTCGCACCAGAAGGCGCTCGCGGCGATGCAGGCCGGCGAATTCGATGCCGAAATCACGCCCTACGAAGTGATCTCGCATTTGCCCGACGGAAACGTCATCCAGGAAGTGCGCCGCATCGTGAAGCGCGATGAAGGCCCGCGTCCCGACACCTCGCTGGAAGGGCTCGCCAAGCTGCGCCCGGTGTTCCGCAACGGCCAGTTCGGCGGCACGGTCACCGCGGGCAACAGTTCGCAGATGAGCGATGGCGCGGCCGCGGTGCTGCTTGCTTCGGAACAGGCGATCAAGGATTACGGGCTGACGCCGCTGGCGAAGTTCCGCAGCTTCAGCGTCGCCGGCGTGCGCCCGGAAGTGATGGGCATCGGCCCGATCGCGGCGATTCCGAAGGCGCTGTCGCAGGCCGGCTTGTCGATCGATGCGATCGACTGGATCGAACTCAACGAAGCCTTCGCCGCACAGGCGCTCGCGGTGATCCGCGATTCGAAGCTGGATCCGGCGAAGGTCAATCCGCTCGGCGGCGCGATCGCGCTCGGCCATCCGCTCGGTGCGACCGGTGCGGTGCGCACCGCGACCATCGTGCACGGCCTGCAGCGTCGCAAGCTCAAGTACGGCTTGGTGACGATGTGCATCGGCACCGGCATGGGCGCGGCGGGGATCTTCGAAGCGGTGTGACCGATTCGGGCCCGGCTATTCGTCGGGCCCTTTGTCGCGCGGCGTGTTGTCGAACGACCGCGCGAGCAGGATCAGGAAAATCGCCAGCACAAGGACAGAGGCGAGCAACAGCACGAACAGGCAGCCGGCGAACACCGGCACGATGTCCTCGCCGAGCACGCCGAAGGCCCCCAGGCCGCTGGCGATCGCCGCCGCCGTCAGCAAACAGGTCAGCGTGAGCGGAAAATACGGCACGCGCGGCGGGTAACCGGCGCGCGTCAGGCGCCGACCCGCGATCGAGCGCACGACGACCAGCACGGCGGTATAGATGCACGTCACGCCGCACGAGATGCGGAACACGCGGTCGGTCGACCACGGAAACAAACCGAGCCACAGGGGCAACAAGGCGAGCATCAATGCGCCGATGCTCGTCGCGAGCATCCACGACAGCGACCAGGGATCGCGCGGATGCCAACCTTCCGGCGCCGTCGTGCGGATCGCCGCGATCAAACCGGAAAAGCCCGCCAGCGCGACCCCGATCTGCGCGATCGCGATCAGGACATCTCCGATGGGCGAGGCGGCGAAGGGAGCAGGCATCGCACCGGGCCGCCCTGCCCTACTTCAGTTCGACCACGCCCAGTTCGTCGAGCGCCGTCTGCATCGTGCGCGCCGCGGCTTCGCTGAGTTTTTCGTGGTCGAGCGCGTAGCGGATCGTCGCTTCGATCAGGCCGATGTGCGTGCCGCAGTCGAAGCGCGTGCCGCGGAAGCGATACGCATCGACGTCCTGCTCGACGAGCAATTGCGCGATGGCATCGGTGAGCTGGATCTCGCCGCCCGCGCCCGGCTTTACCTGTTCGAGCAGTTCGAAGATGCGGCTGTCGAGCACGTAGCGGCCGACGACGGCGAGCGTGCTTGGCGCGTCTTCGGGCTCCGGCTTTTCGACGATCGCGCTGATGCGGCCCTTGCGACCCGTGAAATCCCCGGTGGCCACGATGCCGTAGCTGCTGGTCTTGTCGCGCGGGACGTCCTGCACCGCGAGCACGCTGGCACCGGATTCGGCGGCGTGGTCGGTCATCTGCTTGAGCGCGCCGGGGCCGCGGTTCCAGATCAGGTCGTCGGGCAGCAACACGGCGAAGGGCTCGTTGCCGATCACTTCCTTCGCGCACAACACCGCGTGGCCGAGGCCGAGCGCTTCGGCCTGCGTGACGAACACCGCGCGCACGCCGGGCGGCAGCACGTTGCGCACGAGTTCCAGTTGCTCGTATTTGCCGGCGCGCTCGAGCTTCTGTTCGAGTTCGTAGGCCTTGTCGAAATAATCGGCGACCGCGTGCTTGTAACGGTTGGTGATGAACACCAGCGTGTCGCAACCGGCTTCGATGGCTTCGTCGACGGCGTACTGGATCAGCGGCTTGTCGATGATCGGCAGCATTTCCTTCGGCACGGTCTTCGTGGCGGGAAGGAAGCGCGTACCCAGGCCGGCGACGGGAAACACGGCCTTGCGCACGCGGCGCGTGGAATTGGGGGCGATCGGGGTCATCAGATCCTGCGGGCGTTGCGGGCGGGAAAGGCCACCACGGTGGCGGCCTGCGCGTGCACGGCGGGTGCAGGCGCGAATTCGGGCACCGCCGCGCGCAACACCCGGGACATGATCTCCAGGTCGTAACGGCCGCAGGCTTCGCGCAGTTGCGCGAGCGCCTCGTGCACGGCCTCGGGCGAGACCGCGCGCGGTTCGGCCTGGAGGATCTTCGGATGCGAGGTCGGGCGATAGCGCTCGTCGGCGTGGAAGAGCGTCTCGTGCAATTTCTCGCCCGGACGCAGGCCCGAGTAGACGATCGCGATGTCGCGCCCGGGCTGCTTGCCCGCCAGGCGGATCATCTGCTCGGCCAGCACGCGGATCGCGACCGGTTCGCCCATGTCGAGCGTGTAGACCGCTTCGTGCGCGCCGATCGCCGAAGCCTGCAGGATCAACTGGCAGGCTTCGGGGATCGTCATGAAGAAGCGCGTGACCTCGGGGTCGGTGACCGTGACCGGGCCGCCCTTGCGAATTTGTTCGCGGAACAGGGGCACGACGCTGCCGGCCGAATCGAGCACGTTGCCGAAACGCACGGTGACGAAGCGCGTGGAGCGCCGGTCGACGAGCGACTGGCATGCGATTTCCGCCAGGCGCTTGGTCGCACCGAGCACGTTGACCGGATCGACCGCCTTGTCGGTGGAGATCAGCACGAAGGTGCCGACGCCGTTTTCGTGGCAGGCGTGCGCGACCGTGTCGGTGGCGAGTACGTTGTTGCGCACGGCTTCGCGCAACTGGTCTTCGAGCAGCGGTACCTGTTTGTAGGCCGCGGCGTGGAAGACCGCGTCGGGTTCGGACAGGCGCAGTGCGTGCGCGATCACCGCGGGGTCGCCGCAATCGCCGAGCAGCGGCACGCAGTCCAGGTCGGGGAAATCGCGCTTGAGTTCGGCGACTGTGGTGGTGAGCGCGAGTTCGTCGATCTCCACGATGCCCACGCGTCGTGCGCCGTGCTTGGCGCACTGGCGGCACAACTCCGCACCGATCGATCCGCCGCCACCGGTGACGAGCACCGAACGCCCGCCGAGCCAGCCGCGGATCGCCTTCCAGTCCGGCATCACCGGGCTGCGGCCCAGCAAGTCCTCGATCGCAACTTCCTTCAGTTCGCCTGGCTGCGAACGCCCTTCGAGCATGTCGTCCAGGCGCGGCACCATGCGGAAGGGAATGCCGGTGCGTTCGCACACCGCAACCACGCGCTGCAGCAGCGTGGCGTGCACGGACGGCATCGCGATGACGATCAGGCGTGCGGCGGTTTCGCGCGCGATGGATTCCAGGTCGGCGATCGGGCCGAGCACCGGCACGCCCTGCAACTTGCTGCCGCGCAGTTGCGCGGCGTCGTCGAGGAAGCCGACGGGTTCGTAGGCGCCCGTGCGACGCAAGTCCCGAACGAGCGCTTCGCCGGCCAGGCCCGCACCGAGGATCAGCACGCGCACGCCCTGCGCATGCGTGCGCGCGAGCGTGTGTTCCTTCCACACGCGATACAGCAGTCGCGGCGCGCCGAGCAGGCCGACGAGCGCGAAGGGATACAGAATCAGCACCGTGCGCGGCACCGTCGCCAGGCGGTTGTAGAGGAACAGGCCGAGGGTGATGGCGATGACGCCCAGGACCGCGGCCTTCGCCAGGTTGAACAGGTCGGGCACGCTGGCGAAACGCCACAGCCCGCGATACAGGCCCACGCGCCACAGCACCAGGCCCTGCGCGATGAGCACGAGCAGCATTTCCGGCGAGGTCAGCGACGGCACATCGACCGGCGTGCCGGCGAGCCCATGGCGGACGAGCCGCAGGCCGTTCCAGCTGAGCCAAACCATGATCAGGTCATGGGCCAGGACCGCGGTCCGCGGCAAGGCCGACGCCCAGTTCGGACGCCACGACATCATCGGGTGCTTTCCTTCACCGCGGCACTCCCTTCCCTTTGCAGCATCCACCACGCCCCAATACCGGCGGTATACCACGCGACGACGACGATCGACACCCGCAACGAGTCATGTCCCTGACCTGAGAGCGTCGCCATCAGGACGATGGCGGCGAGCGTCCATCCTGCATAAGCCAGCGTGACCCTGACGTGCGAGCCCGTGCGCCGCGCCCATTGCTGATACAGATGCTGCGCATGCGGCTGCCACCAGCGCTCCCCGCGCAGCACGCGGCGCGCGAGCGTCAGCGTTGCATCGATCGCAAAGGCCGAGATCGGCAGCGCCCACAACCCCGCATTCAACGGCGAGGTCTCCGCCGCCCGGATGAGTAACGCGGCCAGCGCGAACCCGAGCGCTCCGCTTCCGACATCACCGAGGAAGATGCGCGCCTTCGGAAAGTTGAAGGGCAAGAAGCCCACCGTCGCCGCAGCCAGCGCGAAGGCCCACCACGCCCACGTGCCCGAACCCAGCAGGCCGATCGCGAGTGCGCACAGCAGGGCCTGGGTCGCGGCGATGCCGTCGATCCCGTCCATGAAGTTCCAGATGTTCGTCAGCGCCATCGCCAGCACGAATGCCGCAAGGGCGAGGATCGGTTCACCGGCCTGGTGCCAGACACCGGCCGCGAGCAGCGCCGCGGCGACGGCCTGCACCACCAGTCGGACCCACGGCGACATGGGGCGGTGATCGTCGAGCAGGCCCACGCCCGCGACCAACACCAGGCCTGCGAGCGCGCAGCCGAGTTCGAACGGGTCGGCCAAGGATTGCAGCAACACGGCGCCCGCCAGCAACAGCGCGACGACGATCGAAACCCCACCGCCGCGTGGCGTCGGCGTGGTGTGCGCGCGACGTTCGCCCGGTGCATCGACGACGCCGCGACGCAGCGCATACGCACGCGCGAACCAGGTGCCCCCCAGTCCGATCAGCAGGCTCGCGAGCAACCAAACCGGGGACATCAAACGACCGCGTAGTTCAGCAGCGGCTTGATCGAACCCCATTCCTTGCAACTGGGGCATTGCCAATGATGCGCGCGCGCACCGAAACCGCAGCGGTTGCAGCGATAGCTCGGATTGCGCACGAGCAACTGGTCGGTGATGTGCTTGAGGTCTTCCAGCGTGGCGGCCGGATCGCCGCCATCGGCGAGAGTGAGGTCGATCAACGCCGCTTCGCCGCGCACGGACGGACGATCCTTCAACTGTTGCGCGAGATACGCACGCGCCGAAGACACGCCCTCCTCCGCTTCGACCATCCTGGTCAATGCGAGCACGGGCGCAACGCCACGATAGTGCTCAATCATCTCGGTGAGGAAACTGCGCGCGCCCGACAGATCGCCCACGCGTTCGTAGGCCGGCAGCAACTGCGGCAGGATTTCCGGGAGATAGTCGGCGTCGATGCGCGCCACGCGCTCGAAGGCGCGGATGGCGGCGGCATCGTTGCCGTCTTCGAGTTCGATGCGGCCTTCGAGGATGCCGGCGCGCACGGAGTTCGCATCGGCCTGGTAGGCGCGGGCGACGGCGGCGCGCGCGGCTTCCACTTCGCCCGCGGCGCGATGGCGGTCGGCGAGTTCGCATTCGAATTGCGCGACCAGCTTGCCCATCGGTTCGGCGGTGATTTCCTCGTAGCGCGTGGCGTTCTCGATCGCCTTCGCCCAGTCGCGTTCGGCCTGGTAAATGCCGATCAGGTGCTTGAGCGCTTGCGGCGCGCGCATGTCCAGGCGCACCAGGTCGCTGAAGACGGTCTCGGCGCGATCGAGCAAGCCCGAGCGCATGTAGTCCTCGCCGAGCGCGAGCAGCGCCTGCACCTTCTGCTGGTCCGACAGATCTGGCCGTTGCACGAGTGCCTGGTGCAAGCGGATCGCGCGATCGACTTCACCGCGACGACGGAACAGATGCCCGAGCGCGACTTGCGTTTCGAACGTGTCCTTGTCGAGTTCGGCGATGCGCAGGAACACTTCGATCGCCTTGTCGGGCTGCTCGTTGAGCAGGTAGTTCAGGCCGCGGAAGTAGGTGGTCGACAGGCGGCTGACCTGCGTGTCGCTGTGGCGCTCGCCACCGCGCCGGCCGATGAGCCAGCCGCTCCATGCCGCCAGCGGCAGGAGAAGGAAGAACCAGAACCACTGGTTGACGAATTCCAGCATGCGTCAGGGGAGCGTCCGGTCGTTGTCGGAGGTTGCGTCGCGCGAACGCGCGTCGGGCTTCTGCGCGCGGCGCAGGCGTTGTTGCATCGGCAGGATGACGCTCGCCGCCAGGGCCAGGCCGCCGGCGATGACGCCGACTAGCAGCGAGACCAGCACGATCACGCCGAGCGAGCTCGTCGCGCGTGCGAAACCGAAGTCGAGGACCGCCGCCTGCGGGTTGAGCGCACCCACGACGATGCCTGCCGCGAGGCATGCAAGGGCGATCAGGAGACGGATCAATCGGATCATTCGGCGCTGCGGCTCCTTCGCATGGGAGAGGTCAGCTTAGCCGATGAACTCATGCGTCCGGTTCGACCGGCACCACGGCGCTGACGCGTTCGCGGAGTTCCTTGCCGGGCTTGAAATGCGGGACGTGCTTGCCCGGGAGCGCGACGGAATCGCCGGTCTTCGGGTTGCGCCCCAGGCGGGGCGGACGGTAGTGCAGCGAGAAGCTGCCGAAACCGCGGATTTCGATGCGTTCGCCGCCACTGAGCGACCCGCCCATCATCTCGAGCAAGGACTTCACCGCGAGATCGACGTCGTCCGCCTTCAGGTGGCCCTGGCGCGCGGAGAGGATCTCGATCAGTTCGGACTTGGTCATTCTGGCTCGTCTGATGCAGGCAGTGGAGTGCTTGGCGTTTCCTGCTTGTGCGAAAGGCGGCCCGATGACCGGGCCGCCTTCGCGATGCTGCTCTTACTCGGACTTGTTGTTCAGCTGCTCGCGGAGCAGCGCGCCGAGGCGCGTGGTGCCCGTGGAAGCGTCCGACGCCTTGTTGTACTCGGCCATGGCTTCGGCGGTGTCCGCCTCGTCCTTGGCCTTGATCGACAACTGCAGCGTGCGGCCCTTGCGGTCCATGCCGGTGAACTTGGCTTCGATTTCGTCGCCGACCTTCAGGTGCTGGCTGGCGTCTTCGATGCGGTCGTAGGAGATGTCGCGGACCGACACGTAGCCTTCCACGCCCTCGCCCAGGTCGATGGTCGCGCCCTTGGCGTCCACTTCCTTGACGGTGCCCTTGACCTTCGAGCCCTTCGGGTTGGCCGCCATGTACTGGCCGAACGGATCCTGCTCGAGCTGCTTGACGCCCAGCGAGATGCGTTCGCGTTCCGGGTCGACCGCGAGCACGACGGCGTCGAGGTTGTCGCCCTTCTTGAAGTTGCGCGCGACGTCTTCGCCGGTGGAGTTCCAGCTGATGTCCGACAGGTGGATGAGACCGTCGATGCCGCCGTCCAGGCCGATGAAGACGCCGAAGTCGGTGATCGACTTGATCTGGCCCGACACCTTGTCGCCCTTCTTGTGGATGGCCGCGAAGGTTTCCCACGGATTGCTGGTGACCTGCTTCATGCCGAGCGAGATGCGGCGACGCTCTTCATCCACGTCGAGCACCATGACCTGCACTTCGTCGCCAACCTGGACCACCTTGGACGGGTTGACGTTCTTGTTGGTCCAGTCCATTTCGGACACGTGGACCAGGCCTTCGACGCCCGGCTCGATTTCGACGAACGCGCCGTAATCGGTGACGTTGGAGACCTTGCCGAACACGCGGGTGTTGGCCGGGTAACGACGGGCGATGTTGTCCCACGGATCCTCGCCCAGCTGCTTGAGGCCGAGGCTGACGCGGTTGCGCTCGCGGTCGTACTTGAGCACGCGGACGTCGAGCTCCTGGCCGACTTCCACGACTTCGGACGGATGGCGCACGCGCTTCCAGGCCATGTCGGTGATGTGCAGCAGGCCGTCGATGCCACCGAGGTCCACGAACGCGCCGTAGTCGGTGAGGTTCTTGACGACGCCCTTGAGCACGGCGCCCTCGACCAGCTTCTCGAGCAGCTGCTCGCGCTCTTCCGAATGTTCGCTCTCGACCACCGCGCGGCGGGAGACGACGACATTGTTGCGCTTGCGATCAAGCTTGATGAGCTTGAACTCGAGTTCCTTGCCTTCCAGGTACACCGGGTCGCGGACCGGGCGCACGTCGACCAGGGAACCGGGCAGGAATGCGCGGACGTCCTTGATGTCGACGGTGAAACCGCCCTTGACCTTGCCGCTGATGCGGCCGGTGATGGTTTCGTTCTTCTCGAGCGCTTCCTCGAGTTCGTCCCACACCATCGCGCGCTTGGCCTTCTCGCGGGACAGCACGGTTTCGCCGAAGCCGTTCTCGAGCGAGTCGAGGGCGACCTTCACTTCATCGCCCACGCCAACGTCGATCTCGCCGGCGTCGTTGCGGAACTGTTCGATCGGCACGATGCCTTCGGACTTCAGGCCGGCGTTGATCACGACGACGTCGGTACGGACCTCGACGACGACACCGGTGACGATGGAGCCGGGCTTGAGCTTGGCCAGGCCGGCCTGGCTCTGTTCGAACAGTTCGGCAAAAGATTCGGTCATTGCAGCGGACATTAGGAAATTCTCAGGCGGTGCTTCGGGATGAAGCGACCAGGGGGTTGGAGTGATGGACCGCGGCGCGCACCCATGCGCGTCGAGGGCTTTGTCCGTAACGCGGTAACGACGCTCAGCGTGCCGGCAGCAATGCCAGCACGCGCTCGACGACGGCTTCGATCGAAAGGCCGGTGGTGTCGATGCGGACGGCGTCATCGGCCGGCCGCAGGGGCGCCACTGCCCGGTTCGCATCGCGGGCGTCGCGGGCGAGGATCTCGCGCAACAGACCGGGCAATGTAACGGAAACTCCCTTCTCGCTCAACTGCTTATGGCGCCTTTCGGCCCTTTCCTCGGCACTGGCCGTCAGGAAGACCTTGATGGCGGCATCGGGGAAGATCACCGTGCCCATGTCCCGGCCGTCGGCGACCAGGCCCGGCGGGCGCCGATAGGCCCGCTGGGCCTCCTTCAGCGCGGCGCGGACCTCGGGGATGGCGGCGATGGCCGAGGCGGCCGCACCGGCGGTTTCCGTCCGCAGGTCGTCCGTGGCGTCGACCCCGTTCACGATCACGCGGGGCTCGTCGCCGCCCTGCCCCTCGCGGAAGTCGATCTGCGTATCGAAGGTGCAGCGGACCAGGGCCGAGGCGTCGGACAGGTCGATGTCGTTCCAGCCGGCGGCGATGCCGACCGCGCGGTAGAGGGCGCCCGAATCCAGGTAATGCCAGCCCAGGCGCTGGGCCACGTGGCGGCTGATGGTGCCCTTGCCGGAGCCGGAGGGGCCGTCGATGGTGAGGACGGGAATGGGCGGGTGGTCGGGCTGGGCTTCGGTCATGGGGAACGATTGTAGTGCAACCACTTGAGCGGCCGAAGAAAACCCGTCAGAATGCGCGGCTTCGCTCCACCCATCCACATTCAACCGTTGCCGAGGTTCGTCATGAAGGTCCTGTCCTCCCTGAAGTCGGCGAAGGCCCGTCACCGCGACTGCAAGGTGGTCCGCCGTCGTGGCAAGGTCTTCGTGATCTGCAAGTCCAACCCGCGTTTCAAGGCGCGCCAGCGCTAAGCGATTCGATTCGCCGGGAACACGAAGGCCGCCGCGAGGCGGCTTTCGCATTTTCGGCGCCGGGTTCGTGCTTACAATCCCGCCCACCTGCATTCAGCTTTGAATGCCAAACGGGGAGAGTCCGCATGGTCGTCCGCATCGTTGCCGCATCCATCTTCGCCCTGTCCTGCGCCGGCGCCGCCTTCGCGCAGGACACCGCTCCGGTCCAGCAACCCCGTGTCACCGAAGGCGACACGCTGCTGATCGAACGCGTGCGCGAGGAAAACACCGCCGCCATGCCGGCCCGCGGCATGAGCGCGCAGGAAGTCGAATCCAGGTTCGGCGCGCCCACCAGCAAGCTCGACCCGCGCGGCGGCCAGAAGCACCAGTGGCCGACCATCAACCGCTGGTCCTATCCCACGTTCACCGTCTACTTCGAGAAGAACCGCGTCATCGACGCCGTCGCCAACAAGGCCGACGCCAACGAAGTCGGCCCGAAGCCCGCCATCCGCTGATGCCCGAACTCGCAACACGCTTCCCCGCGGAGTGGGAATCCCAGTCCGCGGTGCTCATCGCCTGGCCGCACGCCGACACCGACTGGGCCGACCGCCTGGGTGAAGTCGAGGAAACCTACATCGCGCTCGTCGCCGCGCTCGTGCGCTACACGCGCGTGATCGTGTGCGTGGCCGACGAAGACCTGCAGACGTATGCCGAGGCGCGCTTGCGCTCGGCGCGCGTGGATCTGTCGCGCGTGCGCTTCGTCGAAGTCGAATACGACGACACCTGGCTGCGCGACTCCGGCCCGATCACGCTGCGCACGCCCGAGGGTTTCCGCCTGCTCGATTTCCGGTTCACCGGTTGGGGCGGCAAGTTCGAAGCCAGCCGCGACGACCAGTTGATCGAACGCCTCGTCGAACAAGGCGTCTTCGAACACGCGCAACGCACGCCCATCGATTTCGCACTCGAAGGCGGCGCGATCGAAACCGATGGCGCCGGCACGCTGCTCACCACCTGGCGTTGCCTGCACGAGCGCCATCCGGACGACGATCGCGCATCGCTCGAAGCGCGTTTGAAGGACTGGCTGCGCCAGGATCGCGTGTTGTGGCTCGACGCCGGTTACCTCGAAGGCGACGACACCGACGCGCACATCGACACCCTCGCCCGCCTCGCGCCCGACGATGCGATCGTCTTCCAGGGCTGCGACGACCCGTCGGATTCGCACTACGCCGAATTGCGCGCGATGGCCGATGAAATCGCGGCGCTGCGCACGAAGGACGGCGCGCCGTATCGCCTGTTCCCGTTGCCGTGGGCGCAGCCGATCCTCGACGAGGATCGTCGCCTGGCCGCGTCGTACGCCAACTTCCTGATCGTCGATGGCGCCGTGCTCATGCCTTCCTACGGCGATCCGGCCGATGCGCTGGCCGCCGCGGTGCTTGAAAAAGCCTTCCCCGGCCGCGACATCGTGCAAGTCCCCTGCCGCCCGCTGATCTGGCAAAACGGCAGCCTCCACTGCATCACGATGCAATTGCCGCAAGGACTCGTGCGATGACGCGCACCACCAAGCTCCCCGTCGCGCTGATCCAGGAACGCAACCACGGTTCGGCCGAAGACAATCTCGCCGTGATCGAATCGCGCGTCGCCGAAGCGGCGAGCAACGGCGCACGCCTGGTGCTGCTGCAGGAATTGCACAACGGCCCGTACTTCTGCCAGCACGAAGACGTGCGCGAATTCGACCTCGCCGAGACCATCCCGGGCCCGAGCACGGAACGCTTGTCGCGCCTGGCGAAGCAACACGGCATCGTGCTGGTCAGCTCGCTGTTCGAAAAACGCGCGACGGGCCTGTACCACAACACCGCGGTGGTCTTCGAAACCGACGGCGCGCTCGCGGGCAAGTACCGCAAGATGCACATCCCCGACGACCCGGGCTTCTACGAGAAGTTCTACTTCACGCCGGGCGACATGGGCTTCGAACCGATCAACACCTCCGTCGGCCGCCTCGGCCTGATGGTGTGCTGGGACCAGTGGTATCCCGAAGGCGCGCGGCTGATGGCGCTCGCCGGTGCGGAACTGCTGCTCTATCCGACGGCGATCGGCTGGGACCCCGACGACGCGCAGGACGAAAAGGATCGCCAGCGCAACGCATGGATCCTCAGCCACCGCGGCCATTCGGTCGCCAACGGATTGCCGGTGTTGAGCTGCAACCGCGTCGGCCACGAACCCTCGCCGATGGGCACCTCGGGCATCCGCTTCTGGGGTTCGAGCCACGTGCTCGGCCCGCAGGGCGAATTTCTGGCCGAGGCCAGCCAGGACACTCCGGAGATCCTGATGGCCGAAGTGGACATGGAGCGCAGCGAGCACGTACGGCGCATCTGGCCCTTCCTCCGGGATCGCCGCATCGACGCCTACCAGGATCTGCTGAAGCGCTACCGCGACTAGTCTCCCCTGAATGGGGGATCGCCTTGACCGACCAGCGGTCCTCCAAATACGAACGGTCGTGCTAATGTCCGCCTCCATGAGCACTCAGACCGCCACGCCCAAGGGCGCCGCCACCCGCGACACGATCGTCGCGCGGGCCTACGACATCGCACGCGCCTCCGGCGTGGAAGGCTTGTCGATCGGTCCGCTCGCGGCCGCGGTCGGCATGTCGAAAAGCGGTGTGTTCGCGCACTTCGGTTCGCGCGAAGACTTGCAGCTGGCGGTGCTCGAAGAAGCCGCGCAGCGTTTCGGCAACGCCGTGCTGATGCCTTCCCTTTCGCAGACGCGTGGCCTGCCCAGGCTGCGCGCGATCATGGCGCACTGGTTCGAATGGGTGCGCAGCACCGCTGCCGTCGGTGGTTGCGTGCTGATGGCCTCGGTCATGGAATACGACGACCGCCCCGGCGCGCTGCGCGACCTCGTCGTCCACAACGAACGGCGCTGGCGCAACGAACTCGCGCGCGCCGTGCAACTGTCGATCGACGCCGGTCACCTCGCACCGGGCGACGTCGATCAATACGTGTTCGAGCTCTACGCCATTCCGCTGACCGTCCACCACGAAGCCGGCCTGTTCGGTTACGACGTCGCGCGCCGCCACGGCGATGCGGCCGTCGAACGCTGGATCGCCGCTTACGCCCCCCAACGCTGATCGCACGCCGGAGTTCCCCCATGGCCACGCCCGCCTCCCGAATTAGCACGACCGTTCGCTCCTCGCTGCATCTGGCCACGGTGCGCCTGGGGTTCCGCGTCTTCGGCATGCTCAAACCCGCGACGACCTTGCGCGCTGCCGGCAAGTTGTTCTCCACGCCCTTCGGGTCCAGCCGCGCGCGTGCGCTCGCCGCGCCCGTCGGCGATGCCCGCATCGGCGAAATCACCGTCGACGGCAAGCGCATCGCCACCTACACCTGGGGCGATCCGCAGCGGCAGCCCTACGTGTTGTTCGCGCACGGCTGGTCGAGCCACGGCACGCGCTTCCTGCCCTGGGTGCCGCGCTTGCGCGCCGAAGGCTATGCGGTCGTCGCGTTCGACCAACCGGCGCATGGACGCAGTTCGGGCCAACACACCAACCTGCCGGTCTTCGCCGAAACACTGCTCGCCGTGGGCAAACGATTCGGGCCCGCGGCGCTGCTCGTCGCGCACTCGCTCGGCGGCGCGGCGGCGAGCGTTGCACTCGCGCACGGCTTGCAGGCCGACCGCGTCGTGCTGATTGCACCGGCGGCGGATCCGGAAGCGGCGACCGAACGTTTCGCCCGCATGATCGCGTTGCCGCAGCGGCTGTGGCGCGCGCTGATCTGCTCCTTCGAACGCCGCGTGGGTGTCGCGTTCGACGACCTCCAGGCGCACCGCAACGCACCGTGCATCGCGCGTCCCGCGCTGATCGTGCACGACGTCGAGGACCGCGAAGTGCCTTGGTCGGAAGGCGAGCGTTACGCACGCTACTGGGCCGGTTCGCGCCTGCTCAGCACGCGCGGCCTGGGCCACAACCGCATCGCGGGGGATGCTGGCGTCATCGCGGCGGCCCTGCGGTTCGCGCATGGCGAAACCGTGGGCGTCCGCGTCGTGTCCTCGCCGAACTTGCCCTACGGGTTCGCCTGAGCGGGGACAACGTCCATACTGCGCGGCTATGACCGAACCGAACACGCAGCCCCCCACCCTTTTCGCCGACCAGCCACAAATCCGCGTCGAACGCGACGGCGTCGCCTACACCCTGCTCGGCACCGCGCACGTCTCGCGCGCCAGCGTCGACGCGGTGCACGCGGCGATCGCCAGCGGCGATTTCGATACCGTCGCGGTCGAACTCGACCCGCAACGCCTGGCCGCGCTGAGCGATCCCGATGCACTCGCGCGCATGGACCTGGTCAAGGTCCTGCGCGAAGGCAAGACGGCCCTGTTCGCCGCCAACCTCGGTTTGGCCGCTTACCAACGGCGCCTGGCCGAACAACTCGGCATCGAACCGGGCGCCGAACTCAAGGCCGCGGTGAACGACGCGCGCGAACGCGAGCTGCCCGTGCACCTGATCGACCGCGACGTCGGCCTCACCTTCAAGCGCGCTTCGCAGCGCCTGGGATGGTGGGGGCGCGCGAAACTCGGCGGCGGCATCGCCGCTTCGCTGTTCGGCGATGAAGAAGTCGGCCACGACGAAATCGAGAAGCTCAAGCAGGGCGACCTGCTCGAATCCAGCTTCGGCGAATTCGCGCAGGACAACCCGGAGTTGTACGACACCGTCATCGGCGAGCGCGACCGCTACATGGCTGCGCGCCTGCGCGAAAGCGCGACGTCGCAAAGCGGCGCGCGCAACGTGCTCGCGGTCGTCGGCGCGGGCCACCTGCAGGGCCTCGCGAAACACCTGCGCGAAGAAACGCGCGCGCCCGGCGACATCCGCGGCGAACTCGAATCGGTGAAGGAGAAGTCGTCCTTCCCGTGGTTCACCATCCTGCTGTCCGCCTTCGTGCTGGGCGGATTCGCGTTCGGCTTCTGGCGCGGCGGCCTGGATGTCGGCGCCGACCTGATCGTGTACTGGGTGTTGATCACCGGCACGCTCGGCGCGATCGGTTGCGCCGCGTCCGGCGGCCATCCCCTGAGCATCATCGCGGCGTTCTTCGCATCGCCCGTGACACCGCTGCATCCGGCGCTCGCGTCGGGTACGATCAGCGCGCTGGTCGAAGCGTGGGTCCGCAAGCCGACCTACGCCGATTTCATGGCCCTGCGCGACGACGTGCAAAGCGTGCGCGGCTGGTATCGCAATCGCGTGGCGCGCGTGCTGCTCAATTTCTTCCTGACCAGCCTGGGCACCGCCATCGGTGTATGGCTCGGCGGTGCCCGCATGCTCGGGAAGTTGTTGGGCTGATTACTTCGTGCTGATCGCAGTGACCGTTGCCGCCGCGGGCGGCAAGGTCTTCCCGCGTGCGCGATGGATCGCGCGCACGGTGCCATGGCGCAGGTCGTCGAGCATCGCGTAGATCGTCGGCAGGAACAGCAGGCTGACCACCGTCGAGAACGCCAGGCCGCCGGCGATCGCGCGCGCCATCGGGTAATACGCCGGGCCGTCGCCGGCCATCTGCGTGTTGCCCACCGCGATCGGCACCATCGCCAGGATCGCCGTGCCCATCGTCATCAGGATCGGACGCAGGCGTTCCTTGCTGCCTTCCACGAGCGCATCGGTGCGCGACAGACCTCGCCTGCGCAGGTTGTTGATGTGCTCGACCATGACGATGCCGTTGTTCACCACCACGCCCATCAGCACCAGGATGCCGATGAAGGCCATGATGTTGAACTCGGTGCCGGTGAGCCAGAACAGCCAGTACACGCCGAAGATCGAGAACACCACGCCGCTCATGATGGCCGAGGGGAACAGCAGCGATTCGAACACCGCCGCCATCACCACGTAGATCATGAACAAGGCGATCACCAGGTTCCACATCATCTGCTTCACCGCCGCGTCGTCGCTCATGAACGAGGGACGGTCGAAGGAGTAGCTGTAACCGGGCGGGAAGCCTTCGCGCGCTTTCTCCAGCGTGTCTTCGATCGCCTTCTTCGCGTCGGGCTGGGTCACCTTGTCGGCGATGCCGGCGGTGATCGTCAGCGTCGTCTGGCGATTGGTGCGTTCGATGGACGATGCGGCGGGGCGTACCTGCACGTTGACCATGGCCAGCAACGGGACGCTGCGGCCATCGGGCGCGCGCACGGTGAAGCTCGCCAGGTCTTCGGTGCCGTAGTTGTCGGCGCCCGCGAAGCGCACCCACACCGGCACTTCGGTGTCGCCGCGGCGGAACTCGCGCAAGGGTGCGCCGCGCAGCGCGAGACCGACGAAGGTCGCCACGTCGTTCGCGCTGAAGCCGAAGGCCGCGGCGCGATCGCGATCCACCTGCACCGTGAGTTCGCTGTTGCGGTCGCCGCTGTCCACGCGTACGTCGCGCAATTCCTTGTGGCGCGCGAGCAGCGGCACGATGTCCTCGGCGATCTCCGTCAGCGTCTGCGTCGAATCGCCGACGAGCATCACCTGCACTTCCTTGCCCTGCTGGTCGCCACCCGGGCCGCCCTGGTCGCCGATGCCGATGTTGGCGCGGGCCGATTTCGGCAGGTCCTTGCGCATCGCTTCGGTGATCTTGGCGACCTTGTCGCGGTCCTTGGTGTCCAGCTTGACGTTCGTGCCGGCCCAGCCCTGCTCGCGATAACGCGAGAAGACCTGGTTGATTTCGAACTCCTTGCGGTGCGCGTCGAGGTAATGCTCGACCTTCAGGATTTCGGCCGACATCTGCTCCTTGGTGTAGGCGCCCTTCCACTGGTAGTAGATGTCGATTTCGCCGACGTCGTCGCCGCCGAACATGTTCGTCTTGGTCATCTTCAGCGGCACGAAGCTCGCCATCACGATGACCAGGATGCCGATCACGCTCCAGCCGCGATGGTCCAGCGTCCAGCGCAGCAGGTTGGCGTAGCGGCGCTGCAGGCGGGGAATCAGGCCATTGGCGCTGCGCACCGCCGGCGGCGTCTTCATGCGCGCCGAGAGCATCGGGATCAGGCTCACCGCCACCAGCCAGGAGGCCAGCAGCGAGACGCAGATCGTGATCGCGATCTGGCCCATGTAGATGCTGATCATGTTCTTCTCGCCGAACAGGTTCGGCACGAACACGATGCAGTGGCACAAGGTGCCCGCCGACAGCGCGATGGCGACATGGCGCGTGCCGATGATCGAGGCGAGCTTGGGTTCGCCGCCCAGGCGTTCGCGTTCCTGGTAGATGCTCTCCACCACCACGACCGCGTTGTCCACCAGCATGCCGATCGCCAGCAGCAGGCCCATCATCGACAGCACGTTGAGCGTCACGCCGGCGAAGTACATGAAGCCCAGCGTCATGATGAAACAGATCGGGATCGCCAACGTCACCATCAGCGTCGAAGGCCAGTGGCGCAGGAAGAAGTACAACACCGCGATCGACAACAGCAGGCCGATGCCGCCGGCTTCGGCCAGCCCCAGCAGCGAACCGGTGACGCTTTCGCCGGCATCCCACTGCACGAGCAGGTCGATGTCGTTGGTGCCCTGCTCCTTGTTGATCGTGTCGAGCTCGGCGCGCACGTTGCGCGAGACGTCGACGAGGTTGGCGTCGCGCTCCTTGTAGACATCGATGCCCACTGCCGGACGTCCATCCAGGCGGCGACCGTAGGGCATCTTCTCGGGCTTGAGGCGCACGTCGGCGACATCCGACAGGCGCACGCCCTTGGCGAGCGAGAGGTCGCGCAACTGCTGCAGGTCGGTCAGTTCGCCCACCGGCTGCACGCGCAGGCGCTGCACGCCGTCGTCGATCTGGCCGGCGGAAACGGAGAAGTTCACCGCACGCAGGCGCGTGTCCAGGTCGTTCAACGCCAGGCCGTGCGCGTTGAGGCGGTCCTGGTCGATCGCGATTTCGACTTCGTTCTGCGGCGCGCCTTCCACCTCGACCTTCGCCACGCCCGGCAGGCGTTCGAGCCGGCGCTTGTAAACGCGGTCGATGCGGTCGAATTCCTTGGTCAGGTCGAGCGACTTGCTGGTCAGGCGCAGTTCGAGCGCGGGTTCGTCGCTCGTCGACCACTTCCAGACGAAGTAGCGCTGCATGTCGTCGGGCAGGTCGTCGCGGATCGCATCGATGCGTTCGCGCGCTTCGGCCGCCGCGATCTCGATGTCGCGGTCCCAGTCGGAGAACATCAGGAACACGCTGCCCTGCTCGGACGTCGCGTTGCCTTCCATGCTCTTGACGTCGGTCATCGTCGAGAGCGTTTCCTCGACCGGCCGCAGGATCGTGCGCTCCACTTCTTCCGGCGTGGAGCCGGCATAGGGCAGCTGGATGAACAGGAACGGCGCCGAGACATCGGGCATCGCTTCCAGCGGCAGGCGCACCGCCGCGATCAGGCCCACCACCACCATCGACACGAACAGCATGATCGTGGTGACGGGCCGCTTGATGCTGAGCTCGGCGACGCTCACGAATTGGCCTCCGGCGCAGCGTTGCCGTTCAACGGATCCTGGTCGTGCTCGATCAGCGTGGCCGCCGCCTTCGCATCGGCGCGCTGCGTGCGCAGCTTGTCGGCGTAGTACTCGTCCGAGCGGCGATCCAGCAGGTCGTACACGACCGGGATCACGACCAGCGTCAGCAGCGTGGAAACCAGCAGGCCGCCGATCACCGTGATCGCCATCGGCGAGCGGACTTCGGCGCCTTCACCGAAGGCGAGCGCCAGCGGCAGGAAGCCGAACAGCGTGCACAGCGTGGTCATCGCGATCGGGCGCAGGCGCGAGCGCGCACCGTCCACCAATGCCTGGCGCTTGGGTACGCCTTCCTCTCGAAGTTGGTTGACCTTGTCGATGAGGATGATCGCGTTCTTCACCACCAGGCCGACCAGCAGGATCAGGCCGATGAACACCACGACCGAGATCGCCGAATTGGTGATGAGCAGTGCGAGCACCGCACCGACGAGCGCAAGCGGAATGGTGAAGAGGATGACGAAGGGATGCAGCAGCGATTCGAACTGCGAAGCCATCACCAGGTAGACGAGGAACACCGCCAGGCCGAAGGCGAACATCAGCGACTTCACCGAACGATCCAGTTCCTCGCCCTGCCCGCCGATGTGCATGCCGACGTCCGCGCCCAGCGGCGTGTCCTTCACCATCTGCTGCACTTCCTGCACGGCGGCGCCCAGGTCGATGTCGCGCAGGTTGGCCGAGACGATCGCCACGCGCACCTGGTCGGCGCGGTGGATCTCGCTCGGACCCGTGCCCGCGACGACGTCGGCGACCGACGACAGGCGCACCGGCGTGCTGCTGTTCGGATTGACGATCAGATTGCGGATGTCTTCGACCGACGCGCGATCCGTCGCCTTGGCGCGCACCAGCACGTCGATCTTGCGGTCGCGGAAGGAATAGCGCGTGGCGACTTCGCCGCGCACCTTCTTCACCACGATGTCGGCGATCTGGCGCGTGGTCAGGCCGAGCGCGGCGGCGCGATCCTGGTCGAAGCGGATCTGGATTTCCGGGAAGCCCTGCTCCACCGTCGAGGTCACGTCGGCGTAATGCGGATTGCCGCGCAACATCGTCGCGAGCCTGCGGCCGGCGGCTTCGATCTGCGGCAGGTCGGGACCCTGCAGTTCGATTTCCAGCGGCGTGGAGAGGCTGAAGAGTTCCGGACGGCTGAAGTCGAGCTGCGCATCGCTGCGGCCTGCCATGCTCTTGCGCAGTTTCTCGGTCAGTTGCGCCTCGATCTTTTCGCTGCCGCCGTTCTTCATCACGGCGGTGAGCTTGGCGATGTTCTCGCCACTTTCGGTGGGGCTGGCATCCAGGCGCGTGCCGGTGCCGCTCACGCCGTAGAGCGCGGTGAGATTTTCGTCCTTGCCGTGTTCGGCCTGCAGCGATTGCACCACCTGGTCGGTGTCGCGCAGCGGCGTGCCGGGCGGCAGCTTCACCGTCATTTCGAAACGATCCTGCGCGAGCTGCGGGATCAGGTCGGCGCCGAGCAGCGGCACGACGGCGAGCGTGGCGAAGAACGCGAGCGCGGCGATGGCGACGATCTTGCGCGGATGCTCGAGCGCATACGGCAAGGTGCGCAGGTACCGCCCTTCGAGGCTTTCATAGACGCCCATCGCGCGGCGGCTGAAGAAACGCATCACCGGACCGATGACGGCGACCAGCCCGCGCCACGCACGAACGAAGAGCCAGAAGAAGCCGAAGGCGCCGTTGCGGATCGCCCAGCCGATGCCGCGACCGGTCGCGGCGACGGGCTTCTGCAACTTCGAGGTCGGTTCCCAGCGCGGATGCGGCGGCTCTTCCTTGAACGCCAGCGGCGCGCGGCCGCGGATCGAGGAGAGCATCGGGATCAGCGTCATCGACACGACGAGCGAGATCGCGATCGCCAGGGCAACGGTCAGCGCCTGGTCGCGGAACAACTGGCCCGCGATGCCTTCGACGAACACCAGCGGCAGGAACACCGCGATCGTCGTCAACGTCGAGGCGACCACCGCCATGCTCACTTCGCGCGTGCCGGCGATCGCCGCTTCGACGATGCCCAGGCCGCGTTCGCGTGCCTTCGCGATCGATTCCAATACGACGATCGAGTCGTCCACCACCAGGCCTGTCGCCAGCGCGAGGCCGCCGAGCGACATCACGTTGAGGCTCAGGTCGAACTGGCCCATGAAGAAGAACGTGGTGATGATCGACACCGGCAGCGACAGGCCGACGACGAAAGTGCTCCAGCCATCGCGCAGGAACAGGAAGATGATCAGGATCGCGAGCAGGCCGCCGATGATGGCGTCCTTCTTCACGTCGGCGATGGCGTGGCGGATGAACTGCGACTGGTCGTCGATGACCGTCAGTCCGATGTCCGGCGGCATCTGCTTCTTGATCGCTTCGATCTGCGTCTGAAGCGCATCGGCGGTCGAAACGGTGTTCGCGTCGCCTTCCTTGTAGAGCGCCAGTTCGACGGCTTCATGGCCGCCGAGGCGAATGATCGCTTCGCGTTCCTTGTAACCCTGGCGCACGTCGGCGATGTCTTTCAGGCGAATCGGCATGCCGCCGGCCGCAGCCGACGAGCCCGACGATGCATTCTGCACCGACGAGGCCGCGGCCATCGCCGCCGCGTTGCCCGTCGCTGCCGCCACGCGCGCCATTTCTTCCGCCGCGCTCTGCGCACCGCCGCCGCCGGCGGCCTGCGTGGTGACGAGCAGGTTGCGGATTTCGTCGACGGTGGCGAACTGGTTGACCGTGCGCACGAGATAGCGCTGCGAGCCTTCTTCCAGCCGACCGCCGGAGATGTTGATGTTTTCCTGCTGCAGGCGCTGGATGACGGTATCGATCGGCAGGTTGAGCTGCGCGAGCTTCTGCTGGTCGATGTCGACCTGCACTTCGTCTTCCAGGCCACCGCCGACCTTCACCGCGGCGACGCCTTCGACCGGTTCGAGTTTCTTCTTCAGGTCATCGTCGGCGTAACGGCGCAACGCGGTCAGCGCGCCTTGCGAATCCCGGCCCTTGTTCGCCAGCACCAGGCGCATGATCGGCGCGGTCGAGGGATTGAAGCGCAACAGCACGGGCGGCTTGGCTTCCAGCGGCAGTGCGAGCGCTTCCATCTTGTCGCGCACTTCCAGCGAGGCCTTGTCCATGTCGGTGCCCCACGCGAACTCGAGCACGACATCGCTCTGCCCCGTGCGCGAAACCGACTTGAGCTTGCGTAGTCCCTTCACCACGCCGACGGCTTCTTCCACCGGTTCGGTGATCAGCGTTTCGATTTCCGCCGGCGCCGCGCCCGTGTATTCGGTGCGCACCGTGAGCGTGGGATAGCTCAGGTCCGGCAACAGGTTGACCTTGAGGTTGGTCAACGCGATGAAGCCGAAGATGATGAAGGTCAGCGTCGCCATCATCACCGTGACGCGGCGACGCGTGGAGAACTCGACGACGCTGAAGGATGCAGGATCGGAAGAATGGTTCACGCGCGAGCTCCGGGGGGCCGAGTGCGATCAGCGAGCGGCGGTGGCGGAAGCGATGCCACCCTTGCCCGCGACCGGCGTCACCGGCTTGGCCTGGTCGCCGACGATCTGCACCGGGCTGCCTTCGCGCAGCGCGACCTTGCCGGCGGTGACGACCTGGTCGCCCACCTTCAGGCCCTGGCGCACTTCGGCCCACTGGCCATCGAGATAACCGAGCTTGATCGGCACGCGCACGGCCTTGCCGGCTTTCACCGCGAACACGGCCGGGTCGCCTTCGTCTTCCAGCAGCGCGATGCGCGGAACGACGAGCGCGTCCTTGCGCTGGTCGTAGTCGATGCGGATGCGGCCGAACATGCCCGGCTGCAGCTCGCCGCCGCCCTCGAAGGAACAGATCACGCGGAACGTGCCGCTGCCCGAATCGACGACCGGCGCGATGCGATCGATGGTGCCGGTGAACTTCTTGCCGGGCAGCGCGTCGGCGGACATCTCGACCTTCAGGCCCTGCTGCAGCGTGGCGACTTCGCGTTCGGGCACGTTGAGCGTGGCTTCCAGGCGCGCGACATCGACGATGCGGAAGATCGGCGTGTTGATCTGCACGAAGTTGCCGTCCTTGATCTTGCGCTCGGCGATCACGCCGGAAATCGGCGCGACGACGTTCGCGTACGACAGTTCGAGATTCGCCAGGCGGTTGGCCGCGCGTGCGTTCTCCAGGTCGTAGCGGATCGTGTCGATGTCGTTGGCGCTCATCAGCTTCTGGTCGGCGAGCGTGACCGAGCGCTTGTAGTTGGCTTCGAGCTTGTTCATCAGTGCAGCCGTCTGCGCGGCCTGCAACGCAGCGCGCGAAGAATCCAGGCGCACGAGCACCTGGCCGGCCTTCACCTGCTGGCCTTCCTGCACCAGGACCTGCAGCGCGACGCCGGAGGTCTTGGCGACCACCTGCGATTCGCCGCGGGCTTCCAGCGGCGCGGTGCCGGTATAGCTGGCGGCGATCGGCCGCTTGGTGGCGGCCATCACCTCGACCGGGATGGCATCGGGGCCCTTCTCCTTGTCCTTGGCCTGGGCATCCCCGTCCCCCTTCTTGCAGGCGGCGAGCGCGAGGGCGCAGGCGATCAGGAGGACACCGGCACGCAGGGCGCGGCCGTGGACGGAGGCATTGGCGGACATTGGGCTGACCCCTTGGGTGTTGTAGTCAAGTAAATCACTCCCCCGTTCCCGCCGCCATGCGCCATAGGTCATGGTGACTTCACGGAGGAATCCTGCTTATGGATGAGACGCCGGCGTTGTGCTCATGCCGAACAGGTCGAACATCGGATGCGGCGAGGGTCCGACCGGTTGCACGCGCGTGTCCGCATTCGACGGCCACCGGTTTGCCGGTTCCATTCACGTGCGGGCTATACTTCGCGGCTTGCGAGACGCCCGGATGACACGTGCGTCGCGACCGAACTTCCACCGTGGACTTCACTTCATGATGCGACCGCTGACGATCGCCGCCGGCCTGCTGCTGGCGCCCCTGCTCCTGACTGCACATGCGCAGCAGACCACCGCCGCACCGGCCACCGCCGCCGCGCCTGCCGCCGCTTCCACCGCCGCCGCGACGCCTGCCGCGCCTGCCGAGCCGAAAGCCGCCGACCTCACCGGCGACGCAGCGAAGGGCAAGGAACTCACCTATACGTGCCGCGGTTGCCACGGCATCACCGGCTACAAGAACGCCTATCCGAGCTACCACGTGCCGCGTATCGGCGGCCAGTCGGCCGGTTACCTGGCCTCGGCGCTCACCGAATATCGCGAAGGCAAGCGCAAGCACCCGACGATGCAGGCGCAGGCGGAGAGCTTCTCGCCGCAGGACATCGCCGACATCGCCGCCTACCTTTCGACCGTGAACGTGCAGAAGTGAGCCCGACCATGACGATCAAGAAGACCGCGTTCGCCATCGCCCTGCTCGCCCTCGCGCTGACCGCGTGCTCGAAGAATGGCGAAGAAGGCCACACCGAAGGCGGCCACGCCGAAGGTGAAGCACCGAAGTCGTCCTCCGCCGGCTTGCCGACGGGCAACATCGAAGCGGGCATGAAGCTCGCCACCACCAAGCGCAACGGCTTCGCGTGCGTGGATTGCCACGGTGCCGAAGGCAACGCGCCGCTGGACAAGGTTTACCCGAAGCTCGGTGGCCAGTACTCCGATTACATCGAGCACGCCCTGCTCGCCTATCGCAAGGGCGATCGCGACAATTCGCTGATGTCGCCGCAGGCGAAGGAACTCACCGACCAGCAGATCGCCGACCTGGGTGCGTACTTCCACTCCACGGAAAGCCACCTGGCCGACCTGCACAACGCGCAGTAACACCGCGTCGCACGTTCAACGAAAAGGCCCGCGCAAGCGGGCCTTTTTGCGTCAGGGCGTCGTCGAAGCCGGCACCTGCACCGACGTGTTCGGCGGAGGCGGCGCCTTCTTGATGCTGCCGTTGTCCTGCTGCAGCCAGGGCTTGAACGGCACGTCCGGCGGCGGTCGCGCGCGTGCAGCCTGTGCGTTGACGTTCGGATCGACCAGGCCGCAACCGCCGCCGAATTGCAGCAGCGAGACGACGCACGAGATCTTCTTGTCGGTGCCGGGGATCGGGATCGAAAGCGACTTGATGCCCTTGCGCACCCATTCCTGCAGCAGCGTTTCGCTGGGAACCCAATATTGGTCGAAGGTCGTCGGCTCGTAATCGAGTGGCGGGCGCTTGAGCCATCGGCCCGCGCGGTCCAGATCGGCGATGTGCGCTTCCACGGTGCCCGGCGCGTTCTGGCCCGGTGTCGGTGGCTCGCCCAAATTCGGACGCCCCTGCGCATCGAAGATGCCGGGCTTCGCGCCCGATCCGGGTTTGCCGCCCGGCGTGTTGCGCGTGCCCACGCCCCAATCGTCGCCGCGGTTCGGCGAAGGCAATGCACCTGGCGCTGCGTTCGGCGTGGTGCCTGCGCCCGGTTGCGCTGCGGGCGCCGTGCCGCTGCCCGGCGCCTGTTGCCCACCGGGCGCCGCGGCGGCGGCCGCAGCCGCCGAGCCTGGCGTCGTCGACGGTGCAGTCGATGTCGATGTTCCCGGCGTGGTCGCACCCGGCGTCGTACCGCGCGAAGGCATCGGGATCGCGCGCGTTTCGCCACGCAGCGTGGGCAACGCGATTTCGCGCGATTGCGATTGCGCGGACGTGATCGGGATCTGTTGCGTCAGGCGCGCCGATTCTTCACCGCGCACCTGCGGCGCGACGCGGATGCGTTGCGCTTCGACGCGTTGCGTTTCGAGCGTCTGTCGTTGCGCTTCCACGCGTTCGATCGCCTGCGTGGGTTGTCGAAGCTGCGGCACCGTGATGTCCCGCGGTGCGACGACGACTTCGCGCGGCCGCGGTGGCGGCAACACGAATGCCGTATCCGGTTGCGGCACCTGCGTCACCTGCAGCGGTTGCGGCGCGGGCGGCACTTCGACGACGGGTTCGGGCTCGGGTTGCGCCTGCGGCGGCGGCTGCGCGGCCACGGGTTGCTCGGGTTGCGGCGCGGGCTGCTCGGGTTGTGGTGGCTGTGGCGGTTGGGTCGGTGCGGGCGAAGGCGTCGGCGTCGCCGCGGGCGGCGATGGCGCGGCGGCGGTTTGCGCCGGTTCCGGTTGGGGCCCTTGCGGCGCACCGCCACCGGTTTCTTCCGGCGTGCCCTTGCCGATGAATTCCGCTTGCACCACCTGCTGGCCCTCGCCCTCCGGTGGCGGCGGCGGCACGAACACATAGGCGAGGAACAACAGCAGCACCGCGAAGAACAGATGCAACACCGCGCTGACCGACGCGGCGAACCAGCGCAATCCGCGCTCTTCGCGAATCGGCGGATGCCACTGCTGGCGCCACAAGGTGGCGAAGGCCTGCCAACGATTGAGTTGCACATCGCGCTTGGGCGGCGATGCGAGCGGACGTTGCGCGAGTTCGTCGACGAAGGTTTGCGGCAGCGCGCCTTTCACCGCGTGCGGCGTGGCCGGCATCGCGTCGAACCACTGCTGCCACCCTGGCGGGAACGTACCCGGGGCCTGCGGGCGAATGGATTTCAGCCGCCGCCGCAGCCCCAGTGCTTCGATGATGTCGTCGGCGGAGAACACGCGCTCCGCGAACCGTCAGGCCGCGTCGCGCGGCATGTACGGCGCCGTGCCCGTCGCATGGTCGGTCGCATCGCGCACGGCGGTCACGCCCGGCACGCGCGTCATCAGCGTTTGTTCGATGCCCTGCTTCAGCGTCACGTCGGCCATGCCGCAACCGTGGCAACCACCGCCGAAGCGCAGATACACCACGCCATCGGCCGTCACTTCATGCACCGCCACGTGGCCGCGATGCTGGGCGAGCTGCGGGTTGACCTCGTGTTCGACCACCCACCGCACGCGCTCCACCAACGATGCGGTCTCCGCCGGCGCTTCGCCCTTGATCTTCGGCGCGCGGATCTGCAACTGCCCGCCGGTGGCCTGCTGCGTGTAGTCGATCTCAGCAGCATCCAGGAACGGCGCGCTCGCCGGATCCACCCACAGGGTGAAGCCTTCGCAATCGATGGCCCATTCCTCGCCGGTGAGGTCGCCCGGTTCGGCGAATTCCAGGCGCACGTCGGCGCGCGGCGTGCCGGGATGGACGGCGGAGAGGCGGACGCCGAGGCCCGGCAGGGCTTCGCGTTCGATGAGGCGGCGGAAATGCGCCTGCGCGGATTCGGAGAGCTGGATCATGCGGGCTATTCTACCGACCCCGGAAGCGGCCGCCGTGGTGGACAGTCCACCATCCGACCACGGCCGATATGTTCTGGTTCAGCGCGCAACGCTGCGGAGTGCCCCCATGACCGACCTGATCGCCCTCGCCGACGCCCACTGCATCCCGCGCCGCGGCACCGAACACAAGCTCACCGAAGCCCGCGTGCGCGAGCTGCTGCCGCAGATTCCCGGCTGGGAGCTGGCCGAGGACGGGCATGCGCTCGTGAAGACCTTCAAGTTCAAGGACTACTACCGCACGATGGGCTTCGTGAACGCGCTGGCCTTCATCGCCAATGCCGAAGACCACCACCCCGACCTGGGCGTGCATTACGACCGCTGCGTGGTGCGCTTCTCCACGCACGACGTGGGCGGGCTGAGCGAGAACGACTTCATCCTGGCGGCCAAGACCGAACGCCTTACGGGATGAGCAGCCAGGACTGGGAGCTCCGGCAGGACGACATCCACCTCGAAAACCGACTCTGGCCGCGCGTGTTCGCGGCCGTGCCGGAACTGGTGATGGCGATTTCCATCGTCGCGATCTGGCTGTGGCCGATGGCCTTCGGACGCGTCGGCGTGATCAGTACGGCGATCGCCGTCGCCTACGAACTCCCGGTGTTGCTGATCTGCGGTGGACTGCGCCTGCTTGGCATGCGGCGGTGGTTCGATCCACGCTTTCCTGCAATGGGGATCGGGCCGCTCGTGATTGCAGCGTGGTGGTCGAAGGTGATCTTCGTCGACTGGTGGTACGTCGCCCCCGAGCGCTGGCTGGCATGGGCGATCATCGGCGTGCTGATCGGCAAGGCGATGATCTTCTGGAATTCGCGACGCAATGCACCGGCGTTCGATGCGACGGTCGCCTATGTCCAGGCGCTCGCGTTCGCGACCTGCATCCTGTTCGCGATGAACGCACCCGACCGTGGGCTCACGCCGGAAGTGATCGCGGCGCTCGACCTGCCGAATTCGCCCTCGTTCCCGAATTTCGGCGAAACCGGCGTCCAATGGGGACAGGCCGCCGCCGGTGCGGCCTCGTATTTCGCGATCAGCGCAATCCTTCGCTTCCTGTTCCTGGTGCGGCTAGCGCCCGCTCGAAGCTGATCAGGCGAGCCGGTCGAGGACGTCGATCAATTCCGGCGCCAGCGGCGCATTGAGCGAATACGGCGCACGCCCGCCATCGAGCGCGAATTCCAGCGTCGATGCGTGCAGGAACATCCGCTTCAGCCCGACCTGGTCGCGCAGGCGCTTGTTCGCCGCCGGATCGCCGTACTTGTCGTCGCCGGCGATCGGATGGCCGATGTGCTGCGCGTGCACGCGGATCTGGTGTGTCCGGCCGGTTTCGATGCGCACCTCGCAATACGACTGGCCGCCGCGCCGCTCCAGCGCCTTGAAGTGGCTCAGCGAAGGCTTGCCCTCCGGATTGACCTGTACGTGCCGTTCGCCGCCCTGGCGCAGGCCGATGTGCAGCGGCGCGTCGACGGTCATCGTGCCGTTGGGCAACCGGCCCACCAGGAGCGCCAGGTAGCGCTTGGCGATCCCGCCCTCCTCGCGCATCAGCGCCTGCAATTCGGTGAGCGCCGAACGCTTCTTCGCCAGCACGAGCAGGCCGGAGGTGTCGCGGTCCAGGCGGTGCACGAGTCCCAGGCCATCCTTCGGGCGCAGCACGCGCAGCGTTTCGATCACGCCGAAGCTGATCCCGCTGCCGCCGTGGCTGGCCACGCCGGCGGGTTTGTTGACCGCCAGCAGCCGCGCATCCTCGAAGACGATGCTGGCTTCCATCGCGTCGAGCAGGCCCTTGGCGGGCGTGCCCTTGTCGGCCGGTTCGTCCAGGCGCACCGGCGGGATCCGGACCTCGTCCCCGCCCTCCAGGCGCCGGTCGGCCTTCACGCGGCCGCCGTTCACCCGCACCTGGCCCGACCGCACGATCTTGTAGATCAGCGAACGCGGCGCCCCCTTGAGGTAACCGAGCAGGAAGTTGTCCAGCCGCTGGCCTTCCCGGTCTTCGGCAATGCGGACGGTCCGTGCCTGCGCGGGGGCGCGGCCGGGGGTCGGATCGATGGGGTCCATGCTCGCCTTTGACCTGCTACACTCGCCGCGCGAAGTAAGGGTTTGATTTCGCAGGGAGATTGCGCGAAGGACCGCGAACATCGCGTTCCCGCACAGCCAACGGGCCGAAAGCCCGCCTCCCGCGATCCCCGACACAGTGCGCGACCACCGCCCCCGGGGCGGCCATGTTAGCGGCTCGTCGGCAGGCCCGGCCATCGCCCGATGCGTCAGACATCGGCGCTCACACGACCCGCGCGACCCAAGGCTCCCCCGCCATGCGTCGCCGGCCCGCAAATTGGATTGGAAGTACAAGCGCTCCCGCGGTTCGCCGAGGTGTCGTAGCGCTGGCATACAAGAAGCGACAACGATGCGCCTGCATGGCGCGCCGATGGCGCCGCGGTATCCAGAGGCGAACGCCCACGGCGTTCCGCGTGCGACAGCGCGCGAGGAACGCAAATGAAGCGAATGCTCATCAACGCCACGCAGGCCGAAGAACTGCGCGTGGCCATCGTCGACGGCCAGACCCTGTACGACATCGACATCGAACAGCCGTCGAAGGAACAGAAGAAGTCCAACATCTACAAGGGGCGCATCACGCGCCTTGAGCCCTCCCTCGAAGCGGCCTTCGTCGAGTACGGCGCCGACCGCCACGGTTTCCTTCCGCTGAAGGAAATCTCCCGCGACTATTTCCAGCAAGGCGTCGACCACAACAAGGCCGGCCTGCGCGAGCTGTTGCGCGAAGGCCAGGAAATCGTCGTCCAGGTCGACAAGGAAGAACGCGGCAACAAGGGCGCGGCGCTGACGACGTTCATCTCGCTCGCCGGCCGCTACATGGTGCTGATGCCCAACTCGCCCACCGCCGGCGGCGTTTCGCGCCGCATCGAGGGCGACGACCGCGCCGCCCTCAAGGAGGCGATGGACAAGCTGCAGATCCCGGACGACATGGGCGTGATCATCCGCACCGCCGGCGTGGGCCGCGATGCCGAAGAACTGCAGTGGGACCTGGATTACCTGCTCCAGGTGTGGAAGGCGATCGCCGAAGCCGCGCTCACCAAGCCCAGCCCCTTCCTGATCTACCAGGAATCGCGCCTGATCATCCGCGCCCTGCGCGACTACATGCGCGCCGACATCGGCGAGATCCTCGTCGATACGCCGGAGATGTTCGAGGAAGCCCGCGAGTTCGTGCAGCAGGTGATGCCGCACAACCTGCGCAAGCTCAAGCACTACACCGACGACACCCCGCTCTTCAACCGCTTCCAGATCGAATCGCAGATCGAGAACGCGTACGAACGCACCGTGCGCCTGCCCTCCGGCGGCGCGCTGGTGATCGACCAGACCGAAGCCCTGACCGCGGTCGACGTGAACTCCGCGCGCGCCACCAAGGGCGGCGACATCGAGGAAACCGCGTTCCAGACCAACCTGGAAGCGGCCGAGGAAGTGGCGCGCCAGTTGCGCCTGCGCGACCTCGGCGGCCTGGTGGTCATCGACTTCATCGACATGGCGTCGAACAAGCACCAGCGCGAGGTCGAGAACAAGCTGCAGCATTCGCTCAAGTACGACCGTGCGCGCGTCCAGCTCGGCCGCATCTCGCGCTTCGGCCTGCTCGAGATGTCGCGCCAGCGCCTGCGCCCGAGCCTGGGCGAATCCAGCCAGCTGGTCTGCCCGCGTTGCGAAGGCCACGGCCGCATGCGCAGCGTCGAGTCGCTGTCGCTGTCGATCCTGCGCATCGCCGAAGAACACGCGATGAAGGAAAACACCGGGCAGGTGCTCGTGCAGGTGCCGACGCAGATCGGCAACTACCTGCTCAACGAAAAGCGCCGCGCCCTGGGCGAGATCGAACAGCGCCACGACGCGCCGATCGTGATCGTCGCCGACGACCAGCTCGAGACGCCGCATTACGAAGTCACGCGCATCCGCGAGAACGAGATCGGCGAAGAGAGCAACAAGCCGAGCTACATGCGTGGCACCCCGCGCAAGCTGGCCACGCACGCGCTGACCAAGGCGCACCTCAACATCCCGAACCTGCCGGCCGTCACCAACGTGCGTCCCGCGCAGCCCGCGCCCGTGCGCGAGGAACCGCGCGAAGAACCCGTGGCCGCGCCGGCGCCCGTCGCCGTCGCACCGGTGGCCCGTCCGGCCGGCGGCATCGGCGGCTTCTTCAAGCGCCTGTTCGGCGGCGGTGAACCCGTCGCCGCAGCGCCCGCCCCGACCGCGCGTTCGCAGGAGGAGCGTGGCCGCAACGCGCGCGATGGCCGCCGCGATGCACGCGACGGCCGTGGCCGCACCCCGCAGGGCGGCCGCGACAACCGCCGTGAGGAAGGCCGCCGCGATGAAAACCGCCGCGACCAGAAGCCCGGCCAGCAAAAGGGGCCGCAGCAGGCGCAGCAGCAGAAGGGCCAGCAACCGCAGCAGCCCAAGCAGCAGAAGCAGCCCAAGCCGCCGCGCGACGACGCCCAGCGCGAACAGCAGCGCATCGAACAACAGCAACGTGCCGAGCAGCAACGCGCCGAACAACTCGCGCGCAATGCAGAGAAGCAGCGGCTACGCGAACAGCAGGCCGCCGCCGATGCAGCAGCGAAGGCAACCGAAGCCAAGCCCGCACCGATCGCGCCTGCAGTGACCGCCGTCGCGCCGGGCACCGCGCCTGCCGCCGAGGCCGCCGTCGCCCTCGCCGCTTCCACGCAGACCACCGACGTCACGCAGGACGCCGTCGCGCAGCAGCCGATGGTCGAAGGCGCCGAGCATCCGCACGACGCGCACGCCGACGCGGGTGAAGCCGGCGGACGCCGCCGTCGCGGCCGTCGCGGTGGCCGCCGCCGTCGTCGCGGCCAGGGTGGCGCCGAGGGCGAAGCCGGGAGCGAAGCCGACGCGCAGGGCGCGATGCACGATGACGCCGACAGCGGCGAAGTCGTCGCACAGCATCGTTCGCAGCCGGAGTTCGACTTCGAGGACGACTTCGCGCCGGCCCCCGTCGCGACGCAGCCCGCCGAAGCCGCCGCCGCGCCGCAGCAGGCCGCCGCGCACGACGCGCAGTTCGCACAGGCGCCGGTGGAACACGACGTCGAGCGGACGTCGCAGGCCGAAACCAACGTCGAATCCGCGGCCACCGCATGGGACGACGCATCGGCTTCGACGCCGGGCGCCTGGACCGATGCACCGATCGCGAACGAAAGCGTCGCCGACGCCCCGCCCACGCAAGCCGAAGCCGAACCGGTCGAAGCCGCGCCGGCCCCGCAGCAGGCTCCCGTCGTTGAAGCGCAACCGGCCTCCGAAGCGCAAGCTGAAGAAACGCCCGTCGTCGTGCATCACGACGCGCAACGCGACGTGCAGGACGACACCGTCGCCGACGTGCGCCCGGCACCGGGCCTGTTCGACGCGATGCCTGCCGCCGACCCCGCGCAGGCCGCCGCCGACGCCGCGGAAGACGCCAAGCACGAGCAGCGGAACGCTTAATCCTCCGCGGCCCTCCCCTGCTTGCAGGGGAGGGAGCTGAGCGGACTACCAGGCCAAGGCCGGATCGCACATCCCGTAGCGGCTCACCATCCGCGCCAGCGCGATCGGATCGCGGATCCCCAGCTTTTCGAACAAGCGCGACTTGTGCGTGTTGATCGTCTTCGCGCTCAGGCTCAGGCGCCGCGCGATGTCTTCCTGGCGCAAGCCGCGCACGAGCAACAACGCGACTTCCAGTTCGCGCGGCGAGAGTGCGTCGAACGGACAGCCGCCCGCACCATCGATGCCCGCCAGCGCCATCTGCTGTGCGATGCCGGTCGCCAGATAGCGTTGCCCGTGCGCGACATCCCGCAACGCACGCAGCAGCTCGGCCGAATCATGGCTCTTGCCCACGTAGGCCGACGCACCCGCTTCCATCGCACGCCGCGGCAGCGGCCCCTGGTGTTGAGACGACACGACGATCACGCGCGTGCCGTAGCCGCCACGCACGACACGTTCGGTGACCTCCAGCCCGCTGATGCCGGGCAGATGCACATCGCACACCAGCACGTCCGGCCGCATCCTGCGCAATTGCGGCAACGCGTCTTCGCCGCTCCCGGCGTGCCCGACTATGTCCACGCCGGCCTCGCCGAGGATCAAGCACATTCCGGTGCGCACCATGACGTGGTCGTCGACCACGAATACACGGATCGTCATCCATGACCTCCTTTCGCAACAGCCTACGGCGAATGCGAAACGCGCTCGTGCGACGCCGGTCAGCTTTCGCTCGCGGGCACGGTCGCTGATGGACAGTGGAATCTTCCGCGCGCCCGGCGCACGGCGTGACAGAATCGCCGCGTGACCCCCATGGAGCCCCGCCCATGATCGTTCGCATGTGGCACGGCCGCACCGCCGCCCACCACGCCGATGCGTACCTGGCCTTCCTCGAGGAACGCGCGATTCCCGATTACCGCCGCATTCCCGGCAACGCGGGCGTGTGGCTGCTGCGGCGGATCGAAGACGACGCCGCGCACTTCATCACCATGACGCACTGGTCTTCGCGCGAAGCCATCGCGGCCTTCGCCGGCGAGGACATCGCGAAGGCCAAGTACTACCCGGAAGATCGCGACTTCCTGCTGGAGTTCGAACCGACCGTCGTGCACTACGAGATCTGCGCGAGCGCCGGTCCGCTCAATCCTCCAGCGTGAACCCGGCCTTGATCGTGACCTGCCAGTGCTGGACGCGGCCGTCCTCGACGTGGCCGCGCGTCTCGATCACCTGGAACCACTTCAGGCTCCGGATCGTCTTGCCGGCGCGTTCGATCGCGTTGCGCACGGCATCGTCGGTGCCGGTCTTCGACGAACCGGTGAGCTCGACCGCTTTGTAGACGTGGTTGGACATGCGTGGATCTCCGATTGGACGTTCGAACACAACGGGCCACCGGCGCGCCGGCGGCCAGCCCTCAAGCCAACGCGCCAAGCAGCCGCTGCAGCACCTCGTCGATCGAGACCGCGTGCAGCACCAGCGGGATCATCGGCAGCGCGGTGGCCACCGCCACGCCGAGCACCGACAGCTTGTTGACCGGCACGACCGACATCGTCCGCACGGTCGTGTACATCTGGGTGAAGTCGGCGATGGCCGAAGGATTCGGGCTTTCGAGCAGCGCATCGCCGCTGCGCAGCGCATCCGGATTCTCCCAGCGCGTGGCGAACGCGCGCGAAGCCGCCTGCCCCAGCGCCCCGAGCTCGTGCATGCCGTGGCGGCGCGCACGCACCAGCGGCCGCATCAGGAACACCAGCGGCCCGAACACGATCAGCACGCTGCCGATGATGCAGCCGAGCAATTCCCACTGGACCGACTGCAGCGATGCGTGCGCGTACTCCATCTGCACCAGGAGGTTGCCGCAAAGGATCGAACTGCAGGCGAGCGTCAGGGTTGCGAACCAGGCCTGCGTCGGCGCGAGGAACCCCAGCCCGCCCGCACCATCGGGATGCGCGGCCAACAGGGACAAGCGCAGGCGTGCGAAACGCCACAGGAACCAGGTCCACAGCGCGAAGCGCCAGAGCCACACCAGCGCGATGAAGCGGAACATCGGCGCGGACACCACCGCGAACCACTCCCCCGCCTTCGACAGCGATGCACCGTCCGTCGCCCAGTGCGTGAAACCGACCACGTGCGAAAACCGCGCGTCGGTGCCGAAGGCCGACAGCAGCGCGAGCGCCGCGCAAAGCAGTTCCGGCACCACCGAATCGCGGGCGGCGTGGCCCTGGCGCACCAGCCGTTCGAAGCCTTCGTGCGCCGGCGGTGGAACCAGGCCCGAACGGCCGATATACCGCACGCTCGCGCGCAGGACGGCGTCGCAAGGCCCCGCGCCGAGGACGAGGATCGGGAGCGCGACGAGCAATCGCGCGAGCACCGCGTAGTCGCCCAACAGGGCGATGCGATCCGGCGATGGCAGCAACATCCCGTCCATCGCCGCGAGTACCACCAGCGGTACGAACGACACCAGCACGATCAGCGCGAGCACCAGCCACTTCGTCGGCACGCCGGCGCGCAGCGCGCCGAGCCAGTGCATCGCGCGATACACCGGTCCACCGTGCAACAACGAGAAGGTGTCGGAAATCATCGGCGCCTCACGTCGCGTCCGGGTACACGACCTCCCAGTCGCGCGCCATGTCGATCAGCACCCAGCCGCGCTGCGCTGCTGCGTCGAGCCCGCGAGCGAGCTTGCCCACCACCGAGGTGCGGTCGTAGGCGAATTCTCGCGCGCCGTCGGTGTGGTGCAGCAACGCGCCGAAGCGCGGGCCCGCGCCTGTCGTCGTCCATTCCAGCATTTCGAAATCGCCGTCGGAGTTGCCGAAGGCCATCACGGGCCGACGCCCCAGGAAGCGCTGGATGCCGACCGGCTTGCCTGCGTGATCGTCGACGAGTTCCGGTTGCTCGGTCTTCAGGATCGCAGGCTGCGCGCCCGGGACGTACGCCAGGCCCGCATAGCTGCCGATCACTTGTTGCGGCGGAATGCCGTAGGTGGTTTCCACCCAGGCGCGCAGGAATTCCTGGCCACCGCCCGACACGATCCACGTGCCGTAACCATTCGCCCGGAGATACGCCATCAACTCCTGCATCGGCTTGAACACCATCGCGTCGTAACGGCGATGCGTCGCCGGATGCCGCGCGGTGGCCAGCCAATCGCGCACGATGTCGGCGAACGCTTCGGTCGTCACGCCGGCGTGCGTCGCGGCGATGATCGGCATCAGGCCCTTCCCGCCGGCGGCGGCGAGCGACTTCATATCGTTCTCGATGACCCATTTGAACGGCGTCGTGGTCTTCCACTCCGGATGCGCCGCCGCGAGCGCACGCACGCGGTCCAGCGCGAACAGGAACTGGAAGTACAAGGGTTGCTCCGACCACAGCGTGCCGTCGTTGTCGAACACCGCGATGCGATCGGCGGGCGCGATGAAGTCCTGTGCGCCGGCCTGCGTCGTGCGCAGCACGAAGTCGACGATCGCCTGCCGCGTGGGTGTCTCGCGCCACGACGGCAGCCAATCAGACACGGAACAGCCAGGCCGCGGTCACGCAACCGATGAGCAGGAAGACCAGGGTCATCGTCACCACCGCGCGGTCCATCGGCCGGAAGCGCGCGTTGCGGATGTCGTTGTTCACGCGCTTGTAGCGATAGATGGACCAGCACGCGAGCACGATCCCGAGCACCACCATGCCCATGCCCACGTTCTGCGTATCGTGCATCGCGCCGAAGGTCTGGCCTGCCTGGAGCTTGTCGTTCTGTTGCAGGAACACCGCGAAACGATTGAGCGTGATCCCGAAACCGATCAGCGACACGCACGTCCGCATGTACGCCAGGTGCGTTCGTTCATTGGCCAGGTGCGAGCGCAGGTCGGCCAGGCTCGTGCGGGTCGCGGCGAGTTCGTTCGAGGTCGGTTGCGTGCTCATTGGCCAGCCTCCACGGCCTGCGCCTGCCCCTCGCGCGCGGCGGCGTCGAGGTCGCGTTCGAGGAAGAAGTTGAGGAAGGTGCGGATCAGGGCGATCGCGGCGAGCTTGCCGATGTCGTCCCAGGTCGGCGCGATCGCGGTGCGCACGATGTCGGCGGCGAGCATGAATTCCAGCCCCAGCAGCAACCACCGGCCCAGGCTCAGCCCGGCCGCGCGCCGCATCCCCTGCGTGGCGCGGTTGCGCAAGAGCGGCACGACGATGCGCACGATCCCTTCCACCGCGCCGATGGCGATCATCAGGACGGAGATCGCTTCCAGCGCGAGCGCGACGGCCTGGCTGAGTTCGCGGAAGATCTCTTCCATGCGCTGCGCTCAGCCAGGCAGCACGCAGCGGAAGCCGAGGTGCGAAGTCGACGTATCGACCGGCTGCGCCATGCGCGCGGCGGGACGATAGCGACGGCAGTAGTTCGGCGCGCACAGGTGCGAGCCGCCTTTCATCACGCGGCGCGGAATGCGCAACTGCGGTTGCGCGGGATCGAAGCTGGACTCGACTGGCCCGCCGCGCGGGTTTTCGGGAATGCAGCAGGCTTTCTGCGCTTCGGCGGGATGGCGCGGGCGATACCAGTCCGACGTCCATTCCCACACGTTGCCGATCATGTCGAACAAGCCATGACCATTGGCGGGAAATGCGCCGACGGGCGAGGTTCCGACATAGCCATCCTGCGCGAGGTTCTGCCACGGGAACTCGCCCTGCCAGGTGTTCGCGCGATGCAGGCCGTGCGGCGTGAATTCATCGCCCCACGCGAACTCGGCGTCGTCCAGGCCGCCGCGCGCCGCGCATTCCCATTGCGCTTCGGTCGGCAATTGCTTTCCGGCCCATTGCGCATACGCCTGCACATCATTCGCGGCCACGTGCACGACGGGATGATCGTCCTTGCCGTCGATCGACGAATGCGGGCCGAGCGGATGCCGCCAATCGGCGCCGCGGATGAATTGCCACCAGCGATAGTGATCGTCCAGGCCCACGCGATGCGCCGGCGGAACGAACACCACGGAGGCCGCGACCAGCATCTCCGGCAACGCGCCGGGATAGTCCTCGGCCTTCGGCGGAATCTCCGCCAGCGTGACGTGCCCGGTCGCTTCGACGAACGCCCGGAATTGCGCATTCGTCACCGGCGATGCATCGATCCAGAACCCGTCCACGCTCACGCGATGCGCCGGCGCTTCTTCCGGATAGTGATGGTCCGATCCCATGCGGAAGGTGCATCCGGGGATCCACACCATGCCGGCGCTCACGTCGCTGCGCATCGCGGGTTGCGCGCTCACTTGACGACCGCGCCCGGCGGGAAGCTGGCGAACATCTTGTCGAGCGCGGTGTTCACCGCGGTCTCGGTCTTCTCCGGCGAATCGGGCACCGTGCCGCTGGCGACACCACGCCAAACCGCCTTCTTCGTCCCCGTATCGAACATGTCGAGCACCAGCGTACCGACGGTGTAAGTGTTCACGCGCGTGGTCGAAGTGGCCATTCCGCCATAGCCCCATCCCGGCCCATAGCCCCAACCGCCCATGCCGGTGCCCGTGTACATCGTGTCGAGCGTCTGCTTCTCCTGGGTCGCGACGTTGCCGACGATGGCGAGGTCGCCGCTGCCTTCCTGCCGCGTGAAGCCCTTGGCGGCCATGCGCGCATCGATACCCGCGAGGATGCGTTGCTTGGCCAGCGGGTTGCTGATCTGCAGCTCCTGTGCCCAGTAATACGTGTGATAGCGCGAGAAGTCCGCGGCGGGGTCGTGGTCGACGGTGACGTCCGGTGTCGATGCGCAACCGGCGAGAAACACGGTCAGTGCGAATGGAATGAGCGCCTTCATTGCGTTTCTCCTGGAGTGTCCTAACCGAAGGGTTTGACGTCGAACACCATGCTGGCGATCGCCATCAGCCCGAGGAACAGCAGCACCACCGCACAGATCAGGATGGGCGAGATCGGATACGCACTCTGCCCGTGGATGAGCCCGTCGCGAATCATATGCATGCGTTCCAGGCGCAATTCCCGCATGTAACGCGCGTGATAGACGATGCCGACAATCAGCAAGAGGATTCCGAGGGCGACCAGCGCGATGCCGAAGTTGCGTGGCGCCTCGCGCGCCAGCGGCGCACCCGGGTTCTCCAGCCAGTGCGTGAACACCTGGTAGATCGTGAAGCCGAAGCTGATGAGCGACAGCGAGGTGCGGATCACCGACATCAGCGTGCGGTCCGCGCTCAGGCGCGTACGCTGGAAGCTCATGCCGGTGCGGCGCGAGGAGAGCTCGACCGAGATGTCGTCGGAGGTCTTGTATTTGGCGGGATCGACCGGGGCCATGGCCCCAGCTTCGGGTTGCCGCACGGACCGCACAACGGGGTTTACACGGTCGGGTGTCTCAGTATTTCTACTGTCCGGTCACCGCCGCAGCGCGTGCCGATTGAGCGAGGCCGACCCGAACCAGCGACCGGCCATCACCGCATCCACCGCGGCGGCGAGTGCGTCGCCGGCATCGGCCTTGAGCACGTAGGCGGTGCGCGGAAGCGCACGCGCGCGTTCGACCAGAGCCGGTTCGTCGTGCACCGTGATGAAGACCACGCGCAAGGCCGGATGCGCCTTCAGCGCGAGCTCGGCGGCCTGCAGCCCATCCATGCCGGGCATCGAGATGTCGGTGACCAGCACGTCGGGCTGGAAGGCCTTCAGCGCGGGCAGGATGGCATCGCCGTCGGTCACCAGGCCCAGGACCTCGAAGTCCTGCGCCAGCAGCGTCCGCAACTGGCGCGCGACGACCGGGCTGTCTTCGGCCAGCAACACCCGCGTGCGATTCGGCGCGACCCCATGCATGCCGCCCAGCGTGACGGTGCGCGCGCGCCGCGCCTATCGCGAAAACGACTGAAACCGGGCAGGTAAAACTACTGCCCCCCATCAGTACACGGCTCAGGGCGGCGCGTCGATCGCGATCAGCCCCGCGTGCGCGGCCTTGCGGACCAGTTCGACGGTACTGTGCACGCCGAACTCCTGCATGATCGCGTACTTGTGCGACTCGACCGTGCGCACCGACAGGCCAAGTTCGAAAGCGATCTGCTTGGAACGCAGGCCTTGCGCGACGCGTTCGAGGATCTCGCGCTGCTTCTGCGTCAATGCGGCGTCGGGCGTGGACCGCGAGGCCAATGGCGCACCATGCGCGCGATGCGCGCTGGCGCGGATCGTGCGTGCGGCGAGCGTCGGCGTCACGTAAGTGCGTCCAGCCAGCACTTCGAAGATCGCGCGCACCAGTTCGTCGCCGGCCGAGGATTTCAGGACGTAGGCGCTCGCGCCCCCTTCGATCGCCTCGGCGGCGAGTTCGGGATCGGCGTGCATCGTCAGGAACACGAAGGGCACCTCGATGCCCATCGCGCGCACCGCGCGCATCGCTTCCAGGCCACTCATGCCGGCCATGCTGATATCGGAGACCACCACGTCGGGTGGATCGCGCTTTACCGTCGCGACGAGCGACTCTCCGTCGCTCACGATCTGGATGTTGCAGAAGCACTCCAGCAACAACATTTCCACGCCTTGGGCGACGAGCACGTGGTCGTCTGCCAACAGCACGCGGGCCCGTTCGCTCGAATTCGCAGCGTCCATTTCTGGTCCCCCTCCTACATTTCGATGGGTCCCCCGCGTCCGGTGAGCCTCGCGTGAAATGCGTTCAGACCGCGTGAGGGGCAGGCGCGCATTCATGTATTCGAACGGGTCATCCATCCGTCGGAACAGTGACCTTCCGTCATTGCCCGGCGCGTGTACGAGGTGTACACGAAGCTGAAAACGTATTGGGGCTCAGCATGGACCAGGCACCCGCACGCACGGGGTGGCTCCTGCCCGCGGCCGTCGCCGCGGCGGGGGCGCTCGGGCAGACGATGACCATGACGCCGTGGATGGCGTCCTTCCTCGGGCAATCGGTCTGGGTTCCCGGCGCGATCCTGATGTGCGGCCTTCTCGCCACGCCTGGTTCGCGTTGGCCGGTTGTCTTCGGCGCCGCGCTGTTCGGCAGCGCGATGGCGTGCGTGGGGATGGAGCGCGAGTTGTTGCCGCATTGCGTGGTGTTGATGGGCGAATTCGCGCTCGTCGTCGTCGCCACGTGGTGGCTGCATCCCGAGCGCGACGGGCGCATCTCGCCCACGGGCTGCGATCCGATCAAGTTCCTGCTCATTTGCGGCGTGCTTCTTCCCGTGGCAGGCGGTGCATGGGCGCATGCGGCCGGCGCGCAACTCGGCACGATGTCGATGCCGATGTCGTTGACCGACAGCCACGAAATGCTCGCGCGCAGCATCGGCTACCTGATCGTCGTGCCCGCCTTCACCGGCGCGGTGCGCCTGGCGAACGAGCACGTTGAAGACGAAGGCGACGCACGGGGTTGGCAGCCGGCGATCATCCTGGTCGGCGCGCTTGCGATCGTCGTGCTGTGGATCTCGCCGATCGGCAACGGCGAAGCCTTCCCGCTGTTGTTGCTCGCACCGATCATGTTGCTGCTGTGGTCCGACCACACGCTCGGATCCGCCTGGACGCGCGTGGCCTGGCTGCCGGTGTGGCTCGGCTGCCTGTTGTTGACCTCGCTGGGCATCGGCCCGCTCGTGCACGATGTGTCGCTCGCGACGCTCTCGCACGTGCAATGGTGGTCGATCGGCACGACCGTCGTGTTGCTGCTGCTCACCGCGCTGCGCGACCAACGCGGCGAATCCAGCGAGGCCCTGCGCGATTCCGGCGAACGGCTGAGCCAACTTGCGCGGCGCGCGATGAACATGCAGGAGAACGAACGCAGCCGCATCGCACGCGACCTGCACGACGACGTCAACCAATCGCTGGCTTCGATCTCCATCGAACTCAGCAGCCTCAAGCGCAACGCCGATCCACCGGGCCGCGATCGCATCGAAGGCTTGCAGGATCGCCTGCTCGGCGTGTCCGACGACATCCGCCGCCTCTCGCACGAACTGCACCCGAGCATGCTGCGCTACACGAGCCTGGCCGCGTCGCTCGAAGGCCTGTGCGCGAGCCATTCACGTGAAGACTTGCACGTGCGTTGCGAAACCGACGAGTCCTTCGACCTGGCCGAGCCGCAGAAGCTCGATCTGTTCCGCATCGCGCAGGAAGCGCTGCACAACGTCGAGAAACATGCGGGCGCACGGCATGTGCGCATCGAACTGCGCCGCGACGGCGGCAACCTGGCGTTGCTGCGCGTGGAGGACGATGGCCGCGGACTACCCGCCGATCGCGCTGCGGCGCCGCGGCGTGGCCTGGGCATGATCAGCATGGTGGAACGCACGCGCTCCTTGCGCGGCCGCATCGAGTTCGGCGCAGGCCCGCGCGGCGGCACGCGCGTGGACGTGCGCTTCCCCGTCGCCGCGTCATCGGTAGAAGTACTGAGGCCTGTCCCGTAGAAGTCGGGTTGGGCTATGCGGCGGCGACGCGGAGGATAGGCGGCGTCCCGTCGTCAGCGGAAAACCGCACATGCGCTCGAGCGCGCGTCCCCTCCCCCTCGTCGTCGCGCTGGCCTGTGCCCTGCCCTGCACGTTTGCCGATGCTCCCGCCCATGCCACGGAAGGTGGCCTCGGCAAGCCCATCACCGGCTTGCAAGGGACGTCGTATGCAGGCCTCGTTCCGCCGACGCCGGGATTCAACCTCGACATCGAGTACATCTATTACTCGGGGCAAATCGGGGGGCAGCGCGAAACGCCGATCGGCCGCAGCACGGCGATCGGCCTGGATGCGCAGTTCAACCTGCTCAGCTTCACCGGCGTGTATGTCTGGCCCACGGGCGAAGGCCGCTGGAACTACGCGAGCGCCGTTGCGGTGCCCTTCGCGAAGGTCGACGTGAGTGCGGACCTGCGCATCGGCCGGCTCGGCCTGTCGACCGACGACCGCGACAGCGGCCTGTTCGACATGACCTTCGTGCCGGTGATCGCCAGCCGCCACTTCAGCCAGGCCAAACACCTGTCGCTCGCGCTCTACGTCAGCGCACCGACAGGCGCTTACGACCCCGACAAACTCGCCAACGTCAGCCTCAACAACTGGTCGTTTTCTCCCACCGTCGCTTACACGCAACTGGGCCAGGCCGGCACGCTCGAGTTCACCACGCTGGCGGCGGTCGACCTCTACACCGAAAACAACGCGACCGATTACCAGAATGGCGCAGTTTTCCGCGCGGATGCGTTGTTGATCAAGAGGACCAAAAGCGGTTGGGGCTTCGGCGGCGCAGGCGGCTGGATCCAGCAGCTGGAAGACGACACCGGGCCGACCGCCGATCGCCTGGATGGCTTCAAGGGACATTCGCTCGCGATCGGCCCCATCGCCACCTACAAAACCGGCAAGGTCGAGTTCTCCGCACGCTGGTTGTACGAGTTCGACGTCAAGAATCGATTGGAAGGCAACCCGGTGATGGTCACCGGCACGATCATGTTCTGAGGAGACCGACCATGCTCAAGCGACTGCTCGCCGAAACCATCGGCACCTTCTGGCTCGTGCTGGGAGGCTGCGGCAGCGCAGTGCTCGCGGCAAACTTCGGCGGCGACGGCAATCCGCTCGGCATCGGTTTGCTTGGGGTTTCCTTCGCCTTCGGCCTGACCGTGGTCACCGGCGCATACGCGTTCGGGCATATCTCGGGCGGACATTTCAATCCGGCCGTGAGCGCAGGCCTGTGGGCCGGCGGTCGGTTCCCTGCGAGAGAGTTGATTCCTTATTGGGTCGCGCAAACCCTCGGCGCGGTGCTCGCCGGTTTCGTGCTGTGGCAGATCGTGCACGGCCGCGCGGATGTCATGATCGATACCAGTGCCGCGGGCGCGTTCGCGACCAACGGTTACGGCACGATGTCGCCGGGCGGTTATTCGATGGTCGCCGCGCTTCTTTGCGAGCTGGTGATGACCGGCATGTTCCTCGTGGTGATCATGGGCGCCACCGATCCGAAGGCGCCTGCGGGTTTCGCACCGCTCGCCATCGGCCTGGCGCTCACGCTCATCCACCTGATCAGCATTCCGGTCACCAACACCTCGGTGAATCCCGCGCGCTCGACGGGCGTTGCGTTGTTCACCGGCGGCATGCCGCTGCAGCAACTGTGGTTCTTCTGGGTCGTGCCGATCATCGGCGGCGTCATCGGTGGCGGCCTGTATCGCTGGCTGAGGCAACCAGAATGAAATGAACGCCATCCTTGCTGACCCTTTACTCGATCGTCTGTTCACCGCCGACGCGGCCATCGTCAAGGTCGGGCGCAAGATCCGCGTGCTCGATGCGATCGGCTGGCCCGCGACAATGGAGACGCGCTTCCTCGAACGCCTGCGCGCGGGCCAACCCGAACTGCCGCAACCGCCCACGCAGCCGCAAGCGCTGGAAGCCGAAGTCGACGAACTCGACGCGCTGATGCGCGGCATCGACCGCGGGCATCCCATCGGCCACTGGTTGTGGAAGACCGCGTGGAGTTACCGCGTCGCCGCGCAGATGCTGCGCGGCATCGGCACGCCCGAATTCACGCGCTGCTCCACCCTGCTCTATGGCCGGCCGGATACGAAGTACCAATCGCAAGACATCACTTCCGACGACGCGGCGCGCGACATGCTCGCGACCACCGATCATTTGATCGATTCGCGCCTGATCCCGGAAACGCCCTGCGACATGACGGCCGAAGTCTTCGCGGAACGCATCCGCGCGCGCATCGATCCGTTCTTCACCGACGACAAGGTCGAAGTCGTCCTCAATCCCGACCTGGCTTCGAAGGCCGCCGCCGGCAGCAAGCAGATCACCTTGCGCGCGACCGCGATGTTCTCCGAACTGGATGTCGAGCAACTGGTCCAGCACGAAGCCTTCATCCACTCGGCCACCTTGCTCAACGGCAAGCACCAGCCGCACGTCAAATCGCTCGGCGTGGGTTCCCCGCGCACCACGCGCACGCAGGAGGGACTGGCGACGTATTCGGAGATCATTACCGGCGCGATCGATCTGCAACGCCTGCGGCGCGTTGCGCTGCGCATCGTCGCCGTGGGCCAGGCCCTGCAGGGCGCGGACTTCATGGAGGTCTTCCGCACCTTCCTCGATGCGGGCCAGACCGAAGTGGAAAGCTATCGCAGCGCCGCGCGCGTGTTCCGCGGCGGCGACGTGCGCGGCAAGGTCTGCTTCACCAAGGACGGCGCGTACCTGGAAGGCGTGATCATGGTGCACCTGTTCATCTGCAAGGCGCTGCACGAAGGCCGCGGCGACATCCTGCGCATGCTGTTCTGCGGGCGCGTCAACACCGCGGACGTCATCACGCTGACGCCCTTCCTCGAAACCGGGCTGATCGTCGGGCCGCGTTACGTCGCGCCGTGGGCGAAATCGCCCGAACGCGTGCTCGCGACGATGGCCTTCTCGGCCGCGACGGAGAAATTCCGCCTGGATACGTTCAAGCTCGATCGCTTCGTGGAATACGAGGACGAGCGCATCGCCGAGTCCGGTATCGGCGCCTGAGCGTCAGCGCGGTGGCAACGGTGGCGGCGACGGCGACGGGGGACACTCCGCGCGGCGCTGCCACATCACGTAAGGCACGCCGACGAGCGTCGAGACGAGGACATAGAGCAGCACGGTGCCGACGAACTTGATGTCCGGGAAATTCGCCGAGGCGATGGTCAACGCGATCGCCGGATGGCGGCACGCGCTGGCGAGCGCGAGCACGACCGATTGCTCGCGCACGGGCCTGCCCAGCCAATGCCCGACGCAAAGGCCGATGACGACGAACAGCGTGATGGCGAAGATCGACCCGTCGCCGACGGCGGACCAGATACTGCGCCACGCGGCGGCAAGCAAGGCAACCACCGCCAGCGGCAGCAGGACCTTCGCGATCCACCCCGCGATGGGCGCGAGGCGTTCGGCCAGCTCCGGCAGGCGCCGCCGAATTGCGAAGCCCACCAGCAACGGCGCCAGGATCATCGTGATGACGATCCGCGCGATCGCGACGAACGAGGTGTGGAACTCGCGATGGAACATCCACGACAGGATCGCGCCCGAAAGCGGGATCACCACGATGGCGGTCAACGAGAGCGTGACCAGCAGCGCCACCATGTAGGAGTGCCCCCCGCCCGCGCGATCGGTCTTGGTCGGCAACAGCGGAGGCAAGGGCGAAAGGGAAAGCGCGACCAGCGCGAGCTCCGTCGCGCGTGGGAAGTTGCAGGTCTCCTGCATCACCACCGCGACGATCGGCATCACCAGCAACACCGACAGCAAGGACTTCGCCATGAGCCCCGGCCGGCGCCAGAGGTAAAGCAGGTCGTTGCGCTTGGTGTGCAGCCCGAAGCCCAGCACCGTGCAGATGATGCTCAACTGGAAGGCGAAGATGACGATGTGTTTGGGATCCATCACGTCTCAACGCGCATAGAGGTCGACCCTCACGCCCTCCGCCGAGTTCTCCCCCACCTGCACGCTGAAACGCCGCTCGCCATGCTTCACACGCACGAAGACATCGCCCTTGGCGACGTCGGTTTCGAAATCCTTCGTGCCCAGTTTGTCGCGAAACAGATCCCGCGTGGCGAGCGCGATGCTGTTCTCCGTCTGGCCCTGCCGCACCGGCACGACGACTTCCGTCGGCGCGTCCTCGTCGTTCTGCCAGACCAGGAACTTGATCTGGCCGTCGCTTTTGGCCGAGCGATCGAAATCGATCGTCCAACGCTTGGCTGCATCGCCGGGGCGCTTCATTGCAGAGGCAGCGTCGGCGGACGCTGGCGCTTCGGTCGATTGCGCGAGCGCGCCACCGCAGCCGAGCGCGGCGAGGAGGAACAGCACGACACAGGACGAGCACATCGCGGATCTCCCGGAGGCAGAACCTCACAATGGCGGGCACCGGGCGGTGGAACTACCGCAATTCCACTTTGCGGCGGGCCAGTAGAACTACTGGACTGCACACTAGAACCAGACTCGCACCCCCGCAACCAGCCGCGTATCCCCCGCGCCCTCGCCCGCCGCGCGCCGGAAGTCCGCAGTGTCGCCATACGCGCGTTCGTACACCAGCCCCACGTACGGGGCGAATTGCCGATGCACTTCGTATCGCAAACGCAGCCCCGCTTCGATGGTCGACAAGCCGGAACCGATGCCGCGTTGCGGATCGTCCTTTCCGTAGAGATTGGCCTCCATCAAAGGCTGCAGGATCAGGCGGTTGGTGAACAACACGTCGTACTCGGCTTCGATGCGTGCCGAGGTGCGACCGGACGGGCCCAGGTACGCGGTGGCCTCGACTTCGAACTTGTAGGGCGCTACGCCGGCGACGCCCAGCGCCGCCCAGTCCTGCGAAGCGCCCGGTTTGAAATCGTGGCGCACGCCGGCCAGCAGATCCCACCACCGCGCGATGGGTCGGCCGTACAGGGCTTCGAATCCGGCTGCCTCCGTGCGCCCATCGATGCGTTCGCCTTCCGAGCGCAACCACAGCTTGTCGGTATCGGTGCCGATCCACGCCTGCGCTTCCCATTCCAGGCCCGTGCCGTGGTCCGCGTCGAATCCTTCCAGGCGATTGAACAACACGTAAGACTGCACACTATTGTCGTGCGCGGTTTCCCCGTGCGCGTGATGCTGCGCGTACGCACTACCCGACGCGAGCAACCCGACGGCGATGACGAACGCCTTCATCGTTCCACCCGCACTTCGCGCATCATCCCGGCTTCCATGTGGAACAACAGGTGGCAGTGGTACGCCCATGCGCCGGGTGCGTCGGCGCGCACGCGATAGCTGCGGCGCGTGCCGGGCGGCATGTCGATGGTGTGCTTGCGCACGTGGAATTCCCCGTCTTCGTCCTCGAGGTCGCTCCACATGCCATGCAGGTGGATGGGGTGCGTCATCATCGTGTCATTGACCAGCACGATGCGCAGGCGCTCGCCGTAGTTCATGCGCAAGGGTTCGGCTTCGGAGAATTTGCGCCCGTCGAAGCCCCACACGAAGCGCTCCATGTGGCCGGTGAGATGCAGTTCGATGTCGCGGCCGGGTTCGCGACCATCGGGGTCGTCGAAGAGGCTCTTCAGCATTCCGTAGCGCAGAACGGTGCGTCCGTTGTCGCGCAGGCCGACGCCCGGATCGTCCAGGCGCGGCGTCGGCGCGGCGGCCTGCATGTCGACGAAGGGATTGCCGGTTTCGCTGGTGGGATGGGTTTGCGCGGGCATCGCGTGGCCCATCGCGGCGTGGTCCATGCCGGGCATGCCAGCCATGTCGTGCATCTCGTGCGACATCGCGCTGTCCGATGGCATTGCATGCGACATCGGACCATGCCCCATGTCCGCCATCGTCAGGATCGCGCGCGGATCCAGCGCAGGCACCGGCGCGCGCAGGCCCTCGCGCACGGCGAGCGTGCCGCTCACGAAGCCGGTGTGGCCCATGTCCTGCGCGAAGATCGTGAAGGCGTCCTGCCCCGCCGGTTCGACGATGACATCGAAGGTTTCCGCCGCCGCGATGCGGAACTCGTCGACGGTCACCGGATGGACGTATTGCCCGTCTGCGGCGACGACGGTCATCTTCAACCCGGGGATGCGCACGTCGAAGTACGTCATCGATGATCCGTTGATGAAACGCAGCCGCACCTTCTCGCCGTGGCGGAACAGGCCGGTCCAGTTGCCCAGCGACGTCGCGCCATTCATCAGGTAGGTGTAGGTATTGGCGTTGACGTCCGACAAATCGGTCGGCGTCATCCGCATCCCACCCCACATGCGGCGATCGGCGAGCGTCTTCGACAGGCCGGCGCGTTTCGCATCGCGCAGGAAGTCGCCGACCGTTCGCTTGTGGTAATTGTCGTAGCCCGGCATTTTCTTCAAGCGCGAGAACAACGCGGACGGATCGAGATCGGTCCAGTCGGTCAGCATCACCACGTGTTCGCGGTCCCAGGCGAAGGGCTCGGGTGCAAGCGGATCGATGATCAGCGGTCCGTACAGCCCCGCCTGTTCCTGGTAGCCCGAGTGGCTGTGATACCAGTACGTGCCACCCTGGCGCACGTCGAAGCGATAGTCGTAAGCCTCCCCGCGGCCGATGCCGTCGAAGCTGATGCCCGGCACGCCATCCATGTTCGCGGGCAACACGATGCCGTGCCAATGGATCGAGGTGCGATCGCCATGGATCGACCCGGGCGGCAACGCGTTGCGCACGCGCAGGTGCACGGTGGTGCCTTCCTTCCACCGCAACAGCGGCGCGGGAAGCGAACCGTTGACGGTGACCGCGGTGCGCGCGCGGCCGGTGAAGTTAACCGGCGATTCGCCGATGGACAGATCGAACTGCGTGCCGGTGAGCGCGGCCTGGCGCATTGCGCCCGAAGACGCACGCAAGGGCCACGCACCGATGCCGGCGAACACGCCGGCGGCCGCGAGGCCTTGCACGAAACGGCGCCGCGCGGGTTGCGCAGGCGCGTCGAAAGGATCGAAAGACATCCGACACTCCGGAAAACGGACAGGCGTGCGCACGGGCGCACGGCGGGAAAGGCGTCGCGACGGACGCCGATGGACCGCTTAGCCGATGGGAGGTCGGATCAGATTCGGGAGCGAGGGACTCGCGCGTGATGCATCACGCACGGCGACGGACAACACGGCGGAACCTGGCGTCCACGCCACGATGCCGGGCATCGGCAGGGTCGCGGCCTGCGCGATGCAACTGCACATGCAGGCGCCGGGCGGACAGCAATCGGCGTGTGATGCCGAGGGTGCAGCGGGCGCATCGTGCGTCGCCGCCGCCGTCGCTTCATGGCATGGCGCCGCAGCGTGTTGCGTGCTGGTGGCCACATCGCCCAAGGCCATGCGGACATTCGCGAACGCCGTCGTCGTGCCGTTCGCCAACAGGGCGAGGCACAGGAGCAGGCGCAGCAAGCACGGCAACGGACGCATGGCCAAAGAGTAACCCATGCGCCCGTCATCGAAACAAGCCCCGCGGTGGCGGGGCTTGATCGGTTCACTTCTGGGGATTGACGCCCTTGTCGACGACCAGTTTCACGACGACCTTGCGCGCATTCGCGTTGTTCCCGGAGCCGGCGTCGGGCGCCACGCCCATGCCGTCGCCCGCGGTCACGCGGCCGGGTTGCAGGCCACCGGAACGCTGCAGGTAGTTCGCCACCGCTTCGGCGCGGCGCTTGCTCAGGCGTTCGTTCGCCGCGGCATCGCCCGTCGAATCGGTGAAGCCCTGCATCACGACGGCGTAGTTCTGGATTTCCTTGGCCTTGGTCGACAGCGCCATCAAATCCGACTTGCCCTTTTCCGAGATCGCGGTGCTGCCCGAAGCGAACATCACTTCGGCCGTGGCGACCGCTTCGTATTTGCCGAAGTCGTCCATGCGCTTGCCCATCGCATCGACCTTCGTCGATGTCGGCGCGACGCCTGCCTGGACTTGCTGCGCGGTGCGCATGTCGTCGGAACGGAACGAAATGGCGGTGGCCTGCAGTTGGTCGCCCTGCGCGACGAGGTCGGCCACGATCGGCAGGCCCGGCATCAGCGCGGTCTTCTGCATGCGTTCGAAGCGGACGGCCGCGAGGCCTTCCTTCTTCTTGATCTCGGTGGTCGAGGTCAACATGATCTTGTGATCGACGTTGTTGCTGTCGCGCACGGTGACGGTATCGCCGTCGATCGCGGTGATCAGCCCCTTGACCGTCGACTTGTCGCCATCGGCGGCGAAAGCCGATGGCGCGAGGGCGAGCCACGTCAGCAGCGCGGCGATCCAGATCGCGTGTTTCGAAGATGTCCAGCGTGCCATGGCATGTCCCTCCAGGACGATTGGCCGAGTGGAAAGCCTCGCGCCGGGATCGTGGCCTCGCAATTGCCCGTTGGGCCAATCCGTTTTGGCTCATCCGTGGGCGCGACCGACCACCACGCGCCCTGTTCACCCGGCGTGCCACGCTCGGCACCGGATTCCGCGCGAGCCAGCCCCATGTCCAAACGCAACAAACTCTTCACGCGCTTCGCCAAGAAGTCCGCGCACTTCACCGGCACGCCGGCGTGCTTCGTGATCGCACTGGCCGTCCTGGTCGTATGGGCCGCGACCGGGCCGATGTTCCATTTCAACGACACCTGGCAACTGGTGATCAATACCGGCACCACCATCATCACCTTCCTGATGGTGTTCCTGATCCAGAACACGCAGAACCGCGACACCGAGGCGATGCAGATCAAGCTCGACGAACTGCTGCGCGCCAATCGCTCGGCGAGCAACACGCTGCTGGACCTGGAGGAACTGGAGGAAAGCGAGATGGAGGAGCTGCGCAAGCACTACGAAGCGCTGGCGGAGAAAAGCCGCACGCGGCGCAGGAGTCCGCGCGATCGCAAGTGAGGCGCGTCAGAGGCGATCCGAATCGATGATCGCCTGGGCGAATTCGTGCGGCGCTTCCTGCGGCAGGTCGTGGCCGATGCCGCCGGTGAGCAAGCGGTGCGCGTACTTCCCGGTGAAGCGTTTGGCGTAGCTCTCCGGCGGCGGATGCGGCGCGCCGTTGGCATCGCCTTCCAGGGTGATCGTCGGCACGCCGATGCCGGGGAATCCCGCCAGCTTCTTTTCGATGTCGTCGTACTTCGGCTCGCCCTGGGCCAGGCCGAGGCGCCAACGATAATTGTGGACGACGATGTCGACATGGTCCGGGTTGTCGAAGGACTGCGCGCTGCGATCGAAGGTCGCATCGTCGAACGCCCACTTCGGCGAGGCGATTTTCCAGATGAGCTTCGCGAAATCGTGCGTGTACTTCGTGTATCCGGCACGCCCGCGATCGGTGGCGAAGTAGAACTGATACCACCACTGCAGCTCGGCTTCGGGTGGAAGCGGTGCCTGCGCCGCGGCCTGGCTGCCGATCAGGTAGCCGCTCACCGCGACGAGCGACTTGACGCGTTCGGGCCAGATGGCGGCGACGATATCCGCGGAGCGTGCGCCCCAATCGAAACCGCCGAAGACGGCCTTGTCGATCTTGAGCGCATCCATGAAGTCCACGACGTCCTGCGCGATCGCAGCCGGCTGCCCGTTGCGCATGGTGTCCGTCGAAAGAAAGCGCGTCGTGCCGTAGCCCCGCAAATGCGGCACCAGCACGCGGAATCCCTTCGCGGCCAGTTGCGGCGCAACCTCGACATAGCTGTGGATGTCGTACGGCCAACCATGGAGGAGCACGACGGGCGGCCCAGCCTTCGGTCCGTCCTCGGCGTAGCCGATGTCGAGGACGCCGGCGCGGACCTGCTTGATGTTCGCGAATTTCGTCGCACTGGCCGTCGACATGGCGGCGCGCGTCTCATGCGCGAAACTCAGCGGCGCGAGTGCGGCAGTCCCCAGGAGAAGACGCCGCCGCTGATCGCCCAGGCTCGGCAGTTGCTCGTGCATGGTGGCGTTCACTTGATCGAATCGACCGCGGCGAGGACCACTGTCGCGACGGCCTCGGGTTGCGAAACCATCGGCACGTGGCTGGAATCCAGTTCCGTCGTGGTCGCCTTGATCTTCTTGGCGAAGGCGCGTTCGGCATCGGGCTGGATCATGTGGTCGTTCTTCGCGACGATGTACCAGCTCGGTCGCGTGGACCACGCGGCCTTCGTCACCTTCGTATCGAAGGCCTTCGAATTGATGGGGCCCTGCGTCACCGCGATGAGGTTCGCGTCCTGTGGACCGACGTCCTGCGCGAAGTCTTTCGCCACCGTGTCCGCCGACAACGTCAGGAAGCCGTCCGCACTCGCGATCGGATGCGCGAGGCCCGGCGGCGGCGGGAAGCCCTTGCCGCCATCGGCGGTGGACTCGCCTTCCGAGGGTGCGAAGGCCGCGACATAGACGAGTGCCTTGACCTTGTCGTGGTTGCCGGCTTCGGTGATGACCGTTCCGCCCCACGAGTGTCCGACCAACACGATGGGGCCTTGCTCGGCATCGAGCACGCGCTTGGTCGCGGTGACGTCGTCGGCCAGCGAACTCAGCGGATTCTGCACCGCGACCACGTGCAGGCCCTTGGCCTGCAGCAGCGGGATGAGCTTGTTCCAGGACGATCCGTCGGCGAATGCGCCATGCACGAGCACGACAGTGGGCTTGCCCTTCCCCTCGGGTTCCGCGGCGCGAGCGGGCGTGGCGGCGAAGACGGCGAGTGCGACGAATGCGGACAAGAGCATGCGGTTCATGACGGCACCTTGGTTCACGCTGTGAATGGGAACGACGCCTTCGCGGCATCTTCGCCGCCCGCCGCGCGGATACGCGCTCACCCGCGCAGGCGATTGCATTCGGCGCGCGTGTGGCAAAGCGGCGATTAGCTGATCAGCGCAGTTCGGCGATCAATGCGTCCATCAGGGCGCGCGTCGACATGCGACGCGCGAGCGGCGCGCCCTGCCCGGCCCATTGCGCGCCGTAGCCCGATTGCCCGTGGGCGTCGGCGGCTTGCGCAAGCGCCTTGCCTGCGTCGTAGGCGATCGGATAGTCGGGAATCGCCGCATCAGGCAACTGCGCGCCAAGCCGCGTGAAGTCGTTCGCAAGGCAACGCGCGAGGCGACCAGAGATCGCGCGCGTCATGATCGTGTGGTGCGCGGCATCGGAATGCAGGCGCGCGCGATAACCGGCGTTCGCGAGCGATTCGCCGGTGTCGATGAAGGCCGTTCCCAGTTGCGCGGCACACGCGCCCAGGGCCAGCGCAGCGCGAATGCCGGCGCCGTCCATGAGCCCGCCGGCGGCGATGACGGGAAGTTGGGTCGCGCGCACCAGCACGCGCACCAACGCCATCGTGCCCAGGCGATCGTCGGGTGCATCGGGATCGAATACACCGCGATGGCCACCAGCCTCGAAACCTTGGGCGACGATGGCATCGAGGCCCGCAGCTTCGATCATGCGCGCTTCCGCGAGGCTCGTCGCCGAAGCGATCAGCACCATGCCCGCGGCACGCAACGCATCGCGCTGCGCATCCGTGGGCAGGCCGAAATGAAAGCTGACGACCTCGGGACGCGCCTCGACCAGCGCGGCCAGCATCGCATCGTCGACGCGGAACGAGGTATAGATCTCGCGCAGTGCCTGCGGCGGCTGTGCGTCGAAGCGCTGGAATTCGGGCGCCAGGCGCGCGAGCCATTCGCGCGCCTTCGCAGCATCGGCGACCGCGGGCCGATGCGCGAACACGTTGACGTTGAGCGGCCCGCGATGCAGCGCACGCGTGGCGGCGATCGCCTCGGTGGCCTGCGTCGCGGACATCGCGCCGACGCCCAATGCGCCGAGCCCACCGGCCGCCGACACCGCGGCCGCCATCGCGGGCGAGGAGACGCCCGCCATCGGGCTCTGGAAAATCGGAACGCGCACGCCAAGTGTGTCGAGCAGGCCCATGGGTCACCCCGCGCGGAAATGATGGGAATAGCGCCGACTGACCGGGAGCACGTCGGTACGCGACTTCAGGTGCAAGCGCGCCGTCTCGTTCTCTCCGCGCACCACGTGGCTGACGGCACGCAGGTTCACCACCACGGCGCGATGCACCTGGACGAACTGCGCCGGATCCAGTTGCGCAAGCAGGTCCTTCAAGGGCGTGCGCACCAACGCTTCCCCACCCTTGCCGGATTCCCCGCGCCACGCCACGCGCGTGTATTTTTCGTCGGAGCGCAGATAGTCGATGTCTTCGACGGCGATCAGGCGCACGTCGTTGCCCACGGACGCGCGCAGCCATCGCAAATGCTGGCGCGCCAGGTGCTGCAGCAGCGGCGCAAGATCCGCCATCGGCGCGTTGGTATCGAGCTGCGCCTGCAGACGCGCGACCGTGTCGGCCAGGCGCGCGGGCTCCACGGGTTTGACGAGGTAATCGATCGCGCCCTGTTCGAAGGCCTGGACCGCGTACCGGTCGTATGCAGTGACGAACACGACGTGGGCGCGCCGGTCGATCGCACGCGCGGCATCGATCCCGTCCAGGCCGGGCATGTGGACGTCGAGGAAACACACGTCGGGCTGCAAGGCTTCGAAGCGATCCACCGCTTCGCGCCCGTTGCGCGCCTGCGCCACGACTTCGAGTTCCGGCCATGCGTCCGCCAACAGACGCACGAGCGCGCGTCGCAGCAGCGGTTCGTCCTCCGCGATCAACGCGGTCGGTGCGCGGGCAATCATGGCGTCGGCGCCTGCGTCGGCAACAATAGTTCTGCGCGCGTCCCTTGCGGTTGCACGGCCGTGAGCGAAAGTCGCGCGGCGTCGCCGAAGGCGAGTTGCAGGCGTTCGCGCAGGTTCGACAGGCCCGTCCCATCGAGGGTCGAGCCAGACAGGCCGACGCCGGTATCGGTGACCTCGATGACGCACGCATCGCGCTGGAGCGTGGCACGGATGTCGATGCGACCGCCCTCCTCCGCAGGATCGATGCCGTGGCGCACCGCATTCTCCACGAGCGTGAGCACGCTGGTCGGCGGACACGCGACTTGCAACGCGGCCGGCTCGGCATCCACCGACCACTGCAGCCGATCGGGCATGCGCATGTGCATCACCGCGAGATACGCGCGCACCAAATCCAGCTCCTGCGCCACCGTTCCCCCCGGTTCATGCAGGCGCGGGACCGCCGCGCGCAGGTAGGCGATCAGGCTGCCGAGCACGCTGGAGGCCTGCGGCGATCCGGCATCCACCAACTCGCGCACGTTGGCGAGCGTGTTGAACAGGAAATGCGGTTCGACCTGCGCCTGCAGCAAACGCAAGCGTGCGTCGAGCGCATTGCGTTCGTATTGGCTGCGCTCGAGTTCGAAGGCCAGCGCCTGGCTGCGTGCCTGCCCGCTGATCTGCCGATACAAGGCCGACATCGCGACCCAGGGCGCGACCAACAAGCCCATGAACGCGATGAAGCTGAAGCCGCCCATGTGCGACTTCACCGACCACCAATGCACGTCGTGCGGCGTGGTGAAGGCGTAGGACAGCGCGGCGGCGATCGGCATGACAACGGCGACGCTCGCCACCTGCAAGCCCCAACGTGGAAACCACGCCGGCAACCGGCGCGGCCAGCGTTCGAACAGGCCGAAGACGAACAGCGCAGCGAGCCCGACCAGGAGCAGCCGCAACAGCAGCAACACGTAGGGCGCGGTCCAGTTGACCGACATCGGCAGACTGACGATGAAGGCCGCAAGGCCCACCACGCGCAGCCGGCGCCACCCGAACCACGGCCCGGGCACGGACGGAGGCGAATAACTGGCGTCGGACATGGCGCGACGATACCAGCCTGCCGCCTGCGCATCGTCGGCGCCGACCGTGCTTCATGCCCGCCAGACCGTCGTTCGTCGCAGGCGGGCTGGACGCACCCCTCGCACGCTTCCACATTCGGCCCACACCGGACCCGGGAGGTCGTTCGCCATGCTGTTGCGCTGGGTGCACATCGCTGCCGGATCGGTCGCCATCCTTGCGGGCTTCACCGCACTGTTCGCGAAGAAGGGTTCACCGCTGCATCGTCGTTCCGGCGATGCGTTCGTCGTCGCGATGATCACCTTGACCGGAACCGCCTGGTACGCCGCTTCCTTCGTCCATCCCAATCGCGGCAACGTGCTCGCCGCGATGGTGACGCTTTACCTGGTGACGACCGGCTATCTCACGGTCAAGCGCGAAGTGGTCATTGCGCACGGCTGGTATGTCGCCCTGTTGTTACTCGGCGCCGTGGCGACCGCGCGTGCGGCCTGGCTCGGCCTGCTGGCGGTGCGCGACGGCGGCGTGGATCACTTTCCCGCGGGTGTGTTCTTCGCGTTCGGATTCGTCAGCCTGGCGGGCACGCTCCTCGACGCGCGCCTCCTGATCGCCGGCCGCATCGCAGGCGCCCAACGCCTCGTGCGACATCTGTGGCGCATGGGCACGGGGCTGTGGATCGCGACGGCATCGCTGTTCCTCGGACAGGCGAAGTTCTTTCCCGATGCGATGCGCGGGTCGGGTGTGCTGAGCGTGCCGGTGTTGGTGGTTGCCGGCGTGACCTTGTTCGAACTGGTGCGCACCGTGCGCCGCAGGCGGAAGCCGGCGATCGAGCGAGGCCTCGCGCGCTAGACGCCGCCCTCGACCGCGCGCCCTTCGGCACGCCACGCCTCGAACCCGCCCGCCAACGGCCGCACGTGTCGGAACCCACGCGCCTTGAGCGCATGCGCCAGCACCGCCGCGCTGATCTCGTTCGGGCAATCGCAATACACGATCACCTCGCCGTGCGGCGGCGCCTGCGCTTCGTCGGGCGTGCGCACCAGCATCGCGCCCGGGATCCAGCCCGTGCTGTCGTGCTGGCCTTTCTCGCGAACATCGAGGATCAAGGGCGAACTGCCGGAGGCAATCAACGCGTCGAGTTCCGCGGGCGAAATCCGCGCCATGCGCAGGGCGCGCAGGAAGCGCTGTCGCCGCCACCATTTCCACGCGACGAAGGCAATGATGAGCCCGAGCACCACCGGCAGCGCGAAGTGGCCCGTGTTCTCCAGCGCGTTCAAGACGTCTTCGACGGCATCCTCGAACACGATGCCCAGGAGCACGGCGCCACCGGCCCACAGGGCCGCGCCGATCGCGTCGAAAAACAGGAAGGTCCGCGTCTTCGTGCCCGTTTGCCCCGCAAGCGTGGTCGCGACTGCGGCGAACCCCGGGACGAACTTGGCGACGATCAGCGATGCGGGGCCCCAGCGCCCGTACACACCGCGCGTGCGCATCACGCAGGAATCGGGCGAGAGCGACAACTTGCACATCAGGCGCACGAGCGTGTTGCCGAAGCGGCGCCCGCCGAGGAACCACGCCCAATCGGCGAGCACGGCCGCGAGGGTCGCGACGAGGAAGATGGCGAACGTCGATTCGCCATGGTGCACCGCGACCGCGGTGGTCACGATGACCAACGGATACGCGGGCACGGGAATGCCGCCCTGGTCGAGCAGCACCGAGGCGAACACGACCAACAGGCCCCAGGTTGCGATGAGTTGGAGCATCGCGTCCATCAGCTCAACTCCGCAGGCGCACGGTGGCTTCCAAACCACCACCTTCGCGATTGCGCAACGATAACGTTGCACCGATCGAATCGGCCAGCTGCTGCGCGATGGCCAGGCCCAGCCCCGTGCCGCCGGTTTCGCGATTGCGTGAGGCTTCGACGCGGTAGAACGGTTCGGTGACCATCGACAGTTCGCCTTCCGGGATGCCCGGGCCACGATCGCAGATGCGCACCACGACGTCGCCCGAAGGCTCGGCCATGGCCACGACGTCCGCCGCGCCCGCGTACTTGAGCGCATTGTCGACGAGGTTGGCGAGGATGCGGCGCAACGCATGCAGGCGCGTGGCGACCCGACGCTCCACGCGGCCGGAGAGCGTCACGGCCTTCCCCGTGTCGAGGTAATCGGCGACCAGGCTGTCGAGGAACGCATCGAGATCGGCGCGCACGATCGGTTCGGAGGCACCATGCGCCGAGCGTGCGTACGCGATGCCTTCGCGCACGAGGTGCTGCATTTCGCCCAGGTCGGCCAGCATCTTGCGGCGCTCTCCGGATGCGTCCATCGCTTCGGCGCGCAGGCTCATGCGCGTGATCGGGGTTTGCAGGTCGTGCGAAATCGAGGCGAGGATCTGCAGGCGTTCGCGCATGTAACGTGCGATGCGGTCCTGCATCGCATTGAAGGCCGCGACCGCATTGGCCACTTCCGTCGGGCCACCGGGTTGCAGCCGCGCGCCTTCGCCCGTCGGGCTCAGCGTCTGGGCCGCGCGCGCAAGCCGTTCCAGGGGGCGGGTCGCGAACCGGACGGCAACCCAGGTGCAGATCAACAAGAGCCCCAGTTGCGCCGCAAGCACGTAGGGCAGCCACGTGGCCAGCGGCATGACCGACGGCCGTGCGTCGATCGTGACCGGGCTGCCGTCGCCCAGGCGCACGTGCATTTCGAATCGCCGCGGGTCGCCGGCGATCGCGTTCGCGGTGATCGGATAGCGCGGACCAAGCACGGCGCCGATGCGCTGCACCAGGTCGCGCGCCTTCGCATTGGCCAGGGGCGCACCGCCCTCGCCCGGCCCCAGCACATAGTGGAACGTGCGCCGACGCATCAGCGGCAACATCTCCGCGCGCTCGGCCGCAGGAAGCCGGTCGAGCATGTTGACCGAAACGACGACGTCCTGTTCGACGTTGGACATCAACATCGAGCGCGCGGCGTCGTAACGTTCATAGAATTGCGACGCGAAGGCGAGCGCGTGCGCGATCAGCAACCCGCCCGCCAGGATCAGGAACAGGCGCGCTGCGATCGACTGCGGCCACCAGCGCGGCGCTGCGTTCATTCGCCCTCGCCCATCAGCGTCACCGCCATGCTGAAAACATAGCCTTCGCTGCGTACGGTCTTGATGTAGGTCTGTTCGCGCGCGCCGTCCTGCAGGCGCTGCCGCAAGCGGCTCACCAGCAGATCGATCGAGCGTTCGAACAATTCGGCATCGCGCCCCTGCGTCAGGTTGAGCAAGTGGTCGCGGCTCAGCACCCGGTTGGGATGATCGAGGAAGACGCGCAGCAGGCGGAATTCCGCACCGCTGAGCGAGACGACCGTGCCATCGGGATCGAGCAGATGGCGCGCGGTGGTATCCAGCTTCCAGCGGCCGAAGCCGATCATGCGCGCGGCCTCGGTCACCTGGAGATTGGGCGGCAGCATGCGCGTGCGGCGGATGACCGACTTGATGCGCGCCAGCAACTCGCGCGCCGCGAAGGGCTTGGTCACGTAATCGTCCGCGCCCATTTCCAGGCCGATGATGCGATCGGTCTGGTCGTCGCGCGCGGTCAGCATCACCACCGGGATCGCGCGGTGTTTGCCGGCGCGCAGATCGCGCGCGATGGTCAGGCCATCCTCGCCCGGCATCATCAGGTCCAGGACGATCAGGTCCACGGCGTTGCGTTCGAGCACCGCGCGCATCTCGCGGCCGTCAGCGACGGCCGTCGCGCGCAGGCCGTTCTTCGCCAGGTAATCGGCGACCATCCCGCGGATTTCGGCGTCGTCGTCGACGACGAGGATGTGGTCTGCGTGGTCCATCTCAATGCGTTCCCAGCAGTGCCTGGATCCGCGCTTCGGTCTGGGCGTAACCGCCCTCGCCGTAGTGGCGGTAGACCACTTTGCCGCTGCGGTCGACCAGATACAACGCCGGCCAGAAGCGGTTGCCCCAGGCATCCCATGTCTTGTAGTCGTTGTCCTGTACCACCGGATAATCGATCCCGTAAGTCGCGATGGCGTTCTGCACGTTGGCGGCGACGTGCTCTTCGTCGAACTCGGGCGTATGCACGCCGACGACCACGAGGCCGTCCTTTGCGTAGCGCGCATGCCACTGCTTCACCTGCGGCATCACGTGCAGGCAGTTGATGCAGGTGTAGGTCCAGAACTCCACCAGCACGACCTTGCCGCGCAAGTCGGCCATGGTGCGGGGCGTGCTGTTGAACCACTGTCCGGTGCCGGTGAATTCCGGCGCGGGCTGCGGCGTGACGGCGCCGGCATCGGGCGTACACCCGACACCGACGAGGAGGAAACACACGCCCGCGACGAGGGCCTGTGCCCAGCTCCGCGCCGCCGGCACGATGCCGGCGGCCTGGAAGCGCTTGATGCGCGTGCGTGCCATGGCGTGCATCACGCAGCCGCCACTTCCACTTCGATGTCGCCACGCGTGGCGCGCGAATACGGGCAGGTCTGGTGCGCGATCTCGACCATCTTCTTCTTGGTGTCCTCGTCGATACCCGGCAGGTTGACCGTCAACTTGGCGGACAACTGGTACTGGCCTGCACTGGTCGTGCCGAGGGTGACCGCGGCGTCGACCGAGGTGTCCTGCGGCAGGCGCACTTTCAACTGCTGCGCGGCGAAGCCCAGCGCGCCGATGAAGCAGGCCGACCAACCCGCCGCGAACATCTGTTCGGGGTTCGTGCCCGGCTTGCCGGAGCCCGGCGTGCTGAAGTCGACTTCCAGCTGGCCGTCGTCGGACTTCGCGTGGCCTTCGTGGCGGCCGCCGATGGTGTGGGTGTGCGCCGTGTAGAGCGCCTTTTCGAGGGGAAGGGTCATGACTGCGATTACCTTGTTGGGGAGGGAAGCAACGACAGAGCGGCGTTTTCGACACGCCGTGGGGCCTGTGGAGACACAGGATTCGTGGGCAACGCCGTGCCGGGCACGACGCCATCGATTCGCAATTGTTCGAGCACCGGCAGCGCGAGTGCGCGCAGTTGCTCGGGGTCGGCGCCAACCTCTCGCGCGAGGAGCGCCAGGTGTTCGCGGCCCGTGCGCGCATGCGACCGGATCATTTCGAGCAAACGATGCACGAGCGGCGCGATCTTCGTGAAACGCACCTCGCCCTGCGCATCGCGATGCACGAGCAGCGTGGTCGCCTCCTTCGGCGCCTGCTTCGGCACCTGGCCCGGCCCGATCTCGCTCACCGGCCAGCGATAGGCCAGCGGCAACGCAAGCGGCGACAGGACCGGGACGCCTTCGATCAGATCGCCATCGCGATCGTGCGGGGGAATCGTTGCATCGCTGACGAACAGCGCCTGCTCGACCCATTCGTAATGCGCGAGTTCAGGCAGCCAGGGCAACAGCATGTCCTCGCTCGCGTGCATGTCGAGGTATTCGACGAACTCGCCGGCGACCTGCGGAAACAGCGGCGTGCGGCTGCGATGCCGTGCGTAGAACGCGCGGACCAGCGCCTTCCAGCCGGCTTCGCCGAGCGTCTGGCGGATCACCGGGAAGCCGCCGGCCAGCAAGGATTCGATCGCATTGAAAAACAGCTCGCGGTAAATCCGCAGGCGTCGTTCCTCGATGCCCGGCGGCGGCGCATGCGCGTCGGGATCGCGAAGGTGGCGCGCCATCGTGAATTGCTGTTCGCGCAGGATCTCATGCACGGCGCAGCTCCTTCAGTCGCTGCCGATCGGTGTAAGTGTGTTGCAACATGCGGATGCGGTCGGTTTCGGCCAGGAGTTCGGCGATGGGCGGGAAATTGAAATCGCGTTCGAGCAAGGTCGGGCGCACGCCGAAACGGCGATACGCGCTTTCCAGCAACTGCCACACATCGCCCTTGACCGGCGCGCCGTGCGTGTCGACCTTCAGGTCGATGTCTTCGTCGTAATGCCCGGCGATGTGGTACGAGGCGATGCGATCGGCCGGCAGTTGCGCGATGAAGCGCTCGGCGTCGTAACCGTGGTTGATCGAATTGACATAGACGTTGTTCACGTCGAGCAGCAGGTCGCAATCGGCTTCGGCAAGCACGGCATTGATGAAATCGCCCTCGGCCAGCGCCTGGTAGGGCGCCGCATAGTAGGAAACGTTCTCCACGGCGATGCGCCGGCCGAGCACGTCCTGCACCTGCCTGATGCGGGCGGCGACGTGGTGGATCGCTTCCTCGGTGAACGGGATCGGCATGAGGTCGTACAGCTGCCCGTCGTCGGACGTATAGCTGAGGTGCTCGCTGTAGAGCACGACGCCGAACCGGTCGTTGAACGCGCGCGTCTTCGCGAGCAGGTCCATGTCCAAGGGTTCGGTGCCGCCCAGCGAAAGGGACAGGCCGTGGGCGGAGATCGGGAAGCGCTTGGACAAGGTGTCGAGTTGCTCGCCGAACTTGCCGCCCACGCCGATCCAGTTGTCGGGGGCCACTTCCAGGAAATCCACGGCATGCGCGTCCATCGCAAGAAGGTCGTTCATCAGGCCGCGGCGAAGGCCGAGGCCGGCTGAGGTCAGGGAGTCGATGCGGCGCATGGGCGTGGATTCCGGGAAGTGGAAAACGTGGTTACTCGGGGAATGCAGCGAAGAGGTTGAGCGGGATCTTCCGGCCGTTCGCCTCGAAGCGACCCTTGACGTAGTCGTAGGCTTCGCGCTCGGAGATGTAGCCGTCCTTGTTCGCGTCCTTGTCGGCCCAGCCCTGTCCGGTCGGAACGCGGGCGAGGTATTCGGCGTGCGAGACGCGGCCGTCGTCGTCGGTGTCGGTCTTGGCGAAGCGTGCGTCGCCGCACTGCCCTTCGCCGCACTTGCCTTCGGCGGTCTTGCTCGCGGCAGCCTGCCTGGCCGGCTTGGCGTTGTTCGTGCCGCACTTGCCTTCGCCGCATTTGCCTTCATCGCCGACGTGGGCGGCGGCCACCATGTAGGGCTGCGCGAGCGGCTGCACGGCGAAGGCCGAGGTGCTGAGGGTGAGGCCGGCGAGCGCGAGGCCGAGCATGCCGAGCGTGGTGGTGTTGGAACGGGACATCGTGGAACTCCAGTAGGTGCGGCGTCGCCGCGGGGGAATGGACGATCAGGAAACAGTGCGTGCCGTCGGGCGTGCCGCCGGCCAGGCCGCGAGCAATAGGCCGGCGATCGCCAGCGCGCCGCCGAACCACGGCAACAACAGCGAGGTGGTGACACCGATGGCGAGGGTCACGACGCCGAAGGCGCGCGCATCGACGTTCGTGCGCGGCACGCCGCCGCGGCTGGCGGCGATGAAATGGTCGACGCTCAGGCGGCCTGCGCCGTTGAGCATCAGCGGCAGCAGCATCAGCAGGTAGATCAGCGGCAACTTGTAGTTGCCGAAGCCTTCGTTCGTGATCGCATAGCCCTGCCACAGCTCCGACAGGCTCGACCAGTCGCTCGGCCAATGCACGGCGTAGATCGCGACGACGGTGAGCACGAACAGCGCCGAGGCGACGTAGCGCGTGCCCAGGCCGACGACCAGCGCGATGCTGCCGAGCAGCTCGATCCACRTCGCCAGCGTCCAATTGAGCGAGGGCGAAAGCAGCGAGAACGGCACGGGGAACTTGTCGGCGGCATCGACGAACCAGTTCTGGCCGGTCAACTTCTCATGGCCGGCTTCGAAGAACTCCCAGCCGAGGATGGCGCGCAGGCCGAGCGGTGCGAGCCATTGGCCGACGCCGTCCACTCGGGTCATGAAGGGGGAACGCTTTGTGGGAATCGTGTCGAGGGTGTTCATCGGGGAATTTCCTTTGGGGGGGCCGGAGGGGCCCCCTTCTGCATGGCGCCATTTGGCGCTTCCCCCGTATCGCCCGCGTTTCGCAAAACCCCGTTTTTGTCGGGAAACTTGGCTGTGTGGCGGGCGGATACGTTGCGTTACAAAACGCCGATCATTCAGTGACCGGCGCTCTGGCCGCCATCGACGTGCAGGATCTCGCCGGTGACGAAGCCCGCGCTCTCCAGGTACATCACGGCCTGGACGATGTCGCTGATTTCACCCATCCGGGCGACGGGATGCAGCGCGGAGAGGAACGCGTGCGTTTCCGGCGGGTGCATCGGCGTCTTGATCACGCCGGGCGAGACTGCGTTCACGCGGATGCCGCGCTTGGCGTATTCCACCGCGAGCGACTTGGTGGCCGAGTTCACGCCGCCCTTGGTGAGGTTGGCGAGCACCGACGGCACGCCGTCGATCGCATGGTCGGCCAGGCTGGTGGTGATGGAGACCACGTGCCCACTGCCCTGCTTTTCCATTTCACCGAGCGCTGCCTGCGTGAGGTGGAAGAACCCGCCCACGTTGGTGCCGATCGCCGAGGCGTAATCCTCCGCGGTGTACTGCGCGAAGGGCTTGGCGATGAAGACGCCGGCGTTGTTGACGAGCGTGTCGATGCGGCCGAACTTCTCCAGGCCCTCGCGCACGATCTTCTGCGCCACGGCCGGATCGGCGATGTCGCCGGCGACCACGTGGATGTCCGGGTCGCTCGAGGCCTTGATCGAACGCGAGTTCGCGATGACGCGATAACCACGGTCGCGGTAGGCGCGGACGAGGCTGGCACCGATGCCCTGCGATGCGCCGGTGACGATTGCGACTTTCTGTTGGGTGTTCATTGCTGTGTTCCTTGAATGGGGGAGGCGTCGTTTTTCGACGGGGCCCAATCTAGGCGTGCAGCACGCGCTTTAGAATCCGCCGATCCAGGCAGACATTCTTCCGCGCAGCGAACGAATCAGACGCGCAAACCGGCGAAGGTGGCGCGCAAACGCGGCAAGGCGAACTCGACGAAGGCGCGCACCTTCGGCACCGACAAGCGACCCTGCGGGCACACCAGGCTGACGGGAATCGGCTTGGGCTCGTCGTCGGGCAAGACGATGCGCAACGCGTCCTGCGCGATGAGCGGCGCGACGTGATAGGACAGCACGCGGCCGATGCCGTGGCCTTCGACGACCGAAGCGATGGCCGCATGCAGGCTGTTCACCACCAGGCGCGGCACGAACGCGACCGAACGCGGAATGCCTCCCGCCTCCACGGCCGGGAAACGCCAGCCATCCAGGCCCATGTGGTCGGTGGTGATGATCGCGTGCTTGGCCAGGTCGCCGATCTCGTCGATGCGCGGATGCGTGGCGAGATAGCGCGGCGAGGCGACCACGATCCTGCGCACCTCCCCCACGGGTTTGGCGATCAGCGTCGAATCGGCCAGGTGGGTGATGCGCAACGCGACATCCACGCCCTCCTCGATGAGGTTCGCCGGCCGCTCCAGCAATTGCAATCGCACCTGCACCGTCGGATGCGCATCGATGAAGGCATCGACGATCGGGCGCAGGATCTCGACCCCGGTGTACATGGTCGCGGTGATGGTGAGCGTGCCGCGCGGCACCGATCGCTCGCTGGCGGCTTCGCGATCGGCCTGTTCGAGTTCGGCGAGCACGCGTCGCGAAGCCGCCGCATAGCGCTCGCCGGCTTCGCTCAACTTGAGCGAACGCGTGGTCCGGTGCAGCAACGGCACGCCGACGTGCGCTTCGAGGTAGGCGATCGCACGGCTCACGGCAGCGGGGGAACGCCCCGTTCGCCGGCTCGCGCCCGCAAGGCTCCCTTCGTCCAGTGCGGCGACGAAGATCTTCATGGCCTCGATGCGATCCATTCGCCTACTCCGCTCAGGCCGCCGTCAGGCGCGCGTTGCGCCGGATGACCTGCGGCGGTTGTCCGAACGCGCGCAGGAACGCACGCCGCATGCGCTCGGGATCGGCGAAGCCCGTTTCCGTCGCGACTTCGTCCATGGTGATGCGGCTTTGCTCGACCATCATGCGCGCGGCTTCCACGCGCAGTTGCTCGACCGCCTTCGCGGGCGATTGGCCGGTTTCGGAGCGGAATGCGCGGCTGAATTGCCGCGGGCTCAAGTGCGCGGCCTCCGCGAGTTCCTCGACCGTCAGCGCCGAACGCAGGTGCTGGCGCGCATACGCCAGCGCGCCCTGGATGCGATCGGTCTTCGCATCCAGGTCCAGTAACGCCGAATGTTGCGATTGCCCACCCGCGCGCCGGTGGTGCACGACCAGCAGGCGCGCGACGGCGCGTGACATCTCGGCGCCGAAGTCTTTCTCGATCATGCCCAGCGCCAGATCCACGCCCGCGCTCATGCCGGCGGAAGTCCACACGTTGCCGTCGATGATGAAGATGCGGTCTTCCTCGACGTGCGCATCCGGGAATTGCGCCTGCAGCGCCTTCGCCCAGCTCCAGTGCGTCGTGACGCGCCGGCCGCCGAGCAGGCCCGCTTCGCCGAGGAGGAACGCACCGGTGCACACCGATGCGATGCGACGCGTGGTGGTCGCCTGGCGTCGCAACTGGCGGATCAGGCCCGGTGGACCCGGCCTGGGCTGGATCAGCCCCGTGACGATCAACGTGTCGACGCGCTGCCGCGACAAGGCCTTGGTTTCCAGCGGAACGCCGAAGGAATTCACCAGCGGCCCGCCGTGCTCCGACAGCAGGCGGATGTCGTACAAGCGCTCGCGCGCGGCGGTGTTCGCAAGTTCGAAGGCCGACGCGGCCGCAAGGCCCATGATCTGGAAGCCCGGCGGCAAGACGAAACCGATGGTGATCATGGCAGTTCCTCGCGATGGCATGAAACGAGGTATATACGACATTTCGGCCACGCACAACCCGGCCTAGAGTGCGCCCCGTACCCGGCACCCCGCCGACCTACGGAACCCCACTCCATGAATACCCTCCTCCACCGCGGTACGGCGCTGGTCACAGGCGCATCCTCGGGCATCGGCGCGGTCTATGCCGACCGCCTCGCCCGATCGGGTTACGACCTGATCCTCGTCGCGCGTCGCGCCGATAAGCTCCGCGCGCTCGCCGAAGACCTCACCAACCGCACGGGTCGTTCGGTCGAAACGCTGGCCGCCGACCTGACGGATGCGGCGGGCGTGGCGAAAGTCGAAGACGTCCTGAAGCGAGACGCGAGCATCACGATGCTCGTGAACAACGCGGGCATCGGCGCCACCGCGCCGCTGTTGCAGTCGGACATCCACGAGATGGAGCGGATGATCGCGCTCAACGTCAACGTGCCGACGCGCCTGTCCTACGCGGTGGCGCCGGCCTTCGTCGCGCGCGGCCAGGGCACGATCGTCAACATCGCCTCCGTCGTCGCCATCGCGCCGGAACTGCTCAACGGCGTCTACGGCGGCAGCAAGGCTTATGTCCTCGCGTTGACGCAATCGCTGCACCATGAACTCGCTGACAAGGGCGTACGCGTGCAGGCCGTGCTGCCGGGCGCCACCAGGACCGACTTCTGGGACGTCGCCGGCAAGCCCGTCGAAGAACTTCCGCAAGAAATCGTGATGTCCGCGCAGGACATGGTCGACGCCTCGCTCGTGGGCCTGGAATTGGGTGAAGTGGTCACGATCCCCGCGTTGCCGTCCGCCGAGTTCGACGCGTGGCAAGACGCGCGCAATGCGTTGGCGACCAAGCTGTCCTCCACCACGCCGGCCGCGCGCTACGCGGTCGCCGCGAAGTAAGGAACAGGACCGGCGCGCCCACGCGGCGCGCCGGACCGACCATGTCCATGAACGCAATCGCCGCCACCGCCCACGCCGCCGCTGCACCCGCACCCGCCGCGGCCCCGCGCACCGGAACGCTGGTGTTCACCGCGCTCGCGGGAAGCTTCCTCGCGAACATGAGCGCGCAGTTCACCGGCACCAACATCGCCGATATCCAGGGCGGTCTGGGCGCGTCGGCCGATGAAGTGTCCTGGGCCACCACGCTCTATTCGGCGGCGAACTTCTTCGGTTTCGTGGCATCGCCCGTGCTCGCACGGACCTTCGGCCTGCGCCGCCTGTTCCTCGCCAGCGCGGTGGCATTCGCGATCATCGCGTGGCTGTCTTCGAGTGCGACGTCGCTGCCGTTCCTGCTCGTGATGCGCGCATTGCATGGCTTCGTCGGCGGCATGTTCGGCCCCATGGCCTTCACCGCGCTCTTCCGCGCCTGGGGTGGCAGCCCGCGCCTGCCCTTCGGCCTGGCCTTGCTGGCCTTCGTGTTGCTGGTTTCCGTCAATGCAGGGCCCGTGGCGTCCGGGTATATCGAGGCGGCGTTGGGTTGGCGTTCGTTGTTCCTCCTGCAAGGGCTTTCCGGCGTGCTGCTGATCTTCGCCGGCCTGCGCTGGCTGCCCGCGTCGCCCGTCAACAAGGCGGAATTGAAATCCGATTGGATTGCCGCGCTGCTGTTCGCCGTCGCCACGAGCAGCCTGCTCATGGTCGTTTCGCAGGGCACGCGCCGCTTCTGGTTCGACAGCCCGATCATCGCGACGCTGGCCGCGATCGGCATCGGCGCCGGGATCGGTTTCGTCGTCATGTATTTCACCTCGCCGATGCGCATCGTCAACTTGCGCAAGTTCGCCGACCGCCGCTTCGCCGTGCCGATCACGATGAACTTCATCGTTCGCGCGACCTTCGCCATCACGGTCTATCTGATTCCGTTGCTGCTGGGCTACACGCAGGGTTATCGCCCGCTGCAGACCGCCGGCGCGCTGTGGTGGAACCTGGTGCCGCAGATCCTCGCCTTCCTGCTGGCGTGGTCGCTGGTGAATCGCTTCGACGGACGCGTCTCGATGCTCGTCGGCGTGCTGGCGTGTTTCTTCGGCGTGGCGCTGGGCAGCGATGCGAGCAACCTGACGGCCGGCGCGCAATTGCATGCGAGCTTGGCGTTGATCGGTGCCGGGCAGATGCTGTTCCTCGTGCCCGGCGTGATGATCGGCGCAGGCTCGCTCAAGCCCGAAGACGGCCCGACCGCGGCCATCCTGTTCAACATGACGACCGTCGGCGGCACCGCGATCGGCGTCGGCATGCTCACGCACTTCACCACCGAGCGCGAGAAGTTCCACTCCAACGTCCTCGTCGAGCATGTCTCCTGGCTCGATCCCTCCCAGGCCGATCGACTGACCGCACTGGCGGACAAATGGTCCGCACGCACCGGCGACGAAACGCTCGCCATGGCACGCGCCATCGCACAGGTCGCCGCAAGCGTGCGCCGCGAAGCCTGGCTGCTCGCGATCAACGACGCCTTCGTGCTGGTCGCCGTGCTCCTGCTTTTCACCGGGTTGCTCGTGACGCTGCTCGGCCCCGTCCCTCCCCCCGTTCGTGTTCGTACCGGAGCCACTCCATGAAACTTCGCACCGCTTCGATCGTCGGCGTGATCGCCGCCGCCGTCGCCACCGCCGCCGCGGCCGCGGCCCTGCATCCCGATGGCGTCGTGCAGTCCTGGGGATCGCATTACACCGACAACGCGTACGTGCGCGGCGATGTCACGCAACTCAGCCCGAAGGTCGCCGGCTACGTGGTGGACGTGCGCGTCAAGGACAACCAGCGCGTGGCCGCCGGCGAGATCCTGTTCCGCATCGACGACCGCGACTATCGCGCGAAGCTCGCGCAGGCGCAGGCCGCGGTCGCTGCACGACGCGCGGCGGTGGTCAACCTCGACGCGCAGCTGCGCCTGCAGCGTGCCGTGATCCGCCAGGCCGATGCGGCCGTCGGCGAAGCCTCGACCGAAGCGGCGCGTTCCTCGCGCGATGCGGCGCGCGGCGCGCAACTGGTCAGCCAGCAATTGATCGCCGCCGCGTCGTTCGATCAACTTCAATCCTCGGCGCAAGCCGCGGCATCGCGCGTCACCGAAATGCAGGCCAACGCCGCCGCGGCGAACCAACGCATCGCCGTGCTCGAAAGCCAGCGCCCGCAACTGCAGGCCGATATCCGCGCGGCGGAAGCGACGGTCGCGCTGGCGCAGCTGGATGTCGAAAGCACGACAGTGCGCGCGCCCGTCGCCGGTCGAGTGAGCGAGCGCATCGCGCGCGTCGGCCAATACGTACGGCCCGGCACGCAGTTGATCGGCCTGGTGCCGACGGAACTGTGGGTGGTGGCCAACTTCAAGGAAACCCAACTGCACGGCATGCGCATCGGCGATGGCGTCGACGTGGAGATCGACGCGGTGCCCGGCACCAGCTTCCACGGCCGCCTCGAAAGCCTGTCGCCGGCCAGCGGCGCGCAATTTGCATTGCTGCCGCCCGACAACGCCACCGGCAACTTCACCCGCATCGTGCAGCGCGTGCCCGTGCGCATCGCATTGGACGACACGCGCGAACTCGACCGTCTGCTGCCCGGCATGTCGGCGAGCGTACGCGTCCTGGACGGCGAGTGATCCGGCCTCCGTTCTTTCCCCTGGAACTCCGAGAATCCCCATGAACACAGCACCCCCCATCCTCGTGACCGGCGCCGCAGGCGACATCGGCGCCATCGGCCGCACGCTCACCGAACTGCTGCTCGCAAAGGGCCATCGCGTGCGTGCACTGGTCCGCCGCGAAGACGCGCGCGCCGCCGCTTTGCGCGCCATGGGCGCCGAAGTGGTGCAAGGCGACCTCACCGACCTGTCCGACATGCACCGCGCGATGGAAGGCATCAAGCGCCTGTACTTCGGCATGTCGATCTCTCCGACCTACCTGGATGCGACGGTCAACACCGCGGCGGTCGCGCGCCACCACGGCGTGGAAGCCTTCGTCAATCTGTCGCAGATGACCGTGTCGCAGATGAGCATCACCGAATCGACCCGCAGCCCGCAGCACAAGCAGCATTGGCTCGCCGAGCAGGCGCTCGCCTGGTCGGGCCTGCCGGTGGTGACCGTGCGTCCGACGGTGTTCCTCGAAGGCTTCTTCCTGCGCCTGGCGGCCGATGCCGTGCGCGCGAACGATGCGCTCATGCTGCCGCTGGGCCAGAGCAAGACCTCACCGATCTCTTCGGTCGATGTCGCGCGCGCGGTCGCGGTGATCCTCGATGAACCCGCGCGGCACATCGGCAATGTCTACAACCTCACGGGCTTCGCCTCGACCGACCTGGACCACTACGCGGCGGATTTCTCGAAGGCATTGGGCCGCCCGATCGCGTATCGCGACGTCCCGTTGGAAACCTGGGCGCAACGCCTGCGTGAAGCGGGCTTGCCGCCGCACATGGTCGCGCACCTGGTCGAGATGGCGCACTTGCACGTGGCCGGCCGCTACGACCGCATGACCGACGATTTCGCACGCATCACCGGCCACTCGCCGATCAGCATGCGGCACTTCGTCGAACGCAACGCAGCGGCGTTCACGCAGGCGCGGGCGGCCTGATCGACGGCGCGGCATGTCGCTGCTGCCCGTCACTTCCGCGCGGGACAACCTCCGGCACTTCCGGGTGGCACTGCGCGGGCTGGTCGGCGGCGAACATACCGCCGATCGCACGGGCGTCCACCTGCCGCAGGGCTACGACGCCGACAAACGCGTGCTCGTGATGCTGCATGGCCTTTTCAGCAGCCCGCTGATCTGGTTGCCGTTGACGGAGGCCATTGCACAGGATGCGCAGCTGCGTGCGCGATTCCAGACATGGCACGTGCTGTACCAGACGAATGTCCCGGCGATCGTCGCGCGCCGGCGCGTGCACGACGACCTGATCGCCGCGTACGACTTGCTCGATCCGCGCGGCGATGCAGCGGCGCGCGAGCACCTGGTGCTCATCGGCCATAGTTTCGGCGGCGTGGTCTCGCGCCTGCTGTGCGCCGACAGCGGCAACGTCCTTTGGGACGCGGCCTTCCAGGCCCCGCCCGAACGCGTACAGGCAAGCGATGCCGACGTGCGCTCGGTGCAGGAGGTTTTTACCTTCGCGCCGCTCCCGGGCGTATCCCGTGCGATCTTCATCGCAACGCCGCATCGCGGCAGTCCGCGTGCATCGACCGCGCTCGGCCGGTTCACGCGACTGCTGGTGGGCCGCCGCACGCCGGAGATCGATACGCTCCAACGCATCGCCACTGCCGACCCCGATGCGGTCCGACCGGAGTTGCGCACGTTGTATCGGCGCGGCTCGGTCGACAGCGTCACATCCTTGCAGATCACGCAACCCGTGCGCGTGGCCAGCGAATCCCTGATGCCGGGCGCGCGGATCCCCTTCCACACGATCGCCGCCGCGATTCCCGGACGCAAGCCGGAAACCGACGGCTCCGTGCCGCTGGACAGTGCATTGATCGAAGGCGCGCGCTCGACCCTCGTCGTGCCGGGCGACCACCATTTGTTCAACCATCCGGCGACCATCGCCGAGGTGTTGCGGATCCTGCACGAGGCGCTGGAGCCGGTGCATTGATCAGGATCGACGGCCACCGGGTTTACGCCGAATTGATGCGCACGCACGTTCCCGGGAATGGAGATTTGAGGGGCCGACTTTCGACAATTGCCGCGTGGCCGGACCGGGCCACCTGTGGATCGAAGGATGGCTCGATGCATGCGCAATTCCGGGCGCGCACAACCGCCCTGCCCCTGATCACGACGATCTGCGCACTGGCATGCGCGTTGGGCCCCGCACGCAGCGAGGCTGCCGATTTCAGCGGCAACGCGGCGCTGACGTCGGACTACGTCTGGCGCGGAAGCACGCAGACGCACGGAGACCCCGCGGTGCAGGCGGGTTTCAAGGTCGCCGGGGCGTCCGGGCTGTATGCATCGGTGTGGGGCTCGAGCGTCGAGTTCGCGCCGGAAACGCACGCGAGCAGCGAACTCGATTTCACCGTCGGTTGGAGCAACGCTTTGTCCGACGACTGGGCGCTGGACATCAACCTCCTGCGCTATCAGTTCCCGTCCACGACGATCGACCTCAACTGGACTGAATTGAATTCCACGCTCACCTGGAAGAACAACTACTGGGCGTCGGTCGGCTGGTCGGACGAAGCGCTCGGCTACGACGCCAGCGGTACCTACGCGCTGGTGGGCGCGAAGCACCCGGTGAACGACACCTTCCGCTTCGAAGCCGCGCTCGCGCACTACTTTCTTGACGACGCAGTGGTCGCCGAAGACGGCTACACGCATGGCTCGGTCAGTGCCGTGTGGGCCTTCCACGCGCCCTTCGAACTGCGCGTGACCGCGCACGGCACCGATTCGAATGCCAAGCGCATCTTCGGCGAGGACTTCGCCGGATCGCGCATCGAAGCGGCATTGCAAGCAAGTTTCTGATGCGGGCACCCGAACGGGTGATGCGGCGGCGGCGCGGGTTGGAGCGACGCTTGTCGCGATGTCCGACGCACGCCTCGATCCTTATCGATTCAAGCCGGAGGAATACCCGATCGTGCCGGGTGGGCCGTACACGCCCTGGCATCCGGTGCGCCGGCGCGTGGCCTATGCGGCGCTCGGGGTCAGCATCGGCGTGTTGGGATCCTTGGGCAATGCGCTGGTCAACGTCAACGTCAACGCCCTCGCCGGCGGTATCGGCCGGGACACGGTGCAGGCCAATTGGCTGGTGGCGGTGGCCATTGCGGCGAATGCCAGCGCGAACCTGATGTTGATCCGCGCACGCTTCCGGTTCGGCGTGCCCGCGATCACGCGCGCCGTGATCCTGTTCTACGCGGCGATGGCCTTGCTGCAATTCGCGTTTCCCGGCTACACCGCGGCGCTCGCCATTCGTTTCGCGAGTGGCATGGCGGCCTCGGGCCTGACGACGCTGGGGCTGTATTCACTGCTGCAGGCCATGCCTGCGCGCATGCGGCCTTCCGCGCTCGCGATGGCCATCGTGCTGCCGCAATTGGCCACGCCCATCGCGCGCCTGTTCCCCGTCGAACTCCTCGCGCAGGATGCCTGGCACGGACTGCACCTGATCGAATTGGCGAGCGCTTGTCTCTGCCTGGTGCTCAGTTCGGTGCTTCCGCTTCCACCGACCGATCGCAAGCCGGGACTGGAGCGACTGGATTACGTGACCATCGCCGTCCTCGTGCCGGCCATCTTCTGCCTGTGCGGCGTGCTCGGGCTCGGTCGCGTCGTGTGGTGGACCGACACGCCGTGGCTGGGCTGGACGCTCGTGGCCTTCGTCCTGCTGCTCACGATGGTCATTCTCCTCGAACGATCGCGCGAGCAACCCCTGCTCTACATGGCGTGGCTCGGCAGCCGCGAGATCCTGCGTTTCGCGGCGGTCGCCGTGCTCGTTCGGCTGGCGCTGGCGGAGCAGACCTACGGCGCGGTCGGCCTGCTGACCTCGGGCGGCCTGACCAACGATCAACTCCGCACGCTGTTCCTCTGGGTGCTCGCCGCCATGGTGCTCGGCACGTTGACCGCAGGCTTCACGCTCTCGATGTCCCGGCTTCCCTACCAGGTGATGATCGCCGCGTGGATCATCGCGCTCGGCGCGTGGCTCGACAGCGATGCGAGCAACCTGACGCGGCCGGAGCAGTTGTACTTCAGCCAGGCGCTGATCGGATTCGGCACCAGCCTGTTCGTGGGGCCGGCGCTGGTGTTCGGATTCACGCGCATGCTCGGCGCCCGGCGGCCGGACTTGTTCGTCAGCATCATCGTCTTGTTCAGCCTGACGCAGAACATCGGCGGCCTCGCCGGCTCGGCCATGCTCGGCACGATCCAGCAATACGAAGCCCGCGCGCATGCGCAATCGCTGTCCGAACGGCTGGTCGCAAGCGATCCGCAGGTCTCGGCGCGATTGCAGGGCGGTGCATCGGCGCTGGCGCCCACCGTGATCGATCCCAACCTGCGCATCGCGCGCGGCGGCGCCTTGCTCACCCAGGCCCTCAATCGCGAAGCGGCCGTTCTCGCCTACGACGTGGTGTTCAAGGTCGTCGCGTTTCTCGGCGCGGCCACCGGACTCTACGTGGCCTATCTGATCGTCCTGCGCGCCCGCCGGGAACGCATTGCTGCGTTGGCCTCATCGACATGAGCACCGAACCGTCCTCCGTTCCGCCGCCCGCGGCCACGCCGTCTCCTGCACAAGCGGCGCCCTCGCCGCCCGTGTGGCGGCCGCCGCCTTTGCGTCGGTGGCAGATCGTGGTCACCGTCATCGCCGCGATTGTCGCGGTGCTGGCGATCCTCGCGGCCTGGGACCTGTGGCCCTTCGGTGGCGGCGTGCAAACCACCGACAACGCCTACGTGCGCGGACGGATCGCCTTCATCGCACCGCAGGTCAGCGGTTACGTGGTCGCCGTCAAGGTCCGCGATTACGCGCAGGTGCGCACCGGGGAGGAATTGGTGCGCATCGACAATCGCATCTATCGCGCGCGCGTGGAGCAGGCGATCGCCAATCTCGCCGCGCAGCGCGCCGCACTTGCCAACAGCACGCAGGCGCATGCATCGCGGGCGGCTGGCATCCAGTCGCAGGTCGCCGGCATCGCGAACGCGCGCGCACAACTGCTGCGCGCACGCGCCGACATGGCGCGCGCCGACGACCTGGTGCGCGACGGCTCGATCTCGATCCGCGAACGCGACCAGACGGCAGCAGCCTTGCGACAGGCCGAAGCCGGCGTGCAACAGGCGATCGCCAGCGGCGAGATCGCGCACGAGGATCTGCGCACCGTGGATGTCGGGCGCGACGGCCTTGTCGCGCAGGTCAAGGCGGCTGAAGCGCAGTTGCACCTGGCGCAGATCGATCTCGGCAATACCGTCGTGCGCGCCCCCGAAACCGGCCAGATCGGCGAAGTCGGCGTGCGCCTCGGACAGTACGTCACCAATGGCGTACAGCTGCTCGCGCTGGTGCCGGTCGACCGATGGGTCATCGCGAATTACAAGGAACGGCAAGCCGCCGGGATCCAACCCGGGCAACGCGTGCGCTTCACGGTCGATGGCCTGGATGGCAAGGAATTCACCGGCCGCGTCGAGCGGATTTCGCCGGCGGCCGGTTCGGAGTTCGCCGTGCTCAAGCCCGACAACGCGACCGGGAATTTCGTGAAGGTGCCGCAACGCATCGGCATCCGCATCGCCATCGATCCGGGCCAGGAAGGCCTGCAACGACTGCGCCCGGGGATGTCGGTGGTCACGCACGTGGAGATCGGCCGGTGAAGCCGATCGCGACCGCGGCGTGTGCTGCGTTGCTCGCGGCCTGCGCGGGACCGCGACCGCAAACGCCGCCCGCCTCCGCTGTCGTGCCACCGGCGCAATGGCGCACCACGCTGCCGGCGAACGCGGCGCACATCGATTCGCAATGGTGGACCGGCTTCGGCGATGCGACGCTCGATGCGCTCGTCGCCACTGCGCTGGACCGCAACATCGACCTGGCCGTCGCCGCCGCACGCGTCGACGAAGCACGCGCGCAATATCGTTACGCGAGCGGCCTGGCCGGGCCCGATGTCGCACTCGGGTTCGCCGGCGGACGCCAACGCGTGGTGAGCGCGTTCGGACGTGGCCTGGATTCGACCTATGGGCAAGGCCTGGTCTCGGCCGCCTACGAAGTCGATCTGTTCGGACGTCTTGCGGCGACCACCGGTTCGGCACGCGAAGCATTGCTCGCAACGCAGGATGCGCGGGAAACCGTGCGCCTGGCGGTGATCGCCACCACCGTCAGCGGCTACGTCACGCTGCTCGCGCTGGACGCACGCCTCCAGCTCCTTCGCGAGACCTTGCAGACCCGCGGCGAAACCGTGCGCGTGGTACGCAGGCGCGCAGACGCCGGCTATGGCTCGCTGCTGGAATTGCGCCAGGCCGAAACCGACTACCACGGTGCCGAACAACTCATTCCCGCGACGCAACTGGCGATCGCGCGACAGGAAGACGGACTGCGCGTCTTGCTGGGGCTGGAACCCGGCGACATCCATCGTGGCGGCGAACTGATTGCGCTGCACATGCCCGCGGTTCCGCCCGTCGGTGTTCCTTCGGCGCTGTTGCGCGCGCGACCCGACATCGCCCAGGCCGAACACCAACTCGCTTCCACCGACCAGAGCCTGGATGCAGCGCGCGCGGCCTTCATGCCCCGCCTGCAGCTCACCGCGTCCGGCGGACGCGTGGATTCCAACATCCTGCGCAGTGGCATCGATGTGTTCGCGGTGGGCGGCAGCATCCTCGCGCCCTTGTTCCAGCGCGGCAAATTGCATGCGCAGGCCGATGCGGCCGCGGCGCGTCGCGACCAGGCGGCTTACACGTATCGCCGCACGGTGTTGGTGGCATTCCGCGAAGTGGAGGATGCGCTGGCGGCGATCGAACGACTCGACGAACAGGAAACCGCGACCGCCGCACAACGCGATGCCGCGTCCGCCGCACTGCAACTGGCCATCAATCGTTACCGCGCCGGTTACTCGCCCTACCTCGAGCAACAGGATGCGCAACGCATCCTGCTTGCCGGCGAAATCGCACTGATCCAGGCGCGCGCCGATCGCTTGTCCGCCGTCGTGTCCCTGTACCAGGCGCTCGGCGGCGGTTGGGAAGAACAGGTCTCCGTGCGATAAGCGCTCAAGGCGCGAGTTCGGACAGGCGCTCGCCGAATCGCATCTCGAAGTCGCCGCGCGTTCCCACGCCCAGCGCGAACGCCTTCTTCGCGCGCGCCTGAGTTTGCGGCCATGCGAACGCGCCGAAGAACGCGGCTTGCGATTCCTTGAGCGACGCGCCGTCCGGGAGCGCATCGCGATTGAGCAAGCCCTTGGCGAGGGCCAGGGCCTGTTTGTCGAACGACGCGATGCGTCGCGCGAGCGTGTCGACGAAGTCGTCCAGTTCCGCATCCGGCAATGCGCGATTGATCCAACCGTAGCGTTCGGCGGTTGCCGCGTCGAAGTCGCCTGCACCGAGGATCGCTTCCATCGCGCGCGCGCGTCCGATCAACGCCGGCAAGCGTTCCGTTCCACCACCGCCGGGGATCAGGCCGACCCCGACTTCCGGTTGCCCGAACACCGCGCGCTCGCGGCTTGCGAAGCGCATGTCGCAGCCCATCGCGATTTCGTTGCCCATGCCGCGTGCGCGGCCACGGATCGACGCGATGCTGACGACCGGTACGTTCGCCAGGCGCGGCGCGATCCCCAACCAGGGCGGCGGCGACCCACCCGAGCGCGTCGTCTGCGCGCTGGGTGCGATGTCCCAGTGGGCGAGGAAGAAATCGGGATCGGCGCTGTCGAACACGACGACCTTGAGGTCGTCCGACGTCTCCATCTGCGTCACCAGCGCATCCAGTTCGACCAGCGTGTCGGGATTGACGAGGTTGATCGGCGGGTTGTCGAAGCGGACGCGCCAGAAGGCGGGATCCGCGCGATCGATCGACAATTGTTCGTCTGTCATCGCCCGGATCCTCGCGTTGCGGCAAGGCGCAACTGCACCACGCGCCACGCCGCCGCGTGACTTACCCGGGTGGGTGATCCGGGCGCCCGAGCAACAGCCGCGGCAAGGTCGTCGGCCCACGCAGGCGCTCGCGCCACCAATCCAGTGCCGCGCCGCGCTCGCTGCTGCGCCAGGCCAGGTGGAAGGTTTCGGGTAAACGCGGTTCTTCCACCGTCAGCGCGACGAGACGGCCGGCGCGAATCGGCTCGCGCGTGCAGGGTTCGGGAAGGAAACCGAATCCCAGCCCCGCGCTCTGGAACGCCAACTTCGTCCGCATGTCGGGCACGGTGATCGCGCGTTGGCCGAACAAGACGCCGACGGTGCGCGCCGTCAACTTGCGCGCGGTGTCGGCGACGACGATGGCGCGATGTTCCTGCAGGTCCAGCTTCGTCAGCGGGCGGTCGATGCGCGCCAGCGGATGTTCGGGCGAAACCGCGAACACGAACCCCACCTCGCCCATCGGTTCGGAAAGATAGCCACCACCCGAGGGCCCCTCGCCCGCCGCGCCGACGACCAAATCCACGCGTCCTTCCAGCAACGCTTCCCACGTGCCCGACAAGGCATCGAGTTCGATGCGCAGGTGCGTTTGCGTGGCGATCGCATGGAAGTCGCGCACGTCGTCGAGCAGGCCCATCGGCGAGAGCATCGAGTCCATGCCCAGCGCGAACTCCGTTTCCCAGCCCGAGGCCACGCGGCGCACGCGCTGTTCGAGATCCTGCGCCGCCTTGAGCAGGTAGCGCCCTTCCTTCAGCAACTCCGCGCCGGCAGGCGTCAATGTCACGCGCGGCCCCTGCCGCTCGAAGACCTGCACATCGAGGTCTTCCTCCAATTTGGCGACCGTGTAGGAGATCGTCGAGGGCACCTTGTGCAGCTCCTTCCCCGCGGCGGCGAAGGACCCGCGCCGGTCGATGGCATCCAGGATCTGCAGGGCGTCCAGGCTCAGCCGCAACATTCGAATTTCTCGATCATAGGAAGGCAAACCACTCGCTTTTCTTGCGCCACGCCTGCGCCCAGACTGCCGCCCAAGCCGAAACCGCTGCAGTTTTCCCGGGAGTCGGCCACATTCGAATTGTTCGCACATAGAGGCGATTGGAGCAAGCGATGATGCAGGTCCGTCGGAGCGAAGAACGCGGTCGTGCGGAGCACGGCTGGTTGAGTTCGCGCCATTCCTTTTCCTTTGCCGAATACCAGGACGCGAACCACATCGCGTTCGGCCCGCTGCGCGTGATCAACGAGGACAAGGTCCTCGGCGGCCAGGGCTTCGGCACGCATGGCCACCAGGACATGGAGATCATTTCCTACGTGCTGGACGGCGCGCTGGAACACCGCGACAGCATGGGCAACGGCTCGGTGCTGCGTCGCGGCGACGTGCAGCGCATGAGCGCGGGCACCGGCGTGCGCCACAGCGAGTTCAACCACTCGCCCAACGAACGCGTCCACTTCTTGCAGATCTGGCTCTTCCCCGACCAGCGCGGCTCGGCGCCGAGTTACGAGGAGCGCAACTTCACCGACGCGAGCAAGCAAGGGCGCCTGCTGCCGATCGTGACGCCGGACGGGCGCGAGGGCTCGGTGCGCGTCCACCAGGACGCTTCGATCTTCGCCACCGTGCTCGACGGGCAGGACCGGATCGAACATGCCATCGCGCCCGGACGTCGCGCGTATGTCCACGTCGTGCGCGGCAACGGCGTGCGCGTCAACGGCATCGCGTTGCGTGCCGGCGATGCGCTGAAGATCGAAGACGAATCCGAAGTCGTCCTCGACCACGCGACCGATACCGAAATCCTGCTGTTCGACCTTCCCTGAATTTCCTTTCTTTCGGAGACCCCACCATGAACGCTCTTTCCAACATCCGTTATCCCATCGCGCGCATCTCCATCGGCGCCATCTTCTTCATCCTCGGCCTGATGAAGATCACGACCTTCGCCGGCGTGGCCGGCTGGATGGCCGCCTCGGGCGTGCCGCTGCCCAAGTTGTTGCTGGTCGCGACCATCGCGATCGAAGTCGGCGCCGGCCTGCTGCTGATCATCGGCAAGCAGTTGCGCCTGGCCGCACTCGCGCTCGCCTTGTTCATCGTTCCGGTGACGCTGGTGTTCCATGGCTTCTGGAGCGCCGACGCTGCGTCCTTCCAGGACCAGTTGACGCAGTTCCTGAAGAACCTCGCGATCTTCGGCGGCATGCTGTTGCTGATCGACCGCCCGGTGCCGGCGAAGAAGAAGGGCTGATCGCGGGTCCGGCGCGCGCCATCACGCGGACCTGACCAGGGCGCGGCCACGTTGACCGTGGCCGCGCCGTTTACCGCGTTCCATCCAAATCGACCCCACCAAGGACGCCACCGATGAGCTCCCCTTCCCGCTTGCACGCGACCGTCCTGCTGGCCCTGCTGTTGGGGTTGAGCGCACTGGGTCGCGCACACGCCGAAGTCCATCCCTACTCCGCGGCTTTTCATGGCAGCGACATGGCCGTGACCGGTGGCACCCAATACGTGCGCGTCGGCGGGCACGGTCCGGCGGTGTTGTTGTTGCACGGCTTCGGCGACACAGGCGACATGTGGCAGCCCCTCGCCGAGCGCCTGGTGAAAGACCACACGGTGATCGTTCCCGACTTGCGCGGCATGGGCCTGTCTTCGCACCAGGATGGCGGCTACGAGAAGGCCGCGCAGGCGCGGGACGTGGCCCGAATCCTGGATGCATTGAAAGTCGACAAGGTGCAATTGGTGACGCACGACATCGGCAACATGGTGGGATACGCATTGATCGCGCAGTTTCCCGATCGCGTCACCAAATGGGTCTTGATCGATGCGCCGCTCCCGGGCCTGGGCAGCTGGGACAAGCAACTGCTCAATCCCAAGGTCTGGCATTTCAATTTCCGCGGGCCGGATGTCGAACGCCTCGTCGCCGGCCGCGAGCGCATCCTGCTCGATCGGTTCTACAACGACATGTCCGCCAATCCCGCCGGCATCGATGAAGCCACGCGCGCGCACTACGCCGCGCTGTATGCGCGCCCGGGTGCGATCCACGATGCGACCAGCGGCCAGTTCGGCGCGTTCGCGCAGGACGCCAAGGACAACCAGGCGCTGTTCGCGAAAGGCGGAAAGTTGAAATTGCCGGTGCTCGCGATCGGCGGCGACCATTCCTATGGCGCATCGATGAAGACCGAGGTCGCCACCGTCGCCGACAACGTCGAAGGCGCGGTGATCACCGACGCCGGCCACTGGATCATGGAAGAGCAAACCGACCAGGCTGTCCGGGTGATCGAAGCCTTCCTGCGCAAATGACGATCAGGGCGAAGCGGCCTCGATACCCTCGATGACCCGCACGTCGCGTTCGGCGGCGCCGACCAGGTGCGGCAGCGTCGCCTGGTAGGCGGGACTCTCGTACGCGGCGATGGCCGCCTGCAGGCTGTCGAATTCGACGATGACCAGTCGCGTTTGCAGGCCCTCTTCGTAGGCCCTTGCGGGCTCGCCGCCAGCAATGACGCGACCGCCGCCCGCCACGATCGCGTCGGTCGCGGGCGCGACGTAGCGCCCGACGGCCGCCTGGTCGGAGATGGATCGCCACGCGATCACCCAGTAGCCCTTGGCCATCCGAGATTCCTCCGACAACGCTATTCGATGCGCAGCACCTGCTCCATCGAGAAGCACTGGTCCCACGCGAACACGTCGAACCCGGCCAGGCGCGACTGCCATTTCGGCGTGATCGCGTTCATGCACTTCACCACGACGCGATCGATGAAGTTGTCGTAGACCGCCCACGGATTGGCCATGTCGCCAGGATCCACGCCCTCGCCCGGCTTCGTCGATCCCAGCGCATCGGCCGCGGCCTGCTTGAGATCGCGGTAGAAGTCGAGTTGGGCCTGGACGTCGGCATGCGTTCCGCTTCGCGTCACGTGCCCGCCGATGAAGGTGTCCCAATCCAGCTTCGCGATTTCTTCCGCCTGCGCCATGGAGCCGAGCACGCTTTCGGCGATCGCGAAGCGCCGCCACGGCATCCATCCGGGGAAGACGACGTCGACGACCATCAACACCCGTTGCTTCGGTGCGCTGATGAAAATGTTGCCGGGCAAGTGCGCGGGGCCGCCGTGATAGGACAGTTCGAGCACCTTTCCGCCGACATTCACTGTGTACTTGTCTTTGAAGGTGACGGTGGGCAGCGGGCGATCCGGATCCTTGTCCCGCTCGAGCAGCTTCTTGGTTTCTTCGTGCGCGATGATCACCGGATGGCCGCCGAGGCTGCCGGCGCCGCCGATGTGGTCCTTGTGCGCGTGGCTGTAGATGATGTGCGTGATCGGCTTGTCGGACACTTCGGCGATCGCCTGCTTCATCTTCGCCGCATACGTCTGCGGCACGTCGACGACGACCACGCCCTTGTCGTACACCAGGAACATCGACTGGTTGGCGTTGTCGGTGATCATGTACAGGCCATCGCCGAGATCCTGCAGGCGATAGCCTTTCGCCGCGTCGACCGGCGGGCCCTTGGCGCTTTCCGGAACATCGGCGTACTTCGCGATGCGCACGCCGATGGGGGCGATCTTCGGCATCCCGTCGTAGGGCTTGCTCGCCGCTTCGCTCGGTGCATCCTGGGCGAGCGCGATGCCGGGGAGCAGGATTGCGCAAGCAAGGACGAGGCACGAGATCAATCGCATGGCCATCTGGAACTTCCCGCTGCGAAAGCACGAAAATCTACTCTGGCCGGTCGGTGCCGTGCGCTCACCCGCGTGGGCGATTGCGATCGCGAGCGCTTTACCAGGTCACGACGGCCTCGACCGATCCATAACGACTGTCCGATCCTCCGGCCGCGCGGATCGCATCGTCGATGCGGAAGTCGACGAATTCCGCGGCGAAGGAAACGCGATCGTTGAGTTCCCAATCCGCGCGCAATTGCAGGTATGCACCCGTTCGCCGACCGGCAACGCCCGCGGTGCCATCGATCGCGACGTCCGGCTGCAGGTAGACCGCGTCGGTCGTCGTGTCGCGCCACACGTTCGCGTGGGCGATGCCGAGGACGAGCTTGTCCGTCGGCGAGATCTGCAACGACGGTTTGACCTGCAGCAGGTTGAGGTAACCCGTCAGCCCCGCCCGCGAGAACGAGTACGAGCCATTGGGGAACAAGGGATTGAACGTTTCCAGGCGCCCATCGCCCGCATGTCGATCGCCCGACGCGCCATTGAGCTGCAGCCCGATGCGCGGCCGCCAGCGCCGCGCGAAGGCGTAGCCGCCGCGCGCACCTGCCGCCCAGGCGTGCACGTCGGCAGGGCCGACGCGTCCCCACTGCACCATGCCTTCGACGTCCCAATCCCATCCGGTGTCTTCGCCTTCCTTCGCCCATCGCACGTCGATCGCGTGGCGACGTTCGCGCCCGGCGACGTCGGCGATCTGCGTGTCTTCGTTGTGCACGCCCGCGTAATACGCCGTCACCGCGCCGGCATGGCGCATCTTCCGTTCGACGCGCAGCAAATCGAGCCGCGCCTCGGGGCCGCTCTTGTCGTCGAAGGGTTCATCGGCGAAGTACTGCACGGGCCGGCCGACGAAGGCATCGGCCGTCCACGCGCCGCGTGCCACGCGCAGCCAGGCGGCATCGAAGGCCTGCCGCACGTTCGGCGCGTCGCGCACGGACAGGAAACGCTGCTGCCCGAACGCCAGTTCCTGCCGACCGACCTGCACCTTGATCGTCGCGTCCCGCCATGGCCGGGTGTAGGCGATCCACGCCGTGCGCAGATCGGTCGGATTGCGATCGGTGGGCGTGGGATGTTCCTTGCCGAAGGTGCGCACGTCTTCAAGCGCACCGTGCAACGTCCATCGATCGGTGAGCGCGATGTCGGTGTGCAGTTGCAGGCGTTGCAGGAACGCGACGTCGCTGCCCGTCTGCCCATGCGTGCCGAAGGCCGGCGCATCGGTGGCTTCGAGCCGTTCGCGCCAATCGATGCCGGCTTCGACCTTCGCCTGCGCATGCACGAGCGTGGAAGCGCCCATGCACGCGGTGAACGCCAGCGTGCGCCGCAATCCCATCACGCGCGCCGGTCCGGCTCCGATGCCACGGGCGCCTCGTACTTCGCCTCGCGGTGGAACGCATCGCGCACCAACGGCGGGATCTGTTCACCGATCAGGATGCCGAGCAGGCCGACCAGCGCGATCACCGGCGGCGCCGGCGATCGCACGTGGAGCAGCGCATACACGATCCCGACCAGCAGGCCGGCGCCGAGCGAGAACAAGTACGGCTTCATGGGGCCTCCTTCTACGCCGACGGCTTCGCCGCCGACTGCGCGCGGACGTAGCTTTCCACGACCGCGGCGTAGTTCGGCGCCACCATCCCGTACAGCTTGGCCAGGTCGGCGGCTTCCGGGCGTGCCCAGGTCCGATGCGCTTCGCACAGCACCGCGTTGGCGCTGGTCGGCACGATGCCGGCTTGCGTGAAGCGCGCCAGCGTCGTGCGCGAGGCCATCTCGCTCGGATCGCCGGAGGCGTCCATCACGGCGTAGACATCGAAGCCCGCGGCCTTCGCGTCGAGTGCCGGGAACATCACGCACACGCTCGTCCACACGCCCGCCATGATCAGCGTCTTGCGCCCGGTGGCGCGCACCGCTTCGACGAAGTCGGTGTTGTCCCAGGCATTCACTTCGCCCTTGCGCGGGACGAATTTCGCGTGCGGCGCGTTCTCGTGGATCTCGGGCATCAGCGGGCCGTTGGGCCCGTTGGGCTCCGACGCGGTGGTGATCACCGGGATGTCGAGCAGCTTGGCGAGTTTGGCGAGCATCGTCGTGTTCGCGCGCAACTCGGCAACGCCGATGTCCTTCACCGTCTGGAACAGGCCCGACTGGTGGTCGAGCAACAGGATCACCGCGTCGGACACATCGAACAGCGCCTGCCCGCCTCCCGACTTCACCACGTTGTGCTTCATCGCCATTTTCGAACTCCTCCGCATCCGCGGAAACATGGGAGGCGCCAGTGTCCTGCGAACGCCACGCAGACGACATCACGCATGTGGGGAGGCGGCGTCATACCATCGTGTGGTCGACGCAAACGCGAGGGCGATAGGCGCGCCTGCACCCGRCGAATAGATTTCCGGACGTCACTCTTGTTTCGGGAAGCCCGCATGCGACACCACGCCACGTTCCACCCTCCCATGCCATTGCCCAGGGCCCGTTCCACTGCCCGTGTCGGATCGAGCCGCTCGGATCTCGGCCTGTTGCTGTTGCGATTGACCGCAGGCGGTTTCCTGTTGCCGCATGGGCTCGGCAAACTGTTCGGCTGGCTCGGCGGTCCGGGCCTGGCGGGCTTCGCCAATGAACTGCACGCCTTCGGCTTGCCGGCGTTCGAACCGCTTCCGTTGGTGCTCGCGTGCGTGCAAACCGTTGCCGGGCTGTTCGTCGCCCTTGGCCTGTTCACCCGCACGTCCGCCGTTGTTGCCAGTGGTTTCCTGGCGACCACCGTCGCGCTCAACCTTTCCCACGGCTGGTTCTGGATGCACGGCGGCATCGAGTATCCGCTGCTGTGGACGGTGTCGATGGCATCCATCGCACTGCTCGGCGCCGGCCGCCTCGCGCTGGATGCGATGCCGCGGAGAACGCGATGACCGACATGATCGTTCGCAACGCCCGGATCACGACGCTGGATCCCGCGCAGCCCGCCGCCACCGCGCTCGCCGTCGAAAATGGCCTGGTGGTCGCCATCGGCGACGAGGCGACGGTGATGCAGCGGGCCCACCCCGCGACGCGCGTCATCGACGCAGGGGGCCGCCGGCTGATCCCGGGCCTCAACGACAGCCACACGCACCTGATCCGCGGCGGCCTGAACTACAACCTGGAACTGCGCTGGGACGGCGTGCGCAGCCTCGCCGATGCGATGGCGATGCTGAAGGCGCAGGTCGCGCGCACGCCGGCGCCGCAATGGGTGCGCGTGGTCGGTGGCTTCACCGAACACCAGTTCGTCGAGAAACGCCTGCCCACCCTGGCGGAGATCAACGCGATCGCGCCGGACACGCCGGTGTTCCTGCTCCACCTCTACGATCGTGCACTGCTCAATGGCGCCGCCCTGCGCGCCGTGGGCTACGACCGCAACACGCCCGATCCCCCGGGCGGCGAGATCGTGCGCGACGCGCAAGGCAATCCGACCGGACTGCTGCTCGCGCGGCCCAACGCGCTCCTGCTGTACGCGACGCTGGGCGCCGGTCCGAAATTGCCGATCGAGTACCAGCGCAACTCGTCGCGTCACTACATGCGCGAGATGAATCGGCTGGGCATCACTTCGGCGATCGACGCCGGCGGCGGATTCCAGAACTACCCCGAAGACTACGAGGTCATCCAGCAGTTGCATGCAAGCAACGAACTGACGGTGCGCATCGCCTACAACCTGTTCACGCAGACCAAGGGCGGCGAGCTCGCGGATTTCGACCGCTGGACGAAGATGCTCGAGCCACGCCAGGGCGACGACATGCTGCGCCACAACGGCGCCGGCGAAATGCTCGTGTTCACGGCGGCGGACTTCGAGGATTTCCGCCAGCCGCGCCCGGAGTTGCCGCAGGGCATGGAAGGCGACCTGGAGGACGTCGTGCGCCTGCTTGTGCGCAATCGCTGGCCCTTCCGCATCCACGCGACCTACGATGAAAGCATCACGCGCATCCTGGATGTGTACGAGAAGGTGGATCGCGAGGTGCCCTTCGACGGCCTGCGCTGGATCGTCGACCACGCCGAAACCGTCTCCGACGCCAACATCGCGCGCATCGGCGCGCTCGGCGGCGGCATCGCCGTGCAGCATCGGATGGCGTACCAGGGCGAGTACTTCGTCGAGCGCTACGGCGCGCAGGCCGCCGCACGCACGCCGCCGGTGCGGCGCATCCTGGATGCGGGCGTTCCGCTCGGCATGGGCACCGACGCCACGCGCGTGGCCAGCTACAACCCCTGGGTCGCGCTGTACTGGCTGACGACGGGGCGCACGCTGGGCGGATTGCAACTCTACGGCGAGGACAACCAGCTCGAACGCGAGCAGGCACTCGCGCAGTGGACACACGGCAGTGCGTGGTTCTCGAACGAGGAAGGCGCCAAGGGGCGGCTCGCGGTCGGGCAGTTCGCCGACTTCGCGATACTGTCGGCCGATTATTTCAGCGTCGCGGACGAAGCGATCAAGGACATCACCAGCATGCTGACCGTCGTCGGCGGCAAGATCGTGCACGGCGATGGCGACTTCGGCGCGCTTGCGCCGCGCTTGCCCGAGCCGATGCCCGACTGGTCGCCGGTCCGCCATTACGGCGGTTACCAGGGCGCCACGCTGGCGCAGGCATCGGCGGCATTCGCCGCGGCCCACCATCACGCACACGACGAAGCGAATGCGTGCAGCGTGCACCGCCACTCGCATGCGGCCCACCACGCTGCACCGACCAGGGAATTCCAGGGCTTCTGGGGCGCACTGGGCTGCTCGTGTTTCGCGTTCTGATGGGTGCGGCGTGAAGATCACGATTCCAGCGTTGCTCACCTTCAACGGCGGCTACGTCGATGCCGCCGGCTTCCTCGCGATGCAGGGGCTGTTCACCGCGCACGTCACCGGCAACTTCGTGACCATCGGGGCCAGCCTGGTGCAAGGCACTTCCGGTATCGTCGCCAAGCTGCTCGCGCTGCCGGTGTTCTGCGTGGTCGTCTTGCTGGTGCGCTATGCGAGCCAGCGCAAGGCGAACCCGGGCGCCAACACGACGCGCACCTTGTTGGCGATCAAAGTGTTCCTCCTGTTCGTCGCAGCGGTGCTTGCCTGTTGGTGGGGGCCGTTTCCACTGGGCGACCACCTGCCTTCGATCGTGACCGGCATGGTGCTCGTCGCGGCGATGGCGATCCAGAACGTCATCCATCGCGTGTATTTCCCGAAAGCACCGCCAACGACGCTGATGACCGGCAGCACCACGCAGGTCATGATCGATGTGGCCGACCTGTGGCGCGGCGGCCTGTCGCCGGAGGCGCGCGCTGCGATCAAGGCGCGCAGCGCCACCATGGCGACGAGCGTCTGCATTTTCGCCGTCGGTTGCGCGCTCGCCGCGCTGGCTTACGCGGCGTTCGGGGTGCGTGCGTTCGTGGTGCCGCCCGTGATCGCGGCCCTCACCCTGCTGCCGCGATTCCATCCCACGCCCGCGGCGGATTGAAAAACGCCCGACAGGGTGGCTTGGCCTCCCTGTCGGGCGCGGGACATGCGACGCGATCGTCAATCGGACAATTGCGCGGCTTTCTCGATCAATGCAGCCACCTCGCGCGGGTGCGAGATGAAGACCGCATGGCTGGCCTTGAGCTCGATGGTTTCCGAACGCGCCCGACGGCTCATGAAGCGCTCCAGTTGCGGATTGATCTCGCGATCCTGCGTGGCCACGACGGCATAGCTCGGCTTGGCCTGCCACGCGGGCGACTGCGCGACGGCAGCGAAGGAAGCGCCGGCGATCGGGACCTGCGAGATCGCCGAGAAATGCACGAGGCGCTCCGGCAGATCCTGCGCGACATCCTGGTGGAACAGTTCGGGCTTCACTTGCAGGAAGCCGCCGCCCACCGGAACGACGCTGGTTGCGGCCGGCGGCGCCTTGGCCTGCAACGCGCCTGCGCTTTCGCCGGCGATCGGTTGGAACGCGGCGACGTACACCAGGCTGCGCGCGGCGGGATGATTGCCCGCTTCGGAAATGACCATGCCACCCCAGCTGTGGCCGACGAGCACCGACGGCCCCGCGCGGTCCAGCACCAGGCGCGTTGCCGCGACGTCGGCATCGAGCGACGTCAACGGCTCCTGCACGACATTCACCGAATAGCCGTCGCGTTCGAGGATGTCGGCAACCGACTTCCAGCCCGAGCCGTCGACGAACGCGCCGTGGACGAGGACAACGCTTTTGACGGCGGCGAATGCCGATGTCGTCATCAGCATGCCCGCCGCCGCAAGGACAAGGGGAAACTTTTTCATGAGTACGCCTCTGTTGTGGAGAACGTGGCCAGCGCCACCGGCATACGGTGGATGTCGGTCGCCGGCCATTCCATCGGACGAAGGTTTGGCGCGCTCATCCTTTTGGGACATCAGACTTTGGTGCAATTGAGGGGCGCTGCGACGGCCGACATCCTTTCCGTCCCTGCGAACAAGAAGGAACCACCATGCATCCGTTGCGCAAACTCCGGGAATCGGGCAAATCCACGCCCGCCCAGGTGCGTGAACTGCTTGCCGAAAACGTCGTGTTCAACAGCCCGATCCTGGCAAGGTCGATCGATGGGCGCGATGCCATCGCGGAGATCTTTGCCCAGTCGAGTTCGACGCGCGGTTCGGGTGCCTACACGGCCGAATTCAAGCTCGATGCGCGCACCACCTTCCTGCGCTGGGAAGGGACCATGGATGGGCACAAGTTCGAGAGCCTGGAGGTGATCGTCGACGACGCGCAGGGCTTGATCGTGGAGCGTACGATCGCCCTGCGGCCGTATCCGGCGTTGAAGTTGTTCCGCGATGCCATGTATGCATCGCTCAAGGACAAGTTGCCGCCCGACGTGTGGGACTATCCGGCGTCGGAGTGAGTTTCGCCGCGCGTCGGCAAGGTCACGCGGAAACGCGCGCCACCCTCGGGATTGTCCAGCGCTTCGATCCGCCCGCCATGCGCTTCCACGATCGACCGGCAGATCCGCAGTCCCATGCCCATGCCGCCTTCGCGGGTCGAATAGAAACGCTCGAACAATCGCGGCACCTGGTCCGGTGGAATGCCGGGCCCGGAATCCTCGACGCATACGAATAGTTCGGCAGCGCCCGCACGCCCGGTGGCGATGCGCAGGCGACGACGATCCGCGGGAACCCCGCCCATCGCCTGCATGGCATTGACGACCAGGTTGAGGACGACCTGCTGCATCTGGATCCGATCGGCGTGGATGTCCTCCAGGCCATCGGCGAGCTCGAGGCGAACTGCGACGTCATGCGCCCGCAATTCCTGCTGCAGGAACGCCGCGACTTCCTCGACGACACTGTTGATTGCGATATCGGAAGCCTGCGACCCCTTGCGCGTCGACATCCCGCGCACCCGGTCGACGATGTCGGCCGCGCGGCGCGCATCGCCGACGATGCGCGTGAGCACGGCACGCAACTCCCCGACATTGGGTTGCGCACGATCCAGCCAACGCAAGCCCGCCTCCGTGCTCGTCGTGATGGCGGCCAGCGGCTGGTTGATCTCGTGGGCGATGGACGCCGTCAATTCGCCCAGCACCGACAAGCGCGTGGCATGCGACAGGTCGTTGCGCATCTCCTCGAGCGCGGCGCGTGCCGCGACTTGCTCGGTGAGGTCGATCAGGCCGACGAGCACGATGCCCTTCTCGCGCATCTCGGGCGTGGCGATGAAGAACATCAACGCGTCGACCTCGCTTCCGTCCATCGCACGCACGCGCGTTTCGCCCTGGAAGCCGGCCTGCCCCCGGAAACCGGCTGCGAAGCTGTCCCGGATCAAGCGTTCCTTGCCGGGGCTCCAAAAACGCGAGATCGGGCCGAGCAACTGCGCGGCATCCCTCGCGCGATACAACTGCACCGCGGCCTGGTTGGCTTCGACGATCCGCAAGCTTTCCATCGCCGCGCAGACGAAGTCGGGATGCGTCGCCAGATATGCGTCGATGTCGACGATACCCGCCTCGCGCAGCCGCTCGAACATCTCGCGCAGCGTGGACGACTCGATCCTGAGGAACGGGACCGCCATCCCATGGAACATGTTGCGGTACATGAACTGCGCATGCTCGAAGGCCGCGCGCGCACGATTGCGCTCCGTGAGATCCAGGAACCCGACCGTCACGAATCCGCCATCGTTGTTGGCCGGATCGAAATGCACCGCGACCTCCGCCTCGAACTCGGCGCCCTGCGCCGTGCGCAGCACGGTTTCGCGCAGGAAATTCGGCTCGCCGGTGACGGCCGCAACGACGCTTTCGGCGAATATCGGCGTCGACGCATCGGGCCAGAAGCGCTCCGGGGACCCCAGCAGATCCGCTTTTCGACCCGGGCTGAACAATTCGACGGCGCGTTCGTTTGCTGCGACTACGCGCGCAGCGCGCATCATTTGCCGGACCAGCTCCGGATGCGCCAGCAGGTGGCGCCGCAAATCGGCGACGCCGGACGCGCGCAGCGCAGCCACCATCGCGCCGACATCGGAGAAGTCGATCTCCAGGAACGCGGCAGCCGGGCTCTCGAAGAGATTGGCGTAACTGCGCACCGGATGAGTCGACCATACAAATGGATGGGTGGCGCGTCCGTTCGTCTGATGGTGCCGGCCGGGCGTGTCGATCACGCTGTACGCGTCGATCCAGCCCCCCCGGAGTGTTCCCATGAACGTCCACGCCCCCTCGATCGTCCTCGATCTGCGCGCACTGCGCGCCACTCGACGCACCACGCATCGCGCGAGCGACGACTACGCAACGAAGGTGATTCCGGCGCGCACGAGCACACCCGCGCGCATCGACATCGACTTCGTGGCCGGCGCGCCCGTCCTGCCTTACGGCAGGGTCCGGCTGCACTGAAGGAGGCGGCCATGGGTCGCGCATTCCACCGCGGCGCCTGGTCGACGGCGCGCGCAATTGCCAACCCGCCGGGCTCGGCGGAAGATGCCGACCAGCGACATCGCGCGACGCGGGATGGGCATGGGATGGACGCGCTGGTCCACATCATCGACGATGACGAATCGGTCAGGCAGGCGCTCGACAGCCTGTTCCGCTCGGTCGACATGCAAACGCGGCTGTATCGCTCGCCGCAGGAGTTCCTCGACGCGCCGCGACAGGAATGTCCGTCCTGCCTCGTGCTCGACGTGCGGTTGCAGGGCATCTCCGGGCTCGATTTCCAGGAACGCCTGGCGCAACAGCACATCCACGTGCCGGTGGTGCTCATCACCGGGCACGGCGACATTCCGATGTCCGTGCGCGGCATGAAGGCCGGCGCGGTCGACTTCCTGACCAAGCCCTTCCGCGACCAGGACATGCTCGATGCGGTGGGCACCGCGATCGAGCGGGATCGCGCACGTCGCGACGAAGAACGCGAAGCCAATGCCATCCGCAAACGCTTCGCAACGCTGAGTCCACGCGAACGCCAGGTCATGGCGTTGGTCACCGCAGGCAAGATGAACAAGCAAGTCGCCGGTCTTCTCAACCTGAGCGAGATCACCGTCAAGATCCATCGCGGCCAGGCGATGCGCAAGATGGAGGCGCGCACGCTCGCCGACCTGGTGCGCATGGCGAGCGATCTGCAGCTCACGCCCGCATCCGTGTTGCCGGATAACCCGCACGTATAATGTTCATTCGCGATGCGTCGCTGCATTGTTCGCATCGTGAATACCGAACAGACAAGCAAGCGCATCTGCGTCATCGACGACGACGATTCGATGCGCTCGGCGACCACCGGCCTGCTCCGCGCGGCGGGATACGCCACTGCAGCGTTCGACTCCGCCGAAGCCTTCCTGGATGCGGGCGAGGCGCACCGTTTCGCATGCGTCGTCGCCGATATCCAGATGCCGGGCATGGACGGGATCGCGCTTGCCGAACGACTCGGCCTGCCGCCATCGGTGCCCGTGATCCTGATGACGGCGAAGACCGAACCCGACGTACTCGAACGCGCCGCGGCAAGCCGCGCGGCCTTCGTGCTGCGCAAACCGTTTCCCGCGCAGCGGCTGCTCACCTGCCTGCAGCGCGTGCTGGCCTGACCCTTCGACCGACAGCGAGGCTCCGATGAACGCACTCCTCCAACGCAACCAGGCACGCGGCGCCGTCCGCACCGGCGCGATCGCCCTGCTCCTGCTTGCCGCCGGCGCCACGCATGCGAGCGAGGTCGCCGACCTGATCATCTACAACGCGAAGGTCACGACCCAGGTGGCCGGTGGCGCGACTGTCTCCGCCGTCGCCGTCAAGGGCGAAACGATCCTCGATGTGGGCGACGACAAGACGATCCTCGCGTTGCGAGATGCGCACACGCAAGTCGTCGACGCCAAGGGGCGCCGCCTGATCCCGGGCCTCGACGATTCGCACCTGCATCCCACGCGCGAAGCGCGCTACTACGCCGCGGAGCTGCGTTGGGATGGCGTGCCCACGCTCAAGCAGGCGCTCGAGATGGTGCGCAAGGCCGCAGCGACGACGCCCGAAGGCAAGTGGGTGCGCGTGATTGGTGGTTGGTCGCCGTATCAGTTCGCGGAGAAGCGCATGCCCACGCCGCAGGAGTTGACCGACGCGGCGCCGAATACGCCCGTGTTCGTGTTGCATCTCTACAGCTCGGGCATCTACAACAAGAAAGGCATGGAAGTCGCCGGCCTCACGGCGGATACGCAAGCGCCCGAAGGCGGCACGATCGAAAAGGACGCGAAGGGCCAACCGACCGGACGCATCCTCGCCACGCCGCGGCCCACGATCCTCTACCAGGCAGTGGGCCACCTCGGCGAACTCACGCCGGAAGAACAGGCCTCGTCAGCGCGCCACTTCTATCGCGAACTCAACCGCTTCGGCCTGACCTCCGCGATCGATGCCGGCGGCGGTGGCCACGCGTATCCGGCCAACTATTCGGCGAGCGTCGACATGGCGCGCGCCGAAGGGCTGCCACTGCGCATTTCCTACTATCTCTTCGCACAGAAACCCGGGCAGGAGCTCAAGGACTACCAGAGCTGGATCGAAAGCGAACGCCCCGGCACGAACACCGACACACACCATACCGATGGCTTCGAACTCGAAGGCGCGGGCGAAAACCTGGTGTGGTCGGCGGGCGACTTCGAGAACTTCCGCGCCGACCGCCCCGACCTCGATGCCAATCCGAAGTGGCGCGAAGAACTCACCGCTGTCGTGCGCACCCTGGTCGCCAAGCGTTGGCCGATCCGCATCCACGCGACTTACGACGAAACCATCGATCGCATCCTGTCGGTGTTCGAAGCGGTCGACCGCGAAGAGAAGGCGGCGGGCCGCCCCGGATTCACCGGCCTGCGCTGGGCGATCGACCACGTCGAAACCATCCAGCCCGCGCAGATCGCACGCATCAAGGCACTCGGCGGCGGCGTGATGATCCAGGACCGCATGGCCTTCGCGGGCGAAGACTTCATCGCGCGCTATGGCGAGCAAGCCGCTTCGCATGCGCCGCCCATCAACGCGCTGCTGACCGCGGGCATTCCGGTCGGCGCCGGCACCGATGGCACGCGCGTGGCGAGCTACAACCCCTGGCCGTCGCTGTACTGGCTGGTGTCGGGCAAGAGCGTCGGCGGCACGCAGTTGCTGTCGAAGGACAATCGCCTCGACCGCGCGAAGGCATTGGAGTTGTACACCGTCGGCAGCGCGTGGTTCAGCGGCGAAGACAAGGTCAAGGGTCGCCTGGCGCCCGGCCAGTACGCCGACATGGCGTTGCTGAGCGAAGACTTTTTCACCGTCCCCGAAACGCGCATCCCGCGCATCGAATCGGTGCTCACGATCACCGCGGGACATCCGGTCTACGCCGCCGGGCCCTATCGCAACCTCGTTCCGCAACTTCCTCCGATCCTGCCGGCGTGGTCGCCCGTGCGGACGTTCGGTGGCTACTACAACCCGGAGACGAAGTGATGCGCAGCGATGGCATCGATTCCTTCCGCCGGAGACTGGTGCTCGGCGCGGCGTCGGCGATTCCCGCCATGGCGCTGGGAACGCTGGCGGGCACGCAATGGGCATCGGCGACCCCGCGCCCGGCCGGCATTCCCGTGCGACGCGACATCGGCGCACTCTCCCCCGACGATCCTTACGTGCAGTTGTTCCGCGATGGCGTCGGCCTCCTGCGCCAGCGCAGCGAACGCGATCCGCTCGATCCCACCGGGTGGCATGCGTTGGCCATCCAGCACGCGCTGTACTGCTCGTCGGTGACGCCGGCGCTGCAGATCCACTGGGGCTGGGACTTCCTCACCTGGCACCGCGCCTTCAGCTGGTCGGTCGAACGCGTTCTGCGCGATGCGCTCAGGGAACCGCAGTTCGCCCTGCCCTATTGGGATGCGACGCGGCATCGCAGGATCCCCGCCGCGTATTGGGGCAAGGACAACGCCCTCGACGATCCGACGCGCCTGATGGGGCCGGAGGATGTGATCCCCGACGATTTCCTCGACGTCTCGGGCGCGTTGTCGCTGGAATCGTTCTTCGCCTTCGGTGGTTATCCCTACGACAACGCCAGCGGCGACATGATCGAGGGGAACCTCGAACAGAGCTTCCACAACAACGTGCACAACTGGATCGGCGGCAACATGGGCATGTTCGCCACCGCCGGATTCGACACGCTGTTCACCGCGCACCACAACAACGTCGACCGCATCTGGGAAATGTGGCGCAAGACGCACGGCGCCGCAGCCGAACCGCAGGACTATGCGTGGCGTGGGCGGCGATACAGCATCGTCGACGAGAAGGGACGGCGCGAACTCGTCGCCGTCGGCGACCTGATCGACACGCAGAAGCTGGGCTACGTCTACGAAGGCATGAGCGTGCAGCCGCGCCAGCGTCCGGATCCCGTGCTGACCGAGGGCGCGGGCGTGACGCTCGCGGTGTCCGGCGGCTTCAACGATGCGGGCCGCGCGCCACGCATCCTGCGTTTCGAACGTTCGAACGTCCCGATCCAACCCTTGTGCTGCCGCGTCTTCCTGCGCGATCGCGATCATCCGAACGAATCCGCCTATGTCGGCACCTTCACCATCCTGCCCGTGCAGCGCGGTGGCGCCCATGGACTGGACCGCAACGTGGTGATGCAGCTTGCGTTGCCCGAAGCGACCCGCAACCAGTTCGCCAATGTCGCCAACGTGGAAGCGGTGCTGGTCGGCGTGCCGCTCAAGGGGCGTGTCATTCCGGATGCGCCGATCCCGCTGGGCAAGGCGGTTTTCGCCAGCGACGTCGCGTAGGCGCACGCATGCAATCGCCAGGACGCCTACAACACATCCAGTGCGATCCGCTCGACCAGGAAGTCCACGAACGCGCGGACCTTCGGCGATTGCACGCGCCCGCGCGGAAACACGACATTCAAATCGAAGTCCGGCCCGCTCCATTCGGGCAACACCCTGCGCAAGGTTCCGCCGCTGGCGTAGCGCTTGACCATGATGTCGCCGGCCAGCATGAGCCCTTCGTCGGCGAGCATGGCCACGCGCAGCGCCGAGGGATCGTTGGCGACGAGGATCGGGTCGATCGGGAACTCGCCATGGGCTTTGCCGCTACGCAACGCCCACGCATGGCCCGCACCGCGTCGCTTCGCCATCGCCAGGGTGGCGTGGTCGCGCAGCGCATCGGGATGCGCAGGTTCGCCGTGGCGATCGACGTAGCCCTGGCTCGCATAGACATGCGTGTGGAGCACGGCCAGCTTCCGCGCCGAAAGCGTGGAGTCCGGCAACGTGCCCGCGCGCACCGCGACGTCGATTTCCTGGTCGATGAGGTCGAGCGGATCGCTGTTGAAGGCATCCAGCAGCAATTCAACGCGCATCTCCGGATGCCGCTTCCGCAGGTCCGCGAGCAGTGGCGCGATCCATTCGTTGCCGATTTCGTAGGGCGCGGTGACGCGAAGCCAACCGCGCGCCCCACCCTGCAACTGCCCGACCGCGCTTTCGGCATCGTCGAGGTCGCGCGCGATGCGTTGGCTGAGTTCGAAATACACCTTGCCGGCTTCGGTGAGGCCGAGCTTGCGCGTCGTGCGATGCAACAGTTGCGCGCCCAGTCGCGCCTCGAGCGCATGCACGCTGCGGCTGACGTTGGTCTTGGGGAGCCGCAACGCCCGCGAGGCCGCGGTGAAACTGCCGAGTTCGACGACCTTGACGAACAGCAGCGTGTCGTTGAGATCGCGAGCCATGCGTGGCTCCCAGGGCCGCCTAAGCGAAGATTGGCCCGCGGAAGGAACAATTATTCCCCGATCTGGCGGCTAATCAAGCACGGACCGAAACGATAACGTTTGCCCGACCCAAGAAGGAAACCAATCCATGGTGAGCGCCGCGCTGTTCCTTGTCCTCATTCGTTATCTCGGCCGCCGCATCGACGATGCCAGCGGGCACGGTGGCTAGTGCCGAACCGGGGTGATGCTGAAGCTCTGGATGTCCGGATCTTTCGAGAGTTCCTCGGCGATGTGCGCCGGCGACACGGCGCGCGAACGCTCGAGCGCCACCACGCCGAATCGCCAGACCGCCTGCTTGTCGCTGAAGGAAATGGTCAGGCTTTCCCTGAGCACGCGATAGCCGCGGGCTTCGCCGGTCTTGACGACTTCCCCGAGTTTGGGCTCGAACGCGGCGCAGAACTTGATCGTGACATCCAGCGACGCCCGCCCCGGTAGCCGCATCTCGATCTTCTGCAGGAACGACATGGACGCAGCGCATAGCAGCGCCAGCAACAGCGCCGCGGCGTAGAAACCGGTGCCGAGCAGGATGCCGACGGCGGACACCGCCCAGATCGAAGCGGCGGTCGTCAGGCCGCGGATGCTCAGGCCATCTTTCACGATGACGCCGGCGCAGAGAAAACCGATGCCGGTGACGATGCCCTGCACGACGCGCGTGGGATCGGCGACGGCGTGCGCGTTGGAAGCGCCGTACCAGAACGGCGCGAACCCGACGATGACGGTGAGCGCCGTCGAGGCCATGCACACCAATCCGTAGGTGCGCATTCCGGCCGCGCGACCCTGGTAGGAACGCTCGTAACCGACGAGCATCCCGAGGAGCAACGCGCCCAACAGGTTCAACCCGATGAACGCATTCACCGCCAACAGCTCCATTCCCCAGTAGTGGTGCAACGTTTGGGAATACATCGGCGTTCTCCGCACGAACGGGGCCCGTATGCCGCTGCTTACGCGAAAAGCCCTGCGCCGGTCAGCACCCGGTCGGGTTGTATCGGGGCCTGCGACCGCTCATTAGCCTGAAGCCGAGGAGGACCGAATGAACACGACTGCCCGCGCGAACGACGCGCCCAATCGTTTCCTCGAACACAACGGCCGCACGCTCGCCTATCGCGTCATCGGAAGCGGCCGCCCGATCCTGATGTGCACGCGCTTCCGGGGCAACATCGACCAATGGGATCCCGCATTCCTCGATGCGCTCGCCGCCCAGGGGATGCAGGCAATCACCTTCGACTTCAGCGGCCTGGGGCTTTCGACCGGTGAAGCGAGTTACGACCCGATGCGCCTGGCGACCGATGCCGTCGATCTCGCCCGCGGGCTCGACTTGCACGACGCGATCCTGTGCGGCTGGTCGATCGGTGGCATCGCGGCGCAGATCGCATTGACCATGCTCACCGATCGCGTCACGCATTGCGTGCTGATCGGTACGACGCCGCCCGGACCGCTCGTCAAATTGCCGGAACAACTGTTCTTCGACACCGCGAAGAAGCCGGTCAATTCCTTCGAGGACCTGGTGATCCTGTTCTTCGAACCGCTGTCGGCCCGCGGGCGCGAGGCGGCACGGCGCTCGATCGAACGCATTTCCGCGCGCACGGAAGGACGCAGCCCCGAGGTTCCCGCCCAATTCGCCGCCGACAACATCGGCGCCGGGCCGCGCAGCCCGATGTTCCCGGCCGACGCCATCCTGGAATTCCTGAAACACACGCAAGTTCCGATCCTGCACGTCGGAGGCGATCACGACATCATCTTCCCCGTCGAGAACTGGTACGCGCTCAACGGCCTGTTGCCCACCTTGCAATTGCTGACCTATCCGCGCGCAGGCCACGGTCCGCAGCACGAACATCCCGAGGCGACGGCCGAGCACATCGGGAGCTTCGTGCGGCACACCTGAAAACAAAAAAAGGGCCGTGCATCCTGCACGGCCCAAGTAACGCGACTGCAGGGGTACAACGTTCAGTACGTCGCCAGCACCGCCACTCCCGAGGTGGGCTGTTCTCCCTGCACGCGCAAGAAATAGTCGCCGGCGGCCGGGCGCGGGAGGACGATCGCTTCGGCGGTGCCCAGGTGTGCGGAGCGCCATCCGTACGTGGTCGTCGTCGGCACCACGGTGCGCGACAGATACAGCGAGACATCGCCGCTGCCGCCATACGTCCGCACGTTGAGTTGCGCCGCGCCGACGGGAACAGTGATGCGATACAGACGGCCTTCGCCGTTACCGACGGCCTGCGCCGTGATCGGTGCGCGAGATGCGAGCGGAATGGCGAGATCGGGTTCGGTGACACCGGCGGCGGCCACCGCGACGATGGCCGGCAAGTCGAGGATGCCTGCGCCGATCGGCGTCGCTGCAGAAGGCTGCACGCCGAAGGGCTTGGCTTTCGCGCGCAATACCGAGCGCACCAGGTCCGGCGTAAGCGCCGGATGTCCGGCGGCGACCGAAGCGCTCTGCATCAGCGCGACGGCGCCGGCCACGTGCGGACTCGCCATCGACGTGCCGATGTGCGCCAGCACGACATCGCCTGCGGGGCTGGCCACGGGCGCCGTGCGACTGCTGTTGCCGAGCGACCAGATCCACGCGTCGTCAGGTGCATCGCCCGTGCTCGCGTTGCCGCCGGGTGCGGCAAGCGCCACGGTCGCGCCGTAGTTGGAATACCACGCACGCGCACCATCCACGCCCGTGGCACCCACGGTGATGACGTTGCGACAACTGGCCGGCGAGAAGTGCGCCGCGTCCATGTTGGAATTGCCGGCCGCCACGACCACCGTCGTGCCCCGCGACACCGCGCCGTCGATCGCGTCCTGCATCGCCGGATCTTCGGCGCACGTGCCGTAGCCACCGAGGCTGAGATTGATGACCTCGGCGGGCGTCGGATTGCGCGGCACGCCCGGCACGTCGCCGCCGGAGGCCCACGTCACGCCGTCGATGATGTCCGACGTCAGCCCGCCGCAGTGACCGAGCACGCGCACCGGCTGCACTTTCGCGCCGTAGGCCACGCCCGCGACGCCGCGCGCGTTGTTCGTCACCGCCGCGACCGTGCCGGCGACGTGCGTGCCGTGCCAGGAGCTGTCGGAAACCTCACCGCCACAGAACGTCTCCTGGCCGGTGAGGAAATCGCCGGGATCGTGCGCATCGGCGTCGCGCCCGTTGCCGTCGCCCGCGACATCGGGATACGGCGTGCCGTCTTCGGTTTGCCCATACCAGCTGATGAAGTCGTAGCCGGGCACGAGATTCGCGGCGAGATCGGAGTGATCGACGAAGCCGGTGTCGATGACGGCGACCACGACGCCGCTGCCGGTCGTCGTATCCCACGCATGCGGCGCGCCGATACCGGACATCGGATTCGTGAAGTCCCACTGCAAGGTCGCGAAGTGCGTGTCGTTGGGCACCGTGTCCATGCGGTACTTCATCGTGTCCGCCTGCGCCCACGCGATGTTCGGGTCGCTGCGCAGTTGCGCGAGCAACGCGTCGCGTTCGGCGATCGACAGCGCACGCGAGCTGCGCACCAGCGTCGCGCCCTGCCCCAGTGTGCGGACGCGCCGGATCGAAAGCAGCGCAGCCGAGGATTGGCGGACGCCCGCGCGTTGTGCGGCACTCGCGACAAGCGTTTCCGGTGCCAGGGCCGTGCGCGACTTCACGATGAAGCGCGAGAACGACGTCGGCGTGCGGGTGATGTCGGGCGCGAAGCGCGCCGCGCTCGTCGGAACGCCGGCGCGCTGCTTGTTGGCGGACGAGACCTGGATGGCACCGGCGTGGAAGGCCGTGCCGCACAGGGCGACGCACAGGGTGGTGCGTGTGAGGAAGTTCATGCGTGCGTTCCTTGTGTTCACAGGTCGATGCCGAAGCCGACGCCGGCGGCGCTGTCGCCGTCGGAGAACGAGCCGCCCAGGCTGAAGGACGCGCGGCCGATGGATTTCGAATAGCCGATCGACAGCGCGGATTGGCCGTTCTGCAGGCCCGCGCCGACACCGAGGCGGCCACGCTCGCTGCGTGCGTTGGAAGCATTGATCGACATGCTCATCATCGCGGCGCTCATCGCACCCATGCGATCGATGCGCTGGTCCTGGCGATCCAGGCGGCGATCCATTTCGCGGCTGAGGTCGATGAACTGGTCGTTGAAGGCGGCCAGGCGCTGGTCGGTGTAGGCGTTGGCGCTGTTGAGCGTGCGTGTCGCGCTGGCGTCGGTGTACTGATGCGAGGAAGCCAGCGTCGCGGCGTCACCACGGTCCATCTGCGCCACGTTCGCGGCATCGCGACCGTCCACGCCGTCGGCGACGTTCTTCACCTGCGTGCCGCCGGTGCCACCGAGGGTGACGCTGCCGTGGCCCGCGTCGTCGTAGCCGATGCCCTCGCCGCTGCCCGGGGTCGTGGGATCGGTCGGACCGCCGGGATCCGTCGGATCGGTCGGCGGATGGTCGATGCCATCGACCGCCTGCTGCAGATTCGACAACTTTGCGTCCACGGCGGCGAACGCACTGCCCACGTCGCCGTAGCTGCCGCCCTGGATCGTGTACACGGGCGCTTGCATCATGCCGCCCGCGAACGACGCGCCGCCACCGAATATCGACGCGACCTGCCGCGCCTGCCCGACGTTGACCGCATCGTTGTCTTCGGTGCCCGCGGACACATTGATGATCTGGCGCGTGAAGCCCGCCACGGTCGAACCATCGCTTCGCATCCAACTCTGCGAGGCGCCGACGGAGACCGCGTTGTCGCGATCGGCGAGCGAGCCCGCGCCGAGCGCAACCGCGTTCTCGCTCAGCGTCAGGCTGTTGTAGCCCAACGCGATGCTGCCGAAACCGAAGGCTTGCGCCCCCTGGCCGAAGGCAATGGCGTAAATGGGCTGCTCGAGCCGTTGCGGACCGGGGCCTCCCGGGATGCCGGGTCCGCTCCCGCAATCGGGATCGTTGGGATCGCACGGCGGCGGCAAGGCTTGCAGAGGGCGATCGCCACCCGTCGTGGCGAGCTTGCCGATCGCGATGGAGCCGTCGCCCCAGGTGTGTGCCTGGTAGCCGACGGCGACCGAAGCGTACCCGTCGGAATACGCGGCGTTGCCGACGGCGAGGGAGAGATCGTCCCATGCGTGCGCGAACATGCCGAGCGCGGTGGATTGCTCGCCGTGCGCATACGATTGGGCACCGATGGCCGTCGAGAACATGGCCTCGGCCCTGCTGGCACCACCGATGGACGTGGAATAGAACGCGCGCGCCTCGGCCTGGCTGCCCATCGCCGTGCTGAGGTAGTCGCCTGCGATGGCGAAGTTGCCGACCGCGACGGACACCGTCGTGGCCTGCGCACGATGACCGATTGCGACGGCCACCGGATCGGTCGCCTGCGCGCCCGGCCCGATCGCGACCGATGCTTCGCCATCGGCTTGTGCGCCCGGGCCCAGCGCGGTCGACAACGCGCCGTCGGCGCGCGTCACGAACAAGGCATCGCCCTGCCCGATCGCCACCGTCAACGTGGCTTCCGTACCGATCGCGATCGCACCGGCGCCGTTGCTGCTCGCGTTGTAACCGAGCGCCAGCGACGCGAAGCCCGAGGCGTTCGATCCGTAGCCCATCGCGGTGCTGTAGTCGCCGAGCGCCGTCGTGCCGAAGCCGAATGCCGAAGCGCCCGATCCGATCGCGAGGGCGAAGGGCCCCACTGCGGTGCTGTCGTCGCCGAGCGCGGCGCTGCCGTAACCGAAGGCGGACGCATTGATGCCGCTCGCCACGCTCGATGCGCCGGCCGCGGTCGAATTCAGACCATCGGCGGCCGCGGCATCGCTGCCATCGCCCGCGCCATCGGCGTCGAAGTAATCCTGCGCGGCCGTGAGGGATTGCGCCTGGACTGCATCCGGCGCGCCCGCGAGCGACGTAGTTTTCTTGTCGACTTGCGTCGTATCAGGGGACGGATCGATCGCGAACGCGGGCGGCGCCGCAAGTGCGAGGGCGATGGCGATCGGAATGGCACGGCGTGCGACGATCCTGCGTGGTGCGATGCGGAGCATGTGCGGTGTTCCCCTGCGAAGCGTGAGTGATGTGTGTGTTCGTGCAATGCTTCCCTGCGACGCAAACCTCATTTTTCCAGCCGGGAAACACTACTTTTCAGTTCGATGACTTGTCACGCACGCCATCTCCGCAACATCTCACCTATTTCTCACCGTTCACCACGCACGCCTTCATGACGACCGAATCCGTTCGCGCGATGTTCCCGACCATGCCGTCGTTCGCAGCCCATGGCGTGCGCTGGCTCGCCGACGTTCCCATCGCCGATGCGATCGACCGGCGCAATGCGCCGACGATGCAGGTGCTGTTCGCGTTCATGGCGATCACGCTGCCCATCAGTTGGGCGATCCACTTCTCATCGATGCACCTCGTCCCGGGGATGCTGTTGCTCGCGGGAATGGATTTGCTCACGGTGATCACGGCGTTGGTCGGCATCCATTTGATACGGCGCGGTGCATTCCGCATCGCGGTGGTCGCATTCCTCGCCTCGCTGCTGCTGGCCTTGTTCGTCACGCATGCGCAGCTGGGGTATCAACGCGTCGCGGTCGACCAGACCGGGCAGATGTTGTCGCTCGCCATCGGCGGCCTGGTCCTCGGGAGGCGCGCGTTGTGGACGGTGTTCGGCGTGCTCATGCTGGTCTTCCTCGCCGGGTTCACGACGGACGCAGCGCTGCTGTCCGCTTCCGGCCAATCGCCGATCACGGCCTTCCACTTCGCGCCGTCGGCCGCCTTCAGTTACTTCGTGATCGTGCTCGTGCTGGATCGTTGCATCACGGCGCTGCGCGTCGCGCTGCGTGAATCGGAAGCGCACCGCCGCGCGTTGCAGCAGGAAATCGACGAGCGCGAACGCATGCAGGCGCGCCTGCTGCATGCGCAGAAGATGGAAACGATGGGGCGCCTGGCCGCCGGCGTCGCGCACGATTTCAACAACGTGCTCGGCGTCGTGATGGGCTACGCCGACGCGCGCCATCGCATCGACGACGTGGGCGACGATCCGCGGCAGATCGCGCGCGACATGGCCGATGCACTCGAAGGCGTGGACGCCGCCGCGCAGAAAGGCGTCGAGCTCGCCAGGCGCCTGCTGTGTTTCGGACGCCGCGATGACGAACGTTTGGTCATGCTCGATGCCGGACAATTGTTGGCCGACATGCAACCAATGTTGCGCCGCCTGCTGCCGCGCTCCATCGCGCTGACGCTCCACTCGCAGGCCGTCGATGCGCCCGTGCGCGTCGACCGCAGCCAGTTCGAACTCGTCGCGCTGGACATCGCGACCAACGCGCGCGATGCGATGCCCGAAGGCGGTGCGCTGCATGTGGTGGTCCGCGACGAAGGCGACCACGTCGAGATCGCATTCACCGACACCGGGCACGGCATGTCGGCCAACGATGTCGCGAACGCATTCGAACCGTTCTACAGCACGAAGCCCGCAGGCGCGGGCACGGGCCTGGGCCTGGCCACGGCGCGCAGCGTGGTGGAACGCGCGGGTGGCACCGTGGCGCTGGACAGTGCGACCGGCCGCGGCACCACGGTCCGCGTGCGCTTGCCGCGCGCATCGGATCAGCCGACGACGTAACCCTCGCCGTGCACGCAGATCAACGGGAACGTTTCGCCCGAGGTCTTCATCACTTTGCGGCGTAGCCGGTGGATCAGTGAATCAAGGCGATGCGGATCGAAGTCGTGCGCGTCGGGCGCGAGCTGCGCGATGATCGCCTCGCGCGTCATCATGCGGCCCTGCCGCGCCATCAACGGACGCAGCAGGCGGCGTTCGGTCTTGCTCAGCGCGATGCTCGCGTTGGTCGGGCTCACAAGGCACCAACCCTCCGAATCCAGGCGCCATGACGGCACGTGCGCGGCGATGCGCGATGGCTGGACGCGTCGCGCGACGCTGTGCAGGGTCGCCGCAAGCAGGCCCAGGTCGATGGGCTTGGACAGATAGGCATCCGCGCCTTCGGTGAGCCCGCGGATGCGGTCCTCGGTTTCGCCGCGCCCGGTCAGCATCACGATCCCCATCGCGGGCCAGCGCTCGCGCAGCGAACGCGCGAGCGTGAAGCCGTCCGCGTCGGGCAATCCGACATCGAGCACCACGATCTGCGGCGGCGCCTGAAGCAGGCTCGCGTTCAACTCGGCGGCGGTGCGCATGGGCACGAGCGCGAAGCCATAAGCACGCATGCGTGGCACGAGCACATCGTCGCGAAGCGTGTCGTCGTCCTCGACGACGGCGATCCGCAGATCGCCGTAGGCCATGTTGAACGCGGTCATGCAGTCCACGGGGGAGGCGGAACGGAGCGCGGATGGTAGCGCCGCTTGGGGTCGGAAGCTTGTCCGGAGCTGGCGCCGTGTCTCCCCTGGGCTAACATCCGCGGGGTTTCGCGAACGGATGGGCACATGCACAAGGATCTGGCAGCCGATGGGCTGAGGGGCGTCGCCGCCTTGTCGGTGTTGTTCGCGCATTTCATCCTGACCTTCATGCCCGCCGGACTGGCGCGCACCTTCGCATGGGTCGCCAGCGACACGGCGATCCACGGCCACCTGGAACGATTCCTCGCGATCCCCATCCTGTCGTCACTGTGGAATGGGCGCTTCGCCGTCTGCATTTTCTTCATCCTCAGCGGCTATGTGTTGACCATGGCCTTCCACCGGACGGGAAGGATCGAGGTCATTCGATCGCTGGCAGCCCGCCGCTACTTCCGCCTGGGGATTCCCATCTTCGCCAGCGTCATGTTCGCTTACCTGCTGTGCGTGCTCGGCGCTTTCGACACGGCGCGCGTCGCCGCGCTGACCGGCTCGTCGTGGCTTGTCAGCCAGTCGCCGCCGACGGATCCCTCCCTGCTCGATGCCATCAAGGACGGTGTGTACGGCGTCATCTTCAACGGCAGCACGCGCTTCAACGGCGTCTTTTGGACGATGCGGATCGAGTTCATCGGATCGATGTTGATTTTCGCGTATGCGCTCTTGTCGGGGCCGACGTCGCGAACGTGGATATTCCCGCTGATCTACGCAGCATGCGTGATCTTTTTCGCACCCAGGGAGTGGCCGTTCTACCTCGCCTTCCTGATCGGTAGCCATTTGAACGCGCCGATACCGAAAGCGCCGGCGTGGCTCACGTCCGTGGGCATCGTGCTGGCGATGTACCTGGCCGGCTTCGACGGATCGCCGTTGTATGCGCCGCTGCGCGTCCTGGTCCCGGACGACGCGCTCGCAGCGGCGCTATGGGGGACTCTCGGCGGAGCGATCGCAGTCCTGGCCGTGCGTGCTGGCGCATTCCGCGCGGTGCTGACCGGCAAGACCTCGCAGTTCCTGGGACGCATCTCGTATCCGCTTTACCTTTTGCATGCGCCGATCATCATGACGGTGGGTTGCGGGGTCTATCTGTCGATGTACGGGCATGGCCCGCGCGTGCTGTCCATCGGTGTTACGTTCGTGGCGAGCGTGGCGGCGATCGTGCTGGTCGCGGCGCTGTTCGAGCGATGGGTCGACCAGCCGGCCATCCGTTTCGGAAAGTGGCTGCTGGGTCGCGGCAGGCAGGACGCGATGGCGGCCGACCGGGCACCGTAGACGCCTGGCGGGGCGCATCGTGGGGTTGGCGGAGGGAGTGTCCGCCAAACCAAATTCCACTGAGATCCTACTACATCCGAATTACCCTTCAAAACGGCCTGTTTTTTAAGGGTCCATTCGTCGGATCATCCAACGTGAGCCATTGACTACCCGTAAGAGCCGGCGCCAAATGTAGGGAACCCCGTATGGCACGAACGGAATGGTCCGGGCCGTCAACAAGCTTTCGAATTTGCGTATTAGGGCCATCAAGACGCCAGGACGCTACGGCGACGGCGACGGGCTCTACCTCTATGTTTCCAAATCCGGCAACCGGTCGTGGGTGTTTCGGTACCGGGATCGGGTGACCGGAAAACTTCGCGACCGCGGGTTGGGGCCCGCGCGGGATGTGACGCTGGAAAAGGCGCGCGAGTCCGCCAAGGCTGCCCGAGGGGAGCTTCGTGCGGGCATTGACCCAATCGACGCAAGGAAAGCGGCACGCTTCGAAGCGCAACGCGAGCGCCTTCAGGCAATCACTTTCGGCCAGTGCACGAATCGGTATATCGAATCCCATCGCGCCGCCTGGCGAAGCGCGAAGCACGCCGACCAGTGGCGATCTACGCTGGACACTTACGCCGCGGCATTACTTCCACGCCCCGTTGCCGACGTCGACGACGCCCTCGTTTTGGAGGCTCTCGAGCCTATCTGGACGACCAAGACAGAAACTGCCACCCGCGTGCGGCAACGGATCGAAGCAGTGCTGGATTGGGCAACAGCTAGGCAGTACCGCCGTGGTGATAACCCCGCCCGGTGGCGTGGCCACTTGGATCACCTCCTCCCTAAGCCCAACAAGTTGAAAGCAGTGCAACCTCGCGCTGCCCTCCCCTATACCGACGCGCCTTCATTCTTCTTGCGGCTGCGAAGGGAGGGCGGCATGGCGTCGGTCGCCCTGCAATTGCAGGTCCTGACCGCAACCCGGCCGGGTGAGGTCGTCGGCGCGCAATGGAAGGAGTTCGATCTGGGGAAGCTGACCTGGACCATCCCAGGTGATCRGATGAAAGCAGGCAAGGCCCATCGGATTCCCCTGTCTCCGCAGACGGTCGAACTTTTGAACGGGATTCCTGATGACCGCCAGTACCTCTTCCCTGGCGCGCGCGGAGGGACGATGACCACGGCAGCGCCGTTAAAGGTCCTAAAATCGCTGCGCCCTGGACTAACAGCACATGGATTTCGATCGACGTTCCGCGACTGGGCTGCGGATATGACCGCATTTCCGAGAGAGGTTGCCGAACAGGCACTTGCCCACAGCCTTTCAGACAAAACCGAGGCTGCGTACCGGAGGACGGATCTGTTCGCCAAACGTGCGCTCCTAATGGCGGAGTGGGCTAGGTACTGTGTGTCGCGCAAAGCGACTGCCTCTAAAGCTCATCTGAAGCCGCGAGGCAAAAGACGAGCAAGCTAATGGGCCATTTTTTGCTGCTGCTTATCTGAGATGCCATGAACGAGTCCGCGCAACTACCTCCGGGACACAAGCCGTTCTATCCGTTGCAGGAGATTGCAACTCTCCTGGCCATTCGCATAGGCCGGCCAGACCAAAAAATGCGGACGTCGGTAGACAAGGTGCGAAAACGCCTCCTCTACGCAGTGGAAAAAGGTGACCTTCATGTAATGGCCGTCACCAATGAGCTCCAACTGTTTTATGCCGCGCAAGTGTTTGCGTGGGCGCGTCGAAAATGGCCCGATGCGTTCGGCGATGTGTCGATCATGCAAGCCGCGGATGCTTCGGACACTCTTAGGCTTTCGGATGCAGCCAAAACATGGGTGTATCCAGGCGACTTGGATGCTTGTCACACATTGCTTCGGAGCGCGTACGACGATATTGAATTGCTCAAGGAGGAGTTGTCATCTGCAGAGCGGGAGCTCGCGCGCCTTCGGCCATTAGCCGAGCGTTACGAGGAGAATCGCGACAAAAATCGTCATTCGGCCAAGATGCCTAGAAAAGGCGGCGCCTGACGCTGCGGTCGTTGTAGAGAAATTATTAGCGTTGCTAAGATTTTTTCTCTACCCACAATGGGGTAGCCATGTTCCCAAGCGCACCAAGGAGCGCGCGACATGGCCAACAAGACCCAACACATTCCACCCAAAATTTCGATCCTTCGCCGCCCCGACGTCGAAGCCCGGACCGGCCTTTCGCGCAGCACTATCTACCTCAAAGTTGCCCAAGGCTCCTTTCCGAGGCCTGTAAGTCTCGGTGCGCGTGCTGTGGGATGGGTCGCGTCTGAAGTCGAGGCTTGGCTCGAACAGCAAGTCGCCGCCAGCCGCGCGAACAGCGCCTGACCAGCAAGGTCACGACCGCGTGGGCACTCGCAACTACAACCACCGCCTGGTGAAGATTCACCGGACCTATGCCGTCGACGAGATGGCGGACTTGTTCGGTATCCACCGCAACACAGTCAGGCAATGGCTCATCCAAGGGCTAGAGACCATCGATCGCCGCCGCCCCTTGCTGGTCAGTGGAAGTGTCCTGGTGACCTTCCTCAAGGAACGCCGTGCAAGGAACAAGCGCCCCTCCGCTCCCGGTGAGATCTACTGCTTGCCCTGCCGCATGCCGAAGGTGCCCGCCGGCAATCAGGTCACCTATCAGAGTAAGACAGACGACCGCGGGAACTTAGTTGGCAGCTGTCCGGACTGTGGCGCCCGACTCTACCGTCGTTGCAGCTTGGCAAAACTCGAGGCGTCGATCGGCAATTTGCGCGTAACGCTTCCGCAAGCACTGGAACACATAAACGAGAGCTCTCACCCCTCCGTGAACTGTGACTTCAACCCGGAAGCTCTGGACCATGCCTAATTACAACGCCAATAACGAGCGCATCAAGCGCCGTTACTTCGCATTCCTCAAGGAGGCAAAGCGCCAGGCCGAACCCACAATCGACGGGGTCGCTATGGCCCTTGCTCGATTTGAGGCCTACACCAGCCACCGGGACTTCAAGGCGTTTCACGTCGAGCAGGCGATCGGGTTCAAGAAGTCGTTAGCCAGCCAGAACAGCAAGAAGTGCGAGGGGAAGCTGAGCAAAGCCACCTTGTATTCGACACTTGCGACGCTGAAGCGCTTCTTTCAATGGCTTGCGGGAGAGCCTGGCTATCGTTCAAAACTGACTTACTCAGACGCTGAGTATTTCAACCTGTCTGACAAGGACACGCGAATCGCCACAGCCCGCAGGCCCCGGCCGGTCCCAACACTTGAGCAGGTAAAACACGCTATCTCCACCATGCCTGCCATTACTGAAGTTCAACAGCGAAACCGCGCCGTCGTGGCCTTCACCCTCCTCACCGGTGCGAGAGACGGAGCGATCGCCTCCGCGAAGCTCAAGCATGTGGATCTAGCGTGCGGCAGCTTCTTTCAAGACGCACGAGATGTCCGGACCAAGTTCAGCAAGAGTTTCACGACTTTCTTCTTTCCGGTTGGAGATGATGTGAGGCAAATTGTGGCCGACTGGATCACGTACCTGCGGCGCGAACGAAAGTGGGGGAATGATGATCCACTCTTTCCGGCGACAAGGATGGGACTCGGACCTACCAGCCAATTTGAAGCGATTGGCTTGGCGTCCAGTCACTGGAGTAACGCAACTCCGGTTCGAAGCATATTCAAAAGCGCATTTGAAGCGGCCGGGCTGCCCTATTTCAATCCGCACAGCCTCCGAAATCTAATCGTGAGAATCGGACAAGGCCGATGCCGTACCCCGGAAGACTTCAAGGCCTGGAGCCAAAATCTGGGTCACGAGGGCGTGCTGACTACGTTCACCAGCTACGGATACGTCGACACCCGGCGACAGGGCGTCCTCGTCCAAGCTTTGACAGAAAATGCCAAGCCTGACTCGAGCGTTGAACTAGCAGAGGCCGTCGCCCGCCACCTCGTCGAACAGGGGATCTTTCCGCGAACTCCCGGTAGTTCGCGCTAGGTGTCGCAATGGTACTTCCTCTGGCTAGCCCACCGGTCCCGAGAGTGAAGCTCCCAAGGCCCTAGATCCCTTTCACATTTCGGTATAGCTCAACATCTCCTCGCCGAGGCCCGAAAAACAAGGACCTAGGTAGACTCCGCCGACCCCCATTTCGGTATAGGGCTATCGGCGTGAAGGAGCGGCTCAGGGAACTTGCGGAGGCCGCCAGTCGCGGCGGCGTTTCCGTCTGCGTTACTTCAGCTGCAGGGGCATCATCGACCCTCAACCAACAAGAGGTCGAAGAACTCCTCAGGCGCGCAGTGGGTGGACCACGGAAGCCGCTCACGCCCGCCCAAGAAGCTGTGGCCAAGGCACTGCGCGACGACTTGGAAGCGAGGACCACGGCATTCGGACTACTCCGATACGCTCACGAATATCGCTCAGCTGCCGTACTTGTTCGAACAGGCAGACGAGACGGCCATCATTCGCCACCTGCAGCGATGCTCTTAGGTCACTCGCTAGAACTCGCCCTTAAAGCGTTCCTGCGGTCGCGCGGTCACACGCTTTAGGACCTTCAAGAACTCGGCCACCATTTGGGAGTGATTCTTGATGAAGCCCAGCGACTGAAGCTGCATCGCCTCGTCAAGGTTTCCGACGAACTCGCGCAGGTGATACGCGACTACGGCGAAGCCCATGCAAGCGGCGATTTTCGCTACATCAGGAACGGAACAATCACCCTACCGAGTTGGGACATCACCGCAATCGTCGCCCTTCAACTCACCCAAAGCCTCCGCGAGCACTGTCTTCGTGCAACGTTCGGCCGAGCGAAAGCACACGAGATCATGGCCAACAGAGGCGATCGCTTCTAGGCCCATCGTCTTAGCGAGGGTCCTCTAGCAAGCCAAGATGTCGAGACAAACGATTGGCGACGTCGACCACCTTTTCGGCAGCTTTGGCGAGGTCTTGTGCAGCCGCCTTAAGCTGCGGAAGGACTAGAGGGTTCGGTCGAACTGGGTCATTGAACTGCTTGAAGACCTCGACGTTGGCGATGAACTGCGCGCGGTTAGTTCGCTCCCGCGCATACAACCAGTTAACGGCGTCGGCAACCTCTTGCGGCAATGACTTCACATGCTCCGCGCGGTGGCCGAAGTCGGTGAAACCGATGTGCGTCAATGACTCAAACCCCATCTGCGCGATTTTCGCGGGGTTACCGTCTAAGCGAAGCTGGGCGAGCGTGTCACCGAGGTTCCTCAGGCGCCTGGCGTAGTCCATTGCTTCAGTCCTCAGCCCAGATAGCATCGCGCGCGCTGCTATTGCGTCCCGCTGTTCCTGATCGCGCTTCAGGCGCCTTGAGATGACGTTGGCTTGGAATGCGACCCACGCGGCCGCGCCACCAACAACCCATGTTCCCACCGCGCCAATCGCGTCCCAGTCGATTGCAGACGTATCGCACCAGTCCATGTTCGCCCCTCGCCGTTTTGGTCACTATGGCAAGGACGAACCCCTCAAACCAGCGGTGGCCCGGCATGTCCCTCGAGGTTGGGCATGGGTGTGTGTAGGGTGGGGCATGGGGGGAGTGGGGAACGCTTGGTCCATCACCCCCCTTCGAAAAAATTTCTAGAAACGGGGCCGCCTGGACTGGGGAGAGTCAATGGCACGTCGAAACCTTGGAAACCGAAAAGACATACAGCCGGACGCGCTGCGGCAGCGTCGCGATCTCTATGCAATCGCAATCGGGTTGATGCTTTTCTACGCGGCTGGAGGCGGCTTCTCTCAGGACGCCAACGTCGGGTCCATGTTCGCAGTTCACCTAAAGCGCCCCGGGTTCATTCTCTGGGCGGCGTGGGCGGGCCTGATCTACTTCTGGTGGCGCTTCTGGCTTATTACGGAAGCGAGGCCAATGCGCGACTTCTTTGAAGATGTTGACTGGCAGGCGGGCGATACGGTGATGGTCAGGCGTATCACTCAGAAGTACGTCAGCAACGTTCACTCCATATCGGGGGAGGAAAACGCGAAGGAGATTGTTCTGCCCGGTCAGCATGTGCCTAAGATCGCGTGGAAGGGCCTGACGCTGAATCTTTCGCTGGCTCACCTGCGTCGGAGGCGTAGCGACGATTCACCCAAGTCTTACGGTCCCCATCAAGTTGAGTTGGAGTCGAAAGACCGTGCGGCGCTTTGGCGGGCTTGGCTGCTGTCGGTACCTCGGGGCGCATGGTTCGAGCGGAGCTTCACGGACTACACGCTGCCGCACCTGTTCGCGCTCGCAACGATGGGAGTAGCAACCTGGGCGTGTCTGCATGGGGAGCCTGAAACGACAAAGCCCCGGACAGCGCCCCAAGGCTCAGCCAAGGTCACCTCTGTTGTCCTGCCAGCAGTGCCAGCGAGTGTGTCGCGAAGTGTGCCATTGGCTCCTCCGGCTAGACCGTCCGAAACGGTGCCGAAGACCCCTAATGTCTCCCCTAAGATCGCGCCTAAATCAGCCGTAAAACACTGATTTATAAGGGTCTGAAGGGGGTGGTGCCGGAAGTGGGACTCGAACCTTGCGTATCAGATCCACTCAGTTAGCCGGGGAACTCGACGCACGCGACTCCCACCCGAGCGAGTCATTCCGAAATGACTCGGGGCGGAGGTAGCGACGGCCCAGGGCCTGCGGCGGATGTGCGCGTTCGCCTTTGGAACTGGTGCTGTAGCGGTGGACATACTCAGCGACGGAGCACTCCTCCGCCGATCGGGACGTAATTGCTAGAGAGAATGCCGCACCGGGCCCGCCCAGTTCGGTCCTTCCCTACGCTGTTCCCACCGCCGCTTGTGGCCAGGTCCGATGTCCGCTATTGGCCAGAAGAGGACACTCGCAACGCAAGCATCAAGCCGACCCGCGAAGAGGCTTCGGCTTGAATGCATTGTTGGACCGCTTTCGCTCGATGCTGAAAATGGCAATCCCCATGGAAAGGCCAGCGATGGGATACACGAGATCGAACAACGAAGCGGGAC
>NZ_JBFULG010000005.1:0-268247 GCF_056400425.1 Lysobacter sp. P5_B12
GTCGGTCGAACTCAGCAGCGGCCCGATGCGGATGAACTGACGCGCGTGCGCGTCAGACGGCCCTGCCCTCAAACAACCATCATCTCGAAATCGTCCTTCGTGACGCCGCAATCCGGGCACGTCCACGTATCGGGCACATCTTCCCAACGCGTGCCCGGCGCGATGCCTTCTTCGGGCAGCCCCTTCGCTTCGTCGTAGATGAAGCCGCAGACGACGCACATCCAGGTGCGGTAGGCGGTGGCGACGGCGTCGGTCATCGGAGTCCGTAGAATGCTGTTCTGTCGAAGCCGCCATTGTCCCACCGACGGGCCGGCTTCGGAAGCGCACGCCAGGGAAACCGCATGCAAGCCGGCCTGTATCTGATCACGCCCGACGAGGCGGACACCGAACGCCTCGTGGCGCGCGTGAAGCCGCTGCTGGCATTCGCCGAACTCCTCCAATACCGCAACAAGACGGCCGATCCGGCGTTGCGCGCCGCGCAGGCCGCCGCGCTCGCGCCGTTGTGCCGCGCCGCCGGCGTCCCGTTCATCGTGAACGACGATGCGCGCCTCGCAGCCGAGGTGAAGGCCAGCGGCGTGCACCTGGGCGAGCACGACGGCACCGTCGCTGCGGCACGCGCGATCGTCGGACAAAACGCGATCATCGGCGTCTCCTGCTACGACGACCTGCAACGCGCACGCGCGGCCGCCGACGCCGATGCCGACTACATCGCCTTCGGCGCCTTTTTCCCGTCGTCGACCAAACCCAACGCGCGTCGCGCGACGCCCGCGTTGCTCGCCTCGGCAGGTGCGCTCGGGCTGCCGATGGTGGCGATCGGCGGCATCACGCCCGACAATGCGCCTCCCCTGTTGGCCGCGGGCGCGGACCTGCTGGCGGTGGTCGGCGGCGTGTTCGATGCGCCCGATCCACTCGCCGCCGCGCGCGAATTCCGGTCGCTCTTCACCGCTTCGAGGCCCTGATGGACACCCGCCGATCGCAAGACCTTTTCGCCCGCGCGCAGCAACTGATGCCCGGCGGCGTGAATTCCCCCGTGCGCGCGTTCAAGTCCGTCGGTGGCGAACCGTTCTTCGTGCAGGGTGCGACAGGCGCGTGGCTGGTGGATGTCGACGGCAATCGCTACATCGACTACGTCGGTTCCTGGGGCCCGATGATCGTGGGCCACAACCATCCCGACGTCCTCGCCGCGGTGATCGAGTCGGCGCGCAACGGCCTGAGCTTCGGCACACCGAATCCGCTCGAAGTGACGATGGCCGAAACCATCGCGCGCCTGGTGCCGAGCTGCGAAATGGTGCGCATGGTGAACTCGGGCACCGAAGCGACGCTGTCCGCGATCCGCCTGGCACGCGGCGCCACGGGCCGCGCGCGCATCGTGAAATTCGAAGGCTGCTACCACGGCCACGGCGACAGTTTCCTCGTGAAAGCCGGCAGCGGCGCGCTCACCTTCGGCGTGCCGACATCGCCCGGCGTTCCGAAGGCGCTCGCCGACCTCACGCTCACGCTGCCGTACAACGATTTCGACGCAGCGACCGCGCTGTTCGACGAAACCGGCGACGACATCGCGGGCCTGATCATCGAACCGGTCGTCGGCAACGCCAATTGCCTTCCGCCGCGCGAAGGGTATCTGCAGCACCTGCGCGCCCTGTGCTCGCGCCATGGCGCGCTGCTGATCTTCGACGAAGTGATGACCGGTTTCCGCGTGGCGCTCGGCGGCGCACAACAACGTTACGGCGTGGCGCCCGACCTGAGCACATTCGGCAAGATCATCGGCGGCGGCATGCCTGTCGGCGCCTACGGTGGCCGCGCGGAATTGATGCGGCAAATCGCACCCGCCGGTCCGATCTACCAGGCGGGCACGCTGAGCGGCAATCCGGTCGCGATGGCCGCGGGCCTGAAGATGCTGGAACTGATCCAGGCACCGGGCTTCCACGCTGTGCTTGAAGCCAAGACCAACGCACTGTGCGACGGATTGGAAGACGCGGCGCGCGACGCCGGCGTGCCTTTCACCACGCAACGCGTCGGCGCGATGTTCGGCTTGTTCTTTACCAAAGAGAAAGTCGACACATACGCACAAGCCATCGCCTGCGATACCGCCGCATTCAATCGCTTCTTCCACGCAATGCTGGAGCGCGGCGTCTACCTGGCGCCCTCGGCATTCGAAGCGGGCTTCATGTCGAGCGCGCACGACGACGCCATCATCGACGTCACCATCAAAGCCGCGCGCGCGGCCTTCAAGACCTTGTGATCGCCGCCCCGCCGTCGCTGGTGCTGTTCGACCTCGACGGCGTGCTCGTGTCCTACTCGCACAAGATCCGCGTCGAAACACTTGGCGCCGCGATCCGCCGCGCGCCGGACGTCGTGTTCTCCGCGTTGTTCGACACCGGAATCGAACCGCAATACGACGCGGGCCTGATCGACGACGCAACTTATCTGGCCGCGTTGTCCGACGCTTTAGGCTGCACGGTCGCGCTGCCGCAGTGGATCGCGGCGCGCAGCGCGTCGATGCAATGCGAACGCGCGACCTGCACGCGCATCGCCGCGCTCGCCGGCCGCGCGGAGGTCGCCGTTCTCACGAACAACGGCCCGCTGGTGCTCGATTCGTTGCCGGGGCATTTGACCGACGTCATCCCGCGCGAACGCATCTTCTGCAGCAACGTCCTGGGCGTCGCGAAACCCGCGCCGATCGCTTTCCTGCGCGTCGTCGAAACACTCGGCCATGCGCCGAATGCGACCTTGTTCCTGGACGACAACTTCGCGAACGTCCAAGGCGCACGCAGCGCCGGCCTGCAATCCGAGCAGGTCCACGCACCCGGCGAAATCGCCGGCATCCTGCGCGATTACGGGCTGGACTGACTTACCAGGCGCCGGTGTTGGGCATTGACGCCCATGGTTCGGCCGGCGGCAGATGCCCGTCCTGCAATAGCTCGATGGAAACCTTGTCCGGCGATCTCACGAACGCCATGTGCCCATCGCGCGGCGGGCGGTGGATGGTGTAGCCCATCGCCTGCAGGCGTTTGCACGTCGCGTAGATGTCGGGCACGCGGAAGGCGAGATGTCCGAAATTGCGCGCGCTCCCGTAATCCTCGTCCGAGCCCCAGTTGTACGTGAGTTCGATTTCGGCGTTCGGGGTTTCATCGGCGGCCAGGAACACCAGCGTGTACTTGCCCGCTTCGTTCTCCATGCGGCGCGTTTCACGCAGGCCGAGGCCTTCGACGAAGAAGCGCAGCGTCGCGTCGAGGTCGTGGACGCGGATCATCGTGTGCAGGTATTTCACAGGAACAAATCCGGCAACGGGGTTTGTGAAGGATCGACGGCGTAACGCGAGAAGTCGGTGACGCCGGCTTCGCGCAGCACGTCTTCGTCGAGCAAGAAGCGGCCGTGGAAACCGCGCGCCTCGCGCACGAGCACCGCATGCGCCGCGTCGGCGACGATTTCCGGCGTGCGGCAACGCGCCACGTCGATGCCCGGGATCATGTTGAGCGCATCGGTGCCGATGATCGTCCGCGGCCACAGCGCGTTGACGGCGACGCCCTGCGGGCCGAACTCCGCGGCCAGCCCGATCGTCACGAAGCTCATGCCCATCTTCGCCAGCGTGTAACCGGTGTGYGGGCCCCACCATTTCGGATCCAGGCTCGGCGGTGGCGCGAGGGTGAGGATGTGCGGGTTGGCGGACTTCGCAAGGTGCGGCAGGCAAGCCTGCGCGCACAGGAAGGTGCCGCGCGCGTTGACTTGCTGCATCAGGTCGAAGCGCTTCATCGGCGTATCGAGCGTGCCGCGCAACCAGATCGCGCTCGCGTTGTTCACGAGGATGTCGATGCCGCCGAAGGCCTCCACCGTCGCGGCGACGGCCGCGTGCACCTGGTCTTCTTCGCGAATGTCGCAACGCAGGGCCAGGCCCTTGCCGCCCAGCGCGTCGATTTCCGCCGCGGCGGTGTGGATCGTGCCCGGCAACTTCGGATTGGGGACGGTGGACTTCGCGGCGATCGCGACGTTCGCCCCGTCGGCCGCCGCGCGGCGCGCGATGGCAAGCCCGATTCCGCGCGAAGCGCCGGTGATGAAGAGCGTCTTTCCTGCGAGCGTGCCCATGTCGTCACTGCTGCGTTCTGGAACCGTCATTGTGCTCCCTATAATCGGCCCATGCCCACCCACTGGCTCGACGCCACCATCGCCTGGATCACCGCGCACCCGCGCGCGGCAGGGCTGTTGATTTTCGCGATCGCCTTCTGCGACGCGCTGGCGGTCATCGGCATCGTGGTGCCGGCCTCGCCCTTGCTGTTCGCGGTGGGCACCATGGTCGGGCTGGGACATATCGACGGCATCTATGCGATCACGTGCGCCTCGGCCGGCGCATTCGCCGGCGATGCGCTGAGCTTCTGGATCGGGCATCGCTACGGCCCGCAGATGCGCGGGCTGTGGTTGTTCCGGCGCTATCCGCAATTGCTCGACCGCGGCGAGCGCGTGTTCCGCCGCCACGGCAGCAAGGGCATCGTGATCGCACGTTTCGTCGGCGCGGTGCGGCCCTTCGTGCCGGCGATCGCGGGCATGCTGCACATGCCCTTGCGCCGCTACGTGCCGATGAGCGTGCTCGCGGCGGTGTTGTGGGCGCTCGCGTATCTCGCGCCGGGCTGGATCTTCGGCAAGTCCTACGAAGCCGTGGCGGCGGTCGCCGACCGGCTCGCACTCGTGGTGCTCGCACTCATCGCCGCGCTGCTGCTCGTCTGGGCCGTCGTGTTGTACACGTGGCGCTGGTTTTCGCGCCACGCCGATCGCCTGCTCGCGCGCGCGTTGAAGTGGACGAGCGCGCATCCGCACCTGGGCCGTTATGCAGGCGCGTTGATCAACCCCAATCGGCCCGAATCGGCGTCGCTGCTGATCCTCGCCGTGTGGCTGTTCGCGATCGCCTGGGCGTGGGGCGCGTTGCTCACGCTGCTCTGGGCGCGCGGCGGGCCGCTGCTGCTCGACCACAGCGTGCGCGAGGCGATGGCCGCGCTGCGCAATCCGCTGGCCGACCGCATGATGGCCGCGCTCGACACGCTCGGCGATGCGATCGTGCTCGGGCCCGCCGCCATCGCGGCGTTGTTGTGGTTGCTGTTCCGCAGGCGCTGGATCGCGGCGGCGCACTGGGTGGCGGCGCTCGCATTCGGTTTCGCGCTCACCGCGGGCCTGGCGTGGCTGTTGCCGGCCGATGCGCAGGGCGCCGCGTTCGGCGTGCCTTCGGTCGAAGTCACGATGGCGACGATCACCTTCGGTTTCCTCGCCGTGCTGATCGCGCGCGAATTGCCGGGCCGCGATCGCCAGTGGCCTTACATGATCGGCGGTGCGATCACCACGCTGCTCGGCTTCGCCGAGTTGTACCTCGGTGCGCATTGGCTGAGCGACGTCATTGGCGGGATGTTGTTCGGCATCGTCTGGGTGTTGGTGCTGGGCATCGCCTATCGGCGCCACGTCGCGCGTTCGTTCTGGATGCGGCCGCTCGCTCTGGCCTTCTACGGCGTGTTCGCGATCGCGGCGCTGTGGCACGCGCCGCGTAGCATCGAGGCGACGCTCGCCGAACACGCGCCCGCGCCGCCACCGCGCACGCTCGCGCTCGAAACGTGGTGGACGTCGGCCTGGTCGCAGTTGCCTGCGCAGCGCACCGAAACCGATCCGCTGCGACGTTGGGCGCTGGATCTCCAGTACGCCGGTTCGGCGGGCGCCTTGCAGCGGCGTCTGGAATCGCGCGGCTGGCGCGTGCAACCGCAGGCGGGCTGGATCGCGACGCTCGGCCTGCTCGATGACGACAAGTCGCCCGCGCATCAACCGGTGCTGCCCGCGACGCTCGACGGACGCCCCGAAGCCTTGCTGCTGCGTCGCGCACTCGGCCCGAACGATGCGCTCGTGCTGCGCCTGTGGCTGGCGCCGGAACAACTGCAGGGCGCGACGCCGTTGTGGATCGGCGCGACGCAGCAACTGCATTATTCGCGGCCGCTCAAGTTCTTCGGGCTGTGGCGCCCCGTCGCCGATGGCGGCGCGTCGCACGCGCAGCTGGTGCAGGATCTTGCCGGTTTCCCGCAGCAATCCTCGCTTCACCCGGGAAGCGACCTGCCCGTGTTGCGCGTGCGCGAACGCTGATCAGCGGATCAACTGATCCAGCGCAACATCCAGTCCAGGCGCGCGTGCGGGTCGTCCATCTGCAACAACGCCTGGCGCTGCGATTCCTGCAACGGAAGCAATTCGGCGAGGCGCCAGCCGACCCACGAGGCTTCGTCCATGCGCGCCGGCGGCGGGTTGGCGTATTCGCCGCCGACCTGTTCGAGGATGCGTTCGAGGATCAGGCCCATCGTCGCGTGCTCGGGGTGCAGCTCGTCGTCGGGATCGAACTCGCACCACTCCACGTCGGCGAGCAGCAAACCGTTGTCGCGCACGTGCGTGGTGCCGACGCGGAACCGCCGCCCGCCACGAATGCGCAAATGCAGCAGGCCGTCGTCGCCCGTGCTGAAATCCTCGATGCGCGCCTGCGTGCCGAACTTCGCCGGCGTCGCCGGTGCGCCGACTTCATCGCCGATCAGGATCAGGCAGACGCCGAAGCCGCGCGATTCGCGCGTGCATTCGCGCACGAGATCCAGATAGCGACGTTCGAAGACGCGCAGCGAGAGCGACGCGCCCGGCAACAGCACGCTATGCAGCGGGAACAGTCCGAGCGTCGGCGAGTTGCGCACGACGCGCGTCTCAACTGCCCGCGAGCGCGGCGAGGAAACGCCGCGGCGCGCCGTCGAATCCCCCGTTCGACATGAACACCACGTGGTCGCCGGCGCGCACGTGCGTGCGCAATGCCGCGATCAGCGTGTCGACGTCGGGCGCCGTGACGCCCTCGCCCTTCAGGCCGGCGACCACCTTGCCGGCATCCCATTGCAGTTCCGGGCGATGCAGGAAAACCACGACATTCGCGCCGTCCAGCGACGGTGCGAGCGCATCGGCATGCGCACCCAGGCGCATCGAATTGCTGCGCGGCTCCATCGCCACCACGATGCGCGCGTCCCCGACGCGTGCCCGCAGGCCCGCGAGCGTGGTCGCGATCGCGGTCGGATGGTGCGCGAAATCGTCGTACACAGTGATATCGCGTGCATCGCCGATGACTTCCATCCGGCGCTTCACGCTGCGGAAGCGCGCGAGCGAAGCGAGGACCGTCGATACATCGATGCCGACCGCATTCACCGCCGCCAGTGCGGCCAGCGCGTTCATCACGTTGTGGCGGCCGAGCAAGGGCCATTGCACGTCGCCGATCTCGCGACCGTTGTGCACGACGGTGAAGTGGCTGCCGTCGTCGGCGCGCAACTTCGCGCTCCAGTCGAATGCATCGCCGTCCAGGCCGAAGGTTTCCACCGGCGTCCAGCAGCCCATTTCCAGCACTTGCGTGAGGTGCTTGTCTTCGCCGTTGACGATCAGGCGTCCGCGACGCGGCACCGTGCGCACGAGATGGTGGAACTGGCGCTGGATGGCCGCGACATCGGGAAAGATGTCCGCGTGGTCGAATTCGAGATTGTTGAGGATCGCGACCGTCGGCTTGTAGTGCACGAACTTCGAACGCTTGTCGAAAAACGCCGTGTCGTATTCGTCGGCTTCGACCACGAATTCGCGGCCCGTTCCCACGCGCGCGGACACCCCGAAATCCTCCGCCACGCCGCCAATCAGGAAGCCCGGTGCGCGGCCCGCGTTTTCGAGCAGCCAGGTGAGGATGGTGGTCGTGGTCGTCTTGCCGTGCGTGCCGGCCACGGCGAGCGTTTCGCGGCCGGGCAACACGCGTTCGCTCAACCACTGCGCGCCGGAGATGTAGCGGCGGCCTTCGTCGAGCACCTGCTCGACCGCGGGATTCCCGCGCGAAAGCGCATTGCCGACGATGATCTCGTCGCAATCGTCGGAAATGTGTTCGGGCGCATACCCCTGGCGCAACGCGATGCCGAGTTGCTCGAGCTGCGTGGACATCGGCGGATACACCGCCTGGTCGCTGCCTTCGACCTCATGGCCGAGCTCGCGCGCGAGCGCGGCCACGCCGCCCATGAACGTACCGGCGATGCCGAGGATATGTATTTTCAAGGGCAAGGAACTTCCAAAACGACTCCCGTGCGGGGCTCAGCCCACTTCCTTGACCGGCGCGATCGCCTCGAGGATGCGGGTGAACACCGCGTCCAGCGAACCCACGCCGTCGACGACGGTGAGCTGCCCGTGCTGGCGGTAGTAGTCGATCACCGGTGCGGTGGAGGCGGTGTAGACCTCCAGGCGCTTGCGCACCGCCTCGGGGCTGTCGTCGGCGCGGCCTTCGGCCTTCGCGCGGCCGGCGATGCGCTCGACCAGCATTTCGGTCGGGCATTCCAGCTGCACCGCGTAATCGAAGGGCGCCTTCAGGCGGCCGAGCAAGGCATCGAGCGCGTCGGCCTGCGCAAGGTTGCGCGGATAGCCGTCGAGGATGAAACCGTTGCGCGTGTCGGGCCGCGAGAAGCGGTCCTCGAGCATGCCGAGCAGGATCGCGTCGGAGACCAACTCGCCGCGCGCCATCACTTCCTTCGCTTCCAGGCCGAGCGGACTGCCGGCCGCCACTTCGGCGCGCAACAGGTCGCCGGTCGAAATATGCGGCACCTGCAGGTGCTCTTTCAGGCGGGTCGCCTGCGTGCCCTTGCCCGAACCGGGCGCGCCCAACAAGACCAATCGCATCCAGGACTCCCGAGAAAGCCATTCCATGTCGGCCGCGACGCGTTGACAGGGGGCGGCGCTACACTCGCCCGCCCACTCCCACGCATGCCGCCGTTTCGTCGGGCACTTTACCCCAACCCGACCCCGGCCCACGACCTCACATGGCCAACGGAACCCTGCTGTACGCCCAGTCGGGCGGCGTCACCGCCGTCATCAACGCCACCGCGTCGGCCGTCATCACGGCCGCCCGCGCCCGCAAGGTGAAGGTGCTGGCCGCGCGCAACGGCATCCTCGGCGCATTGCGCGAGGACCTGATCGACACCTCGAAGGAGCCGCTGTCGGCCATTCGCGCCCTCGCCCACACGCCCGGCGGCGCGTTCGGCTCCTGCCGCGTGAAGCTCAAATCGCTGGAAGCCGACCGTGCGCGCTATGCGCGCTTGCTGGAGGTCTTCAAGGCGCACGACGTGCGCTGGTTCCTCTACAACGGCGGCAACGATTCGGCGGACACCGCGCTGAAGGTCTCGCGGCTCGCCGAGGAATTCGGATATCCGCTGACCTGTATCGGCGTGCCCAAGACGATCGACAACGACCTGGCGGTCACCGATTGCTGCCCGGGCTTCGGTTCGGCCGCCAAGTACACGGCCGTTTCGATCCGCGAATGCGCGCTGGATGTCGCCGCCATGGCCGACACCTCCACGAAGGTCTTCGTGTACGAAGCGATGGGCCGCCACGCCGGCTGGCTCGCCGCCGCCGCGGGCCTGGCCGGCCAGGGGCCGAACGAAGCGCCGCACATCATCCTGTTCCCCGAGCGCCCGTTCGAGGAAGCCGCCTTCTTCGCGCAAGTGAAGAAGACCGTCGAACGCGTCGGCTACTGCGTCGTCGTGGCGAGCGAAGGCATCCGCACGGCCGACGGCACGTTCGTTGCCGACGCGGGCGGTGGCAAGGATGCGTTCGGCCATACGCAGTTGGGTGGCGTCGCCTCTCACCTGGCTGCGCGAGTGAAAGACACGCTCGGCTACAAGGTGCATTGGACGTTGCCGGATTACCTGCAGCGCTCTGCGCGCCATGTCGCGTCGAAGACCGACCTCGACCAGGCGCAGGCCGTCGGCAAGGCCGCCGTCGAATACGCGCTGAAAGGCATGAACGCGATGATGCCGGTGATCCAGCGCATGGCGCAGACGCCGTATCGCTGGAAGGTCGTGCCGGCGAAGCTGGAAGACATCGCCAACCACGAAAAGACGATGCCCGCCGATTTCCTGCGCAAGGATGGCTACGGCATCACGACAGCCGCGCGTCGTTACCTCGAACCGCTGATCCGCGGCGAAGCGCCGCCGCCGTATGGGCGCGATGGTTTGCCGAAGTACGTCGTGCTGAAGAACGTCGCGGTGAAGAAGCAGTTGCCGGCGTTCGAAGGCTGACTGGCGGCACAACGCGGGGCGTGCATCGGACCACGTTCGGTGCGGTCCCCGACGGCGTTCACACGGCACCATGAATGCGCGGGGTTAGGCTCGCCACTTCCCCCGTTGACCAGGAGTCGCCCCATGTCCCATCGCATCACCAAATGCGTCATCGCCCTCGTCTTTGCGATGGTCGCGCTGCCGGCCCTCGCGCAGAAGGTCAAGATCGAGAACCAGGGCCAGGCCGCGGTGGACGTCGCCGCGCACGAGCTCAACGAACAGGCCGTCGAGCAGGATGTCGGCAAGGCGCCGGCAGGCAAGGCGCAGGTGATCTTCTTCCGTTCGGCCAGTTCGCCCGGCGATCCGATCGGCGTGCGCGACGCCGCGGGCGGCGTGTCGCTGATCGACCTGGAACCGGGCATGTACTTCATTTCCACCCAGTCGCCGGGCACGCGTGCCTATGCGACCGCCGACACCGGCCCGTTCTCGATGGACCTGGATGCCGGGCGCACGTACTACGTGCAGGTGATCCGCAAGCGCGGCGGTGCGGCGCAGTTGATTCGATCGAGCGCGGAGAAGTTCATGCGCGCGGGGAATGCGAACAAGTCGAGCGACGTCGCGCACTGAGGCAACCCCTCCCCGGCCCTCCCCTGCCTTCGCAGGGGAGGGAGTTGAATCACTTGCTGCAAGCTTTTCCTTCGACCGCCATCGCCACCGCGAACATCGGCACCGACGGCGTCTTCGCGCGCGCCTTGTCCGTCGCGTCCTTCAGGTAGATCCGCGAGCGCCCCTGCGCATCGAGGTCCGGCGGCGCTGCGTCCGCCGGTTTGCGCCACACGCGCACGACCGCTTCCTGCGCCGGGCACGACGCGCTCGGCACGCGGATGACGTCGTTGAAGATCCATCCGTCCTTCGTCGAAGGCTTCACCTTCGCCGCATCCACCAGGCGCGCACGCGGCTGGCAGTTGGCGCTGGTGCGCGCGAGCGTGAACTTGTACGGGTCCGCCGCCTGGCCGGTGAACAGGCCTTCGATGCGTGCGCATGCTTCGGGAATCGTGCGCAGCGTGTGCGCCTTTCCATCCGCTTGCGGCGTGGAGGCCTCGCGTTTGATTTCGGGTTTCGGGTCCTGCCCCGCGGACGCCAGGCACGGCGCGAGGGCAAGCAACAACAGGCAGGCAGGGGCGAGGCGCATCGTGGCTCCGGGAGCGTGATTCCAAGGGCGGCAGGCTGGCATGCGCGGTCTGAACACCGGCTCACGGCAACGGGCCGCGAAGCTGTGCGATAGTCGGGCCGTTGCCGCCAATTTTTACGGTTTTTGCCGCGGCGCAACAATTCCAACGCGTTCATCCGTCATCCCATTGTCGCCCCGGGGAGGGTTCATGCTGGAGCAGTACGGTTTGATCCTGGCGCTGTCTTGCGCCGTCGTCGCCATCCTGTACGGACTGTGGTCCGCTTCATGGATCAACTCTCGCCCCGCCGGCAATGAGCGCATGCAGGAGATCGCCGGCGCGATCCAGGAAGGCGCACGCGCTTACCTCAATCGGCAGTACATGACGATCGCGATGGCGGGCGTCGTGCTCTTCGTCCTCATCGGTTTCTTCCTCGGCTGGCATACCGCGATCGGCTTCCTGATTGGCGCGGTGCTGTCGGGTGCGGCGGGCTACATCGGCATGAACGTGTCGGTGCGCGCCAACGTCCGCACCGCCGAAGCCGCACGCAGCGGCATCGGCCCGGCGATGGACGTCGCGTTCCGCGGCGGTGCGATCACCGGCATGCTCGTCGTCGGCCTCGGCCTGCTCGGCGTCGCTGGTTACTACATGATCCTGCTGCAGATGGGCCTGCCGGAAGAACGCGCGCTGCATGCGCTCGTCGGCCTGGCCTTCGGCGCTTCGCTGATCTCGATCTTCGCGCGCCTCGGCGGCGGCATCTTCACCAAGGGCGCGGATGTCGGCGCCGACCTGGTGGGCAAGGTCGAAGCGGGCATTCCCGAAGACGACCCGCGCAACCCGGCGGTCATCGCCGACAACGTCGGCGACAACGTCGGCGACTGCGCGGGCATGGCGGCCGACCTGTTCGAAACCTACGCGGTCACCATCATCGCGACGATGCTCCTCGGCGGCCTGATGGCCGCCGGCGCCGGCAAGCACGCGGTGCTGTATCCGCTGGTGCTCGGTGGCGTGTCGATCCTCGCGTCGATCATCGGCGCGTTCTTCGTCAAGGTGAAGGCCGGCGGTTCGATCATGGGCGCGCTGTATCGCGGCGTGATCGTCTCGGCCGTGCTCGCGGCCATCGCGTTCTACCCGATCACGCAGCGGCTGATGGTCGATTTCCCGCAGGGTTCGATGAACCTGTACTTCTGCGCGCTCATCGGCCTGGTACTCACCGGCGCGATCGTGTGGATCACCGAGTACTACACCGGCACGCAGTACAAGCCGGTGCGCCACGTCGCGCAAGCCTCGACCACCGGCCACGGCACCAACATCATCGCGGGCCTGGGCGTGTCGATGAAGTCGACCGCCATGCCGGTCATCGCGGTGTGCGCGGCGATCTGGCTGGCATTCCACTTCGGTGGCCTGTACGGCATCGCGATCGCCGCGACGTCGATGTTGTCGATGGCGGGCATGATCGTCGCGCTCGACGCCTACGGCCCGATCACCGACAACGCCGGCGGCATCGCCGAGATGGCCGAGCTTCCGCCGGAAGTGCGCGCGGTGACCGATCCGCTCGACGCGGTGGGCAACACGACCAAGGCCGTGACGAAGGGTTATGCGATCGGTTCGGCCGCGCTCGCCGCGCTCGTGCTGTTCGCCGACTACACGCACAACCTCAACATCGTCGGTGCCGCGAAGGCCGCGGCGGCGGGCGTGACGACGCCGTTCGAGGGCATCCGCTTCGACCTGTCCGACCACGAGGTGGTCATCGGCCTGCTGATCGGTGGCCTGATCCCCTACCTGTTCGGCGCGATGGCGATGGAAGCCGTCGGCCGTGCGGCCGGTGCAGTGGTGGAGGAAGTGCGCCGCCAGTTCCGCGACATCCCCGGTATCATGCAGGGCACGGGCAAGCCGCAGTACGACAAGGCGGTGGACATGCTGACGAAGTCGGCGATCAAGGAAATGATCGTGCCTTCGCTGCTGCCCGTCGCGGTGCCCGTCGTCGTGGGCCTGCTGCTCGGCCCGAAGGCGCTGGGCGGCGTGTTGATCGGCACGATCGTCACCGGCCTGTTCGTCGCCATCTCGATGACCACCGGCGGCGGCGCGTGGGACAACGCGAAGAAGTACATCGAGGACGGCCACTTCGGTGGCAAGGGCTCCGAGGCGCACAAGGCCGCGGTGACCGGCGACACCGTCGGCGATCCCTACAAGGACACCGCCGGCCCGGCCGTCAATCCGCTGATCAAGATCATCAACATCGTCGCGCTGCTGCTGGTGCCGTTGCTCCACTGACGGCAAGCACGCGTGCGACACGGAACGGCGGCCCCAGGGCCGCCGTTTTGTTTTGCGCGATCAGTTCTTCGCGGCCATCAGGTCGATCTTGTCGATCGTCGGCGGCTTTGCGAGCAGGCGATCGGCGTTGTCCATCAACGCCTTCGCGATCTGGCCCTGCAGGTGCGCTTCGCGCCCGTGTTCGTCTTCGAAGGTATCGAAGATGCCGAACGAAGTCGGCCCCGAGCGGAACGCATACCACGTGCGCGTTTCATGTTCGCCCTGCGCGATCGGCAACGCCCCCGCGAGCAAGGTCGCCACCTCGCGTTCCATGCCGGGCTTGGCCTCGAGCTTGGCGAGCAAACCGTACTTCAGCATGGTCGGAACTCCGGCGTTGGGAGTTCCGACGCTAGCAGGCGATGCGTTCGTTCCGTGTCGAACGTCAGATCACCGCACTCAGCAGCACGAGGAAACCGACGAGAGCCAGGCCCGCATGCAGGAGGACGACGCCCTTGGGCGGGATCGCCTTCTTCAGGTGCAGCGAGGCGAGGTAGAAGCCGCCAAGCGCGGCGACGACGAGCAGCCCCAGTGCGCCGACGATGCGCCCGCCCGCCGAGCCCTGCACGACCTGCAGGATCAACAGCACCAAGCCGGAGGCGCCGAGCAACGCATGCAAGACCGAGAGCGACCAGGGCGCCAGATGTCCGCGGAGGACGTTGGCGGCAAGAATGAGACCACCGAGCGCGCCGATGGCGAAGACGATGAGAGCGTAGGTCGTGAGCATTGGTATTCCCCTTGGTTGAAAAAAGTCAGTCGCGCAGGCGCGCGCCGATCCGTTCGAGTACGCCGTTGGTCATGCGGTCGCAACGCGCGCCGAGGAACGGGAACGCATCGGTCATCGTCGTGGCGAGCCGGTCGTGCAGCGCGGTGCGCAGCATCCTGCGCGCCCGGTGCAGGCGCGTCTTCACCGTTTCGGGCTTGAGGCCCAGGCTGGTCGCGGTGTCCTCGACGCTGCATTCCTCGATCTCGCGCATCACGAACACCAGGCGGAACGGCTCGGGCAACTCGTCCACCGCCTGTTCGAGCAGGCGGCGGATTTCGCTGCGCGCCGCGCTCGCCGCGGGGTCTTCGCTTCCGAAACGCGAGGGGAATGCGATCACGCGCCCTCCTTGCTGCAGTGCTTCGACGGTGTCGAACTCGACCGTGGGCTTGCGCGCGCGCAAGCGGCCGTTGGCTTCGTTGAGGACGATGCGGGTGAGCCAGGTGGCCAGGGACGACTCCCCGCGAAAGTTGCCCAGGTGTTCGAAAGCGGCGACATAGGCGGCCTGGACCACGTCCTCGGCTTCGGCGTCCTCGTGCACCACGCCGCGCGCGATCCGGAACAGCCGCCGGTTGCAGCGCTGCATGATCTCGCGGAACGCCTCGCGCCGGCCTGCGCGCGCCAACGCCACCAGGGTGGCGTCGTCGAGCTTGCCGAAATCGACCAGGGGGCCGTGATCCTGCGGAACCATGTGGTTTCTCCCGTCCTTTCCCATCCGATGCGCCGGAAGGCGGGAGGTTCCCGCCTATAATCCGCGCGGTTTTCCCCTCCCCCTTCCCCTCCCTTCCCCCCAGCCGGCCCCGCACGGGCCGCGCCAGCACGTCGGAGCAACATAGCAATGGGCCTGGACCTCGTCCCCACCGGCAAGAACCCGCCGGACGAAATCAACGTCATCATCGAGATCCCGAAGGACGCCGAACCGGTGAAGTACGAGGTCGACAAGGCCTCCGGCGCCATCTTCGTCGATCGCGTGCTGTCCACGCCGATGCGCTATCCCTGCAATTACGGCTACGTCCCCCACACCCTGTGCGGCGACGGCGACCCGGCCGACGTGCTGGTGTTGATGCCCCTGCAGCTGATCCCCGGTTCGGTCATCCGCGTGCGCCCGGTCGGCGTGCTGCGCATGCAGGACGAAGCCGGCAACGACGAGAAGATCCTCGCCGTCCCGGTCACCAAGGTGTATCCGGGTTACGCCCACATCGAAGGCCTGGACGACGTGCCGCAGCACTGGCGCGACCGCATCGCGTACTTCTTCGAGCACTACAAGGACCTGGAACAGGGCAAGTGGGTGAAGCTCGAGGGCTGGGGCGACACGGCCGAAGCCAAGCAGATCATCGTCGAGGCGATCGCGCGCTACAACGAAAGCGAAGAGAAGCCGAATTTTTAAGCGAAGACGAAGGGCGCCCCGGCGCCCTTCTTCATTTTTGCTGCTGGATGATCGTCAAACCGATCAGGCGCGAGACCACCGTCGCGATGTAACCCACGCCTGCGATCTGCTCGAGCATCGTCAACACGCGCGCCGGTGCCGTAACTGGAAGCACGTCGCCCAGGCCCGTCGCCGACAGATTGCTGATGCTGAAGAACAGCAACTCCAGCCACGTGCGTTCGCGATCGGGTTCGATGCCGGTGAAGCTGCCCGGATACCACGCCTGGCAGACGAAGTACGCGTAGGCGAATCCCCACGCGATCAAGGTGAAGGTCGCGCCCGCGGCGAACAATTCGTCCGAGGACACGCGCGTGTCGCGCATCATGTAGAGGATCAGGCCGCCCGCCGCGTAGAAATACAGCAGGGCTTCGAGCGACGCGGCCAGTGGCAGCAGGTGCATGTCGTCGAACCAGCAGATCCAGAGGGTCAGCAGCAACGAGGGCACCGCCAACAACCACGCCAGGATGTTGAGCGCGGGGCCCCGGCTCACGGTCCACACCGCGAGCGGGACGATGACCACCGCCACGCCCCCGAACAGCATGCGCCCCTCGTTGCTGTTGTCCATCAGGGGATACAGCAACAGGCTCAGCAACTGCGCCGCCAGCAGGAAGGCGGACGGGTGGCGGCGCGCGAGCATGCGCCAGAGCGAAAAGCGGAGGACCTCGTGCATCGGGCGATCTTAGCGGCTCGCGTGAACGCCGCGTATTGCCCGAAGGGTCATTCGGGCCGGTAGACCTGCGCGCCTTGCGCGAGGAATTCTCCCGCCTTCTCCGCCATGCCCGCCTCGATGGCCTGCGCTTCGTCCACGCCGTGTTCGGCGGCGTAGTCGCGCACGTCCTGCGTGATCTTCATCGAGCAGAAGTGCGGGCCGCACATCGAACAGAAATGCGCGAGCTTGTGCGCGTCCTTCGGCAGCGTTTCGTCGTGGAAGGCCTTCGCTTTTTCCGGATCCAATCCGAGATGGAACTGGTCTTCCCAGCGAAACTCGAAGCGCGCCTTCGACAACGCGTTGTCGCGCACCTGCGCACCCGGATGCCCCTTGGCGAGGTCGGCTGCATGCGCGGCGATCTTGTACGCCATGATGCCGTCGCGCACGTCGTCGCGATCGGGCAGTCCCAGGTGTTCCTTGGGCGTGACGTAGCAGAGCATCGCCGTGCCGAACCAACCGATCATCGCCGCGCCGATCGCGCTGGTGATGTGGTCGTAGCCCGGCGCGATGTCGGTCGTCAGCGGGCCGAGCGTATAGAACGGCGCTTCGCCGCATTCGGCGAGCTGCTTGTCCATGTTCTCCTTGATCAACTGCATCGGCACGTGGCCGGGGCCTTCGATCATGGTCTGCACGTCGTGCTTCCACGCGATCTTGGTCAGCTCGCCGAGCGCTTCGAGTTCGCCGAACTGCGCGGCGTCGTTCGCATCGGCGATGCAACCCGGGCGCAGGCCATCGCCCAACGAGAAGGCGACGTCGTAGGCCTTCATGATTTCGCAGATGTCTTCGAAGTGCGTGTAGAGGAAGTTCTCGCGATGGTGCGCAAGGCACCACTTGGCCATGATCGAACCACCGCGCGAGACGATGCCCGTCACGCGCTTGGCCGTCAGCGGCACGTGGCGCAGCAGCACGCCGGCGTGGATGGTGAAGTAATCCACGCCCTGTTCGGCCTGCTCGATGAGCGTGTCGCGGAACATTTCCCACGTGAGCTCTTCGGCGCGGCCGTCGACTTTCTCCAGCGCCTGGTAGATCGGCACCGTGCCGATCGGCACCGGCGAGTTGCGCACGATCCATTCGCGCGTCTCGTGGATGTGCTTGCCGGTGGACAGGTCCATCACCGTGTCGCCGCCCCAGCGGATCGCCCACACGAGCTTCTCGACTTCTTCGGCGATGCCCGAGGACACCGCGCTGTTGCCGATGTTGGCGTTGATCTTGGTGAGGAAGTTGCGGCCGATGATCATCGGCTCGCTTTCGGGGTGGTTGATGTTGTTGGGCAGGATCGCGCGGCCGCGCGCGATTTCATCGCGCACGAATTCCGGCGTGATGCGCGCCTGGATCGACGCGCCGAAGGCCTGGCCCTTGTGCTGCGCGAGCAGGCCGGCGTCGCGCATCATCTCCAGGCGCTGGTTTTCGCGGATGGCGACGAACTCCATTTCCGGCGTGACGATGCCGCGGCGCGCGTAATGCATCTGCGTGACGTTGGCGCCGGCGCGCGCGCGGCGCGGCAGGATGCGGCCCGGGAAGCGCACTGCCGACAGACGCGGATCGTGTTCGCGCGTGCGGCCGAATTCCGACGACAGCCCCGCGAGCGTTTCGGTGTCGTTGCGTCCTTCGATCCAGCGCGCGCGCAACGCGGGCAGGCCCGCGGACAAGTCGATGGCGGCTGCAGGGTCGGTGTACGGGCCCGAGGTGTCGTAGACGGTGATCGGCGGGTTGTCCTCGCCGCCGAACAGGGTCGGCGTGCGCTGCTGCGCGATCTCGCGCATCGGCACGCGCAGGTCGGCGCGCGAGCCCTCGACGAAGATCTTGCGTGAACCGGGGATCGGGCGAACGACTTCTTCGGACAACGCCTGGGCGTCGCGGATCAGATCGGAAGGCACAGCGTTCATGGGCATCGTCCAAGGGGGATTCACGGGACGAAGCGGGCGACGGACCCAGGGTCCGGCGAAGGCTCCCTACGGCGGTTTCAACCGCGTCAGGTTCGAAGGGTCTGTCTCAACCGGCATGCCGGTACCCCCGCTTCGGGGCGTATTGCACCACGACCCGCCCCGCGGGGCCACCTTCGCGTCGATAATGGCCGCTTCCCGTCTTCACACGCCGCCATGCGCGCCACTGCCACAGCTTCCGCTCCCGCCGGCGTCGGCAACATCGGCGTCGGGTTCGACCTGCTGGGCCACGCGATCGCGGGCCTGGCCGATCGCGCGACCGTGCGGCGGATCGAAGCGCGCGAAGTCCGCGTGGTCGCGGTGCGCGGCGCAGGCGATGTGTCGGCCATCCCGCTGGATACCGAGCGCAACACGGCCGGCCGCGGCGTGCGTGCGCTGCATGAAGGGCTGGCACTGCCATTCGGCTTCGAAATCGAACTCGACAAGGGCATTCCGATCGGCGCGGGCCTGGGGGGTTCGGCGGCCTCGTGCGTCGCGGCACTCATCGCCGCGAATGCCTTGCTCGACGAACCGCTGACACGCGAAGGCCTGTATCGCTTCGCGATGGAAGGCGAGTACGCCTCCAGCCGCAGCCACCAGGGCGACAACGTCGGACCGATGTTGATCGGCGGCATCGCGCTGGCGACCGCGACGCGCTTGCTGCCCTTGCATGCGCCGGATTGGTTGCATGCGGTGGTCGTGCATCCCGACCAGGTGTTGGAAACGAAGCGTTCGCGCGAAGTGCTCGTCGATCCCTTCCCGCTGTCGACCGTCGTGGCGCACGGCGCGCGCCTCGCGCAATTCCTCCTGGGGCTGGAACGCGGCGACGTCGATCTGATCCGCGATGGTTTGCAGGATGTGCTCGTCGAACCGCGACGCGCGCCGTTGGTGCCCGGCTTCGCGCAGGTGAAGGGCGCCGCGATGGCGCACGGCGCGCTGGGCTCGAGCCTCTCGGGTGCGGGGCCGAGCGTATTCGCGTGGTTCGCGTCCGAAGGCGAAGCACGCAGCGCGGCGCCGGCGATGCAGAAGGCATTCGCCGACGCCGGATTCGCGTCGCGCGCATATGTCTCTCCGGTTGCAGGACCTCGGGCCGAGGTCCTCTGACGCAACCGTTCGCGACGCGCTAGGAAACGGCCTCTTCGCGCTTCACCTTGAACCATGCCGCGTACAACGCCGGCAGGAACAACAGCGTCAACACCGTCGCCACGATCAAGCCGCCCATGATCGCCACCGCCATCGGCCCGAAGAACGCCGAACGCGTGAGCGGAATCATCGCGAGTACCGCGGCGAGCGCCGTGAGCACGATCGGGCGGAAGCGCCGCACCGTCGCTTCGATGATGGCGTGCCAGCGATCGTTGCCGTGTGCGATGTCCTGTTCGATCTGGTCGACGAGGATCACCGAGTTGCGCATGATCATCCCCGCCAGTGCGATCGTGCCGAGCATCGCCACGAAGCCGAAGGGCACGCGGAAGACCAGCAGGAACAAGGTCACGCCGATCAGGCCCAAGGGCGCCGTGAGCATCACCATCGCCGTGCGCGAGAAGCTGCGCAACTGCACCATCAGCAGGGTCACCACGACGAACAGGAACAAGGGCAGGCCCGCGTTGATCGAGTTCTGCCCGCGCGCCGAATCCTCCACGGTGCCGCCGGTTTCGAGCAGATAGCCTTCCGGCAGGTCCGCGCGGATGCCCTCCAGCGTCGGCAGGATCTGCGCGACCACCGTCGGCGGCGTCAGCGTGTTGCGGATGTCCGCGCGCACGGTGACTGTCGGCAGGCGATTGCGATGCCAGATGATGCCGTCCTCGAAGACGTACTTCAGCGTCGCGATCTGCGAGAGCGGCACGACCGTGCCGTTCTGCGTCGGCACCGCGAGGCTTCCGAGCAGATCCAGGCGCGTGCGCTCATCGTCGGCGCCGCGCAGCAACATCTCGATCAACTCGTTGCCTTCGCGATACGTGCTGACGTGCAGGCCCGACAAGGAACCGGACAGGAACTTCGACAACCCCGCCGTGCTCACGCCGAGCGCACGCGCGCGTTCMTGGTCGATCTCCAGTCGCACGACCTTGCTGGGTTCGTCCCAATCCAGGTTGACGTTGGCGACATTCGGATTGGCGCGCACCTTCGCTCCGACCTGTTTGGCGTAGGCGCGCACGCGATCGGTGTGTTCGCCCGAGACGCGGAATTGCAGCGGGTACCCGACCGGCGGGCCGTTCTCCAGCCGCGTCACGCGCAACTGCAAGGCCGGGAATTGCGGCGCGACCTCCTCGATCAACCATTTGCGGACGTCTTCGCGCGCCTTCGAATCATGCGTGCGCACGACGAACTGCGAGAAGTTCGCGGCGGGCAGTTGTTGATCGAGCGGAAGATAGAAGCGCGGCGAACCGGTGCCGACGTACGCGACGTAATTGTCGACGCCCTCGCGCTTGCGCAGCAGCGCTTCCAGGCGTTTGGCCTGCGATTCGGTCGCCTTCAGCGACGAGCCTTCGGCCAGTTCCATGTCGACCATCAATTCCGGCCGCGTGGAGTCGGGGAAGAATTGTTGCGGCACGAAGCGGAACAGCAGGATCGACGCGACGAACGCCGCCGCCGTCATCGCGATGACGGTCTTGCGATGTTCCAGGCACCAGCCGAGCAACCCGCGAAAGCGCTGGTAGAAGCGCGTGGCGTGCGGATCGTGCGCCTCCTGGTGCTTCTTGTGCAGGTCCGGCAGCAGGCGATCGCCAAGATAGGGAATGAACAACACCGCCGCGACCCAGGACACGACCAACGCGATGGTCACGACCTGGAACAGCGAGCGCGTGTACTCGCCCGTGCTCGAGGCCGCGGTCGCGATCGGCAGGAAGCCGGCCGCGGTCACCAGCGTGCCGGTGAGCATCGGGAAGGCCGTGGTGTCCCAGGCGTAGCTCGCCGCCTTCAGGCGCGAGAAGCCCTGCTCCATCTTGATGGCCATCATCTCCACCGCAATGATCGCGTCGTCCACGAGCAGGCCGAGGGCGAGCACCAACGCGCCGAGCGAAATCTTGTGCAGGCCGATGCCGAAGTAGTGCATGACCGCGAAGGTCATCGCGAGCACGAGCGGGATCGACACCGCCACGACGAGTCCCGTGCGGAAGCCCAACGAGAAGAAGCTCACGACCAGCACGATCGCGACGGCCTCGGCGAGCACCTTCACGAACTCGCCCACCGATTCACTCACCGCATGCGGCTGGTCGGACACCTTGCGCAGTTCCATGCCCGCCGGCAGCGAGCCCTGCAGGCGCGCGAACTCGCGCTCCAGGGTCTTGCCCAGGCGCAGGATGTCGCCGCCGTCCTTCATCGCGACCGCGATGCCGATGGCGTCCTGGCCCATGAAGCGCATGCGCGGCGAAGCCGGATCGGCGAAGCCCCGTTCGATCGTCGCGATGTCGCCGACGCGGAAGGTGCGATCGCCCACGTGCACCGGGAAATCGCGGATCTCGTCGACTGAACGCAACGCACCGGTCACGCGGATCTGGATGCGGTCGCTGCCGGTTTCGAAAAAGCCCGCGGGCACGACGGCATTTTGTTCGGACAGCGCCGTTTGCACCGCACTGAGCGGAATGCCGAGCGTGGCGAGCTTCGTATTCGACAACTCGATCCAGATCTTTTCGTCCTGCAGGCCGACCAGTTCGACCTTGCCGACGTCGGGGATGCGTTGCAGTTCGAGTTCGACGCGTTCGGCGTAATCCTTCATCACCGCGTAGTCGAAGCCTTCGCCGGTGAGCGCGTAGATGTTGCCGAAGGTGTCGCCGAATTCATCGTTGAAGAACGGACCGACCGTACCTTCGGGCAGCGTCGGCTTGATGTCGCCGACTTTCTTGCGCACCTGGTACCACAGCTCCGGCACGTCCTTCGACGGCAGCGCATCGCGCGCCATCATGATCACCTGCGACTCGCCGGGCCGCGAGTAAGCACGGATGAATTCGTACTTGCCCGTGGTCATCAGCGCTTTCTCGATGCGGTCGGTGACCTGCTGCGAGACTTCGTCGGCCGTCGCGCCCGGCCACACCGTGCGCACGACCATCGCCTTGAAGGTGAACGGCGGATCTTCCGATTGCCCCAGGCTGCGATAGCTCATGAAGCCGAGCACCGCGAGCACGAGCATCGCGTAGACGATGAGCGTGCGGTTGCGCAGCGCCCATTCGGAGGCGTTGAAGGACGGCATGTCAGCGCGCCTTCGGCAGCGGGCGGTTCTCGCGATCCACCGGCGCGACGACCTGGCCTTCGCGCAACAGGTGTCCGCCGGCGGCGACGACACGGTCGCCCGCGCGCACGCCCGTAAGCACCGGCACCGATTCCGCGCCGAAGGGCCCCACGCGCACGGGCACGCGCTTCAACGCATTCGTGCGCGGATCGACGACCCACACCGACATCTCGCCCTTGTCGCCGCGTTGGAGCGCGGACAGCGGCAGGCGCAGCGCGATCGTCGTCGCGGTGGGTTTCGCGGCGGCGATGTAGACGCGCGCGCTCTGTCCGAGTTCGACGGCCTTCGAAGCGTTCGGGTCGAGTGCGATGCGCGTGGCGTAGGTGCGCGCCTGGCGATCGGCGGCGGCGCTGATTTCGCGGATGCGGCCGGGCAGGCGTTCGCCGGGCTGGCTCCACAATTCCACGAGCACGGGTTGGCCGACGGCGAATTCGCGGATGCGCGATTCGGGCAGCGAGATCGCGACTTCGCGGCCGGTATCGCCGGCGAGCGTGTAGATCGCCTGGCCCGAAGTGACCGTTTGACCCGCTTCGGCTTCGCGCGTGGCGATCACACCGTCGCGCGGCGCGCGCAGTTGCGTGTACGCCGATTGGTTGCGCGCGACATCGCGCTGCGCTCGCGCCGCGCGTGCGTTGCCCGCGGCGGCGGCATAGGCCGCATTTTGTGCATCAAGCGTCGAGCGGCTCACGAGTTGTTCGTTCGCCAATCGTTCGTAACGTTGCTTGTCCGATGCAGCGCGCGCGAGTTCGCCTTCGGCCGCGGTCACCTGCGCTTGCGCGGCTTGCGCCTGTGCGCGCAGGTCTTTCGGATCGAGTTCGGCGAGCACGTCGCCGCGATGCACGCGATCGCCCGCATCGACCAGGCGACGCACGATCTGCCCACCCACGCGGAAGGAGAGCGGGCTTTCTTCGCGTGCACGCACTTCGCCTGCGAAGGCGAGCGGCTCCGCGTCCGGGCCCTGGCCCGGCGTGACGACGAGCACGGGCCGCGGCGCTTCGACCGCAGCCTCATCCTTGCCGCAGGCGCCTACTGCGACCGCGATGCATGCGGCCGTCACGATTGATCGAAAAAATAGGCGATCGGTGGGGGGATGCCGGTGCATCCTGCGCTGCATGGCCATGCGGATCTCGTCGGGGGCGCTTATTGAACTGGCCGGTAGACTATAAATAGCGAACCCAACAGTCCAGTATTTCGTTATAGTAACGAGCATGTCGCAGCGATCGAAAGCCAAATCCGCGGTTGCCGCAGGCCCCCTTCCGCCTGAGAAGCGGCAGGCCGGTCCCGGTCGCCCCAAGGACCTCGGCAAGCGGGCCGCGATCCTCGAAGCCGCCAAGCGGCTGTTCGTCGCGCAAGGCTTCGCCGGCGTGAGCATGGATCAGATCGCGGCCGACGCCGGCGTCTCCAAGCTCACCGTGTACAGCCATTTCGGCGACAAGGACGCGTTGTTCGCCGCCGCGGTGCAGGCGCATTTCGAGCAGCAGCTGCCCGAATCCCTCTTCGCCGCGGCCGATGCCGCGCCGCTGCACGAGGGCCTGATGCAGATCGCGCGCGCGTTCTTCGCGATGATCATGGATCCCGACGCGCTGGCCGGGCATCGGATCATGTGCACGCCGCAGGTGGTCGAGACCGGCATGACGCAGCAAGCGTGGGCCGTCGGCCCGCAGCGCGCGATCGACCGGGTGGCCGATGTCCTGCAGCACCACGTGGAAACCGGGGAACTGGAGATCGCCGATATCCCCCGCGCGGCCTCCCAGTTCCTGTGCCTGGCCAAGGGCGACCTGCACCAGAAGGTGATCTTCGGGTGCGGCCCCATGCCGGACGCGCGGGAGGCGACAGCCCAGCTGGAAGGCGCCGTGGACATGTTCCTGCGGGCCTACGCCACCCGGAAATGACGGTCGGGTGGGCCCCGCATGACCAAGGACCCGCTGACTTCCGGCACTGAGTTGGAGTGTGCTACCACAGCGATGCTGTGCCTGCCGGGCGTAAAATGCCCGGCTTTCTTTGCGAGACGAACGAGATGACGATGGACTACGCCAAGGCCCGCGAACTGATGGTCGAACAACAGGTTCGCCCGTGGGACGTGCTCGACCCGCGCGTGCTGGATGCGCTCGTGTCGATTCCGCGCGACGCGTTCGTCGACCAGGAGAACCGCGGCCTCTCCTACGCCGACGTGGCGCTCCCGCTGGGCCACGGCGAATTCATGATGAAGCCCGTCGTCGAGGGCCGCGTGCTGCAGTCCATCGCCGCGCAGGAAGGCGAGGACGTGCTCGAGATCGGCACCGGCAGCGGGTTCCTCACCGCGTGCCTGGGCCGCCTGGCGCGCGAGGTGCACAGCATCGAGCTGCACGCCGACCTCGCCGATGCCGCGCGCGCCCGCCTGGATGCACTGGGCCTGGGCGCGAACGTGCGCATCGACGCCGCAGATGCCTTCGCCTTCGATACCGAACGCCGCTTCGACGCCATCGTCGTGACCGGCGCCGTCGACACCCTGCCCGCCCGTTTCCTGCAATGGCTGCGCCCGGAGGGCCGCCTGTTCGCGGTCCGCGGCGCCTCGCCGGCGATGGAAGCGGTGGTGGTGCGCAACGGCGTCAACGGTCCGCGTATCGAATCGTTGTTCGAAACCGACCTGCCTTACCTCGTCGGCGCCGCACCCGCGCCGCGATTTGATTTCTGACGCCCGATTTCTGACCTCCCCCCATTTGTCATTTTTGATCCGGAAGGAACCCGCATGAGCCGTCGTCCCCTCGTCATGGCCCTCGCCTTCGCCTTGCTGCCCTGCGTCGTGCATGCCGAAGACCTGCTGCAGACCTACGAGCTGGCACGCGCCGGCGATCCGCAGTTCTCGGCCGCCGAGTCCAACCGCCTCGTGGTCAAGGAAGGCCGCGTGCAGGCGCGCGCGCTGCTGTTGCCGCAACTCAACGGCCAGGCCAGCTATTCCAAGTCGAACGAAGACGCCAGCGGCCAGCAGGTCTTCGCCGGCACGCCGCTGGGCACCAACGATTCCACCAGCGACACCACCACCCGCCGCTACGGCCTCACGCTGGACCAGATGGTCTTCGACGGCTCCCGTATCTCGCGCCTGCGCAGCGCCAATGCGCTGAGCGAAGCCAGCGACTTCAACCTGGAATCGGCGGGCGACCAGCTGATCACGCGCACGTCTGCTGCTTATTTCAACGTACTCGTGCAGCTCGAGAACCTCGCCGCCGCCGAGTCGTCGGAAACCGCGCTGAAGAAGCAATTCGACTTCGCGAGCAAGCGCCTGGAAGTCGGCCTTGCGCCGATCACCGACGTGCACGAAGCGCGTGCCCAGTACGACACCGCGCGCGCCAACACCATCACCGCGCAGAACCAGGTCGCCGATGCCTACCAGGCGCTGGCCGAAATCACCGGCCGCCCGGTGGCCAACCTCAAGGGCCTGCCGGAAGACTTCCAGCCGCAACTGCCCGAACACGCCGACGAAGACGCGTGGGTGAAGACCGCCTTCGAAAACAACCCGGCCCTGCGCGCGAAGGAACTGCAGGTGAAGTCGGCCGAGCAGGATGTCTCCACCGCGCGCGCCGGCCACCTGCCGACGCTGTACTTCGGCGGCGACTACGGCAACACGCACTCCGACGGCGACACGACCAACAACCTCACCGGCGCGGAAACCGCGTTCGACAACGAGAGCCGCGCGCGCTCCTTCGGCCTGACGCTCAACGTGCCGATCTTCGCCGGCGGCGCCACGCAGTCGGGCGTGCGCGAAGCGCTCGCCACGCGCGACATCCGCCAGGACGAACTGGAACAGGACAAGCGCTCGCTGGAGCGCGCCACGCGCAACGCCTACCAGGTGGTCGTCGCGGGCGTGAGCGAAGTCGAAGCGCGCCGCCTCGCGGTGGTCTCGGCGAAGGCCGCGTACGAAGCCTCGCAGGTCGGCCTGGAAGTCGGCACGCGCACCGTGCTCGACGTGCTGGTCAACCAGCGCAACCTGTTCCAGGCGCAGCAGGCCTTCGCGCTGGCGCGTTACAACTTCCTGCAGAGCGTGCTGAACCTCGAACAGGCCGCGGGCACGCTGGACGTCGAGGACGTGCAGCGCGTCAACCGCTTCCTGACGGTCAACGTCTCGGCCGCGGTGCAGCAGCCGACGCAGTAAGCGATTCGTTCGTTGCGATCCAACGAAGCCCGCCGCAAGGCGGGCTTCGTCGTTTCAGCGCGCGCCGCCCGGCAACACCGGCGCGATCATCGCCAGGCTGCGCGCGAGCGCGCCGCGCCCTTCGTGCACCAGGTGCAGGCCGGCGTCGACCATCTGCTTGCGCGCGGCTTCATCGGCGAGCAGCGCGTCGACATTTGCGAACACGCCTTCGACGTCCTGCGCGATGCGCACCGCGTGCGCTTGTTCGAGACGCCGCGCGATGTCGGTGAAGTTGTGCAGGTGCGGCCCGGTCACGATCGCCGTGCCGACCGCTGCCGGTTCCAGCAGATTGTGTCCACCGATCGGTTGCAGGCTGCCGCCCACGAACGCCACCTGCGCGCACGCATAGAACGCCATCAACTCGCCGAGCGTATCGACGACGAAGACATCGTCGGCCGCACCCGGCCATCGCGTGAGGCGGCGCGTGGCGACGTTCCACCCGGCCGCGTGCGCATGGTCGACCGCGGCACGGAAGCGCTCGGGATGCCGCGGCGCCCACAGCAGCAACAGGCCCGGATGTTTCTCGCGCAGGCGACGGTGCAGGTCGATGACATCGGCTTCCTCGCCCTCGTGCGTGCTCGCGGCGATCCACGCCAGGCGATGGCCCGCGTGCGCGTGGAATTGCGCGAGGAAATCGTCGAGCCCTTCGGGCGCCTGCGTGTCGAATTTCAGATTGCCCAGGTCGACGACCTGCTCCGGCTTCGCACCCAGTTCGACGAAGCGCTGCGCATCGTCCGCCGATTGCGCACCGACGCGACGCACCGTGCGCAACGCGCGGCCGACGATCGGCGCAAGCACGCGATAGCCCTTCAGCGAACGCGCCGACAGCCGCGCATTGAGGATGTAGGTCGGCACACCGTGGTCGCGGGCGCCGAACAACAGATTCGGCCACAGCTCGGTTTCGAGGATCAGCCCCGCGCGCGGGCGGAAATGTTCGAAGAATCGCCGCACGGCGCCCGGGATGTCGTAGGGCAGATAGACGTGCTGCACCGATTCGCCCCACAGCGCCCGCACGCGCGCCGACCCGGTCGGCGTGATGGTCGTGACGAGCAGCGGCAGGTGCGGATGCAGCTTGCGCAGGGCGTTGACGACGGGGGCAGCCGCGTTCACTTCCCCGACGGAGACGGCGTGGACCCAGAGCGTGTCGCGCGGAGCGTCGTCGTCCTGCAGGCCGCGGTAGGCCGCGTAGCGTTCGTTCCAGCGCCGGAAGTAGGCGCGTTGGCGGAAGCCGCGCCAGATCAAGTGGTAGGCGGTGACCGGCAACAGCACATACAGCGCGACCGAATACAGGCCGCGCAGCAAGCGCTCGATGGGGTCCTTCCGCATCGTCGCAGGATACGGGGGAGGTCTTGTCGGCGGAAGGGCAAGACACTGTTCGTGCACACCCGCCCTTAGAATCCCCCAATGACGCAAGACCCCAACACCGACCGCCCGCCCCTGGGCCCGAGGCACTGGCCGACCTGGATCGGCATTGGTTTGATGGCCGCGTTCGCGCGCCTGCCCTGGCCGCTGCAACGCGGGCTGGGCCGCGCGATCGGCGCCTTGCTGCGCGTGGCGATGCCCGCGCGACGTCGCATCGCCGAGCGCAATCTCGAATTGTGTTTCCCCGAACAGAGTGCCGCCGCGCGCGATGTGTTGCTGCGCGATCACTTCGCTTCCCTCGGCATCGGCCTGTTCGAATTCGCACGCGCCTGGTGGGGATCGGTCGATCCGATGCGCAAAGGCCTGGTCGTCGAAGGCCTCGAACATGTGCAGGCCGCGCGCGCCGGTGGACGCGGCGTCATCGTCGTCTCCGGTCACTTCACCACGCTGGAAATCTGCGGCCGCCTGATGTGCGACCACGTACCGCTCGCCGGCATGTACCGCCCGCACGCGGAGCCGGCGATGGAATGGGCCGTGAAGCACGGCCGGCTGCGCTACGCAGCGGCGATGTTCACCAAACTCGAGCTGCGCCCCGCGGTGAAGCACCTCAAGCAGGGCGGCTTCCTCTGGTACGCGCCCGACCAGGATCCGAGCCGCGGCGACACCGTCTTCGTCCCCTTCTTCGACCAGCCCGCGAACAGCCTCTCGTCGACGCACCAACTCGCGCGCCTGTCGGGCGCGGCCGTGGTCGCGTTCCAACACATGCGCCGCGCCGATGGTGGCTACACGCTGCGCATCGTGCCGGGGCTCGAGGGCATTCCGTCGAAAGACGCGACGGCCGATACCGCGCAGGTCATGGCCGCGATCGAAGCGATGGCGCGCGCGGCGCCCGACCAATATCTGTGGATCCATCGCCGCTTCAAGCGGCAACCCGACGGCACTTCGCCCTACGCCTGATCCTTGCGGCGCTGCGTTTCCAGCACCTTGGCGTACTTCAGGAAGGTGTAGAACCCCTGCGTGCGCGCGGCGAGATAACCGGCCCAACCGTCGAGGAAATAGCGCTTGCCGATGTAGAGCTTGAGGAAGGCGATCGTGGGCTGGAACAGGATGCGCGCACCGAGCCCGCGGATGCCGCGGCGATGTTTGTGCACGACCATGCCGCTGGAATAGCGGTTCACCTTGTCGACGCGATCGGCCAGGCGCGGCTCGCCGTAATGGCGGAAGGGCGCGCGCAGATCGCGGCGCACGCCGTCGACGACGGGCGCGGCATGCACGGGCACATCGTTCATGCGACCGCGCGATTTGCGGAACAGGCGCAGCTGCCAGTTCGCACGCGTTCCCAGGTGCGCCCATTTCCAGAACAACCATTCCTGCCGCGGCAGGCGGTAACCGTCGGCGCGCGGCGCATGCAGTTCGCGTTCGATCTTCTCCTGCCCTGCCTCAGTAAGGTGTTCGTCGGCGTCGAGCAGCAGGATCCAGTCGTGCCGCGCCATGTCGATCGCGCGCTGTTTCTGCGGGCCGTAGCCTGCGAAGGGATGTTCGGCGATGCGCGCGCCGTGGCGTTTCGCGATTTCGACCGTCGCATCCGTCGAACCCGAATCCAGCACGATGCGCTCGTCGCAGAAGGCGAGGCTGTCCAGGCACGCATCGAGCGTGGCGGCGTTGTTGAACGTGGTGACCACGCCGGAGATCGGCGCGCGCATGCTCACGCGCGGGGTTCCACAGGCTCGGCGTCGCGCGCAAGCAGGCTGCCGGCGTAGAGCGCGGCGAGCATCAATACGAGCCCGCCCCAGAACGTCGAATACGAGGCCAGGTGCGTGTTGAACGGGAACAGCGTGACCACCAGCGCGAGCATCGCCGGCCGCGCGTGTTCCCGCGCGATCGGATCGGCGTAACGCCACGCACGCCAGCCGAGCGCGAGGCCCGCGAGCCACATCAACAGGCCGAAGGTGCCGGTTTCGCTGGCCACTTCGAGGATCCACTGATGCGCGTGCAAAGCCGGGCCTTCGCCCCAGGCTGCGAGACTGCCCTTGCCCGGATCGCATTCTGCGAAGGCATCGCGGAACCCGCGCGCGCCCACGCCGTTGAACCAGTGCGTGCGATACATGCACGTCGCCGCCGACCAGATGCGCGTGCGGCCGGACAGCGCGGTGTCGACGTTGGCTTCGTTCGTCGAGGCCAGTTGCGTGGTGCGCTCGATGCGTTGCGCGACCTGCGGCACGAAGGTGCCGAGCACGACGAGCGTGATCGCACCGACGGCGAACACCATCAGCAGGCGCTTGAACCCCAGCACGCGCCAGCCCGACCACAGCAGCACCAGCGCATAGACGATCCACGCCGCGCGCGCACCGGCGAGCAGCACCACCGTGCCGATACCGAGCGCTGCCACGCACCAGCCCGTGACGCCAAAGCGCTTGGCCGCGTAATACAGGCCGAAGGGCGAGAGGCTCGCGAGCATCGGACCGAACTTCAGGTTGCACGGCCCGAGTATGCCGCTGAGGCGGTCGAGCGTCTGCTCGGCCTCGACGCTGCACATGCCATGTCCGCTCATCGCGTGCTTGATCGAATCGATCGCGAAGAACAAGGGGCTCGTGCCGAGGACGGCCTGCAGCAGCGCGTCGATCGTCCAGATGCCGACGATGATCGCCAGCCCGCCGAAGGTGATGCGCCGGCCGCGTGCGTCGGCCACCGCGGCCGCGACGAGCCACAGGAACGGAAGGTAGCGCAGGTCGACGGCCGCCTCGCGGAACGCGCGCGCCGGGTCCACCGCATCGAAGGCCGACACCGCTTCGGGCAGCCAGTACGCGAAGAACAACACGCTGGTGAGCGCCCATGCAGGCGCGCTCAGCAGCTGCGCACCGCCGCGGAAGCGGACGAGGAGCAGCTTGAAGATCGCCGCGAGCGCGCCGAGGACGAGCACGCCTTCGGCATAGCCGGGCGCGGGCCACAACGCGACGAAGGCCAGCACCCAGGCCGGAGCCCAGCGCCAGCCCACGGGCGTTTGCGCAATGTCAGTGCCGTTCGAGTTCCGCATAGACCGCGAGCGTCGCCTCCTGCATCGCACGCAAGGTATGGGGCATCGTAACCGGACGCGGCGGCGATGCGTCGAGCAGCGCGTTCGCCGTGCGCTCGAGCAGCGTCCCGTCGAAGGGCGGCACGGCCCCGCGGGGATCGAAGCGGTGCAGCAACTCGCCGACGCCGCCGTGGTCCCAGCCGACCACGCTGCGCCCGGTCACGATGGCTTCGAGCACGGTGCGGCCGAAGGCCTCGGGCCTGCGCGAGAGTTGCAGCACCAGGTCGCTCGCCGCGTAGGCATCGGCGATCGCATTGGTCGGCGGGGTGAAGGCGACGAAGTCGGTGATGCCCAGTTGCGCGGCCAGTGCGTGCAATTCGCCGAGATAACGGGCGCGGTCGTCCTCGCGGCTGCCGGGCGACCACAGGCGCGCATCGCGCCCGCCCGCACGCAGCGCCGCCAGCAACGTCAATGCATCCGAATGGCCCTTCAGGCGCGTGCCGCGGCCTGGCAACAACAACAACGGACCATCGCCTCCGAGTGCGGGATGCAAGGTGGCCGCGCGACGGCGCGCATCGCGATCGGGCCAGGGACGATGTGGGAATGCCTGCACATCGACGCCGCGCAGGATCACGCGCAGCTTGTCCGGATTCGTGCGCGGGTAATGCAGCATCACGAAATCGCGCACCGTCTGCGACACGCAGATCACGCGTTCGCCGCTGGTCATGATCGCGCTGTAGCGCGACGGCGAATTCAGTCCGTGCACGCTGGTCACCCAACGCGGCGCGTCGGCGCCCATGCCGCGGATCGCGCGCCAGCCGATCCATGCGGGCAGACGCGAGCGCGCATGCACCAGGTCGACGCGTTCGCGTTCGAACAAGCGCCGCAAGGCCGGCACGTGGCGCAAGGTGAGCGGCGACTTGCGGCCGATGTCGAGGGTGACGTGTTCGGCGCCGACCGCGGTCAGCCGCGGCACCAGGCGCCCACCGGCGGACACGACGATCGCGCGATGGCCCGCGCGCACCAGGGCGTCGGCGATTTCCAGGGTGGAACGTTCGACGCCGCCCGCATCGAGTGCGGGCAGCAATTGGACGATCGTCCGGCGTGTGCCAGGCATCGCCCAGCGATCTTCAGTCGACCAGCACGAAGTGCGCGCCGCAGTACGGGCACTGGCTTTCCCCGCCCTCCGCCTCGATGGGCAGGTAGACGCGCGGGTGCGAATTCCACAACGCCATCTCGGGCAGCGGGCAGCTCAGCGGCAGGTCGGCGCGACGCACGTCGTAGCGCATCTTCGCGTTGGCCGGGGCACCGGCGACGGACGGATGGGAGTGCGGATGTTCGGCCATGGCGCGGGGACTTCGGCTGGAAATGGTGCGGGCCGAAAGTCTAGCAGCCGGCCCGTTAGCTTATGCGGGCAGGTCGAAGAACAGCACGTCGGCCGGATCGCTGCCGCGGCCTTCCAGCCGATGCGTGCCGCTTTCCTGCGCGAAGCCCAGCGCATCGCCGGCCGTGAGCTTGCGACCGTTCCAGGCGACATCGCCGGTGGCGACGTGCAGCCAGTACTTGCGCGCCGGATCGAGGACGACGTCGACCGATTGCCCCACCGACAGGCGCACCGCGCGCAGCCACGCTTGCTGGCGAATCGGCAACCCGCCTTCGGCGCCCTCGGGCGCGGCCAGCGTCTGCCAGCGCCCTTCGCGCGCGGCCGCATCGAATGCACGCTGCTCGTAGGCCGGTTGCGCATTGAGCCGATCGGGCTGGACCCAGATCTGCAGGAAATGCACCGGCGCATCCTTCGCGCCATTGAACTCGCTGTGCTCCACCCCGTGCCCGGCGCTCATCCATTGCACTTCGCCGGGGCGCAGCACGCCTTCGCCGCCGGCGTTGTCCTGGTGCGCGAGCGCACCGGACAGCACGACGCTCAGGATTTCCATGTTCGCGTGCCGGTGCGGCGGAAACCCGCCGCCCGGCGCCACGATGTCTTCGTTGATCACGCGCAGCGGCCCGAACCCCATCCACTGCGGGTCGTGATAGTGGCCGAACGAGAAGGTATGGCGGCTGTGCAACCAGCCGGCCGACACTTCGCCGCGCGCCGCCGCGGGCCGCTCGATGATCATTTTTTCGCATCCTCGGGCTGGGGCACGGTGGCCTCGGTGGTGATGCGCAGTTGGATCTCGTCGCTGACGTTGGGGATGAACTTGGCCACGCCGAATTCGCTGCGCTTGATCGTGGTGGTCGCGCCGAACCCGACCTTCGCCTCGCCGTTGCGGCCCTGGCCGGTCTTGTTGAGCGTGACGTCGAGCACGACCGGCTTGGTGACGTCGCGGATGGTCAGATCGCCGGTCACCTTGAGCTTGTCGCCCGCGCCCTTCTCGACCTTGGTGCTCTTGAACGTGGCGGTGGGCCACTTCGCGGCGTCGAAGAAATCGGCGCTCTGGATGTGCTTGGTCAGGTCGGGCACCAGCGCATCCAGGCCCGACAGCGGCAGCGTGACATTCACGCTGGAGGCTTCGACCTTGTCCGCGTCGTACACCAGCGTGCCGTCGACGTTGCCGAAATTCGCGATCGGGTTGGAGTAACCGAAGTGGTTCCAGCTCGCGATGACCTGCGTGTGGTTCGGATCGAGCTTGTAGGTGGCGGGCGCAGCCTGCGCCAGGCCGGCAGCCAACAACAGTGAGGCGAAAAGCAACTTGCAGCGCATCGTGCGATTCCTTTGCATGGGGGTGGAATGACAGGTACGGATCGAAGGGCTCAATCGATGCGGCAGGCTTCGTCGAAATTCAGGCGCGGCGAGCGCGGGAAGATCGACGCCGGGTCGCCCTTGCCGAGGTTGACGAGGAAGTTCGAGCGCCACGTGGTGCCCGGGAAGAACGCCGCATCGACCTTCGCGTTGTCGAAGCCCGACATCGGCCCGCAATCCAGGCCGATCGCACGCGCGGCGAGCAACAGGTACGCACCCTGCAGGCTGCCGTTGCGCAAGGCGATGGTGCGCAGGTCGGCCTCGGGCTTCGTGTCGAACCAGCCGCGCGCATCCGTATGCGGGAACAACACCGGGACCTTTTCGAAGAACGCCATGTCGTAGGCGACGATCGCCGTGCACGGCGCGGCCATCGTCTTCTTGTAATTGCCTTCGTCGAGCGCGGGGCCGAGCTTGGCCTTCGCTTCGGGCGAACGCACGAACACGTAGCGGGCCGGGCAACTGTTGGAGGTGGTCGGGCCCCACTTCAGCAGGTCGTAGAGCCGGTGCAGCGTCGCGTCGTCCACCTCACCGGTGAACCGGTTGTAGGTGCGGGCCTGCCGGAACAACTGGTCGAGCGAGGCGTCGGGCAGCGTCGGCTTGAAGGCGTTCTGATCTTGCATCGCGGGTGCGGTCCGTGCCATGGCGCGCAGTTCGCGCCGAGACACGCAGTGTAGAGTGTCGCGCGTCAAGCGGCCCAGACACGGCCGCAACGCACCCATCCGACCGATGGAACACGCCTCGATGCCGCAATCCCCAGTCGCTTGCTGGACGCTCACCGACGGCCGCGCGGGCAACGTGCGGCAGGCGCGTGCGCTGGCGGCCGCGATGGGCTTCGCCGATGCGCGGGACGTCGCGCTGCGGCCGCGCGCACCGTGGCGCTGGGGCGCGCCCCGTGCCCTGCCCGGCAGCGACCACGCGTTCACGGGCTTCGCCCCGCTGCTCGATGCGCCGCCGGCGATCGCGATCGGCTGCGGCCGCCAGGCGGCGCTCGCCACGCGCCGCTTGCGCGAACGCGGCGCGCGCACCGTGCAGATCCTCGACCCGCGCCTGCCGCCGGCCTTGTGGGACCTGGTGGTGGCGCCCGAACACGATGCGCTGGCGGGCGACAACGTCGTCACGCTGGTCGGCAGCCTGCACCCCGTCGACGATCTGTGGCTCGCGCAGGCGCGCAGCGACTATTCGATCCTCGCGCCGCTCGCTTCGCCGCGCACGGCCTTGTTGCTCGGCGGGCCGAGCGATCACGCCACGTACGACGCCGACGCGCTGTCGCGCGATCTGCAACGCCTGGCAGTGCGCATGCGCGTGGAAGGCGGCAGCCTGCTGGCGACCACGTCGCGCCGAACGCCGCCGGAGTGGGCAGCGGCGCTGCGCGCGCAGTGCGGCGACATTCCCGGCCTGCGCTGGTTCGCACCTTCGACCGCGGGCGGCGACGACAGCGACAACCCCTATCCCGGTTTGCTCGCGTGGGCCGACCGCATCGTGTGCACGGGCGATTCGGTGAACATGCTCAGCGAAGCCTGCGCGACGCGCGCGCCGGTGTTCGTCCTCGGCGGCGATGCGGTGCGCGGGCGCATCCAGGCGTTCCATGCATCGCTCGATCGCCTGGGTCGCGTGCGGCCCTTCGACGACACGCTCGCGCCCTACGAAGTCGAACCCTTGCGCGAAACCGCACGCGTGGCCGCGGAAGTGCGCACCCGCCTGGGCCTATAGCGGCAATCCGCAACGCGCGGTCGCCTCGCCGATCACCACGCGCGCCTGCGCGATCGCATCGGTCTCCGCCATGATCCGCGGCCGCCGATCCAGCGTGCAGCGCAAGCCCGCTTCCAGCAACGCCGCGTGCGCCGCGATCAACGCATCGCAACGCGCGCCCTCCATCCATGCGTCCTCGCAGGCAACGCGCAACAGACCGGGCGTATCGCGTGGCACCAGCCACCGCGCATCGTCGTCCGCGCGATCCAGCACGCGCCATTGCAACAGGAATTCCAGGTCGACCAAGCCGCCCTGCCCTTGCTTGAGGTCGAACCGCGCCGCATCGCTGCGATCGAGTTCGGCGCGCATGCGTTGGCGCATCTGCACGACTTCGTCGCGCAAGGTCGCCGAATCGCGCGCACGCGCCAGGGTCTGCGCACGCACCTGTTCGAAATCGGAGAGCAACGATGCATCGCCCGCGACACCGCGCGCACGCACGAGGGCCTGGTGCTCCCACGTCCATGCGCGCTCGCGCTGGTATTCGGCGTAGCTGGCCAGGCTCGAAACCAGCAATCCCTTCGCACCATCGGGCCGCAAACGCACGTCCACCTCGTAGAGCCGACCCGCGCCCGTGACCGTGCCCAGCAGCGCCACCAGCTTCTGCGCGAGCCGCGCGAACCAACGCGACGCATCCAGCGCACGCGCGCCATCGGAGTGCGCGTCGGACGGCGCGTCGTAGAGGAATACGAGATCGAGGTCGGAACCGAAGCCCAGCTCCTCTCCGCCGAGGCTGCCATAACCGACCACGGCAAAACGTGCACCGGGGACGCGACCATGCGCCTGTTCGACTTCGCGCCTGGCCAGTTCCAACACGACGACGACCACGGCATCGGCGAGCCAGGCGAGTTGGCGTGCGCTGTCCTGCGCGGACTGGCGCGCGTCGAGCGTCGCCATCGCGATGCGGAAACTCAGCGCCTGGCGGACCTCGTTCAGCGCCATCAGTGCCGCTTCGGTGTCCTCCTCGCGCAGCGCCTGGTTGCAGGCGTCGGCGAGTGCGTCGCGATCCGGCAGGGTTTCCGCGCTGCGACGATCCAGGAGTTCGTCGAGCAACAGCGGATGCGCGGCGATGCGTTCGGCCAGCAACGCACTGCCGGAAACGACATCGACGAGCCGCGCGAGCGCCGCCGGTTGTTCGTCGAGCAAGGCCAGGTAACTCGCGCGGCGCAGCAAGGTGTGCAGCAACGGCAGCACGCGACGCAAGGCCGCATCGGGTTGCGAGGAGCGAGCAGCCGATGCAAGCAGCGCAGGCAACACGCGATCCAGCCGCGCGCGCGTCGCATCGGACAAGGTGCGGACGCCCGGGGCGCGCGCGAAGTCGCGCAGGCTTCCGTCGAGTGTTTCGGTATCGCGGAAGCCGGCGTCGATGAGCGCCTGCGCGTCGCCGGCGTCGGGTAACGCGCGCCAGTAAGTCGCCAGTTCGCTCGGCGCCACCGCGCGACCACGCGGCGCGAGCAGGGCTTCGAATTCGTTGGCCACGCGGGCGCGGTGCACATCGAGCGCGGTGCGCAACGCCGCCCAATCCTCGAAATCCAATCCGCGCGCGATGCGGTGTCGGTCGAGTTCGTTCGACGGCAACGCGTGCGTCTGCGCATCGCGCAACATCTGCAGGCGGTTTTCCAACCGGCGGTGGAAACGATACGCAGCGGCCAGCGCGCGGCCCGTTTCGGGTGCGACTTGTCCAGCCTGCACGAGGGCCTCGAGCGCCGGCAACAATCGGCGCTCGCGCAAGACCGGCTCGCGCCCGCCGCGGATCAGTTGCAGCGCCTGCACCAGGAATTCGATTTCGCGAATGCCGCCGGGGCCGCGCTTGATATCGTCCGCCAGTTCCTTGCGCGCGACTTCCGCGGCGATCGCCGCCTTCATTTCGCGCAGGCCGTCGAGCGCGCCGTAATCCAGGTAACGCCGGTAGACGAAGGGACGCAGCGTTTCCAGGAAGCGCAGGCCCGCGCCGATGTCGCCCGCCACCGGCCGCGCCTTCTGCCAGGCATAGCGTTCCCAGTCGCGGCCTTCGCGCTGGAAGTACTGCTCCATCGCCGCGAAGGGCAAAGCCACGCGCCCGGCGTTGCCGAAGGGACGCAGGCGCAGGTCGACGCGATGCGAAAACCCGTCGGCGGTGGTTTCGTCGAGCAACTTGGCGAGCTGTTGTCCCAAGCGCGCGAAGTGATCCTCCGCCGCGAGGGCGCGCACCCCGGCGCTCTGTCCGTCCTTTTCGTAGGCATAGACCAGATCGACGTCGGAGGAGAAGTTCAGTTCGCCGCCGCCAAGTTTCCCGAGCCCGAAGACGACGAGCCGTTGCACGCTGCCGTCGGCCGCACGCACGTGCCCGAAGCGTTCGGCGAATTCGCCTTCCAGCGCCTCGAGCGCGGATTGCAGGCAGGTTTCGGCCAGGCGGGTGGTGCCGGCGAGCGTCGCATCGACGTCATCCAGGCCCGCGACATCCCGCCAGATCAGCCGCGTGGACTCGGCGGTGCGATGGCGGCGCAGCATCGCAGGCCATTCGCTGCGCGCCTCGCGTGCGAGCACGAGCGGCGGCGTGGGCGCGTTCGATGCGAATGCATCGACGAGCGCGGGCTGCTTCAGCAGGGTTTCGATCGCGAAATCGCTCGCGCGCGCGAGTGCGAACAGGTTCGCTTCGATCTCGGGTGCCCAGGGCGTGGGCACGGTGGCGCGCAGGCGTTCGAGTTGGCGCGCGGCGTATGCGTCGGCGGGGTCCGTCATCGCTCCATGATCGCATCGCAAAAGAAAAAGCCCGCCCCGGACGAACCGGTTGCGGGCCTGCTCCCTCCCCCACGTCGGGATGCGTGCCGAGAGTGAAGGAATCGTTAGATGGTTTGCACGCTGCACTGCAAAAAAGGACTCGCGGGTACAGAAAATCCTAGGCCACGACCTGTGCCAGCACTGCTTCTGCGGCGATTTGCCCGGATTCGCAACCGCCCTCCATGAAGCCCTGGGTCTCGAGCGCGCAGTGCTCGCCGGCGAAGAACAGCGGGCCGACGGGCTCGCCCATCACGCCGCGCAGGGTCGACCAGTCGTTGGGGCGGAAGCAGGCGTAACTGCCCAGCGTCCAGGGATGGGTGGGCCAATGGAAACGCGCCTCGCGCGGATGCGTGCGGGCGGCGGCGAGCCCGGGCCACACGCGATCGAGCGCGGCCGTCGCCGCATCCGCCTGCGCGCGCGGGGTGCCCTGGCCCAATTCCACGCCATGCCGGCCACCGGTGAAGTTGGTCAGCACCCCCGCCGGGCCGATCTGCTTGCGCGTGGTGTCCCACGTGGTCTGGTAGGACAGGTCCGACATCGATGCGCCGTTTGCACCCTGCGTCCGCCAGGGCCGACGGTCGTAGCCGATCATCAACTTGGCGTTCGTGCCGTAGGCCAGGCGATCGATCGCGTTCCGCTTGCGTTGGGGCAGCGGGTAATCGATCCGCACGTTGCGCAGCAGCGTGAACGGCAGGGCGAGGATCGCCTGGCCCGCGTGCACGTCGATGCTCGCCCCATCGCGGCGGAAGGTCAGGCGCACGCCATCGCCGTCCTTGCGCACGGCCTCGAGCACGTGCCCGGTTTCGATCGACTCGCCCATGCGCGCGGCAAGGATGCGCGGGATCTGGTCGTTGCCGCCGCGCACGTGGAAGCGTTCGTCGCTTTCCCCGAAGACCTTGAACGCGTTGGCGTCTTCGGTGCCGATGAAGGTCAGGAAATTCAGCGCGCTTTGCTGGTCGATCTCCAGCCCCATCTCCGTGGTGTAGGCGACGTCGATCAACTTGCGCAGCCAGCCGGACACGCCGTGTTTGTCGAGCCATTGCGCGATCGACAGCGCGTCGAGCGCGCGGAATGCGGGATTGGTATCGCGGTAATCCAGCGCACCCTCGCCGAGGGCGGCGACGTCGGCGTCGATCGCAGGCACGAGCGGGACGAAGGCGCGCACGATCTCCGCCTCGTCGATGCGGCGCCCGTCGAACCACCAGGTATCGGCGTCCGTTTCCTCCTTCAGCAGATCGTCGAGCTCGAGCCCCATTTGTTGCGCGAGCTTGCGAATGCGCACATGACCGGTGTCGATCAGTTCGCCGCCCAGCTCGATGACCTGCCCGTTCGGGAAATGGTTGCGCAGGCTGAGCATGCGGCCGCCGACGCGCGATTGCGCTTCATAGATGCGCGAGGACACGCCGGCCTCGCGCAGGCGCCACGCGGCACTCAGGCCCGCGATGCCCGCGCCGACGATGACGACGTCGGCCGCGCGCGGCTTGTGCGCGACCGGCGCGCACGCGGTGAGCGCGAGCCCCGCGGCCGCGCCCTGCAGCAGGCGGCGACGCGTCGCATCCACGCGCATTTCGTTTCCGCGCCCGTGGAATTCATCGAGCGGCATGTCCACGGTCGCGGCGTTGCGCGCGATCCGCGCGGCGCGTTGCAGCAGGGCGAACAACGGCGTGCGTGCCATGGCGAACCTTGTGTGTGCGTCGATGCTGGAAAACGGGAGGGGCGCGTCCGGGGGGCCACTACCAGCGATGCACGCAGCCGAGCACCCAGCCCGCGCGATCGCGCGGATCGAAGGGGGCGGCATACGCCCCGGCATCGTTGCCGTCGACATGCTGCCAGGTCAATTGCACATCGCACACGCGCGTCGTGAGCGCGAACCCGGTTCGGACATCGACGTGCGTGCGGTCCTCGTGCGCCGGGTCCGGTGCGTAGGCGGCGTGTTGCGCGCGGTAGCCCGCGCTCGAGTACGACGGCGGCACATACGCCGGCTCGTTCGCATCGCCACTGGAATCGCCACTGCGCGACACGCCGGCGTGCCAAAGCCACCGCACGCGTTCGCCCAAGGGCAGGCTGCCGTCGACTTCGAAATACCAGTTGGACACCTGCCCGAAGTAGTCGGGCGCGTAATGCAGGCGCAGGGCGGCGTGGCGCAAGGCGAGCCCGACATGCGCTTCGGCGTAGTCGGCTTGCGAATCCGCGGTGAAGTGCGTGTAGCGCAGGCCCACGTCCCAACTGCGGCCTTGCGCGTCGCGCCGCGCGTAGCCCACGTAGGGAATGGCCTGCACGCCCGAATCGCCGGCGTATTGCGTGCTCGATGCGAACACGCCTGCGTAGGCGCCGCTCGCCCAGTCGTATGACAAGCTCGCCTGCAACGCGGGATCGCCGTCGCTCAGGGAATAACCGCGATAGCGATAGTCGGAGACCACGCCGACACTGCCCGACATCTGCGCCTGCGCCGACCACGCGCAGCACAGCGCCCATGCGGCGAACACGCATCGCAGTCGTCGGGTCTTCCGTTCCCTCGCCTCGCGCACCACCATCCCTCAGTGGCGCGGCGTCTCCTGTGCGTCGGCGAGCCTGCAGCCGCAGGCACATCCGGGGCCCGCGCGCGCGAAGGCGGCACAGGCGTCGATCGGCAGGGGTCGCGCCGCCGCCGAGCCTAGCGCAGGTACGCCCGCAAGAGCGTCACGCACGCGATTGCCGCGCAGATTGGGCGCGGCATCGCGCAACAGGGCGATCAGCCCGCTCACCTGCGCGGCGGCGAACGACGTGCCGTTGACCAGGCCCCATCCGCCATCGACGGTCGTGGTGGGCAAGGCGTCGGCGGGGGCGAGGAATGCGCGGAGCGGCAGCGCACGCGATGGATCACCGGCCACGGCGATCACGCCCGGCTGCGACGCAGGGAATCCCCCGTCCGGCGCATGCGGATCGACGGCGGCGACGACCGATGCGCCGCGTGTCAGCGCGACAGCGAGCAAACGCCCCAGCAACACGTCCCGCGGACCGCCGAGGCTGAGGTTGATGACCTGCGCGCGCTGGTCGATCGCGAACTGCAACGCCTTGGCGAGGGTGAAACTGCTGCAGCGCGCGCGCGGGTTTCCATCGGACTGCGAGCAGGCGCGCAGCGCGAGCAGGCGCGCCTGCGGTGCGACGCCGGCGATGCCGAGCGCGTTGTCCGCGCGAGCGGCGATGAGGCCTGCGACTTCGGTGCCGTGCGTTTCGGGCACCACGCGCGCGGTGTCGTCGTCGACGAAATCCCGCGACGCGGCGACCTGGCCGCGCAAGTCGGCGTGCATCGCCGCGACGCCGCTGTCGATCACGGCGACGGTGACGCCGCGGCCGGTCGCGTGCCGGTGCACTTCATCGAGGTTCCAGAGTTTCTGCGCAGGCTGCGCCGGCGAGAGGGGATCGTCGCTCAAGACTTCGAACTGTTGCATCGCCTGCACCGATTCGACGCGCGGATCGCGTGCCAGCGCTTCGACCGCCGCAACGACGGCGCTTTCATCGCGCGCCTGCAGCACGTAGCAATCCACGCCGAGCGCGGGCATCGCCCAATCGTTGCGCACCGTCAGTCCGTTCGCGTCGGCGAGCTTGCGCGCGATGCGCGCGCGCGCCGCACGTCCGGGCGCATTGCGATAGTCGCCGACGTAGCCGGCTTCGGGCGTGTCGTGCACGGCCGGTGCGCGCAGCATGACGAGCAATTCGCGCGCCTGGTCTTGCGGCGTGTCCTTCGGCATCGCGAACGCGCCACCGGAGAAGACAGCGAGCAGCAGGAGGAGCAACCCGCGCACGCGCGTCACTCCGGCGGCGCGAGGCGTTCGGCCATCGCCACGCCCGGCGATGCGCGCAATGCGTTGCGCACGAGTTCGGCCTGGCCCGGCGGCACGGCCACGAGGAAGGCGCCCGCCGCGTTCGGCCCATCGACGATGCGCGCGCGGCTCGCGCCGAGCAACTCCCGCAGCTGCGCATCGGTGGTACGCGGGTCGAACACGACGAGCAGGGTGTCGCGCGAAGCGTGCGGTGCGGGCGTTGCGGAGAGTGTCGTGTAGGTTTGCGGCGCCGGTTGCGGATCGCCGAGCAGGAACATCGCCAGCACCGCGATGAAGGCGAACTGCGCCGCGATCCCCACGCGCAACCACGCGGGCGTGCCGGACCAACCGGCGCGCACGCGGCGCCAATCGAATCGCGCACCCGGCGTGCGACGCGCGGCGTGCAGGCGTTGGTGCATGCGCGCCCAACCGCGATCGGTTTCGCGCGGATCCATCGCCGGCGGCGGGAGGTCGATCACGCCGCGCAGGCCGGACAGTTCGGCGCGACAGGCCGCGCATTCGAGCAGGTGCGCGCGCACGCGCGCTTCCTCGTCCGCATCGAGCGTCGCATTGGCGTACCACGGCAGCAGGCGCTCGACGTCGCGATGCGCGTGGCCTTCGAAGGGGAGCACGTGTCCGCTCACAGCGCTTGCACTCCTTCGTCGCCGAGCAAGGTCTTCATGTGGCGGCGCGCATAGAACATGCGCGTCTTCACCGTCGCTACCGGGCAACCGACGACGTCGGCGATCTCCTTGCAACTGTAGCCGTGGAAGTAGGTCATCTCGATCACGGCGCGGTGTTCGGGGGAGAGTTGGGCCATGACCGCGTCCAGGCGTTCGCGCAGTTGCGCGTGGGCGAGTTCGCGATCGGGCTCGCCTTCGCGCGGCGCGGCCGCCTCGTCGATCGGATCGGGCATCGACCAGTCCAGGCGGCGCAGCGCCTTCAGGGCCTGCCGATACGCGATGGCGAACAGCCAGGTCGACACGCGTGAAGTCGCATCGAAGGTATGCGCCTTGCGCCAAGCGACCATCATCGTGTCGTCCAACACTTCGTCCACCATCGTCGACTGACGCAACATGCCGCGCAGGAAACGGCGGAGCCTGGGGTGGTAGGCGCGGTAAAGCGCTTCGAACGCGCGCATGTCCTCCATCGCCACGAGGCCGACCAGGTCGGCTTCGTCCATCGCGATGGATCTGTCGGTCCCGTTCGGCATCCCGCCGTCGGGCCCTTGGTTGGGGTGCGCCATCCGACCCTCCTGTCGCCCGTCAGTACCGTGCCGGGGGCGGCCGGTTCAAACGATACGCCCGAACGTGAGGGCAAAAGAAAAGGCCCGCTTGCGCGGGCCTTTCCGGGGTACATCGGTAGAGCGGGATTCCCGACTTCGTCAGAAATCCATACCGCCCATTCCGCCCATGCCGCCGCCCGGCATGGCCGGTTCGTCCTTCTTCGGCTGCTCGGCCACCATCGCTTCGGTGGTGATCATCAGGCCGGCGATGGACGCTGCGTTCTGCAGCGCGGTGCGGGTGACCTTGGTCGGGTCCAGGATGCCCATCGCGACCATGTCGCCGAACTCGCCGGTCTGCGCGTTGTAACCGAAGTTACCCGAGCCTTCCTTGACCTTGTTCAGCACGACCGACGGCTCTTCGCCGGCGTTGGTGACGATTTCGCGCAGCGGCGCTTCCATCGCGCGCAGCGCGATCTGGACGCCGTGGTTCTGGTCTTCGTTGGCGCCGGTGATCTTGCCCACCGAAGCCAGCGCGCGGATCAGCGCAACGCCGCCGCCCGGGACCACGCCTTCTTCCACCGCCGCACGCGTGGCGTGCAGGGCGTCTTCGACGCGCGCCTTCTTTTCCTTCATCTCGATCTCGGTCGAGGCACCGACCTTGATCACCGCAACGCCGCCGGCGAGCTTGGCGACGCGCTCCTGCAGCTTCTCGCGGTCGTAGTCCGACGAGGTCTCTTCGATCTGCGCCTTGATCTGCTTGATGCGCGCTTCGATGGCCGTGCTGTCGCCGGCGCCGTCGATGATCGTCGAGTTTTCCTTGGTGACCTGGATCTTCTTGGCGCGGCCCAGATCCTTGATCGTCGCCTTCTCGAGCGAGAGGCCGACTTCCTCGGAGATCACGGTGCCGCCGGTGAGGACGGCCATGTCTTCCAGCATCGCCTTGCGACGATCGCCGAAGCCCGGGGCCTTGACGGCGCAGACCTTCACGATGCCGCGGATGGTGTTGACCACCAGCGTTGCCAGCGCTTCGCCTTCGACTTCCTCGGCGACGATGAGCAGCGGCTTGCCGGCCTTCGCCACGCCTTCCAGCACGGGCAGCAGGTCGCGCACGTTGGAGATCTTCTTGTCGTGCAGCAGGATGAAGGGATCATCCAGCTCGGCCGACATCGACTGCTGGTTGTTGATGAAGTACGGCGAGAGGTAGCCGCGGTCGAACTGCATGCCTTCGACGACGTCGAGCTCGTTTTCCAGGCCCGAACCTTCTTCGACCGTGATGACGCCTTCCTTGCCGACCTTCTTCATCGCTTCGGCGATGATGTTGCCGATCGACTCGTCCGAGTTGGCCGAGATCGTGCCGACCTGCGCGATCGCCTTGTCGTCGGCGGTCGGCTTGCTGATGTTCTTCAGCTCGGCGACGGCCGCGGTCACGGCCTTGTCGATGCCGCGCTTGAGGTCCATCGGGTTCATGCCGGCGGCGACCGCCTTCATGCCTTCACGGATCAGCGCCTGCGCGAGCACGGTCGCGGTGGTGGTGCCGTCGCCGGCGTTGTCGGACGTCCTGGACGCGACTTCCTTCACCATCTGCGCGCCCATGTTCTCGAACTTGTCGGACAGCTCGATCTCCTTGGCGACGGACACGCCGTCCTTGGTGATCGTGGGGGCGCCGAAGCTCTTCTCGAGCACGACGTTGCGGCCCTTCGGGCCCAGGGTGGCCTTGACGGCATTGGCGAGCACGTTGACGCCGCGCACCATCTTGGCGCGCGCGTCCTCACCGAAACGAATTTCCTTGGCAGCCATTGCGGATTACCTCAGTAGAAAGTTGCTTGTGTACGTTTGGATGCGAAGGGCGAGACTCAGCCGAGGACGGCGAGGATGTCGTCTTCCTTCACCACGAGGTATTCGGTGCCATCGAGCTTCACTTCGGTGCCGCTGTACTTGCCGAAGAGCACCTTGTCGCCGGCCTTGACCTTCGGGCTGCGCACCGAACCGTTGTCCAGGACCTTGCCTTCGCCGACGGCGACGACTTCGCCCTTGATCGGCTTCTCGGTGGCCGAATCCGGGATCACGATCCCGCCGGCCGACAGCTTTTCTTCTTCCATGCGCTTGATGACCACGCGGTCGTACAGCGGCTTGATGTTCATTGACAACCCTCGCAAGTGCTTGATGCGGTTGGTGAAAGGCCGCAAATTCTAGCAGTCGCTGGAAACGAGTGCCAAGAATTCGCGCAAATGAAGCCCGCGGTGCGGGTCGGCGACTCTAATCGGGGTGCGGCCCCGGGCTTTCAAGGGCGCGTGCGTATTCGAATGAAGGAACCCCTCCCCCGCTTGGCGCAGGGGGGAAGGGCGGAGGAGGGGTTCCGCGGAGACGTGGCCCGGAAAAAAGGGCGCGCACGTGGCCGTGCGCGCCCTGGGGTCGGGAGTTGCCGAGTCCGTGGCGGGCGATCCCTCGCCGTCCTCCACCCCCAGTCCGTTGCCTGATCGAAAAGTTCCTTTCGACGGAGTGGAGAATTGCGGACTTCGTCGCCGTTGTGAAGGGTGGTGGCGGCCGTGAAACGGTGCTTGTTGGTAGCTAAAACCAGTATTTACAGCCTGTGTTCCAGTGCCCGGCTCACTCCCGCTACCAAAAGTAGACAGGTTGCTGCCATTATCATTCACGGGGTGAACAGCGGTAACATTGTCGCTTCATACCGGCAGTTGCCGTGTGTAACGTGCGGACACGCCTTCACTTGGCACGGATTTTTCTACGTAGCCCATCATGACTTCCCAGCAACGCATCCGGCTAGCGCGCCGCCACGCCGCCATGTCGCAAACCCAACTCGCGCAGGCGGTGGGCGTGCAACGTAGCGCCGTGAGTCACTGGGAAGCGCCGCAAGGCAAGAATCCGAGCGTCAAGCACCTGCGCGAAATCGCGATGGTGACCGGCGTGCAGTTCGAATGGCTGGCCACGGGCCGCGGCCAGATGGCGCCCTCGCGCGAAACGGTGCTCGACTCGGTGGCGGCGGTCGATGCCCTGCTCGTCGACGACTCGCTCGAACAACGCCTGCTCGTGGCCTTCCGCGAAGCCCCGGTGCGCGCGCGCCTGGCGCTGGTCGAACTGATGGAAGAACTCGCCAGCCAGCGCACGGGCCGCCCGCGTGCGAAATCGCTGATGACCAGCGACGCGTATTACGACAGCCTGGACTGACGTCGGCACTTAGCCCGGCCGCGGGACGCGAGTACGCTATGGCGCCCCCGTTTCGGCGCCCGTCGTGAACGCTCTGCTCTGCATCACCACCTGTCCGGATCTCGACACTGCGCAACGCATCGCCGATGCGTTGGTCGAAGAGCGCTTGGCCGCGTGCGTGAATCTCCTGCCGGGCATGCAATCCACGTATCGCTGGCAGGGCAAGGTCGAACACGCCGCCGAAGTGCTGCTCCTGGCCAAGACCACGCGCGTGCGCATGCCCGCGCTGCAGGAACGCATCGTTGCGCTGCACCCCTACGAACTCCCGGAAGTGCTGGCGGTCGAAGCCGGCGGCCTGCCCGCGTACCTGCAATGGATCGCGCGCGAAACCGATCCTTCCGTCCCAGCCTGACGACCACACTTCATGACGATGTTCTTCCGACGCGCCGCGACGGCTTTGCTTGCCCTGCTCATGGGAACGGTGTCGCTGGCGGCGAATGCCGTCGATGAGAGAGACCTGCTGCCGGTCGACCAGGCCTTCGCGTTCGACGCCAAGGCGGCCTCGCGCGATTCCATCGCACTGACCTGGAAGATCGCGCCGGGTTACTACCTCTATCGCCATCGCACGTCGGTGGAATCGGCCGACTTCGCAGGCGCGTCGTTGCAGATGCCGCCCGGCAAGCACAAGCACGACGAATTCTTCGGCGATGTCGAAACCTATCGCACCTTGCTGGAGGCGAAGGTCGTCGGCACGCCGTCCGCCGATGCGCGATCGGTGACGTTGAAGGTGAAGTACCAGGGTTGCGCCGATGCCGGCGTGTGTTATCCGCCGCAGATGCGCACCGTGCAGGTGGCGCTGCCTTCGCAAGCCGGCAGCCTGCTCGATGCGCCCGCGACCGGTGGATTGCTGCCGTTGCGCGGCGACAAGGGCGAACCGTTGCCGGAACAACAGGCTTTCCAGATCGAGGCGATCGCTAATGGCGGCAACGCACTGCTCGTGCGCTTCGCGCCGGCGCCGGGCTATTACCTGTATCGCGACAAGACGCAACTGAAGTTCGACGGCGACGGCATCACGCTGCGCGCGCCGCAATGGCCGCCGGGCAAACAACATCGCGATGAGCACTTCGGCGAAGTCGTGGTGTTCTTCGATCCGGTCGACGTCAACGTCCCGGTGCAGCGCGCGCATGCACGCGCGGTCGATGGCACTTTGCAGGTCACCTTCCAGGGCTGCCAGGACGGCGGCATCTGTTATCCGGTGATGACGCGCAGCCTGCCGGTGTCCCTGCCGGCCGGCGATGTTTCGAAGGCGACGGTCGACGACAGCGGTTCGCTCGCCGAAGACCAGCGTCTCGCGCAAAGTCTCGGCGGACAGCATCGCGCGTGGGCGCTGGTGTTGTTCTTCGCCTACGGGCTCGGCCTGGCGTTCACGCCCTGCGTGTTGCCGATGGTGCCGATTCTTTCGGGCCTCATCGCCGGTCGCGGCGAACGCGTCGGTGCATGGCGCGGGTTCTCGCTCTCGACGGTCTACGTGCTCGCCAGCGCGGTGGTGTTCACCATCGCGGGCATCCTCGCCGGCTTGCTGGGCGCCGCGGCCAACCTGCAGGCGGCGATGCAGAACGCGTGGGTGCTCGGCGCGTTCGCGTTGTTGTTCGTCGTGCTGTCGCTGTCGATGTTCGGCCTGTACGAATTGCAATTGCCGGCGGGGTTGCGATCTCGCCTGGGCGCGGCGAGCGATCGCCAGCGCGGTGGCTCGTGGATCGGCGTTGCCGCGATGGGCGCGTTGTCGGCGCTGATCGTCGGGCCTTGCGTCGCGCCGCCGCTGATGGGCGCGGTGCTCTACATCGCGCAGGCGCGGGATCCGGTGTTCGGTGGCGCGGCGTTGTTCCTGCTCGCGCTCGGCATGGGCGCGCCGTTGGTCGCCTTCGGCATCGCCGCGGGGCGCGGGATGCCGACCAGCGGCCCGTGGATGATCGCGGTGCAGCGCGTGTTCGGCTTCGTGTTCCTCGGCTTGGCGATCTGGATGTTGTCGCGCGTGCTGCCGGCGGCGTGGACGCTTGGCTTGTGGGGCCTGCTCGCGCTCGGCGCGGCGACGTGGGCGTTCACCCTCGGCAGCAAGCCGGGTTCGAAGATGGCCGCGCGTTTCGCAGGGCTCGTGCTCGCGGTCGTGGGTGCGGCGCAGTTGCTCGGCGCTTTCGCCGGTTCGCACGATCCCTTGCGCCCGCTCGCCGGGTTGCATGCCGTGCAGGAAGAAGCGATCGCGTTCAAGCGCATCAAGTCGGTCGAAGACCTCGATCGCGAAATCGCCGCCGCGCGCGACGCAGGCAAGCCGGTGATGCTCGACTTCTATGCCGACTGGTGCGTGAGCTGCAAGGAGATGGAGAAGTACGTCTTCACCCAGCCGCAGGTGCACCAGGCCCTGCGCGATTACGTGCTGTTGCAGGCCGACGTCACCGCGAACGATGCACAGGACCAGGCCCTGATGCAGCACTTCGGCGTCATCGGTCCGCCGATGTCGCTGTTCTTCCGCGACGGGCAGGAACGTCGCGGGCTGCGGCTGACGGGTTTCGAAGAGACCGACAAGTTCGTCGAACGCGCACATCGCGGGGCGGCGCCTTGAATGCTTCGGCGAAGGTCGTGCTCGTCGCGGTCGCGGCGGGAACGCTCGGCGTCGTCGCCAGCTTGCTGACCTCCGGCCCGGGGCCGGTGTGGAAGACCGAAGTCGGCCAGCGCGCGTTGAATTCCGCGATGCAGGCCACCGCGCCGCCGGTGCCGAAGGGCGTCGCGGTCGCCAAACGCGGCGAACGCGTCCCGAACTTCACCCTGCCGGCCATCGACGGCACGCGCATCGACCTCCCGACCCATTACGCCGGCCGCCCCGTGCTCATCAACGTCTGGGCCAGCTGGTGCGGCCCATGCGTGAAGGAGATGCCGGCGCTGCAATCCTTCGCCGGGGAACAGGGCGCCAACGGCGTGCAAGTCGTCGGAATCGCCTTGGATGACGTGGCCGCGGTGCGGGCCTTCGTCGCCAGGACCGGCGTGACCTACCCGATCCTCGTGGACACCCCCGGCCCCGCCGACGCCGGGGTCCGCCTGGGCAATCCCAAGGGCGTTCTCCCGTATTCGGTGCTGATCTCTCCCGAGGGGCAGCTGTTGAAACAACGCATCGGCCCCTTCGAGGAAGGGGAAATCGCAGGCTGGGCAAGGGATTAGAGGTCTTACTCAAAGGTCGGCATAAGTCCTGCGAACTTCGTCGATACGGTAGAGAACTGCGGGCTGGGTTCTGGACACCCGGGGTCGGTTCGGCCAGACTGCGCGTCCGCAACCCCGGCCCCATCGATGGCGAAGCTGTTGGTCCTGCATGGCCCCAACCTCAACCTGCTCGGCACCCGCGAGCCGGAGGTCTATGGCCGCACGACCCTCGCCGAAATCGACGCCGACCTCGCACGTCGCGCGCAGGCCGCCGGCCACCAGCTCGAAAGCCTGCAGTCCAACGCCGAGCACGTGCTGGTCGATCGCATCCAGGCCGCGCGCGATGACGGCACCGCCTTCGCGCTCGTGAACCCCGCCGGGTTCACCCACACCTCGGTGGCGCTCCGCGACGCCCTTGCCGCGGTCGCGCTGCCCTTCATCGAAGTCCACCTGTCCAACCCGCACGCACGGGAACCGTTCCGCCGCACCAGCTACTTCAGCGATCTCGCCGTCGGCGTGGTCGCGGGGTTCGGCGCGGCGAGCTACCGGCTCGCGCTCGACGCCGCCTTGCAGCGGCTTTCCACCGACACAGCACCCTGAGGCCCGCCATGGACCTGCGCAAAATCAAGAAACTCATCGATCTCCTCGAAGAATCCAACCTGGCCGAGATCGAGATCAAGGAAGGCGAAGAGTCCGTCCGCCTGGCGCGCGTGCCGCGCGGCGGCGTGGCCGTCGCCGCTCCGCAGGTCATGCCGATGCACGTCGAATCGCGCCCCGCGCCGGTGATGCCGATGGCGGGCCCGACCGAAGGCGTCAGCGGCGGCAGCGCCAAGTCCGCCGACCTGCCGGAAGGCCACGTCGTCCGCGCGCCGATGGTGGGCACGTTCTATGCCTCGCCTTCGCCCGACAAGCCCGCGTTCGTCACCGTCGGCCAGGCGGTCAAGGCCGGCGAGACGCTCGGCATCATCGAGGCGATGAAGATGTTCAACCCCATCGAAGCCGACGTGTCGGGCACGGTGCTGAAGGTCCTCGTGGAAAGCGGTCAGCCGATCGAATTCGACGAACCGCTCTTCGTGATCGGCTGAGGTCGCGCAGATGCTGGACAAAGTCGTCATCGCCAACCGCGGCGAAATCGCACTGCGCATCCTGCGCGCGTGCCACGCGCTCGGCATTCGCACGGTCGCGGTGCATTCCACCGTCGACCGCAACCTCAAGCACGTCGCCATGGCCGACGAATCGGTGTGCATCGGCCCCGCGCCGTCCACCGACAGTTACTTGAACATGGCCTCGATCATCGCCGCGGCCGAAGTCACCGACGCGCAGGCGATCCACCCCGGCTACGGCTTCCTCAGCGAGAACGCCGACTTCGCCGAACGCGTCGAGAATTCCGGCTTCGTCTTCATCGGCCCGAAGGCCGACACGATCCGCCTGATGGGCGACAAGGTCGAAGCGATCCGCGCGATGAAGGCCGCCGGCGTGCCGTGCGTGCCCGGCAGCGGCGGCCCGCTCGGCGACGATCCGGCGACCAACGTCAAGATCGCGCGCGAAATCGGCTATCCGGTGATCGTGAAGGCCGCCGGCGGCGGCGGCGGCCGCGGCATGCGCGTGGTGCATACCGAAGCGCACCTGCACAACGCGATCCAGACCACGAAGACCGAGGCGAAGGCCGCGTTCTCCAACGACATGGTCTACATGGAGAAATTCCTGGAAAACCCGCGCCACGTGGAGATCCAGGTGCTCGCCGACGGCCAGGGCAACGCGATCCACCTGGGCGAACGCGACTGCTCGATGCAGCGCCGCCACCAGAAGGTCGTCGAAGAAGCGCCGGCGCCGGGCATCACGCCCGAGCAGCGCGCGGAGATCGGCCGCGTGTGCGTGGAAGCGTGCATCCGCATCGGCTATCGCGGCGCAGGCACGTTCGAATTCCTCTACGAAAACGGGCGCTTCTATTTCATCGAAATGAACACCCGCATCCAGGTCGAACATCCGGTGACCGAAATGGTCACGGGCATCGACCTGGTGCGCGAGCAGTTGATGATCGCCGCCGGCCACAAGCTGTCGATCCGGCAGGAAGACATCGTTCTCAACGGGCACGCGATCGAATGCCGCATCAACGCCGAGGACCCGGATACCTTCATGCCCTGCCCCGGCCTGATCCAGCACTTCCATGCACCGGGCGGCCCGGGCGTGCGCGTGGATTCGCACATCTACGAGAGCTACCGCGTCCCGTCGAACTACGACTCGATGATCGGCAAGCTCATCGTGCACGGCCCCGACCGCGCAACCGCCATCGCGCGCATGCGCGTGGCGCTGAGCGAAATGGTCGTCGACGGCATCAAGACGAACATCCCGTTGCAGCAGCGCATCCTCGCCGATGGTGGGTTCCAGCAAGGCGGGCAGAACATCCACTATCTGGAAAAGCGGCTCGCGGAACGGAAAGAGAAGTCGCTGTCGATCGTTTGACCCACGCACCCCCGCTTCGGCGGGGGTGTCGCGTTTCAAGGAGGCGTCGATGCCCGACTTCCGCCGCGAAGCCAAGACCGAACTCGACAAGACCGTCGTCGGCATCGAACTGACGCTGATCTCGATCATCCAGGGCCTCGCACTCGCGGTGTTGGCCACCGCGGCGGTGCCCGCGCTGCTGCAACTGCAATACACGACGTGGCCCTACATCGCGACGGGCCTGCTCGTGATCCTGATCTTCTGGTCGCGCTCGCTCATCCATACCCTGAGTTTCATCGGGTGGCCGCTGGAGTTCGGGCACACCTTCGGTTACTTCGGCGCGACCTTGATCGAAGCCGCGGCGCTCACGCAGGTGGCCGATCCGCGCGCGTGGTTCGCGCTCAATGCGTGTTACGCCGCCGCGGTGTGGGGCCTGTATGCGTGGGACCTGCGTGTGGTGCAACTGCAGTCGCATGACTTCGCGACCGAAGCCGAACGCCTGCTCTACGAAGACATCGTGCGCGACCAGCGCGCGAACATCCTGGTGCTGATGCCGGCCGCGGTCGCCTTCCAGGGATTCGCGTGGTGGCTCGTGCATCGCTTCCCCGATGCGATGCTGCGCGGCCATTGGCATCTTTTGCTGATCGGCCTGACGATTCTCTTCAGCCTGTATTACCTGCACGAAGGCGTGCGCATGTTGCGGCGCAGGCGCGACTGGATCCTGGCGCGCCAGGCGCAGGAGCGGCGCGAAGGCTGAACGAACCCCGACCCCGGCCGGCCCCCGCCATGGCCGGTTCGCCCGCGAACGCGCGTTCCCTTGATCACACCCGCCAGCCTGCGGGTGTTTTCGTTCCCGGTCCATTCGAGGTCGTTCGCATGTCCCGCTCTTCGATCTTCCGCAACACCAAACGCGCATTGCTCGCCACGGCCCTCGTCGGCGCGCTCATCACGCTGCCCGCGGCCAGCCAGTCGGGCAAGTTGCCGAAGACGCAACTGTGGATGGACGTGGCCACGCACACGATGTCGGGCATCCCCGGCATGTCGGAAACCGGCGGCGGCATGGGCGGATTCGCCATGCGCATGATGGGCGGCGATGCGGCGCAGAACCATTACGGCGCCGCGCAGACACCGGGCATGCCCGGGCGCTATCTCGATGTCGCGCTGCTCAATCAATTGAACCCCGGCGCCGAGGCCGAGGATCTGATTCCCACCGGCATGCAGCTCGGCAAGACCCTGCCGCTCGTGCCGCCGAAGGCGCAGGCGCCCTCGCAGCCCGGCGGCCGGGCGACGCCCGGCATGAACGACGGCAACGCGAAGGCGCGCATCCTCATCTATTGGGGCTGCGGCACCGAAGTGCGCGCCGGCCAGCCGCGCGAAATCAAGTTCGAGATGAAGAACGGCAAGGTCACGACCAGCGGCACGCAATACGCGAGCGCGATGTCCGGCCGTTACGCCCCCAACCGCGATGCGAAGGTCGATCCGCGTTACGCGCTGTGGCCGAACGAGAAGATGCGCAAGATGGTGCCGGCCGGCGCCTCGCTCGTCGGCAACCACGACATCGAGGGCGCGAAGATCCCCGAGTCGATGAAGTTCGACCTCACGCAACAGCAGGATTTCATGCCGGCGATCGCGCTGAGCAGCAGCGGTTCGCTGGCGACGGGCCAGACCTGGAACTGGAAGCCGGTGGATCGCGCGAAGGGTTATTTCCTCGCGGCCTTCGGCACGCAGGACGATGCGATGGTGTTGTGGAGCAGCTCCGAAGTGCCGGACGCGGGCATGCAGGTCATCGATTACGTCGCGCCGAACACCGTCGAGAAGTGGATCAAGGAAAAGGTGGTCCTCGCGCCGACGGTGACCTCGTGCGCGATGCCGAAGGGCATCTTCGCGGGCAAGGAAGGACAACCCGGCGGCGGCATGATGTCGATGATCGCCTACGGCCCGGAAACCAACATCGTCTATCCGCCGAAGCCGGCCGATCCCAAGGTCGCCTGGAATCCGGAATGGAACGTGCGCGTGCGCAACAAGTCGACGACGATGGCGATGCTCGGCATGTCGATCGACGCCAGCCAGACAACGCAACAGGACGGCCAGCAGCAACAGCCGCAGGAATCGAAGGGCAAGCGTTTCCTGAAGGGCTTGCTGGGCCACTGATCGGACGGGGGCGTTAAACTGCCCCCATGCCCTGGCTCGAACTCACGCTGCGCTGCCGCGAAGACGATCAACCGCGTTACGAACGCGCGCTCGAGGATGTCGGCGCGCTCGCCGTCACGCTGCTCGACGCGGATGTCGATACGCCCAACGAACACGCGATCCTCGAACCCGGTGTCGGTGAGACGCCTTTGTGGGGCGAGATCGCGCTGTCGGCCCTGTTCGACGCGGACACCGATGCGCTTGCGTTGCTCGCCGCGCTCGAAGTCTTCGATCCGGAACTGGATTGGTCGACCGCCGGCTTCCGCAAGGTCGAAGACCAGGATTGGGAACGCGCGTGGATGGATCAATACGTGCCGCTCGCCTTCGGCGCGCACACGTGGATCGTGCCGTGGAATCAAGACTTGCCGGTCGAGGCGCAGGCGCATGGCGCGGCGGTCGTGCGCCTGGATCCCGGGCTGGCGTTCGGGTCGGGCACGCATCCGACGACTTCGCTGTGCCTGCAGTGGCTCGACGCGCTCGCCGATGCGGGACAACTGGAAGGCTTGACGGTGCTCGACTTCGGCTGCGGTTCGGGGATCCTCGCGCTCGCGGCCCTGAAGTTGGGCGCGGCGCGCGCGGTGGGCGTCGACAACGATCCGCAGGCCTTGCTCGCCACGGCCGACAACGCGCTGCGCAACGGCGTCGACGAGCGCATGAACGTGTTCCTCCCCGACGATGAACCCGTGGCGCAGTACCCGGTCGTCGTCGCCAACATCCTCGCTTCGGCATTGGATGCACTCGCCGAAACGCTGGCCTCGCGCGTGGCGCCCGGCGGGCGGATCGCGCTGTCGGGCATCCTGTCGGGCCAGGAGGACGCGCTGCTCAATCGCTACGGCGAATGGTTCGACGCCCTGGCCGTCGCGCAGGAAGGTGACTGGGTTCGCATCGACGGCGTGCGTGCGGCCTGAGCCCGGCGCGTCGCGGCGTGCTTGAATAGCCGCATGTTCGTCCTTTGTCCCCATTGCCAGTTCCTGGTGACGGTCGATCCGCGCAGCGGCCGGCCGCCCGCGGTGTGCCCGAGTTGCGGCAAGGCGTTGGAAGGACAGGCGCAGGAGGACGTCGGCGACGCCAAGGACGCGCCGACGGAGACAGCGCCACCGGAACGGGCGTCACCCGCGGAACCCGAAGCACCGCCGCCGGAACCCGAACCCGAACTCGCGCTCCCACCCGCAGCCGAACCCGAACCCGAACCCGCACCACGGCAAGACCAACTCAACGCCGATGCCGTCATCGCCCTGATGGCGCAAAAGCCGCCACGTCGTGGCCGCGCATCGCAGGCGGTGGAGAAAGCGGAGAAAGCTGCGGAGAAACCCGCGAAGCGCAAGCGCGAAAAGACACCCGCGCCGGCGCCCGTTGCGAAACCCCCGCCGCCGCCGAAGCCGAAGCCGCCCGCCGGTCCGACGATGTCCGTGCGCCTGGCGGCGTGGTGGGCGACGTTCAAACCCAAGGCCAAGCCCGCCAAGCCCGCCGGCGAAACGCAGCCCGCGATGCAGGATGCGAAGAAGAAAGCCACCGTAAAGCCCGTGCCATCGCTGCGCGAACGCGCGGCGAAGCGCGCGGCGGATGCGCTGGCTGCCGAAGCGCCTGCGGTCGAAACGCCTGCCGTCGACACGCCCGTCGTCGAAACACCGACCGAACTCCCGCGCGTCGAAACCCCGCCGATCGAATTCATTCCGCTCGCGCAAACACCGGTCGAAGCCGCACTCGCAGTCGAAGCCTTGCGCGCGACCGCGACGCCGGAGACCGCGCCAACACCTGCGCCCGAACCCGCGCCCGTCGCGGCCGAACCCGTCGCGCCGTCACCCGAACCCGCGTTACCGCCCGTCGTCCCTCAGCCACCCGCGCTCTCCCCGCCACCGAAACCGCGCGCAGCACTTAACGCGCCCAGTTTCGCGCGCACGCGCGCAGGGCTGCGTGGCGCGATGCCGACGCGTTGGACGTCGTTCGCGACCATCGGCGCGTTGTCGGTGCTGCTCGTGCTGCAATTGCTGCTCGCGCAACGCGACGCGCTCGCCGCGAATGCGCGCTGGCGTCCGTCGATTTCGGCGCTATGCGGCGTGTTGCGATGCACAGTGCCCGCGTGGCGCGACCCGGAAGCCTTCACGATGCTCAGCCGCGACGTCCGCCCGCATCCCGACGCGGCGGGAACGCTGCAGATCGACGCGAGTTTCCGCAACGATGCGCGCTGGGCGCAGGCCTGGCCGCGCCTGGTGGTGAACCTGTCGGACATCGACGGACGCGTGCTTGGTTCGCGCGCGTTCACTGCGCGCGAATATCTCGGCGATGTTTCCGGTACGCAATCGACGCTCGGTCCCGGCCAGACCGCGGCGATCAGCCTGGCGGTCGTCGAGCCCGCGCCGGGTGTCGTCGCTTTCAGTTTCGAATTCCGCTGAGCGGTCGTCGCCGATGGTGCACGTGCCCCACTGCCGCGCTAGACTCGCCCTCCCGTTCGGATCGAGCGGGCGCGCCATCGCCGCAGGGGAAGTCGTTTGAACGCCGCCGCCGACCGACAAGACAACCGCGCCGGCCCGCGTCCGCCGCTGCGCGAGCACGTCGCCAATTCCGTTCGCCGCTACCTGCGCGACCTGGACGGATGCGAAACCGAAGACCTGTACAACATCGCGCTGCGCGAGCTCGAGATCCCGCTGTTCGCCGAAGTGCTGAACCACTGCGACGGCAACCAGAGCCGCGCGGCCACGATGCTCGGCATCCACCGCGCCACGCTGCGCAAGAAACTGCGGGATTACGGGCTCGGCTGAGCCGTGCGGCGGGCCGTGCGCCCGCGCCGCTATAATTCGCGGCCCCACATCCCGGTTATCCACGATGTCCGCCGATCGACTGCCCGTTCGCCGGGCGCTGCTGTCCGTTTCCGACAAGACCGGCCTGGTCGAACTGGCGCGCGCCCTGTCCGCGCTGGGCGTCGAACTGGTCTCCACCGGCGGCACGTCCAAGGCCCTGCGCGATGCGGGCCTGGCGGTGCGCGATGTCAGCGAACTGACGCAATTCCCCGAAATGATGGACGGCCGCGTCAAGACCCTGCATCCGCTGGTGCATGGCGGTTTGCTGGGCCGAAGCGGCACGGATGATGCGGTGATGGCGCAGCACGGCATCGCGCCGATCGACCTGCTGGTGCTGAACCTGTATCCGTTCGAAAAAGTGTCGATGGACCCCAACAGCACGATGGAAGACATCGTCGAAAACATCGACATCGGCGGCCCGGCGATGCTGCGTTCGGCGGCGAAGAACTTCGCGCGCGTGGCGGTGGCGACCGATCCGATGCAATACGCCGGCCTGGTCGAGGAATTGACGGCCCACGGCGGCACCCTGTCGGCGCGCACGCGCTTCACGATGTCGGTGGCCGCGTTCAATCGCGTCGCGCAGTACGACGCATTCATCAGCGACTATCTGTCCTCGATCAACGAAGACGGCACGCGCGCGCATTTCCCCGCGCAGCAGAACAGCAACTTCGTGAAAGTGATGGACCTGCGCTACGGCGAAAACCCGCACCAGCAGGCCGCGTTCTACCGCGATCTGTGGCCGGTGCCGGGCACGCTGGCGACGTTCACGCAGTTGCAGGGCAAGGAACTGTCGTTCAACAACCTCGCCGACGCCGATGCGGCCTGGGAATGCGTGCGCCAGTTCGAACAGCCGGCCTGCGTGATCGTCAAGCACGCCAATCCGTGCGGCGTGTCCGAAGCGGCCGATGTCGGCCACGCGTACGAAATGGCCTACGCCACCGATCCGACGTCGGCCTTCGGCGGCATCATCGCGTTCAATCGCGCGCTCGATGGCGCCACGGCGAAGGCGATCCTCGACCGCCAGTTCGTCGAGGTGCTGATCGCGCCGGAATTCGACGCCGCCGCGCTCGACTACGCGAAGAAGAAAGCGAACGTGCGCGTGCTGCGCATCCCGCACGGCGAAGGCCGCAACAACGCCGACGTCAAGCGCGTGGGCTCGGGCCTGCTGATGCAGACCAGCGACATCCGCGAAGTGACGCGCGAGGAACTCAAGGTCGTCACCAAGCGCGCGCCGACGCCGCAGGAACTGGAAGACCTGCTGTTCGCCTGGCGCGTGGCGAAGTACGTGAAGTCCAACGCGATCGTCTATGCGCGCGAACACCACACCATCGGCATCGGTGCGGGCCAGATGAGCCGCGTGGTGTCGGCGAAGATCGCCGCGCTCAAGGCCGAGGAAGCCGGACTCACGGTGCCGGGTTCGGCGATGGCTTCCGATGCGTTCTTCCCCTTCCGCGATGGCATCGATGCCGCGGCCGTCGCGGGCATCCGCGCCGTGATCCAGCCCGGCGGCTCGATGCGCGACAACGAAGTGATCGCCGCCGCGGACGAACACGACATCGCGATGGTGTTCACCGGCATTCGCCACTTCCGCCATTGATCCGTTCCGGGAGCCACGCATGAAGATCCTCGTCATCGGTTCGGGCGGACGCGAACACGCGCTGGCGTGGAAGCTGGCGCAATCCCCGCGAGCGACCGAAATCCTGGTCGCACCGGGCAACGCGGGCACGGCGCGGGAGGAGAAGTGCCGCAATGTCGGCGTCGATGCGAAGGACATCGATGGATTGCTGGCGCTGGTGGAACGCGAAGGCGTCGCGCTGACCGTCGTCGGGCCCGAGCAACCGCTCGTGGCGGGCGTCGTCGATCGTTTCCGCGCTGCCGGCCATCGCGTCTTCGGCCCGACCGCGGCCGCGGCGCAGCTCGAAGGCAGCAAGGCGTTCGCGAAGGATTTCCTCGCACGCCACGGCATTCCCACCGCGCATTACGCAGTGCACACCAACATCGACGAGGCCCTTGCCTACGTGCGTTCGAAAGGCGCACCGATCGTGGTGAAGGCCGACGGCCTGGCCGCGGGCAAAGGCGTGATCGTCGCGATGACGCTGGCCGAAGCCGAACACGCGATCGAAGACATGCTCTCGGGCGAAGCCTTCGGCGCCGCCGGCGCGCGCGTGGTGATCGAGGAATTCCTCGACGGCGAAGAAGCCAGCTTCATCTCGATGGTCGACGGCACGCACGCGTTGCCGATGGCGACCTCGCAGGATCACAAGCGCGCGCACGATGGCGACACCGGCCCGAACACCGGCGGCATGGGCGCGTATTCGCCCGCACCCGTCGTGACGCCGGAAGTGCATGCACGCGTGATGCGCGAAGTGGTCGAACCCACCGTGCGCGGCATGATCGCCGACGGCGCGCCGTTCACGGGCTTCCTCTATGCCGGCTTGATGATCGACAAATCCGGCGCACCCAAAGTCATCGAGTACAACGTGCGCTTCGGCGACCCGGAGACGCAACCGGTGATGCTGCGGCTGCGATCGGACTTGGTGGACCTCATCGAAGCGGCGATCGACGGCAAACTGTCGACGACGCAAGCCGACTGGGACGCGCGCAAATCGCTGGGCGTCGTGATGGCCGCCGAACACTACCCGGCCACACCGCGCCTGGGCGACACGATCAATTCCTTCGACACCCCCGACGTCGAAGACACGAAAGTCTTCCACGCCGGCACGCGTATCGAAGGCGAACACGTCGTCACCTCCGGCGGCCGCGTGCTGTGCGTGTGCGCGTTGGGCGATACGGTGGCGCAGGCGCAACAACGCGCTTACGCGGAGATCGCGGGGATTTCGTGGCGGGGGGAGTTCCATCGCCACGACATCGGGTGGCGGGCGATTGCGCGGGAGCGTGGGGAGGGCTGACCGCCTCCCCCCCCTGCGTCATTGGCGCGCCGCCCGAACGTTGTGAGTTCCAAATTTTTTTGGGAAAAAAATTTGAAACTCACAACGCTGGGGCATCACCTTTCGAGCGTTGGCTCTCGATCGGGGGCTTCGCCCGAGCATTTGTCTTGCCGGTGCGAAGCAAGCTTCGCACTGACCCGATCGTTGTCGGAAAAGCACAGCCGAAGAGGCAGCCCACCCCGTTGAGGTGAGCCTCGCCGCGTGGCGAGGAGTCGGTCCAAAGCGGCGCTTAAGCCGCGTCCCCTCTCAGCTCCCGCACCTTCGCTTCCAGCAACTCCGCAGTCGCGATCTGCCCTTCGATCTGCGGCCCGGCCACGACTTCGACGTGCGCGCGAAAACGCCGCGGCACCCGCATGCGTTTCAGGCGGCCGTCGCGCCGACTCCACATGCTCGTCCACATGCCGCGCAAGGCCATCGGGATGACGGGGACTTCGCGGCGTTCGAGGACTTTCTCCACGCCCGATTTGAACGCGCTCATCTCGCCGTCTTTCGTCAACGCGCCTTCCGGGAAAATCCCGACGATCTCGCCTTCGGCAAGCGCGGCGTCGATCTCGTCGAACGCGCGTCGCATCAGTTCCGGATTCTCGCGCGCACCGGCGATCGGGATCGCCTTCGCGGTGCGGAAGATCCAACGCATCACCGGGATGTTGAAGATCTTGTAATACATGACGAAACGCACCGGGCGCGGGATGGTCGCGGCCAAGATCAGTGCGTCCATGTAGCTGACGTGGTTGCAGACCAGCAGCGCGGGACCTTCGTCGGGCACGTTTTCCTCGATGCCTTGGGCGCGCAACCGATACAGCGTGCGCACCAGCACCCAGCTGAGGAAGCGCATCAGGAATTCGGGGACGACGGTGAAGATCCACAGCGCGACGAGCGTATTCGCGACCGCCAGGGCGAGGAACAACTGCGGGATCGACAGGTGCGCGTACTGCAGACCGACGATGCCCAGCACCGCGGCGAGCACGATGAAGCCGGCGTTCTGGATGTTCATGCCCGCGATCACACGCGAGAGCTCGCCCTTGGGCGTGCGGCTCTGGATCAGCGCGAACAAGGGCACGACGTAGAAACCGGCGAACAGGCCGATCCCGCTCAGCGCGACGATCGTGTGCACCATGCCATGCGTATACGTCGCGCCGGCTTCCGGCAGCCACAGCGCCAGCACGAAGAGGAACACGCTCATGCCGAACGCGCCAAGCGGCACCAGGCCGATTTCCACCGTGCGCGCGGAGAGTTTTTCGCACAAGACCGAACCGATGCCGGTCGCGATCGAGAACACCGCGAGCAGCACCGTGTAAGTGGAGACATCGCCGCCGAGATTCTCGTCGCCATAGGTGGGCAACTGCGCGGTGAGCATCGTGCCGACGAACCAGAACCAGGACACGCCGAGCACCGAGTTGCGCACAGCGGGTTGCTTGCGCACCAGCGCGAGCACGCGCATGGATTCGGGAATCGGATTCCAGCCGACCCTGAGGTCCGGCGCTGCGGCCTCGGTGGGCGGGATCGCACGACTGACGAGGTTGCCCGCGACGGCGAACAAGATGACCGACGCTGCGGCGACGACTGGCCCGTTCGCGCCTGCCACCTGGAAAATCATGCCGCCGAGCAGCATGCCGACGAGGATCGACACCGACGTACCCATCTCGACCAGGCCGTTGCCGCCGGTGAGTTCCTCGGGGCGGAGCACGGACGGCAGGATCGAATACTTCACCGGCCCGAACAACGCCGACTGCACACCCGTAGAGAACAACGCGATCAGCAGCAGCACCATGTTCTGCATCACGAAGCCGACCGCGGCCGCCGACATGATGAAGATCTCCATCATCGTCGTGATGCGGATCAACCGCGACTTCTCCAGCTTCTCCGCGATCTGCCCGGCCGTGGCGGAAAACAGGAAATACGGGAGGATGAAGATCGCCGGCGCGAGGTTGGTATAGAAGCTGCGCTCGTCGCTCGCCACGCCCATGTAGAACAGCAGGCCGATGATGGCTTGCCGGAAGACGTTGTCGTTGAAGGCGCCGAGCGATTGGGTCGCGAAGAACGGCAGGAAGCGCCGTTGGCGGAGGAGTTCGAACTGGTTGTGCGCCATTCGGTGCAACCGCCAACGGGGATGGCGCGGAGCCTAGCAGAGCGCCTCGACCTGCGCGCTGCCCGGCGCGCGCGCGGGGACGGCATGCGCGTGCGCAGGCCCGGTGGCGTCGTTGGCATGGACGACGAACAGCAGCTCGCTCGCGCGGCCGGCTGCATCGAGCGCACGGATGCAGACGCGGCGCGGCGCGGGCTGCCACGGCAGGCGCAGTCGGACGGTGCGAATCCCCGCGTGCGCATCGCGCAAGGCATGCCACGCGCCCTGGAAAACGACACCGTCATAGGCGGGATCGACGGCCCAATCCACGGGCGCCTCGCCGCGCGTTTCGCCCAGTTGCACGACGAGCCATTCGACGCCGGGCGTGCCGCGCGAGCGTTCGCGATCGACCCACGCCTGGGCCAATCCGCCGACGGCCGTAAACCCGCGTGGATCGATGCGCAGCGATGCCCCGCGTTCGCCGCGCGGATGGCAGCCGATGGCGAGCACGTCGATGCCTGCATCGCAACGCATCGCAAGGTGTTGCGACAGGGTGGGTGCGAAATGCCAGCCCAACACCAGGACGCGCGAATACAGGCCATGTTCGCGGCGGGTGATCGCGCGACTCAGCGTGGATTGCCCGGTGCGACGATCGGGGGCGTCCACCCACACCAGCGTGCGTTCGCCGTCGCGCACGAGTTCACCCAGCAGGACATCGCCGCCTGCGCGACGGCGGCCCGCCGGCGTCGTGCATACCGCCGGCAACGGAAGCGCTTTCGCACCGAAGGCCGTGAGCGCGGCGCGCATCGCCTTGACCGGTTGCGCGGCGGCGTGCCGGCGCGTCCACTCGGCAGGGGTGGCGCCGACGTCGTCGATGCGGAAGGTCGTGTCGCCACGCAGCAAGAGCGTGCGGCGCAACGCTGCGCACCCGGCGGCATCGCGGGCGCAGGCGACCCATGCCGTGTGCGCAGGCGCGAGATCGGCCAGGCGCGATGCGTCGTCGGCGAGCAGCAGCGCCGTCGCGTCGCGCACGGTTGCGTTGCGGCTGGATTCGGGCCAACCGAAGGCATCGAGCACGAGTTGCACGGGCGCGTTCTCGTTCGGTGGAAGATCGACGGACAGCGCCGCCCGCGGCGCGAGCGTGCGCAACAATGCGAAACACGGCGTCCATCGCGTCAGGCGCGCGGCGAGCGTGTCGTCGTCGCCTGCAGGATGCAGGTCGAGCACGATGCGTCCCGGCGGCGCACCGATGCCCTGGCGGTGTTCGGCGATCAACGCGGCGACGCACAATGCCGGCGCACCGCACAGCACGCGGCGCACCGGCGCGCGATGCTGTTGCACCGGATCGTCGGGTGCGTGCACGCGTTCGACGGGAACCGCGCGTTCGCGATTCCGTCCGGTGGAAGATTCCATCAGTCGTTGTGCTTGCCGGCGCCCGTGTGCGACCAGGCGCGGCAGCCGTTCCAGAAGCGAGGTGGCCATCGCGAATTACCTGCCATGAACCCGATTGGTTCAATGAGGATAACGCGATAATTGCAAGGCGTTCGCGCGCCAGCCCCTAACGTCGGCGCCATGAAACGCGAACAGGCCCTGTTCGGCGAGCGCCTACGAAGTGCCTTGAAAGCCGCTGGTTATCGGCAGAGCGCGTCGGAGATCGCTTACCTCATTGTCCGGCATGGCGGTGATCCCACCACGCCGCAAGCGGTTTCGCGTTGGTTGAACGGAAAGAGCATCCCGCGCCAGCGCAATCTCATCGTGTTGGCGCACCTGCTCCGTATCGAACCTACCGCGTTGCAGTACGGAACGGAGGCGACTTCCCGCGTTCGCGAGACGCGCGTCGAATTTCGCATTCCGGCGATGGATCAACATGCGATCGACGCGTTCATCGCGTTGCCGCCGAAGGCGCGCAAGGTGGTCCGGGAATTGATCGAGACGCTGCGCGAGAACGAGCAGAAGCGGAAGCGCTGAGCGCGTCGGCGAATCAGGCCACCCAGCCGCCGATCACGAACAAGGCCAGCACCGCCAGCCACAACAGCAGGATGCGCCACACCAGGCTCATCGCATCGCGCAGCTCGGGCAGGCCCGGCACGCCGCGCGAAACGGCCACGCCGCCGTCGGCGACATATTCGGTATCGATGTCGTCCAGGGCTTCGTCCGCCAGTTCGCTGCGCACGCTGGCGCGCGCGGCGGCGCCGAGGAAGCGCGTGTCGCCCGAATAACCCGCGCCGCCCGCGGTCTTCCAGGCCTGGAAGACGCTGTCGAAATTGCCGACCAGCGCCAGCGACAGCGTCATCAACTGCGCGACGGGCCAATCCAGGAAGGCGAGCAGCGTGCGCGCGGCCTGCGACGCACCTTCGGGCAAACGCCTGCGCGCTTCGCCCTGGGCGCACAACGACACCAGGCGATACAGCAACGCGCCGAACGCGCCGACGAGCAGGAACCAGAACAACACGCCGAACCAGCGCCAAAGCGCACAGCGGAACACCGCTTCGACCAGCGAGCCGCCGTCGAGCACCGGATCCACCTGGTCCGGGAACAGGCGCGCGGCCGCATCGCGGCGAGCGACCGGATCGGCGGCGTTGACCACCGCTTCGACATCGTGGTCCAGGTCGCGTGGCCCCCACGCGTAGAACAGCGCGACCAGGGCGAAGACGAATGCCGGGAAACCGTAGAAGTCCCCGCGCAAGGCGATCTGCAACAACGCGATCAGCAACAGCGGCGGGCCGATCGCGAACAACAGCCCGCCCGCGCCGCGCCACGATGCGTTGTCGCCAAGTTGCGCGGCGAGCCATTCGAGCCAGCGGATGAACCAGTCGTAGCGGCGCAACGCCACCAACGCCGGCATCGAGTGACCGACGATCAGCGCGATGACGACGGCGATCAACGTAATGGACATCGACGACCTCGGGCGAGCGGATCCGCGACATCGGACCCGTCAGCGGCATGATACGGAATCATCCCATGCGCATTCAGCGCGTGACGGATGCCAACCACGACTGGATCAACCAACGTGCGATGGAAATCGGCGCGGACAACGCGATGCCGCCTTCCTCTTCCTCCGGTCCCACGGCCCAGTCGCGCGCCAATCCGGCTTCGATGGTTTCGGCATCGAACCAGCGCGCGTCGTCGAGCTCGTCCCCCACCACGGGGACATCGGGTCCCGCTTCGGCTAGGAAACCGAGCATCAGCGAGCCGGGAAACGGCCAGGGCTGCGATGCGAGGTAACGACACGAGCGCACGCGCACGCCGGTTTCCTCGAGCACTTCGCGGGCGACGGTCTGTTCGAGCGATTCGCCGGGTTCGACGAAACCGGCGATCACCGACCAGCGCCGCGGCGGCCAGTTGCGCTGGCGCCCGAGCAGCAGTCGCTTGCCGTCGGTGACCGCGGCGATGATCGCCTGGTCGGTGCGTGGGTACTGTTCGGTGCCGCAGCGCGTGCACTGGCCGAGCCAGCCGGCGCGCACGAATCCGAGTTCGCCGCCGCACACGCCGCAGAAGCGGTGGCGCGCATGCCAATGCAGCATCGCGCGGGCCTGCGCGAAGACGGTGGCGTCGAAGGCCGGCCATTGCGTGGCCGCGGTGCGCAGCTCGATGCGCCCCGGTGCGTCGAAGCCCACGACCTTCGCCGACTGGGCAAACCACGCCTGGCCTTCGCGCAAGCCGAGGAAAATCGCGGTGCCGGGCCCGCCACCGAGCGTCCAGCCCTCCGGCGCGAGCAAGGCATCGTCGCTGTCGGCGAATGCGCGGCCGTCTTCTTCCAGCACGACGATGCGTGCCTGCGGCCAGAGCGTTGCGAGGGTTTCGGCGTCGTCGCGCAGGTGGTCGGCGCGATCCAGCGCGCCGTCGACGAACGCGAAAGGCGACGCGTGCGTCACACCGTGAAGCTGCTGCCGCAGCCGCACGTGGTCTTCGCGTTGGGGTTGCGGATGACGAACTGCGCGCCCTGCAGGCTCTCGCTGTAATCCACTTCCGCACCCATCAGGTATTGCAGGCTGAGCGGATCGACGAGCAGCGTCACGCCGTCGGTTTCCACCGCCACGTCGTCATCGCCGCGCGATTCGTCGAATTCGAACCCGTACTGGAAGCCCGAACACCCGCCGCCCTGGATGTAGACGCGCAGCTTGAGCTCGGCGTTGCCTTCCTCGGCGATGAGTTCGCGGACCTTGGCCGCCGCGGCCGGCGAAAACTGCACGGGGGCGTCCAGCTGCTGCCAGGTGGGGAAATCGATCAGTTCCATGCGCCACAAGATGCGGGCCTCAGGCGCCGCAATCAAGCGGCGCGCGCCCAAACGCTGCGAATCGGAGAAACGACGCCCTCAGGCGACGGCGGCGAGCGCCGGAAGCTCGGGCACGGCGGCCGGGGTGGCGTCGGCGTGGACGAGCAACCCGGTGAGCTGGGCGCCGGCGTGCATTTCGACCACGCGGTAGTGCACGTTGCCCTGCACGCGGGCCTTGGCGGCCAGTTCGATGCGCTCGGAGGCATGGACATCGCCCTCCATGCGGCCGTCGATCATCACGACCGGTGCGCGCACTTCCCCCTGGATGCAGCCGTGTTCGGACAGCATCAGCACGGCCTGCGCCCCCTCGGTGGCGGTGACGCGGCCGATGATGCGGCCTTCGACATAGAGCCCGCCGCTGAACTCGATATCCCCGCGGACCACGACCTGCGGGCCGATGAGCGTGTCGACGGCCTGGCCGTCGCGCGCGGAGGGTTTGCCTTGCGAACTCTTGAACATCCCGTTACTCCCCAGGAGACGACATCGTTGTCCACGCGAGCGCCGTGTCGACGTTCGCGCCCTTGCCGCGCAGCGCCACCTTGACGCGCTGCGGCGTGAAACCGGCGGGCAACACAATGCTGCCGCCGAGCCGCTGGAAATAGCGGAATTCGTATTGTTGCCCCGCAGCCGCGGGCTTTTGTTGCATCTCGTCCCACTTCACCGTCGTCAGGCGTCCGTCCCTCACCCCTTCGACGTCGAACTTCATTTCGCCCTGGCTCACCGCGCCGCGATTGAGGCTTTGCGTGAGCACCACCTGGTAGCGCCAACTGCCGCCGGCCTCGCGCTCGAATTCGGCCGAATGCACCGAGAGGCCCTTGCGCTCGCCGCCGCTTCCCACGAAGCGTTCATAGAACGCCACGTCGGCACGCAGGCTCGCGATCTGCTCGTCCTTGTCGGCCAGCATCGCCTGCACGTCGCGGTTGGCGTCGCGGGTGATCTGGTCCGAACGCGTCAGGGTGCTGACGCGTTGTTCCAGCTCGGAGACCTGGGACTGCGTGGCTTTCAGCTGGTGCTGGCTTTGGGCGATGCGGGCTTCGGGCGACCCGACCGCCGGCTTGCCCAGCCACCACGCCAGTCCACCCCCCACCAGCAGCCCCAGCACGAGCGCCGCCACGAGCCAGCCCCAGGCCGGCAGGCGGCCCCGGCCTTCACGCGGGACGATCTCGAATTGCGGGCTGGGCCTGGTCGGCTCCATCGGGGCGAGCTCCACGGGACGACACGGGGACCGTGCCTATACTCGGGGCGGCGAGTGTACGGCCTTTGCCCGCCGGCCGATGGAGGAAGCTGCCATGTCCGAAGCGCATCTTTTCGCGATCGGGATTCTGCTGGCCTGGCTTGCGGGAATCCGCGTGTACCTGACGGTGTTCGGCATCGGCCTGGCCGGCGCCCTGGGCTGGCTCGACCTCCCCACGGCCCTGGAGCCGACGACCTCGCCGTGGGTGCTCGGCACCTCGGGCCTGCTGGCGGCGGTGGAGTTCTTCGCCGACAAGATCCCGGGCGTCGACTCGGGCTGGGACCTGTTGCACACGGTGCTGCGCGTGCCCGTCGGTGCGTTCCTCGCGGCCGCCACGCTCTCGCCCGACGGCCACCTGGGCGCCGGCATGCTGGCCACCGGCGCGGGCGTGGCCCTGACCAGCCATGTGCTGAAGGCCGGCAGCCGCGCGCTACTGAATACCTCCCCCGAACCGGTGAGCAACTGGACCGCCTCGGTGACCGAGGACGCGGCCGTGGTCGGCGGCCTGGCGCTGGCCTTCGCGCACCCGTGGATCGCATTGGCGATCGTCATCGCGATCAGCGTGCTGATGGCCACCGCGGTCTGGTGGGTGTGGCAGCGCGTGCGGCGCGCGCTTTTCGGGCCCCGCACGGTGCAGGCGACCACGAATGTGCCGCATTGAGAATCGCGTCACGGCTTGCAAGCGGCTGGCCGAAGGCGTATCCAGTTTTCGTGCTCTTCCCTTGATGGGGAGCAAGGGATAATGGCGGCACACGCCGGGGGAGCCGATGCCCGCCACCAAAAAACGCCAACAGGCGTCGTCTGATCCGCTGTCGCAGTTCCGCGACGGCGTCGATGGCCTTGCGCAGCATTTGCGCAGCCGCCGCGCGATGGGCTGGGATCCCGGCTCGTTCGAACAGATCGCGCACGAAATCGACCGTCTCCACGGGCAGGCTGTCCGCCTCGACCCGCGCTGGGCCGGCATGCTCGCGCAGTTGCATTCGCAGATGTCGGCCGCGCGCGTCGCGCAACACATGCCGGATGCCGCTTCGACCGCGCAGCTGATTTCGGTCGCCGAAAACCTGATGTTGCAGTTGCCGTCCGCCGCGCAGGTGGCCGAAGACGAGACCGCCGCGCGCGCGGAAACGCCGCCGCAGGCGTACTGGCGCCGCTGGAGCGAAGACGCACCGCCCGCCGATGCCGCCGAAGATGTCACCTCGGGCGAATTGGCAGAGTCCTCCGCTTCGTCCTCGAGCGAACCGCATTCGAGCACCGCCCCCGAAGACGTCGCCCTGCCCCCGCTGGGCACGGGCGAAGAACCGCCGTATCGCGTGCTGATCGTCGAAGACGACCGCGCGCAGGCCATGTTCGCCGAGGGCGTGTTGAACGGCGCCGGCATCGAAGCGGTCGTCGCCGCCGAATCGCGCGACGTGCTCGACACGATGCAGCGCATCAAGCCCGACCTGGTGCTGATGGACCTGCACATGCCCGGCATGTCGGGCACCGAACTGACGACGATGATCCGCGCGCACGAATCGTTCCTGCACACGCCGATCGTCTTCCTCACCGGCGATCCGGATCCGGAAAAGCAATACGAAGTGCTCGAAGTCGGCGCCGATGATTTCCTGCAGAAGCCCATTCGCCCGCGCCACCTCATCGCCGCCATCGAAAGCCGCGTCAAGCGCGCGCGCATCCTCGGCAAGCAGCGCATGACCGAAGCCAGCCGCCATCCGGCGACCGGCCTGATGGCGCGCCCGGTGTTGCTGCAGCAATTGAGCACCGCGTTGCCGGCGAGCGCGGGCGGCATCTACTTCCTCGAGATCGAAGGCACGTCCACGCTGCGCGAACGCTTCGGCTACGCCGCGCTGGAACGCCTGATGACCGAAGCCGGCCGGCGCCTGGGCGCGCTCGCCGGCGTGCATCCGGCCACGCGCCTGAACGACCACTCCTTCCTGGTCTACACGCCGAACCTGGAAGACCTCGCGCTGGATCGCCAGGCGCGCGTGTGGCGCGACGGGTTGTCGCAGAAGCCCTTCGATGTCGACGGGCACACGATCAAGTTGCGCGTCACGGTCGGTTACACGGCTTTGCGCCACGGCTTCACCGATGCGGGCGGCGCGCTCGAAGCCGCCGAACAGGCCTCGCGCCACGCACGGTCGCAGGCGCTGGGCATCTTCGCGTTCGAACCGCCGGACCACGGCCAGACGAGCGACCTGTCCGATTACCTGCGCGACGCGCTCGCGGACGATCGTTTCGAATTGATCTACCAGCCGATCGTCGCCGTCGCCGGCGGCGACGAGGCGCAATACCAGACGCTGCTGCGCATGCAGGCCTCCGACGGCACGATGCACAACGCCGCCGAGATCGTGCCCGCCGCCGAACAGGCCGGCATGATCCACGACATCGATCGCTGGGTGCTGGAACGCGCACTCGACGTGTTGCAGCAGCGACGCGCGCAGAGCCGGCCGGTGCGCCTGTTCGTGCCCCAGTCCTCGCGCACGCTCGCACGCGATGCGTATGCCGAATGGCTCGCCTCGGCGATCACCGTGCGCGGCCTGGAAGGCCCGTCGCTGGTCATCGACATCCGCCTGGCCGATGCCCTGATCCATGCGGTCACGCTGAAAACCTTCTGCGACCAACTCGTACCGGTGGGCGTGCAGTTCTGCCTGAGCCAGTACGAGCATTCGCCGGATGCCGATGCGCTCCTCTCGCAGTTGCCGCTCGGTTACATCCGCCTGTCCGCGCGCTATGCGCATGCCGACGGCGGCGCGCTGCGCGATGCGATGCGCACCTCCATCGATCGCGCGCATCGCCAAGGTCTGCAGGTGATCGGCCATAGCGTCGAGGATCCGCAAGCCGCGGCGACGCTGTGGATGAGCGGCATCGACTTCATCCAGGGCAACCTCGTGCAACAGGCGGCGAGCGAGCTCGACTTCGACTTCAAGAACGCGGTGCTCTGATGCCCGAACGCCAGGCCACGAGCCGCTGGCTCACGATGCGGTGGCTGGCGCTCGGCGCCGCCGCCGGTGCTGCGGTTTCCCTTGCGCTGGAAGCCGGGGGGATCGAAGGTCCCTGGCAATTCGCCGCGCTGCTCTTCGTGCTGACGGCGCTCATCGCGCTGATGGCCGTGGTGTATGTGCTCCATCGCCGCGACCAGCAAATGGCGGCGATGGAAGACAAGGCCGAGCGGGGGCAGTTCCAGGTCGACCAGTTGCAGCGCGAGATCCAGCGCCACCACGAACTCGAACAGCAATTGACCAAGGCCAAGCAGGCGGCCGAATCCGCGGTCCTGGCCAAGGGCGAATTCCTCGCCACGATGAGCCACGAAATCCGCACGCCGCTCAACGGCATCGTGCCGATGCTCGACCTGCTGCTGCACGCGCGCCTGCTGCCCGACCAGCACGAGCTGGTGCGCACTGCGTACACCTCGTCGCAGCAGTTGCTGCGCATCGTCGACGACATCCTCGACTACTCCAAGCTCGAAGCGAACAAGCTCGAACTGGAAACGACAACCTTCAATTTGCGCGACCTGCTCGAAGCGGTCATGCAATTGATGGAACGCCCCGCCGAATCCAAGGGGCTGCGCCTGCACCTGCACCTGGATCCGGGCGTGCGCCTGCCCGTGCGCGGCGATCCGGTGCGCCTGCGCCAGGTGCTGACGAACCTGATCAGCAACGCGGTGAAGTTCACCGAACGCGGATCGATTTCGATCGGCGTGCGCCGCGTCGGCGAAACCACGGCGCAGCATCAGCTTCGCTTCGAAGTGCGCGACACCGGCATCGGCATCGCGACCGATGCGCAGTCGCGCCTGTTCCATGCGTTCACGCAGGCCGATGCGTCGACGACGCGTTTGTACGGCGGCACGGGCCTGGGCCTGGCGATCTGCCATCGCATCGTGGACCTGATGGGCGGCCGCATCGGCGTGCAGTCCGAACCCGGCCACGGCGCGACCTTCCATTTCGAGATTCCGCTGCTGAAGGTGCTCGGCGACATGCCGACGCGCGAAGCCGACCTCAGCGGGCAACGCTTGCTGCTGCTGACGTCCGATGCGCGCCTGCGCACGCGCCTGAGCATGTTGGTGCCGAACTGGGGATTGCGCGTCACGGCGGTGGAAACGACGCAGGAAGCGCTCGATCGACTGCGCGCGGCCGCGACGCAGGGCCCGCCGTGGACCTACGGCGTGGTGCTCGCGGACCTGGCGAGCATGCGCAATACGGCGATCGCCTTGCATCGCAACGTCGGCCGCCATGCGAGTTTCGGCGACGTGCGCCTGGTGTACCTGTATTCCGACGAAGAAGTGCCGCAGGAATTGCACACCGGCGCAACGCTGCTGCCGCGCCAGGCGCCGGATGCGGAATTGCGCGCAGCACTCGCGCAACGCGCCCCGCGCGGCGAGACGACGGAAGAACGCAAGGCCAGCGACAGCGACAAACCCGCCCGGCATTGGCAGGCGCGCGTGCTGCTCGTCGAGGACAACCCGGTCAACCTGCTCGTCGCGCAACGCCTGCTGAGCGTGCTCGGACTCGAGTGCGACACCGCCACCAACGGCGAAGCGGCGCTGATGCGCATGCGCGACGGCAACTACGACTTGGTGTTGATGGATTGCCAGATGCCGGTGCTCGATGGGTACAGCGCCGCACAGAAGTGGCGCGAGATCGAAGCCGCCGATCCGACGGGCCCGCACCTTCCGATCGTCGCGATGACGGCCAACGCGATGGCCGGCGACCGCCAGCGCTGCCTCGACGCGGGGATGGACGATTACCTCGCCAAGCCGGTGACGCGCGGCCAACTCGAACATTGCCTGCGCCGCTGGCTGCAGGAAGCGCCGCGTGCGCGTGCGCCGTCGGCGGCTGCATTCGCGAACGCGAACGCCGGCAATGCGATGCCGGCGCAGAAGGCCGCGCCGGCCGCGTCGCCGACGCCGCGTCCGCCTTCCTTCGCGATGCCGACCGTGGAGACCACCGACATGCCCGTGCCACCGCCGCAGCCGCCTGCCGCGCCGCTTGAAGTGCCGCCGTCGGAAATGGTCTCGGCGCCGGTCGATCCGATCATCGACGACGGTGCGCTCGACGAGCTCTACGCCGTCATCGGCGCCGATGCCTCGCGCATCGTGCAAGTGTTCCTGGAAGATGCGCCGCACCTGCTCGCGCAGCTGGAACGTGCCGCGCTGGCGCCGGACTTCAATGCGCTGCGCGAAGCGGCCCATTCCCTGAAGTCCTCGAGCGCGAACCTGGGCGCGATGGCCCTGTCCGCCGCGGCCAAGCGCATCGAACTCGGCGCGCGGATGGAAACGCTGGATCGGCCCGCGGTCGCGGTGACGATGTTGACGGACGAATTCGAACGCGCGCGTGCGGCGCTGCAGCTTCGGCTGCGGAAACGCCGCACGGCAGAAGCCTGACGCTTACTCTTCGATCTTCGTGAGCAGGTAGTTCGCTTCGCCCAGGCGATCGATCAACGCCAACTGCGTTTCGATCCAGTCGATGTGTTCTTCCTCGGAATCGAGGATGTCGGTGAACAGGCGGCGGCTCACCGAGTCGCGGATGCTTTCGCAGTACGCGATCGCATCGCGCAAGGTCGGCAGGGCTTCGAGTTCGAGCGCGAGGTCGGCCTGCAGCACTTCGCGCGGGTTCTCGCCGATGCGCAGCTTGCCCAGCGCCTGGAAGTTCGGCAGGCCTTCGAGGAACAGGATGCGCTCGGCCAGGCGATCGGCGTGCTTCATCTCGTCGATCGATTCCTTGTACTCGTGCTCGGCCAATTCCTTCAGGCCCCAGTTCTTCAGCATCTTGGCGTGCAGGAAGTACTGGTTGATCGCGGTGAGCTCGTTGTAGAGCGCCCGATTGAGATGTTCGATGACCTTGGGGTCGCCCTTCATGTCCGTGCTCCGTGCTTCGAATGCGCGGATGCTAGCGCCATCACGCGCACGGCGACGAAACGCGATGCGTTTGCATCAACGCTCGCGAACTTTCGGACGAAACAACGAGCCGCGTCAGGCGGCTTGCAGCACCGGGAGCTCGGCGAAGCCCGGCTCTGCCGGCGCGTGGCGGGCGAGCAGGTCGGCCGCCATGTCCATGCAGCTGCCGCAGGAGGAACCGGCGCCGGTGCGCATCGTCAGCTCGGACACGCTCGTGACGCCGTTTTCCGCGGCTTCGCGAATCGTGGTGTCGGTGATGCCGTGGCAGATGCAGACGAACATGGGGGAGGAACCGCAGGCCGGGGAGGACGGCGCCATTTCCCCATAAATGCGAATCATTGTCAATTCGCTTCGGGTGCGGATCCCCCGCCGCGTTCACCTGCGACCACCCGGCGGCGCGGCCGCTGGCGGCCGTGGGCGCCCAAGTCCGGGCGCAGGTCTTTGCTCGGATGAGGGATCGCAGTCGGACCGGCCACCTGCCGCGCAAACGGGGCCAGATGCCCTAGGGCGCTGGCATAGACGCTGCGCTTGAAGTTCACCACGTGCTCGACCGGGTACCAGAAGTCCACCCAGCGCCAATGGTCGAATTCAGGTTTCTCGGTACTGTCCAGGCACAGGTGGCATTCCTCGCCCGTGAACTGCAGCAGGTACCACACCTGCTTCTGCCCGATGCAGACCAGCTTGTCGTTGCGGCGGATGGCCCGTTGCGGCAGGCGATAGCGCAGCCAGCCGGGCGTGACGCCCAGGACCGCCACGTGGTCCGGCAGCAGGCCGGTTTCCTCGCGCAGCTCGCGATACATCGCCTCGAGCGGCGTCTCGTCGGTATTCATCCCGCCTTGCGGGAACTGCCAGCCGTCGCGGTGGACACGGCGCGCCCAGAACACCCGTCCATCCGGGTGCATGAGCACGATGCCCACGTTGGGCCGGTAACCGTCCGGATCGATCACGATGCGGACTCCTCAATGCACTGCGACCGACTCTGCCACGCCCCCGCCGCCCCCACAAGCGAACTTTGGTGAAGCATCGCGAGCATTGACGCGGCAGCCCCCTGCCGTGAATAATTCGCGGCTCTCCGCGTGGCTATGTAGCTCAGCCGGTTAGAGCACAGCACTCATAATGCTGGGGTCGGTGGTTCGAGTCCACCCATAGCCACCACACGTCGAAGGCCGGCCTTGCGCCGGCCTTTTGCGTTTTTCAGCCCTTCACCGGCATCGGTTCCGGGAATTTCCACGACCCGTCGAGGACCGCCTTGCGCGGCCGATACAGCCGCACGAGGTAATTCCAGCCGGGCGTGACGGGCAGGCAGTTGGGCACCTTGCCCTCGCAGCCGCCGAACTGGATCGCGATCGAACCATCCGGCGATTTCTGCGCCGTGATGTTGTTGAACGAGTACGCGTTCTGCGGATTGACCTGGAAGAATCCTTTCGCGTCGTACACCGTCACCGACCAGAACCCATCCACCGGCACGTCCTTCACGACGAGACGATAAATCGTGCTGCCGTCGTTCTGCTCGGGCGTGAAGTTGAGATACGTCGCTTCCTTCTCCGGATTGCCGCCCCACGCCGTGGCCACGCCGATCAGGCGGCGCACGGGTTCGACGTCGGCCTTCATGCCGAACATGCGGTTCTTGTCGGGCAAGGTATCGCCGAGCACGGTCAAGGCATCGGTCAGCTTCTTGTAGTCGCCCATGTTCCATTTGGGAATTTCGAACTTGCCGGGGCCGCCGGGTTGTTCGAGCTTCACTTCATCCTGCTTCGCGTGCACGGCCTCCATGTCGGCCGGCTTGCCCGGGTCGACCAACATGCGCAGTGCGGCGAGCGCATAACGCGTGCCGATCTCCTTGCGCGTGATCACGTAGCGCCCGGGCTTGTAGGTGACCAAGTGCGTGTACTGGTCTTCGTCGAAGACTTGCATCGACATGAAGCGTTCGCCGACATCGGGCAAGGTCACCGTCACCGGTCCCGCATCCAGGTCGAGCACCGCGGCCGAATACAAGGTGTCGCGGTTCTGGCGAACAACCTGTTGTTTGTCGAGCGGCGTGAGTTCGCGGTTGTGGTGGAAACTGCCGATGCCCCCGTCCTTCACGACGTTGGCGAAGGCAAGGTCGGTGGCCGCGCGACCGTAATTGTCCGCGGTGACGGGCACCGAGCCAGGCTCGGGCGGCGGCGCCCCCGTCGCGGGTGCTTCGGCGATCGGCGCCGCGGGTTGCGTGGCGGTCGACGCGGGCGCAACCGGCGCCTGCGAGCGCTGGCACCCCGCAAAGACAAGAACGATGGACGTCACCAGGACCAGGCGCATGGGCGGACTCCTTCGGGCACCGATCCGCAGGATCGCCGCGCTCGCCGGCGCGCGCCTCAGTAGTTCTACGCAACGACGACCCGCTGTTTTTCGGAGCCGGCAAGCCGTAACAGGCGCGGAAGACTAGAATTGCGCCATGGACATCTTCAAATCCTTCACCCTGGAAGCCGCGCACCGGCTCCCGAACGTTCCGCCGGGCCACAAGTGCGCGCGCCTGCACGGGCATTCGTTCCGCGTGGAGATCCACGTTTCGGGCGAACCCGGGGCCGACACGGGCTGGGTGATGGATTTCGCCGACATCAAGACGGCATTCCGCCCGCTGTACGACCAACTCGACCACCACTATCTCAACGACATCGACGGTCTAGAAAACCCGACCAGCGAAGTGCTCGCGAAGTGGATCTTCACGCGCCTGAAACCGGCGCTGCCGCAGCTGTCGGAAATCGTCGTCAACGAAACCTGCACGTCCGGTTGCCGCTACCGCGGCGACTGAAAGCGCGTCAGATCCGCAAGCGCGGATCGAGCTTGAGCGGCGTCAGTTGATCCAGGTGCAGCTTCGCGAAGTCGGGATGCTGCGGGTTCAGCAGGATGTTGCATTCGCCTTCGCACACCGCGCTCGGCACGCGTAGCGCGAGCGAATCCTGCGCCTTCGCCCACCGGTCGCCGATCTGGCGCACGGTGTCGCGATAAGGACGCTCTTTCCAGTCGCTCGGAAGATCCAGTTGCGCGAGCACGCTGCCCATCGGGACCGTCGCCCGTGCGAGCAGCAATTCATCGGGTGTCTCGCCTTCCACGTGCACGAGGTATTCGAGCATCGCCGAGGCCGGCGACAAGGATGCGTACACCCCCGGCGTGCGCGGCGAGGTCCAGCGTCCACCCGAATCGGCGCCCGAACCCGAGAACGGCTCGGCTGCCTTGCGGGGTTCGATCACCCGATACACATGCAACTGATCGCCCGTCAGCCCCAGCTCGTGCAGCGGCATCTGCGATTGCGTCGGCGTGGCGGTCACCGGTTGCGACTGCGACGAGGGATCGCTGGCGGGGAAGGAATCGGCGATCGACTTGTCCAGGGCCAGTTCTGCGGACTTGCTTGTGCTCATCTCGCTAGCCTCGTTCTCCGCCCGTTGCGCACGCGTGAATACGCTTTCGACAGGCGGCTGTTACAACGCGCGCATGCAACCCCAACCGACATCGGAGACGGAACGTCGGCCCTCCGTGCGCGCCCTGCTGTTCGATGCGAACGGCGAGGACCGCCCGGTCGAAGATCCGCGCGCGCTCGACCTGGACGGCCTCACCGACGAAGAGTTGGCGTGGATCGACATCGTCTCCGACGGACAGGAGGCGACCGAAGCGCTCATGCGCGAAGTGGGCCTGCAACCCGATCTCATCGCCCCGCTGTTCGACGCGCACAGCGATCCGCTGGTCATGCGCAAGGGCTGGTACGCCGTGCGCGCCATCGCCCCGCGCTGGGTGGAAAAGGACGAATCCATCCACGGAACGCCGTGGCTGCTCGTGGTGGGGCCCAATGTCGTCTTTACCGCGCATCGCGATCCGATCCCGTTCCTCGATGCGGTCGTCGCGCAACACGACCCGGCCTCGCACATCGGCGACCTGGACGCGGACACCTTCGCCATTGCCTTGCTCGATCGCATGCTGACTGCGTATTACGCGGCGCTGGATCAATTCGAGGCGCGCGTGGACCACATGGAAGTCGCGATGCTGCATGGTCACGTCCGCGATGGATTCGCGCAGGAACTCGGCGGACTACGGCGCGCCGTGGCGCGCTTTCGCCGCCTGCTCGGTTCGCATCGCGATCTGTTCGACGCATTGCGCCGCCCGGACTTCCGACCGGAACAGGATGCGCTCGTGCAGAAGCGCTTCCGCGCGGTCAGCGACCGCTACGAACGCGTGATGGATGCGGTGGAGAATGCGCGCGACCTGGTGGTCGGCAGTTTCGAATTGCTGGATACGCGGCTGTCACATCGCACCAACGAAACGATGCGGCTGCTGACGTTCGTGACCGTGCTGCTCGGCACGCTGGCCGTGGTGGCGGGCATGCTAGGCATGAATTTCCATGCGAGCCTCTTCGACAGCGGCACGCGGGGATTCTGGTGGGCCGTGGGCGCGATGCTCGCCCTGCCGGTGTTCGCGTTGGTGCTCGCGCGCTGGCGCGGCTGGTGGAAGTAGAAAACGGGGGCGGCGACGCGGGGTCGCCGCCCGCCCCATCAGAGATGACCACCCTTCGGCAGTTCATCCGACATCGTGTGCATCGGGCTGGCCGCAGGCTGCTGGATGTCGCGATCGGCGTTCGCGAGGCTGGCCGCGCGCGATGCGGCGCTCCTGCTGCTGCGTGCCTGGCCGCCCTTGCGTCCGGCGGCGCGCGCTTCTTCCGAATCGAACTCGTGGGCCACGCCTTGCGCGTGGGCGGCACGCCCGCCTTGCGCGGCGATGGTGCGTTGCTTCTCGGGATCCATCGATGCGAACCCGCGATTGCTGGTTCCTGTTCCTCGTGTAGCCATTGACGTTCTCCTTCACGCGCCCGGGGGATGGAGCGGCTCTTCAGTGACGCACGAACCGGGCCATTCATGCGCGCGATCCGGAAGGCGAGGTTCGTGCGGGAATTTCATTCCGCTGCCGTCGCCCCTTCCACGGCGGCCAGGTGGCTCTTCAGCTTCGGCAACGCGTCGCTCGCGAGCTGGCGCACCGACTCGCTGAGCGTCCGGTCGGTGCTCGCTTGCGTGAACAACCCGATCGCCTTCTGGTGTTGGTCGCGGAAGGTCGCGATCAGTTGGCCGTCGAATGCTTCACCTTGCAGGTCGGACAACGCCTTCGGTGCCTCGACCGTGGGCGGCGTGCCGAGCGTCGGTGCGAGCGCCGTGATCTCATCGCGCAAGGCGACGTGGTCGCCGTTCAACATGCGCGAAAGCTCCTTGTTTTTGGCACTGCCGCGCGACATGCCGAGTTCGGTGGTCGCGATCTCTTCTTCATTCGCGCGCGCTGCGGTCGAGAGGAACGACAAGTCGCCCGGATTGAGCTGCGCAGTTCCCGGTGTCGCCGCGCCCGGCGCCGCGGGTGCGATCGTCGACGCGGTGGCGATCGTGGAAGCGGACGGAGGGCTGCGTGTGCCGGGTGCAGGGCTCGCGTCCTGGTTCGGTTCGTGTCGTTTGCAGCCGTTCGTCGCGGCGAGCAAGACCAGCAACAGCCACGGGGATTTGTGAGGGATGTTAAGACGCATGGGCGTGACTCCTGCTTTTTCGGAAGATGCCTTCACGTCGCAATCGCCGTGCCTGCAGGCTGAATGCGCCGGAAAACATTTCCGGTTGCGGAAAAAGTAGCTCGGCCTTCACCTCGGGATCGCTTACTGCGGAGTAAACCGCAACGCGTCCCCCGCCCCGAGCCCGACATGGAACCCTCCCGGTCGTCCGACAGGACGACGAGCGAACCCACCGCGATCAGCGCGCCGACATTGCTCATCGTCGACGACGATGTCGGCTTCGTGCACGCGACGGCGGAGGTCGCGCGGCTGGAAGGATACGAAATCACAATCGCGAGCGAACTGAACCAGGCGCTGCAGCGCATGCGCCAGCGCGACTACGATCTTGCACTCGTCGACCTTGATCTGCCCGACGGCAACGGACTGCAATTGCTCGACGATATCGACGCACGACGCACGCGCGCCGTGATCGTCACCGGCCGGCCCTCGGTCGAGTCGGTGCTGCATTCGCTGCGCAGTTCCGTCGTCGATTACCTGGTCAAGCCCATCAGTCCCGAGCGTTTGCGCGAACTGCTGCAAGCGGCCGCGACCGATCGCCGCATCGCGCCGCCGATCGCGCCGGCGCCGAATCACGGCATGGTCGGTGCATCGCGCGGTTTCCAGTCGGTGTGCCGGATGATCGAAAAGGTCGCGCCCACCGACGCGGCCGTACTCGTGCACGGCGAAAGCGGCGTCGGCAAGGAACTGATCGCGCGTGCGATCCACGAAGCGAGCGGCTGCAGCGGCCCCTTCGTCGCGGTCAATTGCGGCGCGGTCGCCGGCGAACTGCTCGCGAGCCAATTGTTCGGCCACGAAAAAGGCAGCTTCACCGGTGCGTTCGCGCGGCACATGGGGTTCCTGGAACAAGCCGCGCACGGCACGCTCTTCCTCGACGAGATCACCGAGATGGCGCCGGTGCTGCAGACGCACTTGTTGCGCGTGCTGGACTTCGGTTGCTACCGCCGCGTGGGTGGACATACCGACCTTCCGGTGGAAGTGCGCATCGTCTCTGCGACCAATCGCGATCCGCGCGAAGCCGTCGCCAGCGGCCGCTTGCGCGAAGACTTGTATTACCGGCTCAGCGGATTCGACATCGCGGTTCCGCCCTTGCGCGAACGCGAAGGCGATTCGGTGCGCCTGGCCAATGCCTTCCTCGCCGAACTCAACGCACGCGGTGGAACGCGCCATGCGTTCTCGCCCGACACGATCGATGCGATCGCGCACGCGGCGTGGCCGGGCAACGTGCGCGAATTGCGCAACGCAGTGCAACGCAGCTACATCCTCGCCGAGGACGGCGTGGTGCGCATGTCGCCGCAGTCGTTCCCGAAACCGGCGGAAGAGTCCTCGCATACGATCACCTTCACCATCGGCACCTCGTTCGAGGAGATGGAGCGGCGGATCCTGCGCAAGACGCTGCAGCACTACGGCAACAACCGCCGGCGCGCGGCGGCGGCCCTGGGGATCACGGCGCGAACGATCCGGAATCGGCTCGCGCGCGAGCGTTCCGGTGCGGCGACGGAGGATGAGGAGGGCTAGTCGCCCTCCCCACCATTCACGCTCAGTGACGCTTGTTTTCGTCCAGCGTCTTGCCGGTTGACGGCGCCGGCTGACCCTGTGCGCGGGTCTGTTCCTGCGATTGCACGCGTAACTGGTTGTTGATGTTCGCCACGCCGCCGATGCGCTCGACGAGGTCTTCTGCCGCGTAACGCATGCGACGTTCGTTGACGGTGCCCGTCAGCGTGACGTTGCCTTCGTTGACATCGACCATGATGCCGCGCGCGTCGATGACGTGACTGTCGGTCAGTCGTTCGTAGATGTCGTCGCGGATGCGTTCGTCGGAGCGCTTGTAGTTGGCCGGCCCCATGCCGCGGAACGAGGGCGTCGAACCCGGACCGAAGTCGCGCTGCTGCGTCCCGAGGTCCCAGCCGCCGCGGCTGCCATGGGCCGACGAGGAGCGGTAGCTCGTGCCGAACTCAGGCTCGCGCGCGAACTCGCTGCCGCTGGAGGAACCCAGGCCCATGCCGGTGCCGACGTGGAAGGGCGCGTAATTGCGCTGGCTGCCGGTGTCCAGATCGTCGTCCCAACCGGCGGTTTCGAAACTGGAGTAGCGCTGCTGGTCGTCGCGTTCTTCGCGGATGCGCGATTGATCGCGTTGCCCGTAATCGCGCCCGCCGAAATCGCGGTTGGTGCCGGCGCCCTGGCGGCCGTAGCCCTGCGACGCGCCGTAGCCCTGCGAGCCGTAGCCCTGCCTGCCGTAACCCTGCGTGTTCGTGTTCTCGCCCCACTCGCGCCCGCTGCCGGCGTAACTGCCGCGCGAAGTGCCGGCGTATCCGTATTCGCTGCCGCCGTACTGGCTGCCGCCGATGCCGGATTCGAACTGCTGGTCGTCGCGCTGTTCACGATCCTGACGCAGCCATTGCGGCTCGGGGGTGTAGGTGTCGCGCACTCCGCGCGCGTAACGCTGCTCGTCCTGTTGCGAGCGCGCTTGATCGTTGCGTTGGCGCTCCATGTCGCGGCCGTGACGGCCCAGGTGAAGCTGTTCTCGATCTCGATCTCGATGGTTCATGCAAATCTCCTGCTGGCGTTGCCTGGACTCCGCGTGCCAAAAATACGAGCGGTGCGGTTATGCGCCGATGAGGCCCCGCCTCACGCCGGTTCCACACGCCGTTGGCGAAAGTGCACAGCTTCGCGAGACGCGCTCTCCACTGAGGGAAAGCCGTGACGCAACCCCCCGATGACCACGACGCCGCACCGCATTCCCTGCGCGATGGCGTACACGACTTGCGCAACGTCCTGAATGCCGTCCAGATGAATGCCTACGCCGCGCGCCAACTCGTCGACGAGCCCGCACGCACCCTCGCCTGCCTGACGCGCATCGAGGCGGCGGTCGAACGAGGCAACGGCGTGCTCGCGCACCTGCCCGCCGAGGAAACGCTGTCGACGGCCGCGCTGATCCTGCGCGAGCGCCTGCATGGCGACATCGACGTGGCCTGCGACGGCGACGAATCGGCGCCCGTGCCCGGCCTGCTGCGCCAGGCCCTGTGCGTGGTCGCGGTCGAAAGCCAGGCGCTCGGCGCCAGCGCATTCCGCCTGCGCGCGGGTGAGGGCGCCAGCGGCGAACTCGCCTGCCATGCCCATGGCCTGGTGGCGCCCGGCCCGATCGCGACGGCGTTGGCCGGGTCGAAGGTTGCGGAGTTGCGGGTCACCGCCGAGCGGGCCGAAGGCGGATGGATTTTTCGATGGGCGGTCCCGCCCTTACAGTGAAGAGGGTCTTCACATGGCCCCTACCTGCGTGTCGATAGCGTCCGCGTCTGTTTGCCCGTGGGGACGGGTACCGGAGGTTCAGTGAACAACGAAAGCCAGCCCGCCCGGCGTACACGTCGCGGCGCCAGCATCGCAACGCCGGCCGAAACCGTCGTCGCATCCGCACCGAGCATCGTCGACGCCAGCGTCGCCGAGCAACTGCAACAACTCCTGATGGCGATGAACTCGGTCCGCGAAGGCGACTTCTCGGTCCAGTTGCCGCCGCATTGGGAAGGGTTGTCGGGCAAGCTCGCCGATGCGTTCAACGACATCGTCAACCAGAACAAGCGCCTGGCGAACGACCTGGCGCGCGTCGCGCAACGCGTCGGCGGCGAAGGCCGCACGCGCCAGCGCATGCCCGCTGCGAATCGCCAGGGCGCATGGTCGGACATGGAGTCGTCGGTCAACGGGTTGATCCGCGACCTCGCGCGCCCGATCGAAACGATGACCGAAGCGATGGCGGCGGTGGCGAAAGGCGATCTGTCGCGCACCGTGCCGATGGACAACGATGGCCGGCCGCTGCAGGGCGAGTTCCTGCGCGCCGCCAACATCGTGAACCGCATGCTCGAGCAGATGTCCGAGTTCTCCTCGGAAGTCACGCGCGTGGCGCTCGAAGTGGGTACCGCGGGCCGCCTCGGCGGCCAGGCGAAGGTGAAGGGTGTGTCGGGTGTGTGGAAGGACCTCACCGACTCGGTGAACCAGATGGCCTCCAACCTCACCGCGCAGGTCCGCAACATTTCCGAAGTGACCATCGCCGTGGCCAACGGCGACCTTTCGCGCAAGATCACCGTGGACGTGCGCGGCGAAATCCTGCAGCTGAAGGAAGCCATCAACACGATGGTGGACCAGTTGCGCGGCTTCGCATCGGAAGTGACGCGCGTGGCGCGCGAAGTGGGTACCGAAGGCAAGCTCGGCGGCCAGGCGATCGTGCCGGGCGTCGCGGGCACCTGGAAGGACTTGACCGACTCGGTCAACGCGATGGCATCGAACCTGACCTCGCAGGTCCGCAACATCGCCGAAGTCACCACCGCCGTGGCGAAGGGCGACCTCTCGCGCAAGATCACGGTGGACGTGCGCGGCGAAATCCTGGAACTGAAGAACACCATCAACACGATGGTCGACCAGCTCAACGGCTTCGCGGCGGAAGTGACGCGCGTGGCGCGCGAAGTGGGTTCCGAAGGCCGCCTCGGCGGCCAGGCGCAGGTGCCCGACGTCGCCGGTACGTGGAAGGACCTCACCGACTCGGTGAACTCCATGGCCTCCAACCTCACCTCGCAGGTGCGCAACATCGCCGAGGTGACCACCGCGGTGGCGAAGGGCGACCTCTCGCGCAAGATCACCGTGGACGTGCGCGGCGAAATCCTCGAGCTGAAGGACACCATGAACACGATGGTGGACCAGCTCAACGGCTTCGCCGCGGAAGTGACGCGCGTTGCGCGCGAAGTGGGTACCGAAGGCAAGCTCGGTGGCCAGGCGCAGGTGCCGGGTGTCGCGGGTACGTGGGCCGACTTGACCGACTCGGTCAACGCGATGGCGTCCAACCTGACCTCGCAGGTGCGCAACATCGCCGAAGTCACCACCGCCGTGGCGAAGGGCGACCTTTCGCGCAAGATCACGGTGGACGTGCGCGGCGAAATCCTCGAGCTGAAGAACACCATCAACGTCATGGTGGACCAGCTCAACGGCTTCGCGGCCGAAGTGACGCGCGTGGCGCGCGAAGTGGGCACCGAAGGCAAGCTCGGTGGCCAGGCGCAGGTGCCGGGCGTCGCGGGCACGTGGAAAGACTTGACCGACAACGTCAACTCGATGGCGTCCAACCTCACCGCGCAGGTGCGCAACATCGCCGAAGTGACGACCGCGGTGGCGAAGGGCGACCTTTCGCGCAAGATCGCGGTGGACGTGCGCGGCGAGATCCTGCAGCTGAAGGAAACCATCAACACGATGGTCGACCAGCTCAATGGTTTCGCGGCGGAAGTCACGCGCGTGGCGCGCGAAGTCGGCACCGAAGGCAAGCTCGGCGGCCAGGCGCAGGTGCCGGGTGTCGCGGGCACGTGGAAGGACTTGACCGACAACGTGAACTCGATGGCGTCCAACCTCACCACGCAGGTGCGCAACATCGCAGAAGTCGCGACCGCGGTGGCGAAGGGCGACCTCTCGCGCAAGATCGCGGTCGACGCGCAGGGCGAAATCCTGCAGCTGAAGTCGACGATCAACGTGATGGTCGACCAGCTCAACGGCTTCGCGGCCGAAGTGACGCGCGTGGCGCGCGAAGTGGGTACCGAAGGCAAGCTCGGTGGCCAGGCGCAGGTGCCGGGCGTCGCCGGTACGTGGAAAGACTTGACCGACAACGTCAACTCGATGGGCGCCAACCTCACCACGCAGGTGCGCGGCATCGCGAAGGTGGTGACCGCGGTCGCCAACGGCGACCTGCACCAGAAGCTGACGGTGGAAGCGAAGGGCGAAATCGCCGAACTCGCCGACACCATCAACTCGATGACCGAAACGCTGGAAATCTTCGCCGACCAGGTGACGACGGTGGCGCGCGAAGTCGGCGTCGAAGGACGGCTGGGCGGCCAGGCGAACGTGCCGGGCACCGCGGGCATCTGGAAGGACCTGACCGCGAACGTCAACCAGCTCGCGGCCAACCTCACCACGCAGGTGCGCGCGATCGCCGAGGTGGCCACTTCGGTGACGCAGGGCGATCTGACGCGTTCGATCCAGGTGGACGTGCGCGGCGAGCTTGCCGACCTGAAGGACAATATCAACGCGATGATCGGCACGTTGCGCGCGACGACCGAATCCAACCGCGAGCAGGACTGGTTGAAGACCAACCTGGCGAAGTTCTCCGGCATGATGCAGGGCCAGCGCGACATGATCACGCTGGGCCACATGCTGCTGTCGGAACTCGCGCCGCTGGTCTACGCGCAACAGGGCGTGTTGTACGTCATCGAAACCGACGAACGCCGCGGCCGCAATCGCCTGCGCCAACTGGCGGGTTACGCCGATGCCAGTTCGAACGACGACGAGCCGCGTTACGTCGAATTCGGCCAGGGCCTGATCGGGCAATGCGCCGCGCAAGCCGAGATGATCGTGATCAACGACGTGCCGGCCGGCACCGTACAGATCGAATCCGGGCTCATCAGCGCCGTGCCGCGCAGTGTCGTGGTGCTGCCGGTGTTGTTCGAAGACCAGGTCAAGGCGGTCATCGAACTGGCTTCGCTCACCGAGTTCACGCCCTCGCAGCGCGCGTTCCTCGAACAGTTGTCGGGCTCGATCGGCATCGTGCTCAACACCATCGAAGCGACGATGCGCACCGAGCGCCTGCTCTCGCAGTCCCAGCAGCTCGCCGGCGAATTGCAGTCGCAGCAGAAGGAACTGCAGCAGACCAACGAGGACATCGCGCTCAAGGCCACGCTGCTGGCCGAGCAGAAGACCGAGGTGGAACGCAAGAACCAGGAAATCGAACAGGCCCGTCGCGCACTCGAGGAAAAGGCGGCCGAACTGGCGCTCACCTCGCGCTACAAGTCCGAATTCCTCGCCAACATGTCGCACGAGCTGCGCACGCCGCTCAATTCGATCCTGATCCTCGGCCAGCAGTTGGCGGAAAACCCGGACGAAAACCTCAGCGACCGCCAGGTCGAATTCGCCAAGACGATCCACGCGGCAGGTTCCGACCTGTTGCACCTGATCTCCGACATCCTCGATCTGTCGAAGATCGAATCGGGCACGGTCACCGTCGACAGCGAAGAAATCGCGTTCTCGCATCTGCGCGAAAACCTCGAGCGCGGTTTCCGCCACGAGGCCGAACGCCGCCGCCTGGATTTCTCCGTCGACTTCCCGACCGAAATCGGCCGCGTGTTCCATTCCGACCCCAAGCGCCTGCAGCAGATCCTCAAGAACCTGCTGTCCAATGCGCTGAAGTTCACCGAGCGCGGCAGCGTGCGCCTTGCCGCGCGCGTGGCGACGCACGGATGGTCCGAAGGGCATCCGGTGCTCGACAGCGCGCCGACGGTGATCGCCTTCGACGTCACCGACACGGGCATCGGCATTTCCACCGAGAAGCAGCGCATCGTGTTCGAAGCGTTCCAGCAAGCCGACGCCGGCACCTCGCGCAAGTACGGCGGCACGGGCCTGGGCCTGGCGATCTCGCGTGAAATCGCGGGCCTGCTTGGCGGCGAATTGCGCCTGCAGTCGGCACCGGGCAAGGGCTCGACGTTCACGCTGTACCTGCCGCTGGATTACGTGGGCTCCGGCGAACCGGTGCGCAACGTGCTCGGGCAGCAGACGCAAGCGGTCACCGCCGACCAAAGCTTCCCCGAACTGGTGGAAGTGCCCGACGACCGCGAGCACCTGCATCCGGACAAACCGATCCTGCTGGTGGTGGAGGACGACGCGAGTTACGCGGCGATCCTGCGCGACCTGGCGCGTTCGCGTGGCTTCCAGGTCCTCACCGCCAATCGCGGCGCCGAAGCCTTGCGCCTGGTGCGCGATTACGCGGTCAACGCGATCACGCTCGACATTTTCCTGCCCGACATGCTCGGCTGGACGGTGCTCGCGCGCCTGAAGCAGGACTCCACCACGCGCCACATCCCGGTGCAGATCGTCACCATCGAGGAAGAGCGGCACCATTCGATCGAGCGCGGTGCGTTCTCCTACCTGGCCAAGCCGTCCAACGCCGAGTCGATCCAGCAGGCGCTGGAGCGCATTCGCGAATACACGCTGCCGCGCACAAAACGGCTGCTGATCGTGGAGGACGATGATCGCGAACGGATGAGCATCGAAGAACTCTTGCGCCACGACGACATCTCCATCGACACCGCGCAGACCGGCGAGCAGGCGCTGCGATCGCTGGCCGACAACGACTACGATTGCGTCGTGCTCGACCTGCGCCTGCCCGACATGACCGGCCTGGACCTGCTGGACCGCGTGCAGGAGCAGCCGAAGCTGCACGAGTTGCCGATCGTGGTGTTCACCGGCAAGGAACTCACCGCCGCCGAAGACGCGTATTTGCGCAAGGCCGCGCGCAGCGTGGTGATCAAGGGCGTGGAATCGCCCGAGCGCCTGCTCGACGAAACCGCGCTATTCCTGCACCGCGTGATCGCCGACCTGCCGCCGCAGAAGCAACGCATGGTGCAGCGCCTGCACGAAACCGACGATGCGCTCAAGTCCAAGCGCGTGCTGGTGGTCGACGACGACGTGCGCAACATCTTCGCGCTGTCCAGCGTGCTCGAACGCCACGGCATGAGCGTCATCACCGCCGGCACGGGCCACGAAGCGATCGAAAAGGTCGCCGAGGATCCCGACATCGACCTGGTGTTGATGGACATCATGATGCCCGGCATGGACGGCTACGACACGATGCGGGCGATCCGCGGCATGCCCGACGCACGCGCGTTGCCGATCGTCGCGCTCACCGCCAAGGCGATGAAGGGCGACCGTGAGAAGTGCCTGGAAGCGGGCGCGTCCGACTATCTCGCCAAGCCCGTGGTGACCGACCAGTTGCTCGGAGTGCTGCGTCAATGGCTGCACCGTTGAGCAACCTCCCCTCCGGGCCGGGCCACGTGCCGGTCAACATCCTGCTGGTCGACGACCAGCCGGGACGCTTGCTGACGTACCGCGCGATCCTCGAACCGCTCGGCGAGCGGCTCGTGGACGCGAGCAGCGGCCCGGAAGCGCTGCAGAAGCTGATGCAGGACGAGTTCGCGGTGATCCTGCTCGACGTCAACATGCCCGGCATGGACGGCTTCGAGACCGCGAGCCTGATCCACCAGCATCCGCGTTTCGAACGCACGCCGATCATCTTCGTCACCGCCGTCAACGTTTCCGACCTGGACCGCATGCGCGGTTACAAGCTCGGTGCGGTGGACTACGTGATGGTGCCGGTGATCCCGGAGATCCTGCGCTCGAAGGTGGTCGTGCTGGCGGAGTTGTTCCGCAAGCGCCGCGAACTGCAACTCGCCAACGAACGCCTCGCCGCCGCGAACGAAGCCCTGCGCACCGAGAAGGCGCGCGAGCTGGAAATGCTCAACGAATCGCTGCGCCTGGCGAACGTCGAGCTCGCCCAGCGCAACGTCGACCTCCAATCGGAGATCGGCGAACGCACGCGCGCCGAGGCGCAGTTGCGCGAACTGGATCGCCGCAAGGATGAATTCCTGGCAACGCTCGCGCACGAGTTGCGCAATCCGCTCGCGCCGCTGCGCAACGCGGTCAGCATCCGCAAGCTCACCGGCAGCGACGATCCCTTCCAGGCGATGATGGAACGCCAGCTCGGTTTGCTGGTGCGCCTGATCGACGACCTGCTGGACGTCGCGCGCATCAGCCGCGGCAAGCTCGTGCTCAAGCCCGAACCCACGACGCTGCAGCAGATCCTGCAGGCGGCGATCGAAACCGCCTCACCCGTGCTCGAAGCGGGCGCGCACCCCTTGCAACTGGCGTTGCCGGAAGTGCCCTTGCCGATGCTCGCCGACGGCGAGCGGCTGTCGCAGGTGTTTTCCAACCTGCTCAGCAACGCGGCGAAGTATTCCGACGCCGGGCGGACGATCGAAGTCGTCGCGCAGCGCGAGGGCCCGTTCGTCACCGTCAGCGTGCACGACCGCGGCATCGGCCTGACGCGGCAGCAGATCGAGGAAGTATTCGAATTGTTCGCGCAGGTCGACACGTCGGTCGAACGTGCGCGCGGCGGCCTGGGCATCGGCCTGACGCTGGTCAAGCAACTGGTCGAGATGCACGGTGGCGCGATCCGCTGCGAAAGCCCGGGCCTCGGCCACGGCAGCGTGTTCATCGTCACCCTGCCCCTGCGCGAAGTCGCGATCGAAACTTCGCACGCACCGGTGCACGCGGTGCCTGCCGCGCCCACGCGCACCCTGCGTGCGCGCTCGCGCCGCATCCTCGTGCTCGACGACAACCGCGACGCCGCCGACACGCTGGCGATGATGCTGGAGATCCTCGGGCACGAAGTGACGCGGCTCTACGACCCGCACCAGGCGGCCGCGGAAGTCGAACGCTTCGATCCCGACCTGGTGTTCCTCGACATCGGCATGCCGAGCCTCAGCGGCTACGAACTGGCGCGCCAGTTGCGCGCGCAACCGGGCGGCTCTCGCCGCGTGCTGGTGGCGGTCACCGGTTGGGGCCAGCCCGACGATCGCCGTCGCACGGCCGAAGCCGGCTTCGACCACCACCTGGTCAAGCCGCCGGACCTGGATATCGTGCGCAGCATCTGCGACGAAGTCGAAACCCGGACGGTGTGATGGCGCACGACGACGCTCGCGGCGGCAACCCGTGGTTCAACCGGCTCGCGCACGATCTGCGCAGCCCGCTGTCGTCGCTGCAGACGGCGGCGTACCTGTTGCGCACCGATCCCGGCGGCGCCACCGCGAAGGAACTATCGGACATCGTCGTGCGGCAGTCGCAACGCATGGCGCGGATGATCGACGAACTCGATGATTGGTCGCGCGCGCAGCAACAACGGCTGGTGGATCTGCATGACCGCGTGGAGCTCGGCGGCATTCTCGACATGGCGGTCGGTTCGCTGCACGGCAGCGTCGATCCGCATTATCGGAACGGTTCGGCGGACGCGGTCGTCCTCGCCGATTCCGCGCGCCTGGCCCAGATGTTCCGCACCTTGCTGGAACAGACCCTCGCGCGCGATGCGCAGGGCGCCCGCGTCGACGTGACTTCGAACGGTGGAACCGTGGAGATCGTCTTCGCCGACAACGGGCCTGCGGTGGACGAGGCCGTGCGTGCGAAGTTGCTGGAAGCACCGCAGATTCCGCCGCCCGACGAGGGCCTGGGCCTGCGGTTGTTGATCGCCAAGGCGATCATCGAGGGACATGCGGGCACCCTTTCGATCGAAGGGCCCGGCGACGGCGCGACGCAACGCATCCGTTGCGTGCTTCCGGTGGCGGCGTAACGCGCTTCAGAGTTTCGGCAGTTTCTGGTCCTTCGCGGTGGCCAGGTCCCAGATCGGCGCATCGACGCGCTTGATCGCATCCTTCAGTTTGAAACGATYCGGCGCGCGCACCGATGCGAACTCGTCCCACGTCACCGGCATCGCCACCGGCGCGCCGGGGCGTGCGCGGAGCGAGAAGCTCGACACCGCGGTCGCGCCGCGCCCGTTGCGCAACCAATCGATGAAGGTGCGCCCTTCGCGCTTGGCCTTGCTCATCGTCGCGACGTAACGCTGCGGTGCGCGTTCTTCCATCGCATGCGCGAAGCGGTCGCAAAAGTCCCGCGACTGGTCCCAGGAATAACGCTTGGCGATCGGAACGACGAGATGCACGCCCTTGCCGCCACTCAGGCGCGGGAACGAGGTGAGCCCGAGTGCCTGGAGTGCGTCGCGCAACTCGCGGGCCGCCGCCTTGATCTTCGGCCAGCCGATCCCGGGATCCGGATCGAGATCGAAGATCAGGCGATCGGGCTTCTCGAGCGATTTGACCTTCGAGGCCCAGGGATGGAACTCGATGACATTCATTTGCGCGAGCGACAACACGCCGGCCAGATCATCCAGCCACGCATATTCCGCGTGCTTGCCGTCGTTCTCGGCGATCTCGATGCGATGCAGCGCCTTGCCGAACGCGGGCCCCAGGTGCTTCTGGAAAAAGCGTTCGCCCTCGATGCCGTCGGGACAACGCACGACGGACATCAGGCGTTCGCCCGAGTCTTCCAGCAGGCGCTCGGCGACGGCTTCGTAGTATTCGAACACCTGCCGCTTGGTGATGCCGACATCGGGATAAACGACGCGGTCGGGCGAGGACAGCGTCGGCAGCGCCGGCTTGCGTGCGGCCACGCGTCAGGCGCTCTTCTTGCTCTTGCTCGTGGACTTGGCGGGCGCCTTCTTGGTCGCGGGCTTCTTGGAGGCCTTGCGCGCAGTCGCCTTCGCGGGTGCCTCGCCCTTCTTCTCCAGGCTCTTCTTGAGCAGGGACATGAAATCGACCACGTTGGTCGTCGCTTCCGGGGCCGCCGTTTCTTCCTCGACGGTCGTCGTCGCACCTTTCTGCTTCAGGCGCTTCTTGATGGCCGCGGTCAGGCGTTCCTTGAATTCGTCCTTGTAGTCGTCCGGGTTGAAGTCGCTGGCCATGGATTCGAGCAGCGTCGTCGCCATTTCCATTTCCTTCGGCGTGACGTGCCACTTGGTCGCGTTGCCCTCGGGGATGTTGTATTCCTCGAGCGAGACGACCTCTTCCGGGAAGCGCAGCAGCATCAACATCAGCGCGTCGTCCTGCGGCAGCACCATCGAGAGGTACTCCTTGGTGCGGATCACCACGCGGCCGATGCCGACCTTGCCGGTCTTCTTCAGCACTTCGCGCAGCAGCACGTAGCCCTTCTCGGCCTTCTTGCCGGGGACGAGCACGTAAGGCTTCTCGATGTAGGCCGGGCTGATCTGTTCGCGGTCGACGAAGGCTTCGATGTCGATCACCTCGCGGTTCTCGCTCGCCGCGTTCGCGAGGTCCTCGGGTTCGAGTACCACGTAGTTGCCCTTGGAGTATTCGAAGGCCTTGACGATCTCCTTCCAGGGCACCTCTTCGCCCGTCTCGGCATTCACGCGCTCGTACTTCACCGGCGCCTTGTTGCGCGCATCCATCATCCGGAAATGCAGCTCGGTGCGTTTTTCGCCCGTCATCAGCTGGATTGGGATGTTGAGGAGGCCGAACGAGAGGGTGCCGTTCCAGATCGGGCGGGCTGCCATGACCGCGAACTCCAACGGGTGGGCCCTGCAGACTCGCGCTCGACAGGTGGGGGCGGCGTGAACGTGGCGTGGACGTAACACGCTGATTTCACGCGGATTACCGTTCCCGAAACGAAGCGACGAACGGTTGTTGCACCGCAACATGGACGGGGCTATGCTGCGCCGCACCATTCGGCAATTCCGCCGACTGGCCCCCACCGTGGAGTCCACCTGCCATGTACCAGCAGATCAACGACCAGTTCGCCGCCGCCTCGCGCCAGTTCGCGGACACCGCGGCCCAGATCAACCGCCTCGCCCTCGACAACGCCACCCAGGTCTTCGGCCTGCAGATGGCCGCCCTCGAAGCCGGCACCAATGCGGCGTTCGCGTTCCTCGGCGAAGTCGCCGAAGCCCGCAACCCCGAGCAGCTCAAGGCCGTGTGGCCGAAGGGCCTGCAGGTCGCCCGTGAGAACGTCGAGCGTTCGATCGCCACCGGCCAGGACGTCATCGGCCGCACCGTGAAGACCCAGGAAGCCATCGGCCAGATCGCCAAGTCGCAGTTCGAAGCGCAGGCGAAGCAGGCGACGGACCAGGTCGCGCAGGCCACCAAGGCCAAGTAAGCCTCGGTCTCGCCCCACGAGAGCCCGACGAAAAGCCTCCCCCGAAAAGGGGAGGTTTTTTTGTATTGACGTACTGTGTGCCGCAATGTAGTGTGCGCCGCACGTCACAAGGCGAAGCACCGTGGATACCCGAGAGACCACCGCGCCCGAGAGCAGCGCCGCACCGAAGCTGGAAGGCGAACTGCGCCGCGGCGCCCTCGTGCTCGCCGTGCTCTCGCAACTGCGCGAGGTGCAATACGGCTATTCGCTGCGCCAGGCATTGGCCCAGCGGGGCATGCCGATCGAGGAAGGCACGCTCTACCCGCTGCTGCGCAGGCTCGAGGCGCAGGGCGTGCTCGCGTCGGAATGGCGGATCGAGGATGGCCCGCCCCGCCGCTACTACCGTTTGAACGACGCAGGCGAGGCGTTGCTCGCCGAACTGACCGGTACCTGGAATGCCCTGGTGCACACCATGGCCGGCCTGATTGGGAGCGGGAAATGAACCCGAACGAGGTCATCGAATCCTACGTGGCCGACGTGATCCGCCGCGTGCCGCTGAAGGAGCGCAACGACATCGGATTCGAGCTGCGCGCGTTGCTCACCGAGATGCTCGACGACCGCGCGCAATCCGAAGGCAGGCCTGCGGACGATGCGATGGTGCTCGCGATGCTGCGGGAGTTCGGCCTGCCCGCCGACATCGCCGCGCGGTATCGCGCGCCCGGTTTCGTCATCTTGCCGGCCGAACGCACGCGTTCCTTCGCCTGGTTGTCGCTCGGCGGCATCGCCTTGCAATGGGCGCTCACCCTGCCGCGCGTCGCCGAAGGCGAGTCGATCGGCACGTGGTGGTTGACCTGGGGCTTGGGCGCCTTCTGGTGGCCGGGCTTCATGTCGATGATGGCGCTGTTCGGCGCGTGGATCCGCCAATGGCGCACGACGCCGCCGGCGTGGACGCCGCGTGAGATCGATCGCGACCGCGTGCATCGCGGCGCGTTCGCCTTCGGGCTGACGTGGTTCGCGATCGGCGTGTCGCTGATGCTCGCGCTGCCATGGATCACGGCGCAATTGCCCGAACCCTTCCCGCGCATCTTCGCGTTCGATCCGGACTTCCTGCGCACGCGCGCATGGGTCGTGATCGTGTTGTGGCTCGTAAGCTTCGCGCTGCTGGTGTCGGTGCTGGCGAAGGGACGCTGGACGCCTGCGACGCGCAAGCTCGAACTCATCGGCAGCGTCGCGTGGCTCGTGCTCCTGGGTTGGCTGATCGCCTCGGGCCACATTTTCCAGTCGCAGGCGACGACCGAGGGCGCGCAATTCGGCCTGGGCATCGTGTTCCTGATCGTGCTGGTCGACGTTGGTGCCAAGCTGTATCGCATGCGGCCGGGCCTGCACGCACCCAAGGTCGCCACGCGGCACTGACAAAAAAACCCCGGCGTTCGCCGGGGTTTTTCGTTGCGTCAAACGTCGTCGAGGTGCTGCGTGATCTTCGGCGGCTCGTCCATCTTGTCGCCCAGCGCGCGCCGCACGATCGCGTAGAACACCGGGATGAAGAGCAGGCCGAGGAAGGTGGCCGCGAGCATGCCGCCGATGACGCCGGTGCCGATCGCGTGCCGCGCGTTCGCACCCGCGCCGGTGGAGATGGCCAGCGGCAACACGCCCATGATGAACGCCAGCGACGTCATCAGGATCGGGCGCAGTCGCAACTTCGCCGCCTCGACTACCGCGATGCCGAGCGGCTTGCCTTCGTTGCGTTCCTGGATCGCGAACTCGACGATCAGGATCGCGTTCTTCGCGGCCAGGCCGATGACCGTGATCAGGCCGATCTTGAAATAGATGTCGTTCGGCAGGCCGCGCATCATCGACAGCGCCACCGCGCCGAGCACGCCGACCGGCACGACCAGCAACACCGACACCGGCACCGACCAGCTTTCGTACAACGCGGCCAGGCACAGGAAGACCACGACGATCGACAGGATCATCAACATCGTGGTCTGGCTGCCGGACAGGATTTCCTGGTGCGACTGGCCTGCCCAGTCGTAACCGAAACCCGCGGGCAATTGCGTGTCGACGATCTTCTGCATCGAACTCATCGCTTCGCCGGAACTGTGGCCCGGCGACTGCGAACCGACGATTTCCACTGCCGCGAACCCGTTGTAACGCGTGAGCGTCGGCTCGGCGACTTCCCACTTCGCCTGCACCAGGTTCGAAAGCGGAATCATCGTCGGCAGGCCGTTGGCCTGCTTGTCCGGCGAAGGCGTGTAGAAATGCGACAGCGACTCCGGGCCCGTGCGATACGCCGCATCGGCCTGCATGTGCACGCGCTTGACGCGGCCGCCCTGCACGAAGTCGTTGACGTACACGGGGGCGAGCATCAACTGGATCGCGCTGTAGATGTCGCCGACCGACAGGCCCATCGCTTCGGCCTGCACGCGGTCGACGTCGAGCTTCAATTGCGGCGAAGGCGCCAGCGAATTCGGGCGCACGCCGACCAGCGCCTTGTCCTCGCCGGCCTTCTGCAACAGCGTGCCCATCGCCGCGTTGAGCGCATCGCGACCCTGGCCCGCGCGATCCTGCAGGTACATGTCGAAGCCGCCGAACTGGCCCAGGCCGTTCACCGTCGGCAGGTTCATCACGAAGATCTGCGCATCGCGGATCGGATACAGCGCGCCATTGGCCTTCGCGATGAACTCCGTCGCGGTGATCTTGCGCTGGTCCCACGGCTTGAGCTTGATGAACGCCATGCCGACGTTCTCGCCCTGGCCGATGAAGCTGAAACCCGACACCTGCATCATGCCGTCGAAGCCTTCCAGCTTCGAGACCGCCGGACGCATCTGGTCGAACACTTCGTTCGTGCGGCGCAGCGTCGAACCCGGCGGCAGCTGCACGATCGCGAACGCGTAGCCCTGGTCTTCCTCGGGCAGGAAGCTGCCCGGCATGCGCCAGAACAGGAATCCGCAGAGGATCGCCAGGCCCAGGAACGCCACCATCCATCGCGGCGCGTGCCGCACCGCGCTGCCGATGTGGCGCACGTAGGTGGTGCCCATCTTCCCGTAGTACTTGTTGAACAGGCGGAAGATCGGATTGCGGCTTTCGTGGTGCGTGCTCGGCTTGAGCAGGCTCGCGCACAGCGCCGGCGTGAAGCCCAGTGCGAGGAAGGCGGAGAACATCATCGCCATCGCGATGGTGAGCGCGAACTGCTTGTACACCGCACCCGCCGAACCGGTCTGCAGCGCGCTGGGAATGAACACCGCCGCCAGCACGATCGTGATCGCGATGACTGCACCGGTGATCTGGTGCATCGCCTTGCGCGTGGCGGCCTTCGGCGAGAGGCCTTCCTCGGTCATGATGCGTTCGACGTTCTCGATCACCACGATCGCGTCGTCGACCACGATGCCGATCGCCAGCACCATGCCGAACAGACTCAGCTGGTTGATCGTGAAGCCGAGGATGTACATGCCCAGGAACGTGCCGAGCAGCGCGACCGGGATCACCAGCGTCGGGATCAGCGTGGCGCGCAGGTTCTGCAGGAACAGCAGCATCACCAGGAACACCAGGACCATCGCTTCGGCGAGCGTCTTGATCACCTCGTCCACCGAGATGCGCACGAAGTCCGAGGTGTCGTAGGGCGAGAACCACTCCACGCCCTTCGGGAAGCTCGGCTGCAGCTGCGCCATGCGCGCCTTCACGGCGGCCGCCACGGCGAGCGCGTTTTCGCCCGGGCCCAGCAGCACCGCGAACGCGGCGGTCGGCTGGTCGTTCCACTTCAGGTCGAAGCCGTGCGCTTCGCCGGAGATCTCGATGCGCGCGACGTCCTTCAGGCGCACGGCGGCACCGCTGGGCGTGGTGCGCAGCAGGATCTGTTCGAACTCTTCGGGATGCGAGAAGCGCCCTTCCGCCGATACCGGCGCGGTAAACATCTGCGTTTCCGGCGAGGGCTCGCCACCGACCTGGCCGGCGGAGAACTGCACATTCTGCCCGCGCACCGCGTCCAGCACGTCGGTGGCCGACAAGCCGTAAGCGTTGAGCTTGTCCGGGTTGAGCCAGATGTTCATCGCGTACTGGCCGCCGAACAACTGCGTGCTGCCCACGCCCGGCACGCGCGCAACCTGGTCGAGCACGTTGGAGGCGATCAGGTCGGACAGCTCGTCGCGGTTGATGTGCGGGTCGTTGGACTTCAGCGCGATGACGAGCAGGAAGCCGCTGTTGGACTTCGACACGGTGACGCCTTGCTGCACCACGTCCTCAGGCAAGCGCGGCGTGGCCTGCGAGACCTTGTTCTGCACCTGCATCTGCGCAGTGTCGGGATTGGTGCCGGGCTTGAAGGTCAGGTTGAGCGATGCGCTGCCGTCGGAACCGGACGAGGCGCTGAAGTAATCCAGGTTGTCGATGCCGGTGAGCTGTTGCTCGATGATCTGCGTCACCGCGCGTTCGACGGTCTCCGCGCTCGCGCCCGGATAGAACGCGTTCACGCCCACCTGCGGCGGCGCGATGTTCGGATACGACTCCACGCCCAGGCCGCGGATCGAGAGCACGCCGGCGATCACGATCATGATCGCGATCACCCAGGCGAAGACCGGATGGTTGATGAAATAACGGGACATGGTCGGTCAGCCCTGCGGTTGCGCGGCGGGGGCGGCGTTGTCGGCCGCCTGCTTGGCCGGCGTCCACGGCACGGCCTTCGCGGGCGCGCCGGGCTGCACGCGTTGCAGGCCCGAAACGATCACCTGGTCCCCCGGCGCAACGCCGGAACCGACGACCCAGTCCGCGCCTTCCTGGCGTTGCGTCGCGACATTCTTGCGCGCGACGTTGCCGTCCTTGCCCACCACCATCACGTAAGAGCCCTGCACATCGCGCTGCACGGCGATCGCGGGCACGCGATAGGCGTTGTTCTGCATGCCGAGCGTGGCGCGCACGGTGACGAAGGTGCCCGGCAACAAGAGGTGTTCCGGATTCGGCACGCGCGCACGCAGCGCGACCGCGCCGGTCGAGGGATCGACCGTATCGGCGCTGAAATCCAGCGCGCCGTCGTGCTTGTACGGCGAACCGTCGGGCAACAGCACCTGCACCTTGCGCGTGCCGGTCGTGTTGGCCTGGCGCACCTGCGTGAGTTCATCCACGCTCATCGAGAAGTCGACGTACATCTGGTCGATCTGGTCGACGGTGGTCAGCAACGTCGCATCGGCCTGGCCGACGAGCGCGCCTTCGGTCACCTGCTGCTTGCCGGCGCGGCCGTTGATCGGCGAACGCACGGAGGCATAGCCCAGGTTGATGCGCGCGGCGGCGACGGACGCCTTCGACGACTGCAACGCGGCGGAGGCCGAGCGTTCGGCCGCGAGCGCATTGTCGAGATCGGATTGCGAAATGAATTTCTGCGGCGCGAGATTGCGCGCGCGCGTGGCGGCGGCGCGTGCATTGGCGTAGTTGGCTTCGGCGGAGGCCTGCGATGCGACGGCCTGGCCGAGCGCGGCCTGCAGGGGCGCCGGATCGATGACGAACAGCAGCTGGCCTTCCTTCACGTCGCTGCCTTCTTCGTACACGCGACGCTGCAGCACGCCGGGCACGCGCGCGCGCACGTCGGCGCTGCGATACGCGGCCAGGCGACCGACGAGATCCTTCACCAGCGGCACGGAGGCCGGACGCACGGTGACCACGCCGACTTCCGGCGGAGGCATGTTGCCGCCCGCTGCATTCGCGTCGTCCTTGCCGCACGCGGCGACCAGGATCGTGAGTGCGAGCACGCCCGCGATGCGAGCGTTCGTGGCGTTGCTTCCAAGCTTGCGGGCCATGCGCGGTGCCTCTTCTTCCGTTTTCTGTACGCGAGAGTTTACCTTGCGCGCCGGGGCGCGGAACCCCTGTCGTTCGTCACCCGTCCGCGCGGAACAATCGAAATTGGTTGCGGATGCAACCGCGTGGCGGCCTTCAACGCGCGATCGGCGGCCACTGCAGGTGCCGCGACATGCGGGCGGGCACGGGCACCGTCACATGCGGCAGCACGCCCCAGCACGGCGCGGGCAGGCGCGCGGCGAGCAGCGCGAGATTGTCCTGCGCGCGTGCCATGTCGGGGTCGATCGCGGTCCCGATCCATCCCGCGAGGCGGCCGCCATCGGCGACGATGGCACGCGCGGTGAGGTAGGCATGGTTCAGGCAACCCAGCCGCAGTCCGACGACGAGTACGACGGGAACATCGAGCGCGCGCACGAGATCGGCCTGCATCAGGTCGGTGGCGAGCGGCGCCATCCAACCGCCGACGCCTTCGACGACGACGCAGTCGGCTTGCGCGCGCAAACGTTCGTGCGCATCGAGGATCGGTTGCAGCGTGACGGTGATGCCCGCATCGCGCGCGGCGAGTTCGGGCGCGAGCGGATGTTCGAGCGCGAAGGGATTGATGTCTTCGTAAGGCACCGCGAACGCGCTCGCGTGTTGCAACGCCAGTGCGTCTTCGTTGCGCCATGCACCGTCGATGCGTTCGCAGCCGCTCGCCAGCGGCTTCATTCCGACCGCGCGCACGCCCGCATCGCGCATCGCGTGCAGCAATGCGGTGCTGGCGAGCGTTTTGCCAACGCCGGTATCGGTGCCGGTGACGAATACGCCGTTCACATGCGGGCCCCTTCGTCGCGACGCAGCGTCGCGGCCACGGCGCCATGGTAACGCCGTCGCGCTGGTAGACTCCGGGGATGTTCACTGCCTCCACGCTGTCCGGCAGCAAGCCGGAGCAATACGCCCAGCTCGCCGAACAGGCGCGCGCCCTGCTCCACGGCGAGCCCGACCGCATCGCGAATGCGGCCAATCTCTCGGCGCTGGTCTACCACGCGCTGCCGCAGCTGAACTGGGCCGGTTTCTATTTCTTCGACGGCACCGAACTGGTCGTCGGCCCCTTCCAGGGCCTGCCCGCGTGCGTGCGCATCCCGCTCGACAAGGGCGTGTGCGGCGCGGCGGCGAGCACGCGCACGACCCAACTCGTCGAAGACGTGCATGCATTCCCCGGCCACATCGCCTGCGATGCGGCCTCGCGTTCGGAACTGGTGGTGCCGCTGGTCCGCAACGGTACGCTCGTCGGCGTTTTGGACCTCGATAGTCCGGTTCCCGCGCGCTTCGACGTTGAAGATCAACAGGGGATCGAAGCGATTGCCCGCCTGTTCGAGGAATCTTTGGCTTGAGCACCGCCAAGCTGCGCAACATCGGTCCGAAATCCGCTGCCTGGCTGCGCCAGGTGGGCCTGCGCTCGCGCGAGGATCTTGAAGCGGTGGGCGCGGTCGATGCGTTCATGCGCGTCAAGCGCGCCGGCTTCCGGCCGAGCCTCAACCTGCTCTACGCACTGGAAGGCGCGTTGCTCGATTGCCACTGGCAGGAAGTGCCTGAAGCGCGTCGCAGCGAACTGGTGAATGCCGCCGAGGCCGCCACGGCCCTGCTTCCGCCGCCGCGCAACCGCCCGGCCGCATCGCCCGTCACCACCACGCAGATGGCCGATACCGAAGACGCCGCGCCGGCCTTCAATCTGTTCGACGAGCCCGCCGGGCACGAAGCGGACTGACGCGCGGTCCTTCCGCGCCCGAAGCACCACGGTTACACTCCCCGCCGCTTGAGGTGACCCGCGGACGCATCGTCCAAGGGTTGAAACGGGAAGCCGGTGCCCGATCGCATTGCGCGATCGCATTCCGGCGCTGCCCCCGCAACGGTAAGCACGCAAGGCCAACGCATCCGCCACTGTGCACGCGCACGGGAAGGCGCCGCGGCCCGGATCGCCTTCTCACGAGACGACCAGCGCGCAAGCCCGGAGACCGGCCTTAATGCAGACCTGGTTGCGATGCGGAGGGCATCGCGGCGGCAGCGCCGTCGCACGCGCCTCCGCTGTGTTTCCCCCCGCCATGACGCGACTCCTTGTGAACCCAAGGCGCGCGGGCGTGCGCGCCGGAGACTCCAATCCATGTCACGCAACACCCTCGCCGCCGCCGTCGCGGTGGCTCTGCTGTCCCTGCCTGCCTTCGCGCTTGCGCAATCGCAGGAGGCCGAACAACTCGACACGGTGCTCGTCACCGGCACGCGCACCGCGGTGACCGTCGATGATTCGCTGTCCGCCGTCGAAGTCATCGATCGGGCCGAAATCGAACGCACGCAGGCGCAATCCGTGCAGGACCTGCTGCGCGGCCGCGCGGGCATCAACCTCGTCAACCAGGGCGGCGCGGGCAAACTCACGACGCTGTTCCTGCGCGGCACCGAATCGGACCAGACGCTGTTCCTGATCGACGGCGTGCGCGTGGGCTCCTCCACCTCGGGCCTCACCGCGTTGCAGGACCTGCCGGTCGAACTGATCGAGCGCATCGAAATCGTGCGCGGCCCGCGTTCGAGCCTGTATGGCTCCGACGCGATCGGCGGCGTCATCCAGATCTTCACGCGTCAACCGAAGAACGGCGGCGTGCGTCCGCGCTTCAAGCTCGGCGCCGGCAGCAACGATCTGCGCGAATTGAGCGCGGGCCTCGACATCGGATTCGACCGCGCGTGGTTCGGTGCGGACTACAGCCACCAGTCGACGGAAGGCCACAACTCCTGCACCGGTGCGACGACGCCGGAGTTCGCCGGGTGCTTCATGGATACGCCCGATCCGGACGACGACGGTTACGAAAGCAACGCGGTGTCGGTGCGCGCGGGCGTACGGCCCGTCGATGGCCTGACCATCGACATGCATGCCCTGCGCAACGAAGGCCGCAACGAAATCGACGCCGACCCGATGTTCGGGTTGGGCGATGTGTCGAACACCACGCAGCAGGTGGTCGGCGGCAAGGCGCGTTGGGAAGTCGGCCCCGCGACGCTCACGCTGACCGGCGGCAGCAACCTGGATCGTTCGCTGCAGACACGCGACGACGCGTTCACCGATTTCTTCGAAAGCCGTCGCGACAGCGCGTCGTTCCAGGCGGACTTCAAGGTGGCCGACAAGCAGTTGGCGACGGTCGGTTACGACTGGCAGCGCGACAAGGCCTTCGCGAACGATCTGTTCGGCACGCTGGTGTCGTCGCAGGACGGCGCGCTGCGCCAGAACCGCGCGGTGTTCGCGCAATACCAGGGCGCCTTCGGTGCGCACGACGTGCAGGCAAGCGTGCGTCGCGACGACAACGAACAATTCGGCGGCCACACGACGGGCAGCCTAGCGTGGGGCATGGACCTCGGTGCGGGCTTCCGCCTCACCGCCAATGCGGGCAGCGCATTCAAGGCGCCGACGTTCAACGAACTGTATTTCCCGTTCTACGGCAATCCGGATTTGTTGCCGGAGACCTCCGACACGTTCGAGATCGGCGTCGGCCAGCGCCGCGCGACCTGGCATTGGGACGTGCACGCGTACCAGACGCGCGTCGACGACCTGATCGTCTACGACTCCAGCATCTTCGTCGCGAACAACCTGGAACAGGCCCGCATCCGCGGCGGCGAGTTGACCGGCGGATTCTCGCTCGATGCCTGGAACTTCAGCGGCGCGGCGAGCTACGTCGATCCGCGCAACCGCAGCAACGGCGACAACTTCGACAAGGTGTTGCCGCGTCGCGCGCGTTCGAGCGGGCGCGTGGATGTCGATCGCGCGTTCGGCGATTTCTCGGTGGGCGCCACGTGGATGGCCGAGGGGCGCCGCTTCGAGAACGTCGCCAATTCGCTGGAGCTTGGCGGGTATTCGACCTTCGACCTGCGCGCGCAGTGGGCGCTTTCGGATACGTGGACGTTGCAGGCGCGCGCCAGCAACGTGTTCGACCACGACTACGAGACGGCGGCGTATTACCCGCAGGCCGGGCGCGAGTTCGGGCTGACCGTGCGGTATTCGGCGAAGTAAGCGGTTCGTCGGGAGTACCCGGAAAACCAGGGCGCGTCGACCTCCGATCGACGCGCCCTTTTCATTTACTCCAGCGTTGCACGCAACTGCAGGGCGCTGAATGCCTTCGCGGCATGCACGGCGACGTAGTAATCACCCGGCGCCGGTGCATCGAGGATGACGATGCCGTTGTTGCCCGGGCGCACGGAACTCGCGTCGTGCGCGGCGGGCGTCGCATGGCTGCCGTTGCGCACGTACAGGTCCGCATCGCCCGTGCCGCCGTAGCTGCGCAGGGTCAGGTGCGTCTTGCCCTGGGGCACGTTGACGACGTAGTGCCGCGATTGCGCCTGGTTCGCGTAGATGTGCATCGCCGGCGCGGACAGGCTCAGCGCGATCGGCGTCGGAAACGGCACCTCGCCCAGGATCGCCGCCTGGACAGCCATACCCGCATCGACGATGCCGCGGCCGATCGGCCTGTCGACGGGCGCGGGGAACATGCGCGTCGAATCGGCGAGCAGGCTTGCGATCTTCGCCGGCGAATGCGGCGACGGTGCCACGGACTGCATCATCGCGACGATCGCGGCGACGTGCGGAGCGGCCATCGACGTACCTGCGTTGGCCGCGATCGCCGGCGCTTCCGGACCTTCCATGCCGAAGTTGAACGTGGACCAGATGAACCCACCCGGCACCCACTGCTGGCCGCTCGCGTTGTCCTTGGTGTAGACGCCGCCGCCGGGCGCGGCCACGCTCACGCCGCTTCCGAAATTGGAATAGTAGGCGCGCTTGCCGGTGAGCCCGTTCGCGCCCACGACGATCACGTTCCTGCAGCTTGCAGGCGTGAAGTTCGCAACGTCCATGGTGTTGTTGCCCGCGGCCACGACCACCGTCGTCCCGCGCGCGACCGCGCCGTCGATCGCGTCCTGCATGAACGCCTCGCACTGCGCGTGCCCGCCGAGGCTGAGGTTGATCACTTCCGCCGGCGTCGCGTTGTCCGGCACGCCTGCGACACTGCCGCCCGACGCCCAGGTGATCGCATCGGCGATGTCGGACGAATATCCGCCGCAATGGCCGAGGACGCGCATCGGCAACAGCTTCGCGCGATGCGCCACGCCGGCGACACCGTCGGCGTTGTTCGCGACCGCTGCGACCGTCCCCGCCACGTGCGTGCCGTGCCAGCTGCTGGGACTGGGCGGGCATTGGCCCGCGTACGGCGGTGTGTGCGTCCAGTCGCCGGGGTCCCAACCGCCGGGCGTGCGCGTACTGTCCGGGCGGCCTGAAACGAACGTGTCCGTGATGAAGTCGTAGCCTGCGCCTGGGACGATGTTCGCATCCAGATCCGGATGCGCGGTGATGCCCGTATCGAGTACGGCGACGACAACACCCTCGCCCGTTGCGCCGAGTGCCCATGCGGCGGGGGCAGCGATGCCGCCGATCGCGTTGTACAGATTCGCCTGGAAGTGCGTGTAGGTAATGCCGTTGAGTTCGATGGGGCCTTCGTACCAGGGATCGTCGACGACGGCGGTGTGTTGCAACAACCGATCGTGAACGGCGTATTGCACGGCGGGATTCGCGGACAGGCGCGCGATCAGCGCGTCGGCGCCGCCGGATTCCGTACGCAGCACATGCGCGCCGTTGGCGAGGCGAAGGACGGGTTGTGCGTCGGGTGCGAGCGTGCGCAGTGCGACTGCGGCCTGCGCCTGCGTCTGGGCTTGGTCATGGAGTTTCACGACGACGCGACCCGCGGGATCGAAGGCGAACGCAGCGTCTGTCGCGAACAGGCAGGAGAGCGCGAGCGCGAAACGCAATTGGATCTGCATGTGTTGTCTCCTCAAAGGTCGATGCCGAAACCGACGCCCGCCGATTGGTCGTCGCTGCTGAAGGCCCCGCCGAGGCTGAAGGACACGCGATCGGAAATGTTCCGCGCATAGCCGACGGACAGGGCGCTCTCCCCGTTCTGCCAACCCGCGGCCGCGGCGAGCCGGCCGCGATCGCTCCGGCCCTGCGCTGCGTTGATGGCCATGCTCGACATCGCGGCGGACATCGCGCCGATGCGGTCGATGCGGTCGTCCTGCCGGTCGACGCGCTCGCTGAGGTCGACGAATTGATCGGACAAGACCTGCATGCGCTGGTCGGTGTACGCGCGTGCTTCGTTGAGCGTAGCCGCCTGCGCGGATTGCATCTGCCGCATGTTCACCGCATCGGTATCGGCGACCGCATCGGCGACGTGCACGACGCGACGTTCCGACCCACCCGAACCGACGGAGACGGTGCCGGCTTCGTGCGCGATCGATCCCTGCCCCAATGCCGCGGAATTATCGACCGCACTGCTGCCCGTGCCCACGGCCGTGCCCGCGCCCGTTCCCGCGCCGGGCACCGACGGCGGCGCCTTCGGCAATTCGCCGAAGGCCGCTTCCAACGCGTCGAGGCGCGATTGCACGCCGCCGAGCCCGGAACCGAGCGAGCCATCCAGCCCCGCGATCGCTTCGTCGAGCTGCGCCTTGATCACGACATCGTTGGCCTGCGTGCCTGCGGCCACGTTGACGATCTGCCGGAAGATCGGCGCGTGCTCATCGCCATTTTCGTCCCACCACCGCACCGACGCGCCCACGGATATGGTGTTCTCACGCAAGGACTGCGACCCATGGCCGATCGCGACGCTGCCGTCCGCGCGTGCATCGGAGAACGCGCCCAGTGCCGTGCTGCGCGCGTTGATCGCGCGCGAATACGCGCCGAACGCCGACGACTCGACTTCCCAACCCAGCGCATGACTGCCGAAGGCCGATGCACGATCGGCGATCGACCAGGCTTCCGCGCCGACGGTCGTTGCCTGGAAGGCCGCGCGTGCGTTGGCGCCGATCGCGATCGCCGCGATGTCCGCGACGCTGCGGATCCCGAGTGCGACCGCAAGATCGCCGGCACGCGCGTAGGTGCCGAGCGCGGTGCCGTCGAACTTCGCGTAGGTGGCGTAACCGACCGCCGTCGTGTTGAACCCGTCCGCGAGGGCACCCGCGCCGATGGCCGTCGCGCCGCCGCCGGTGCCCTTGCTCAGGGTTCCGATCGACGTGACGTACATGCCCTCGGCCACGGTGTCCGTGCCGATGGCGATGCTCGCGAAGCCGAGGTTGTTCGCGGCACGGCCGATGGAAATGCTGAAGGGCTCCAGCGCGTACGCCCTGTGGCCGATCGCGACACCCGCTTCGCCGAGCGCCTGCGCCTGGTAACCCAACGCAACCGCGGCGTTGCCTGCAGCGACGCTGCTCTGCCCGAAGGCCATCGCATACAGGCCGAGCGCGGCGCTGTCGGTGCCGAAGGCGAGCGCGCCTTCGACGTCCGCCATGGCGTTGTAACCGAGCGCGATGCTTCCCATCCCGCCCGCGCGGCTCCATTCGCCGATGGCGATGCCGTGGTCGCCGGAGGCTTCGCTGTCGTCGCCGATCTCGATCGCACCCGCGCCGGGCGTGGCCGATTGCACGACGACCTCATGTGCATCGACCTCATGCGCGTCGACGTCATGCGCAACGGCGTCTTCAACCTCGACCGGCGTGGTCGCGCCCGCGGTTCCCGCCCACAACAGCGCGCACAACGCGCCGATCCATACGGCCCACTTCGCTTGCATGGCAGCCCCTTCCACGGCGCCGGATGCCGACGATCGGCATCACGAACGACGCACGCTCTGGACCATGCTGGGCGCAATACGCCGCGCGGCGTAAGCAGCGCGGAGCGCGATTTGCGTGGGGAATTTGCCTTCGAACGACGCGACGCCGCAGACGCGGCGCGCGCGATTATTCGACGGTGACCGACTTCGCCAGATTGCGCGGCTTGTCGACGTCCGTGCCGCGTGCGAGCGCTGCGTGGTAGGCCAGCAACTGCACGGGGATGGCATGCACGATCGGCGACAACACGCCGACATGGCGCGGCGTGCGGATGACGTGCACGGCTTCGGACTCGCCGAACTGGCTGTCGGCGTCGGCGAAGACGAACATCTCGCCGCCGCGCGCGCGCACTTCCTGGATGTTCGACTTCACCTTCTCCAGCAGGCTGTCGTTCGGCGCGATCACCACCACTGGCATCGCGCTGTCGACCAGCGCGAGCGGGCCGTGCTTGAGTTCGCCCGCCGGGTAGGCCTCGGCGTGGATGTACGAGATTTCCTTGAGCTTGAGCGCGCCTTCGAGCGCGATCGGGTAGTGCATGCCGCGCCCCAGGAACAACGCGTGCTGCTTGCCGGCGAACTTCTCCGCCCACGCCACGATCTGCGGCTCCAGGTTCAGCGCGTGCTGCACGCTGCCGGGCAACTGGCGCAGGGCATCCAGGTGCGACTGCTCGCGTTCGGCGTCGAGCTTGCCGCGCAACTTGGCGAGCGTGCAGGTCAGCGTGAACAGGGCGACGAGTTGCGTGGTGAACGCCTTCGTCGAGGCCACGCCGATTTCCGCGCCGGCGCGCGTGTAGTAAACCAGCTTGCTGGCGCGCGGGATCGCGCTTTCGGGCACGTTGCAGATCGACAGCGTGCGTTCGTGGCCGAGGTTCTTGGCGTATTTGAGCGCTTCCATCGTGTCGAGCGTTTCGCCCGACTGGGAGATGGTGACGACCAGTTGCTTCGGATTGGCGACCACTTCGCGATAGCGATATTCGCTGGCGATGTCGACAGCGCACGGGATGCCGACGATCGATTCGATCCAGTAACGCGCGACCAGGCCGGCGTAATAGCTGGTGCCGCACGCGAGGATCTGCACGGCCTCGATGTCGCGCATGACATCTTCGGCCTGCGCGCCGAACAGGGACGCGGAGAAGCCGTTGTTGTCGATCACCGCTTCAATGGTGTCGGCCACCGCACGCGGCTGCTCGTGGATTTCCTTCTGCATGAAGTGGCGATACGGGCCGAGCTCCAGCGAAGCGAGCGACACGTCGGAAACATGCACGTCGCGCTCGATCGGCGCACCGGTGGCGTCGAAGACCTTCACGCTTTCGCGCGTGAGCTCGGCGGTGTCGCCTTCTTCCAGGAAGATCACGCGGCGCGTGGAGGAGACGATCGCCGAGACGTCGGAGGCCACGAAGTTCTCGCCTTCGCCCAGGCCCACCAGCAGCGGGCAGCCCATGCGCGCGGCGACCATGATGTCGGGATCGCGCTTGTCGATCACGGCGATCGCGTAGGCGCCATGCAGTTCCTTCACCGCCTTCTGCAGCGCGTGCAGCAGCGATTCGCCCTGCGCGCGGTAGTGATGGACCAGGTGCGCGATGACTTCGGTGTCGGTCTGCGATTCGAACTGGTAACCGAGCTTGCGCAGGCGTTCGCGCTGCTGCTCGTGGTTCTCGATGATGCCGTTGTGCACCAGCGCCAGTTCGCCGTGGCTCACGTGCGGATGCGCGTTGCCTTCGGTGACGCCGCCGTGCGTGGCCCAGCGCGTGTGGCCGATGCCCAGGCGCGAGGAGAAATGTTCGGCCTGCGCGGCCGCTTCCATCTCCGACACGCGCCCGGTGCGGCGCACGCGGCGCACGTCGCCGGCTTTCGCGTCGACCACCGCGATGCCCGCCGAGTCGTAACCGCGATATTCCAGCCGCTTGAGGCCTTCGATGAGGACCGGAACCACATCGCGATCCGCGATCGCGCCGACGATGCCGCACATAGAGGTGTTCGACTCCTGCAGAAGGTCCACAGTCTAGTGGACGCGTGAAGATGTGGCCCGAACGCTGCCGCAACGGATGAGCTGCGGACACTGTCCGCCGGACGGTGTCGTGTCCGCGTGGACACCCGGACAGTGGGGACCGAATCCATTCAAATCAATGGCTTGGCGTTGGCATGTTTCGTGCGACTAAGCACGCAGTCACCTTGCGAGCCCTCCCGCCACCATGGCCATCCGCGATACCTCCGGACAGGATCGTCCGCTCTCCCCTCCCCCCGCCCACGTCGCCGCCGGCGGTTCATCGTCGCGCCGCCTGCCGAAGATCAAGCGGTCCTGGCTGATCGCCGGTGGCGCGGGTCTGAGCTTGTTGCTGCTTGCCGGTTGGGTGGCTTCGGGATGGAGCGCGGGCAATCGTTCGGTCGACGCTTCGCGCGTTCGCATCGCGCAAGTCACGCGCGGCGACCTGGTGCGCGACATCTCGGCCGACGGCCGCGTCATCGCCGCCAACAGCCCGGTGCTCTATGCGATCGCCGGCGGCACGGTCACGCTCAAGGTCGTCGCCGGCGACCAGGTGAAGAAGGGCCAGGCGCTCGCCGAAATCGACAGCCCCGAATTGCGCAGCAAGCTCGCGCAGGAAGAAGCCACCCTCGCCAGCCTGGAAGCCGAAGCCGGCCGCGCCGCGCTCGATGCGCAACTCTCGCGTGCCAACGCGCGCAAGGCGCTCGACGAAGCACAAATCGTGCGCCAGGCCGCGGTGCGCGACCTGGAGCGTTACCAGCGCGCATTCGAAGGCGGCGCCGTCGCGCAGGTCGACGTTGCGAAGGCGCAGGACACGCTGAAGAGCGCCGACATCGGCCTGTCGCACGCCAAGGGCGACGTGGGCCTGTCGGGCAAGGGCGCCACGCTCGACACGCAGAACAAGCGCTTGCTCGCCGATCGCCAGCGCGCGGTCGTCGTGGAAATGCAGCGCCAGGTCGCCGCGCTCACGCTGCGCGCGCCCTTCGATGGCCAGGTCGGCCAGGTGCAGGTGGCGCAGCGCGCGAACGTCGCGCAGAACGCGCCGGTGCTGAGCGTGGTGGACCTCACCGAATTCGAAGTCGAGATCCGCATCCCCGAAAGCTTCGCGCGCGACCTGGGCATCGGCATGCCGGCGGAAATCCGCAGCTCGGGCGGCGCGCCGTTCGATGCGCACGTCGCCGCGGTCTCGCCCGAAGTCGTGAATGGCGAAGTCACCAGCCGCCTGCGCTTCTCCGGCAAGCAACCCCCGGGCCTGCGCCAGAACCAGCGCCTGTCCGCGCGCATCGTGATGGACACGCGCAAGAACGTGCTGCAAGTCGAACGCGGCCCGTTCGTCGACGAAGGCGGCGGCAACAGTGCGTGGGTGATGGACGGCGACACCGCCGTCAAGAAGCCCGTGCGCCTGGGCGCCAGCAGCATCAGCGCGGTGGAAATCATCGACGGCGTCAAGGAAGGCGACCGCATCGTGGTCTCCGGCGCCGACCAGTTCGGCGACGGCGAACGCATCGCCGTCAACTGATTCGCACACCACACGCAACCCTTTTACCTCTCCAAGCATCCACGCACGAACCCAGAGAAGGAACACCCTCATGCTCGACATGCGCCAGGTCACCAAGGTCTACCGCACCGAACTCGTCGAAACCCACGCGCTGCGTTCGCTGGACCTGCACGTGCGCGAGGGCGAATTCGTCGCCGTCACGGGCCCGTCGGGCTCGGGCAAGACGACCTTCCTCAACATCGCGGGCCTGCTGGAAACCTTCACCGGTGGCGAGTACCACCTGGACGGCCACGACGTGCGCGGCATGTCGGACGACCAGCGCAGCAAGCTGCGCAACCAGAAGATCGGCTTCATCTTCCAGTCGTTCAACCTGATCCCCGACCTCAACCTGTTCGACAACGTCGACGTGCCGCTGCGCTATCGCGGCATGACCGCCGCCGACCGCAAGGCGCGCATCGAAGATGCCCTCTCGCGCGTGGGCCTGGGCTCGCGCATGAAGCATTACCCGGCCGAACTCTCGGGCGGCCAGCAGCAGCGTGCCGCCATCGCGCGCGCGCTCGCCGGTTCGCCGCGCCTGCTGCTCGCCGACGAACCGACCGGCAACCTCGACTCGCAGATGGCGCGTGGCGTGCTGGAACTTCTCGAGGAAATCAACGCGGCCGGCACGACCATCGTGATGGTGACGCACGACCCCGAACTGGCCGCGCGCGCGCAGCGCAACGTGCACATCGTCGACGGCATGGCGACGGACCTGTCCGTCGAACCGAGCCTGACCCGCGTCGCCGCCGCCTCGCTCGCCGAAACGCCGTAAGAGGGCCGCAACCATGTTCGCCTATTACTTCGACCTCGCATTGCGCAGTTTCCGGCGCAATCGCGTGCTGACCGCACTGATGGTGCTGGCGATCGCGCTGGGCATCGGCGCGAGCATGACCACGCTCACCGTCTTCCACGTGCTCTCCGGCGATCCGATCCCGCAAAAGAGCGCGATGCTCTTCACCCCGCAGCTCGATCCGCAGAGCATGGACGGTTACACGCCGGGCGAAGAGCCCGACGACCAGCTCACGCGTTACGACGCCGAACAACTCCTGCGCGAAGCCAAGGGCGATCGCCAGACGCTGATGACCGGCGGCGGCGTGGCCGTGCAGCCGGACAAGCAGGGCCTGGCGCCGTTCGGCCTGGACGCGCGTTACGTTTCGGCGGATTTCTTCCCGATGTTCGAGCCGACCTTCATCGCCGGCAACGGCTGGAGCAAGGCGCAGGACGACGGGCATGACCGCGTCACGGTGATCACGCGCAAGCTCGCCGAAAAGCTCTACGGCAACGTGCAGGCGGTCGGCAAGACGCTGCGCATGGACGGCAACGATTTCCGCGTCGTCGGCGTGATGGAAGACTATCGCCCGAAGCCGAAGTTCTACGACCTCAACTCCGATCGCTACGGCGAAGCCGAACAGATCTACCTGCCTTTCTCCACCTCGCGCGACCTGAAGATGGGCCGCAACGGATCGATGAACTGCTGGGACGACCACAAGGACGGCGCCGACGATCCGGAAGGCGAAACCGGCGTCAACTCGCCGTGCACCTGGATGCAGTACTGGGTGCAGCTCGACACGCCGGAAAAGGCGGAAGCCTACAAGCGCTATCTCACCAACTATTCCGACCAGCAGCATGCGGCGGGCCGTTTCCAGCGTCCGACCAACGTTCGCCTGCGCAGCGTCATGGAGTGGCTGGACTATCGCAAGGTCGTTCCGAGCGACGTGCGCCTGCAGGTGTGGCTGGCCTTCGGCTTCCTCGCCGTGTGCCTGCTCAACACCGTCGGCTTGCTGCTCGCCAAGTTCCTGCGTCGTTCCAGCGAAATCGGCGTGCGTCGCGCGCTCGGTGCCTCGCGCCGCGCGATCTTCGCGCAGTGCCTGGTCGAAGCGGGCACGGTCGGCCTCGCCGGCGGCGTGCTCGGCCTGGGTCTTGCGATGCTCGGCCTGTGGGCCGTGCGCCAGCAGCCGGTCGGCTACGCGGATCTCGCGCACCTGGATCCGACGATGTTTCTCGTGACGTTCGCGCTCGCCATCCTCGCCAGCGTGCTCGCAGGGCTCGTGCCCGCGTGGCATGCGTGCCAGGTGACGCCCGCCGTCCAACTCAAGTCGCAGTGAGGGCATGACCATGGAACTTCGTCCCATTCTTTCCACGCTGCGCCGGCACAAGACCGCCGCCTCGCTGATCGTGCTGGAGATCGCGCTGAGCTGCGCCATCATCTGCAACGCGCTGTTCCTGATCAGCGGGCGACTGGAAGCGATCAACCGCGTCAGCGGTTTCGACGAAACGCACATCGTGCGCGTGCAGCTCGGCGGCATCGGCACCGACGACAATGCGGGCTCGTTGACGCAGACCGACCTCGCCGCGTTGCGCACGTTGCCCGGCGTCAAGAACGCGACCGTCACCAACCAGGTGCCGTTCAACAACAGCTCCTGGAACAGCGGCGTCAACCTGACCAAGGAACAGACGCACCAGAACCTCAACGCCACCGTCTACATGGGCGACGTGCAATTCCTCGACACGATGGGCCTGAAGCTCGTCGCCGGCCGCAATTTCACCGCCGACGACATCGTGACCTGGGAGGACATGGACAAGCCCAACAGCAAGGTGCAGCCGCACGCGGCGATCCTCACGCGGCAGACGGCCGAGAAGCTGTGGCCGGGCGAAAACCCGATCGGCAAGCAGTACTACAGCTGGGGCGACGAGCCCACGCGCGTGGTGGGCATCGTCGACCACATGGTGCGCCCGAACAACAACGGTGGCTTCGGTGAGTTCGAATACTCGCAGCTGCTCCCGGTGCGCGTGCCCTACACGATCGGCGGCAACTACATGCTCCGCATCGACGATGCGAACCAGCGCCAGGCGACCCTGGACGCCGCGGAAAAGATGCTGCTGAAGAACGCCAACAACCGCCTGATCGTCGAAAAGAAGACGATGGAAGAGATGCGCCACGACTTCTTCCGCGGAGATCGCGCGATGGCGTGGATGCTCGGCAGCGTGTGCATCGCGTTGCTGATCGTCACCGCGCTCGGCATCGTCGGCCTGGCGAGCTTCTGGGTGCAGCAACGCACGCGCCAGATCGGCGTGCGCCGTGCGCTCGGTGCGACGAAGGGGCAGATCCTGCGGTACTTCCAGACCGAGAACTTCCTGCTCGCCACGCTCGGCATCTGCATCGGCATGGTGATGGCCTTCGGCATCAACCAGTTGTTGATGGGCAAGTACGAGCTGCCGCGCCTGCCGTTGATGTACCTGCCGGTCGGTGCCGTCGTGCTCTGGTTGCTCGGGCAGATCTCGGTGTTCGGTCCCGCGCGGAAGGCCGCCGCGGTGCCGCCGGCGGTGGCCACCCGCTCGGTCTGACCCCGTTCCAATCAGGTTTCCGGCCTCCCACGGGCCATGGGGGCCGCGCCGGATGCGGTGCGGCCCCTTTCTTTCGGTACGCTTGCGCCATGCCCACGATCCTGGTCATCGACGACAACCCCGCAGTGGCGACGGCGCTGGAAACGCTGTTCTCGCTGCACGACATCGACACGCGTTCGGTCACCACGCCCGACGAGGGGTTGAAGTTGCTCGCGCGCGAGCCGATCGACCTGGTGGTGCAGGACATGAACTTCCACGCCGACACCACCTCGGGCGAAGAAGGCGTTGCGTTGTTCGGCGCGATCCGCGAACGCCACCCCGATCTGCCCGTCATCCTGCTCACGGCATGGACGCACCTGGAATCGGCCGTCGATCTGGTGAAGGCCGGCGCCGCCGATTACCTCGCCAAGCCCTGGGACGATCGCAAGCTGCTCGCGACGGTCAACAACCTGCTCGAACTGGCCGCCACGCGCGACGAACTGCAACGCCATCGCAGCGGCGAACGCCGTCGGCGCGATGCGCTGTTGCGCGAGCACGACCTTCGGGGCCTGGTCTTCGCCGACGCTGCGAGCGAAGCGACGCTGATGCTCGCCTGCCAGGTCGCGCGCTCCGACCTTCCGGTGCTCATCACCGGCCCGAATGGCACGGGCAAGGAAAAGTACGCCGAGATCATCCACGCCAATTCGAGCGTGCGGAACGGGCCGTTCGTTGCGGTCAACTGCGGCGCATTGCCCGGCGAATTGATCGAAGCCGAATTGTTCGGCGCCGACGCCGGCGCCTACACGGGCGCGAACAAGGCGCGCGAAGGCAAGTTCGAAGCCGCCGATGGCGGCACCTTGTTCCTCGATGAAATCGGCACGCTGCCGCTGGCCGGGCAGGTGAAGCTGTTGCGCGTGCTGGAAACCGGCCGCTTCCAGCGCCTGGGCAGCAATCGCGAACGCGAAGTCAAAGTGCGCGTGATCAGCGCGACCAATGCCGACCTGGCTTCGCTCATCGTCGCGGCGCAATTCCGCGAAGACCTGTATTACCGCCTCAACGCGATCGAACTGAAGTTGTTGCCACTCGCACAGCGGCCCGACGACATCCTTCCGCTGGCGCGGCACTTCCTCCCCGCCGGCAAGCGCCTGGGCGCCGCCGCCGAACGCGCGCTGCGCGCCCACGCCTGGCCCGGCAACGTGCGCGAGTTGCGCAACACCCTGCAGCGCGCGGGCCTGCTTGCGCGCGACGACGAACTCACGCCGACCGACCTCGGCCTCCAAGCACCACCGGTGGTCGTGCAAGGCGCGTCTTCGACCGACGAGCCGGACCGCGCTGCGATCGAATCCGCGCTCGAACGCGCCGGCGGCGTGCTCGCGCAGGCGGCGGGCGAATTGGGGATGTCGCGCCAGGCCTTGTATCGCCGGCTCGACCGCCTCGGCATCAAGCGCGACTGAAGGCGCCTTCGTGTCCTCCCGCCGACTGACGCTCAGCGTGACCTTCACGATCCTGGCCGCGGCCTATTTGCTGCTGACGGCGGTCATCGCGGTCTTGCTGACGGCGGTGCTGAAGGAACCGTGGTGGGCCATCCTGATCGCGCCGGCCGTGTTGCTGCCCTTGCTGTACTACCACGTGCGTCGCGCCTTCGCGCCGATGCGCTCGTTGTTCCGCGCGCTGGCCGGCACGGTGGCGAGTTATCGCGACGGCGATTTCGGCTTCGGCCTGTCGTGGCACGCGAAGAACGAACTGGGCGATCTCGTCGATGCGCACAACGCGCTGGGCGATGCCCTGCGCGATCAGCGCCTGGCGCTCGTGCAACGCGAATTGTTGCTCGACACGATGGTGCAGCACACGCCCGTGGCGATGGTGCTGGTCGATCCGCATCATCGCGTGGTGCACGGCAATCTCGCCGCGCGCAAATTGCTCGGTGACGGCAAGCGCGTCGAAGGCCGGTCGTTCGAGGACATCCTCGACCACGTGCCGGACGCCCTGCGCGAAGCCTTGCAACGCGGCGCCGACGGCATGTTCACCGTCGGCGACGACGAACACGAAGAGATCTACCACCTCTCGCGCCGCACGTTCCGCCTCAACGGACGCAAGCACGAGTTGATCCTGCTGCGCCAGCTCACCGCGGAACTGCGGCGCCAGGAAGTGCAGACCTGGAAGAAGGTGATCCGCGTGATCAGCCACGAGTTGAACAACTCGCTCGCGCCGATCGCTTCGCTCGCACATTCGGGCGCCGAACTGGTTCGACGCGGGCAGTACGAACGTTTGCCGAATGCGCTGGCGACGATCGAGGATCGCGCGCGCCACCTGGAAGGATTCATCCGCGATTACGCACGCTTCGCCAAGTTGCCGGCACCGCGCGTGGAAGCCGTGGACTGGCAGCGCTTCATCGCGCAACTGCGGTCGCAGGTGGAGTTCGTCTACGACGGCGTGGAGGCGCCGGGCGTCGGCCGTTTCGACGCGGCGCAACTTTCGCAGTGCCTGCTCAACTTGTTGAAGAACGCGCACGAATCGGGTTCGCCTTCCGGCGACGTCGGGCTTGCGCTCAAGCGTTTGCCGGATGCGTGGCGCATCGAAGTGCTCGACCGCGGGACCGGCATGAACGAAGCGGTGCTCGCCAATGCGTTGTTGCCGTTCTATTCGACCAAGCGCCACGGCACCGGTTTGGGCCTGGCGCTCGCGCGCGAAATCGCAGAAGCGCATGGCGGGCGCATCGCCTTGCTCAACCGCCAGGGCGGCGGACTCTGCGTTGCGATGACGTTGCCGGCCTGAGCGTCGCGACCGTCACTCCGCCATCTTGTACATCAGGAACAGGCCCTGCCCCGTATTGCTCAATGCGTTGTAGGAACCCAGGCCGCACCAGACCCGATCCGAAGACACGTCGGTCCAGCGCCACAACGCGGGGACGGTGTCGTGCCCATTGTTGCCGTAGATCAGGCAGAACGACGGATTCGACAGGGCCTGAGCGACGTGACGTTCGGCGGGCGGTAACCGCCGCCGCCGGGAAACGTGTCCAGGATCCACAGGGAATTCGCATTGCTCGTGCCGCAGCGCGATGCGGAGAAGAAGACGTTGCGACTGCCCGGCCAGACTTGCAGGCACTGTCCGCTTCGCTTGTTCTGCAAGACGTAGACGCGCTCGCCCGTTGATTGGAGCGAGTGCGTGTGGATCAGCTTGAACAGTGCCTGGCCATTGTCGATGAACGCCTGCTCACTTGCGAAGCCGCAATAGAGGAAAACCCCGTAGGGCTGTTTCCAGTCGTAGCGAACCGGCCCGCCCGTGCCGTTGTTGTTCTGGATGAGGCAGCCGTTTTTCGCCGGCTGATTTGCTTTGCTCGGCATCATCAGCGTGTAGAAGCCGGGCGACAGCGGCGGTGGCCCGTTGGCCACTGCGGTCGATGGCAGCGCGGCGATCGCGATCGCGGCAGCGAGGAACAACACGTGCGGCATCGGGTGCAATGGCTTCATGGTCATTCCTCAATCGGCGATCCAGTCCAACGCGAAAATGGCCTGTCCTGTCCGCTGGACTGCGTGCTCCGATCCCAGTCCGCACCAGCGGCCATCCGCTGGAACGTTCGGCCAGCGATAGACCTGCGGTGAGTAGTCGTAACCGTTGTTGCCGAAGATCAGGCACGCGCCGGGCCGGTTCCACGGCCTGATGGTCGAGAACGCGTACCAACTCCGCCCTTCGATGTACCAGAGCGCCGAGTCGTTTCCCCAATTGCAATCCTGCGACGAGAACTTCACGACCCTGGTGCCTTTTTCGTACTGCAGGCACTGTCCCGAGCGCTTGTTCACCAGGATGTACGCACCACGCCCTACCGACGTCACGCTGAAGATTGCCTGGCCATTGTCGAAGAACGCCTTCCAGTCGCCCCACCCGCACATGAAACTATTGGCGCTCGGCTCGGCCCACATGTATCGCACGGGCCCGCCGAAGCCGTTGTTGTCCTGGATCAGGCATTGACCCGCCGCAGGCAGGTTCGGATACACCGACCCATCGACGCGGATGGTGTAGGTGCCGGATTGGAGACCCAGCTGCGCGGCTGCGGGCGCAGCGGTGACGGCGAGCAGCCCCCCGACGATCGCGAGTGCGCTTTTCCGTAACTTCGATTTCATGCCACTCTCCATGTGCGCGGATCGAACCGTCGACGTACATGGATTGAATTGCGCCGGGGCGTGGGTTCGCTAGGCGAACCGTCCCCATCTCGCACGCGATTACTTCGGCTTCTTCACCGGCCGCTGCCACCCATCGATCACCTGTTGCTTCCCGCGCGCGATGGTGAGCTTTCCATCCGGTGTGTCCTTCGTGATCACCGAACCGGCACCGATCGTCGCGTCCTTGCCGATCGCCACCGGCGCCACGAGCGCGCTGTTGGATCCGATGAACGCGCCGTCGTGGATGGTCGTCGTCGACTTGTTCGCGCCGTCGTAGTTGCAGGTGATCGTGCCGGCGCCGATGTTGACGCCCGCGCCGACGATTGCGTCGCCCAGATACGTCAGGTGGTTGGCCTTGCTGCCGACGCCGAGCTTCGCGTTCTTGGTTTCGACGAAGTTGCCCACGTGCACGCCGTCGGCGAGCACGGTGCCGGGACGCAGGCGCGCGAACGGACCGATCATCACCGCGCCTTCGGTGCGCGCACCATCGAGATCGCAATGCGCGCGCACTTCGGTGCCCGCGGCCAGCGAGACATCCTTCAATCGGCAGAACGGACCAATGCGCACGCCGTCGCCGAGCACGACCTTGCCTTCGAAGACGACATCGACGTCGATTTCGACATCGCGACCGACCTGCACTTCGCCGCGAATGTCCACGCGCGCCGGATCGGCGAAGCGCACGCCTTCGACGCACAGCGCGCGTGCGGTGCGCAGTTGGAACGCGCGTTCGAGTTGCGCGAGCTGCCAGGGATCGTTCGCGCCTTCGGTCTCCAGCGGATCGTGTGCGACGACGATTTCGGCGGCGCTGAATTCGGACGCGGCTTCGCGGAAGACGTCGGTGAGGTAGTACTCGCCCTGCGCATTGTCGTTGGACACGCGGGCGAGCCAACGCTTGAGCGCCGTGGATTCCACCGCGATGACACCGGTGTTGACCAGGCGGATCTGGCGTTCGTCGCTCGTCGCGTCCTTGTGTTCGACGATGGACGCAACGCGCCCTTCGGCATCGCGCACGATGCGGCCGTAGCCGGTCGGATCGGTGAGTTCGGCCGCGAGCACGGCGAGGCGACCCGGGGTCGCGAGCAGCGGGCGCAGGGTTTCGGGCGTGATCAGCGGGACGTCGGCGTACAGCACGAGCACCTGCGCACCGTCGGGCACGTTCGGCATCGCCTGCTGCACCGCGTGCGCGGTGCCGAGTTGTTTCGCCTGTTCCGCCCACTGCAGGTCGGGTTGCGATGCGAAGGCCGCCTTCACCTGTTCGCCGCCATGCCCGTACACGACATGGATGCCCGCGGGCGACAACGCGCGCGCGGCGGCGATGACCTGCGCCAGCATCGGCTTGCCGGCGATGCGGTGCAGCACCTTCGGCAGCGAGGAGCGCATGCGCTTGCCTTCGCCGGCGGCGAGGATGACGACGTGCAGGGGTGCGGGCATGTGGTCCGATCCGGGGAAACGTGTCGACGGATTCTAGCGGTGGTCGCTGCTAGGATGCGTCGGCCTTTCCTTCACGGACGAACGCATGACGCTGGGGCGGCACGCACGCGGGTACCTGATCATCGGCATCGTGCAGTGGCTGGTGGACTGGGGCGTCCTGGTCGCACTGAGCGGCTGGGGGATGCCGGTCAAGCCGGCGAACGTGCTCGGCCGCGTCGCCGGCGCGTGCCTGGGGTACTGGCTCAATGGGAAATTGACCTTCAGCGGCGACGACACGGTCGTCGGCCGCAAGCAGCTCCTGCGCTTCGTGCTGATGTGGACCGGCACCACGATCGTCAGCACGTGGTCGATGGGGATGATCGACCACCACCTAGGGTTGAAGTGGGCGTGGCTCGCCAAGCCCGGCGTCGAGGGCGTGCTCGGGGTGACGGGGTTCCTGCTCTCGCGACACTGGGTCTACAAGAAGTAATCGCGCAAACGAAAAACGCCGGCACGAGGCCGGCGTTTCGTAGAAGCCTTGTCGCAACCCTCAGTGCTTGAGGTTCTTGCGCAAGCGTTCCAGCGCCTGCAGCTGCGCGGTGACTTCCGCGAGCCGCGCCTGCGCTTCGGCGATTTCCATCGCTTCGCCACGGCGCGCCAGGACGCGCTCGGCTTCTTCCTTCGCGGCGCGGACCGCGGCTTCGTCGATGTCCTGTGCGCGCACCGCGGTGTCGGCGAGGACGGTGACGACCTGCGGCTGCACCTCGAGGATGCCGCCGGAGATGGCGAAGTCGAGCTTTTCGCCACCAGGCAGGGTCACGACGACCTTGCCCGGCTTGAGGCGCGTGATGAGCGGGGCGTGCTTCGGCGCGATGCCGAGCTCGCCCAACTCGCCGGTGGCGACGACCAGTTCGGCTTCGCCGCGGAAGATCTCGGCTTCGGCGCTCACGATGTCGCAGCGGATGGTGGATGCCATGCCAGGTGCTCCTTAGGCAGCGATCTTCTTGGCCTTCTCGATCGCTTCATCGATGGAGCCGACCATGTAGAAGGCCTGCTCGGGCAGGTGGTCGAGTTCACCGTCGACGATCATCTTGAAGCCGCGGATCGTGTCCTTCAGCGACACGTACTTGCCCGGCGAACCGGTGAACACTTCGGCCACGTGGAAGGGCTGCGAGAAGAAGCGCTCGATCTTGCGGGCGCGCGAGACGGCCTGCTTGTCTTCTTCCGACAGCTCGTCCATGCCGAGGATCGCGATGATGTCCTTGAGCTCCTTGTACTTCTGGAGCGTGGACTGCACGCGGCGCGCGGTGTCGTAGTGTTCGTTGCCGATCACGTTCGGGTCGAGTTGGCGCGAGGTGGAGTCGAGCGGGTCGACCGCCGGGTAGATACCCAGCGAGGCGATGTTGCGCGAGAGCACGACGGTCGCATCGAGATGCGCGAAGGTCGTCGCCGGCGACGGGTCGGTCAGGTCGTCCGCGGGCACGTAGACGGCCTGGATCGAGGTGATCGAACCGGTCTTGGTCGAGGTGATGCGTTCCTGCAGCACGCCCATTTCCTCGGCGAGCGTGGGCTGGTAGCCCACCGCCGACGGCATGCGGCCGAGCAGCGCCGACACTTCGGTACCGGCCAGCGTGTAGCGGTAGATGTTGTCGACGAACAGCAGCACGTCGCGGCCTTCGTCGCGGAAGTACTCGGCCATCGTCAGGCCGGTGAGCGCCACGCGCAGGCGGTTGCCCGGCGGCTCGTTCATCTGGCCGTACACCATCGCGACCTTGGACTTCTCCGGCTCGGCCACGTTGACGACGCCCGATTCCTGCATCTCGTGATAGAAGTCGTTGCCTTCGCGGGTGCGCTCACCCACGCCGGCGAACACCGACAGGCCCGAGTGCTCGGTCGCGATGTTGTTGATCAACTCCATCATGTTGACCGTCTTGCCCACGCCGGCGCCGCCGAACAGGCCGACCTTGCCGCCCTTGGCGAACGGGCACATCAGGTCGATGACCTTGATGCCGGTTTCGAGCAGTTCGTTGCCCGCCGACTGTTCTTCGTACGTCGGGGCCGCGCGATGGATTTCCCACTGCGTGTCGGCCTTGACCGGACCGGCTTCGTCGATCGGCGAGCCGAGCACGTCCATGATGCGGCCCAGGGTGCCCTTGCCCACCGGCACGGAAATCGCGCGGCCGGTGTTGTCGGCGATCAGGTTGCGCTTCAGGCCGTCGGTCGAACCGAGGGCGATGGTGCGCACGATGCCGTCGCCGAGCTGCTGCTGCACTTCGAGCGTGATTGCGGTGTTCTGCACCTTCAGCGCGTCGTACACCTTCGGCACGCTCTCGCGCGGGAATTCGACGTCGACGACCGCGCCGATGATCTGAACGATCTTGCCCTGGTTCATAGCCATAGCCTCAGTAATAACTCTTGATTGCTTCAAGGTGGGCGCGGTTTACACCGCCGCCGCACCACCCACGATTTCGGAGATTTCTTGCGTGATCGCCGCCTGGCGGGCCTTGTTGTAGACCAGGTTCAGCGTGCCGATCAGCTTGGTGGCGTTGTCGGACGCGGACTTCATCGCGACCATGCGCGCGGCATGTTCGGACGCCACGTTCTCGAGCACCGCCTGGTACACCAGCGATTCGATGTAACGCGTCAGCACGTGTTCCAGCACGGCCTGCGCGTCGGGTTCGTACAGGTAGTCCCAGTCGTGCCTGGCGACCTGCGTTTCCGACGCGGGCAGCGGAAGCAACTGGTCGAACGTCGCCTTCTGCGTCATCGTGTTGACGAAGTCGTTGTAGGCGAGGAACACCTTGTCGACCGAACCGGCCTGGTAGGCATCCAGCATCACCTTGATGACGCCCACCAGCTGTTCGACGTGCGGCGTGTCGCCCAGGTGCGTGACCGAACCGAGCATGCCGACCTTGATGCGACGGAAGAACACCGAGGCCTTCTGGCCGATGGTGACCACGTCGACCTCGATCCCCTGCTGCTGGAACTGGCGGAACTCGGCCAGCATCTTGCGGAACAGGTTGTTGTTGAGGCCGCCGGCCAGGCCGCGATCGGACGAAACGACGATGTAACCCACGCGCTTCACGTCCGCGCGCTGCACCAGGTAGGGATGGCGGTATTCGGAGTTCGCCTGGGCGAGATGGCCGATCACCTGCTTCATCGCACGCGCATACGGGCGCGAGGCCTTCATGCGGTCCTGCGCCTTGCGGATCTTGGACGCCGAGACCATCTCGAGCGCGCGCGTCACCTTGCGGGTGTTCTGCACGCTCTTGATCTTGGTTTTGATTTCGCGACCACCAGCCATCGTACGTCTCCGATTACCACGTGCCGGTCGAGCGGAACTCTTCGATGCCCTTCTTGAACGCCGCTTCGAGCTCGTCGTTCCAGTCGCCGGTCTCGTTGATCTTCGAGATGACGTTGCCCATCGTGTTGGCGAAATGGGCCTGGAGGGCGGCTTCGAACGCACCGATCTTGGCGACCGGCACTTCGTCCATGTAGCCCTTGTCGACGGCGTAGATCGAGAGCGACTGCTCGGCGACCGACATCGGCGCGTACTGCTTCTGCTTCATCAGTTCGGTGACGCGCTGGCCGCGCTCGAGCTGCTTGCGCGTGGCATCGTCCAGGTCGGAGGCGAACTGCGCGAACGCAGCCAGCTCACGGTACTGGGCGAGCGCGATGCGGATGCCGCCCGAGAGCTTCTTCATGATCTTGGTCTGCGCCGCGCCACCCACGCGCGACACCGAGATGCCGGCGTTCACGGCCGGGCGGATGCCGGCGTTGAACAGGTCGGTCTCGAGGAAGATCTGGCCGTCGGTGATCGAGATCACGTTGGTCGGCACGAACGCCGAGACGTCGCCGGCCTGCGTTTCGATGATCGGCAGCGCGGTGAGCGAGCCGGTCTTGCCCTTGACGGCGCCGTTGGTGAACTTCTCGACGTAGTCCTCGGACACGCGCGCGGCGCGCTCGAGCAGGCGGGAGTGGAGATAGAACACGTCGCCCGGATAGGCTTCGCGGCCCGGCGGGCGGCGCAGCAGCAGCGAGATCTGGCGGTAGGCGACGGCCTGCTTGGACAGATCGTCGTACACGATCAGCGCGTCTTCGCCGCGGTCGCGGAAGTATTCGCCCATCGTGCAGCCCGAGTAGGCGGCGATGTACTGCATCGCGGCCGATTCGGAGGCCGAGGCGGCGACGACCGTGGTGTACGCCATCGCGCCGAACTCTTCGAGCTTGCGCACGATGTTGGCGATGGTGGAGTTCTTCTGGCCGATCGCGACGTAGATGCACTTAACGCCGGAATGCTTCTGGTTGATGATCGCGTCGATCGCCACGGCGGTCTTGCCGGTCTGGCGGTCGCCGATGATCAGCTCGCGCTGGCCGCGGCCGATCGGGATCATGGAGTCGATGGACTTGTAACCGGTCTGCACCGGCTGCGAGACCGACTTGCGCCAGATCACGCCCGGGGCGATGGTTTCCACCGGCGCGGAGGTCTTGGCGTCGATCGGGCCCTTGCCGTCGATCGGCTCGCCCAGCGCGTTGACGACGCGGCCGAGCATTTCCGGACCGGTCGGCACTTCGAGGATGCGGCCGGTGGTCTTGGCGGTGTCGCCTTCGCGCAGGTGTTCGTAGTCGCCGAGCACCACGGCGCCGACCGAGTCGCGCTCCAGGTTCAGCGCCAGCGCGTAGGTCGCGTTCGGCAGCTCGATCATTTCGCCCTGCATCGCGTCGGCCAGGCCGTGGATGCGCACGATGCCGTCCGACACCGAGGTCACGGTGCCTTCGTTGCGCGCTTCGGCAGCGAGCTTGACCTTCTCGATGCGGGTCTTGATCAGTTCGCTGATTTCGGACGGGTTGAGCTGCGTGGTAGCCATGTCGGTTTTCCCAAGATTGCCGGCGTCGCCGCCGGCGTGTGCATTTGAATTAGTTGGACAGCGCGGCCTGGAGGCGACCGAGCTTTCCGCGCAGCGAGCCGTCGATGACCACGTCGCCTGCATCGATCACCGCACCGCCGATCAGCGATTCGTCGACCGCGGTCTCGACGTCCACTTCGCGGCCGAAGCGCTTCACCAGCGCGGCCTTGATCGTGGCGAGCTCGGCGGCCGGCAACGCGGTGGCGGAGGTGATGCGCGCCTTGACGACGCGCTCGGCTTCGAAACGCAGCTCGTCGAACAGGCCGGCGATTTCCGGCAGGGCGGCAAGGCGGCGGTTGTCGGCGAGCAGCGCGAGGAAGCGGGCGAAGGTTTCGCCTTCGATCGCCACCTGCGGCGGCGTCAGCAGGGTCACTGCATCGGCGACCGTCAGCGCGGGGTTGCCCAGGAGCGCGGCCACGCGCGGATCGGCCGCGACGCGCGCGGCGAAACCGAGCGCATCGGACCAGCCGGCGAGCGCGTTGCCTTCGCGCGCCAGCGAGAACGCGGCGCGGGCGTAGGGACGGGCGAGGGTCAGGGCCTGGCTCATCGATGCGTCCTCAGAGCTGCGCGGCCAGGTCGTCGATCAGCGCCTTGTGGGCGTTGGCGTCGATCTCGCGCTTGAGCAGCTTCTCGGCACCGGACACGGCGAGGACGGACACCTGCTTGCGCAGGTCTTCCTTCGCACGGTTGGCGGCGGCGGCGATTTCGGCTTCGGCCAGCGCCTTCTGGCGATTGGCTTCGGCGACGGCGTCGTTCTTGGCCTGGTCGATCATCTGGTTCGCGCGGGCGTGGGCCTGCTCGATGATCTCGTTGGCCTTGATGCGCGCGGCCTTGAGCTCGTCGTTGACCTTGTCCTGCGCCTGCGCGAGGTTCTTCTGGCTCTGGTCGGCGGCAGCGAGACCTTCGGCGATCTTCTGCTGGCGCTCTTCGATCGCCTTCATCAGCGGCGGCCAAATGAACTTGACGGTGAACCAGATGAGGATCGCGAACGACAACATCTGGCCAAGCAAGGTGATATTCGGATTCATGTCATGCCCTGCGAATCGGAAGCGCCGCGGCCGGATGCCGCGACGCCGGAACCCACGTCGCGCGCGCCGCGAAGGCGCGCGCGAATGCGCTGCTTAGGCGCCCGCGGCCGTCTTGACGGCTTCGAGCAGCGGGTTGCCGAACGCGAACAGCATCGCGATGCCGACGCCGATCAGGAACGCCGCGTCGATCAGGCCGGCGAGCAGGAACATGCGGCCCTGGAGCATCGGGACGAGTTCCGGCTGGCGCGCGGCGGATTCGAGGAACTTCGAACCCATGATGCCGATGCCGAGGGCGGCGCCGAGGGCACCCAGGCCGACGATGATGCCGATGGCGACGGCGGTGAAGCCCTGGACGTTGGCGATGAATTCCATGGTGGATCTCCGGATGAACTGACTAGTTGGTTTGAAGGGTGAAGCGAAAACGAAGTGGTGCGTACTGCTGGAAAACTTTAGTGGTGCTCGTGCGCCATCGCGATGTAGACGACGGTCAGCACCATGAAGATGAAGGCCTGCAGCAGGATGATCAGGATGTGGAAGATCGCCCAGATCGAATTGAAGATGACGCCCGGCACGAAGGTGATCCACGAGGCGAACAGGCCCGCGATCAGCATGAAGATCAATTCGCCGGCGTACATGTTGCCGAACAGTCGCATGCCCAGGCTCACGGGCTTGGACAGGTATTCGACGAGGTTGAGGAAGAAGTTCGGGATCGCGAGGACGATCTTCGCGAACGTGCCGTGCGCGTGGAACGGCGCGGTGAACAGTTCCTTCGTGAAGCCCCAGCCGCCCTTCGCCTTGATCGAGTAGAAAATGATCATCAGGAAGACGGTGATCGACATCGCGAACGTCGTGTTGATGTCGGCGGTCGGCACCCAGCGCAGGAACGTGTGGTGCGCGACTTCGGGGCCGGCGACCGCGTTCACGGTGGCGCTGGGGAGGTCGAGCGGCAACAGGTCCATGGCGTTCATGAAGAACACCCAGACGAAGATGGTGAGTGCGAGCGGCGCGATGAAGCGGCGGTCGCCGTGGAAGCTGTCCTTGACCTGGCTGTCGACGAACTCGACGACCATTTCGACGAAGGCCTGCGGCTTGGAGGGCACGCCCGCGGTCGCCTTGCGCGCCTGGGTCCACAGGAGGAAGCAGCCGAGCAGGCCGACAGCGAGCGCGACCATCCACGAGTCGAGGTGGAAGTCATGACCCATCACCTGGACGTTCCAATGCGTCAGGTGGTGGACGATGTATTCGGTCAGGCCACCGCTGCTCTTTTCAGGACTCACGCCAGATCCTCGATTCCAAAGCCACTCAAGCCCAAAATTTCGTCGCGACCAACATGGCCACCGCGGCGGCGGCCGTACCGGCGAGCACTGCCAACGGCGGCAGGTGCCACACCGCGATCGCCAACAACAAGCCGACGATCACGACCACCCACTTCGCGGCGAGCCCGAGCAACAGGCGCCCCAGCGCCATGCCCGCTCCCTGCACGCCACCTCCGAAGGCGCTCCATGCGGCCACCAGGCCGCCGAGCGTCATCGCACCACCGCCCACCAGCGCACCGAGCGCGGCTTCACGGCCGGACATCAGGCAGGCCAGGGCTGTCGCCAGCGTCACGAGCGCCTGCGTGGCGGCCGTGCGCTGCGCCAGCCGCCGGCCGGCGGCGACGGTGTTCAGCACGCGCGTGATCCGGGGGAGGTGACGGAGGCTGCGGACCTGAAAGGGCTCCGCGAAGCCCCGAAAGTATAAAGCGGTGCCGGACGTGCGGCAACCGCCGGAAGCACCGGAAATCAGGCAGTTAGCCTTCCGAACGCTTCGCCCGCACGGCTCGCGCGAACGATTGGAACCTTTCGCGGGGATGCCGGTCAGTGAGATCGGAGGCTGTCGCTACTTCCTCGTCGGTCCTCGCGGCAGGCTCATCGGAGCCCCGGCGTCTCGTCGCGTCGGGGCTTCGCCTTTCGTGGCGACCCTGCCTTACAACGTCACTTCTTCTTCGGCGCGTAGATGTCCGTCGCCGTCCCTTCGAACACTTCCGCCGCGAAGCCCACCGATTCGCTCAAGGTCGGATGCGGGTGGATCGTCGAACCGATGTCTTCGGCATCGGCGCCCATCTCGATCGCCAGCGCGATCTCGCTGATGAGATCGCCCGCGTGCACGCCGACGATGCCGCCGCCGATCACGCGATGCGTGGCCTGGTCGAAGATCAGTTTGGTGAAGCCTTCGGTGCGGTCGATGCCGATCGCGCGGCCGCTCGCCGCCCACGGGAACTTGCCGACACCGACGTTCAATCCCTTCGCGGCGGCTTCGGCTTCCGTCACGCCGACCCACGCGATTTCCGGATCGGTGTAGGCGACCGAAGGAATCACGCGCGCGACCCACTCGCGCTTCATCCCGCTGGCCACTTCCGCCGCAAGGCGCCCTTCGTGCGCCGCCTTGTGCGCGAGCATCGGGTTTCCGATCAGATCGCCGATCGCGAAAATGTGCGGCACGTTGGTGCGCATCTGGCGATCGACCGGAATGTAGCCGCGATCGGTGACCTGCACGCCTGCGCGCGCGGCGTCGAGCTTGCCGCCGTTCGCGCTGCGGCCGACGGCGACGAGCACGCGATCGAAGGTCTTGCGCTCGGGAATGCTTTCGCCTTCGAACGAGACGTCGATGCCCGCCTTCTTCGCTTCGCTGGCGACGACCTTCGTTTTCAGGTGCACCTTCGCGCCCTGCTTCTTCAGGCGCGCGGCGAGCGGCTTGACCAGGTCGGCGTCGGCGCCCGGCATCAGTTGGTCGAGCAATTCGACGACGGTGACTTCGCTGCCCAGCGCCCGATACACCGTCGCCATTTCCAGGCCGATGATGCCGCCGCCGACGACGAGCAGGGACTTCGGAATGTCGGCCAGCTCCAGCGCATCGGTCGAATCCATGATGCGCTTGTCGGTCCAGTCGAAGCTCGGGAGCTTCACCGGCTGCGAACCGGCCGCGATGATGCAGTACTGGAAACGCAGCAGTTGCGTGCCGCCTTCGCCGGTGATTTCAAGTTCGTTCGGCGAAACGAATTTCGCCGTGCCCTGCACCTGTCGCACCTTGCGCTGCTTCGCCATGCCGGCCAGGCCCTTGGTGAGCTGGCCGACGACCTTGTCCTTGTACTTGCGCAGCGCATCGAGTTCGATCTTCGGTGCACCGAAGGTGATGCCGAAGTCCTTCGCGTGCGCCGCTTCGTCGACGACGGCCGCGGCATGCAACAGCGCCTTGGACGGAATGCAGCCGACGTTGAGGCACACGCCGCCGAGCGCGGCGTAGCGTTCGACGACCACCGCGTCCATGCCGAGGTCGGCCGCGCGGAAGACGGCGTTGTAACCGCCGGGACCCGAACCGATCACGACGATCTGGCATTCGATGTCGGCCTTGCGGCCGGTGGCGGCGGCGGGCGCGGGGCCGGTCGACGGTGCTGCAGGCGACGGCGTCACCGGCGTCGCGTGCGCAGGCGCAGGTGCGGGCGCCGCGGATTGCGCGGGCTTCGGCGCTTCGGCTTTCGCAGGCGCTTCGGCCTTCGCGGGTGCGGGCGCGTCGCTCGCGCCTTCGCTCTCGACGATCGCCACGACGCTGCCTTCCGACAACTTGTCGCCGACCTTCACTTTCAACTCGACGATCTTGCCGGCGACCGAAGCCGGCACTTCCATCGTCGCCTTGTCCGATTCCAGCGTGACCAGGCCCTGGTCGAGCTTCACGGTGTCGCCGACGGCGACGAGCAACTCGATGACCGGAACATCGTCGTAGCCGCCGATGTCGGGAACCTTCACTTCGGTGCGTGCCATGCGCCAATCTCCTCGGTCAGAGCGTCGCGCGACGCAGGTCGCCGAGCAGTTGCGCCAGGAACGCGGTGAAGCGCGCGGCGGCGGCGCCGTCGATCACGCGGTGGTCGTAGCTGAGCGAGAGCGGCAACACCAGGCGCGGCTGGAATTGCTTGCCGTCCCAGACCGGTTTCATCGACGACTTCGACACGCCGAGGATCGCGACTTCCGGCGCGTTGATGATCGGCGTGAACGCCGTGCCGCCGATGCCGCCGAGCGAACTGACCGAGAAACACCCACCGCTCATTTCGGCCGGCGAGAGCTTGCCTTCGCGCGCCTTGCCCGCCAGTTCGGCGGTTTCCTTCGCGATCTGCAGCACGCCCTTCTTGTCGACGTCGCGGATCACGGGCACGACCAGGCCATTGGGCGTATCGGCGGCGAAGCCGATATGGAAGTACTTCTTGAGCGTGAGGTTCTCGCCGCTGGCATCCAGCGATGCGTTGAAGTTCGGGAACTTCTGCAGCGCGACGACGCAGGCCTTCATGATGAAAGCGAGCATCGTGACCTTGAGGCCGGCCTTCTCGTTTTCCTTGTTGATCGAAACGCGCAACGCTTCGAGCTCGGTGATGTCCGCGTCGTCGTGTTGCGTGACGTGCGGGATCATCGCCCAGTTGCGCGAAAGGTTCGCACCGGAAATCTTCTGGATGCGCGTGAGCGGCCGCGTTTCGATCTCGCCGAACTTGGTGAAATCCACGTGCGGCCACGGCAGCAGGTTCAGGCCACCGCCGGCGTGCGCGACACCGGCCGAGGGCGCGGCGCCGCCGGAGAGCGCGCGCTTCACGAACGCCTGCACGTCCTGTTTTTCGATGCGGCCCTTGCGGCCACTGCCCTGCAGTTGCGCCAGGTCCACGCCCAGTTCGCGCGCGAACAGGCGCACGCCGGGACTCGCGTAGGGCACCTTGTCCGGCAACAGGCCATCGGCGTCGAAGGCCACCGGCGGCGAACGCGGCGGCAAGGCTTCGGCATCGATGCCGGGCTTGGTGTCGAGCGTCGACGGCGCGACGGGTTCGACTTTCGTGCCGGTTTCCGCAGCGGGCTTCGTCGCCGGCGGCGGCGCCGTGGGCGCGAGCGGCGTGGGCGCTGTCGCTGCTGCCGCGGGCGCCTTCGGCGCTTCGGTGCTTGCAGCCGGCGCGTCCGTCGCTTCGATCAACGCGACGACGCTGCCTTCGGACAACTTGTCGCCGACCTTGACCTTCAACTCGCGCACCACGCCGGCGAACGGCGCGGGCACTTCCATCGTCGCCTTGTCCGACTCCAGCGTGACCAGTCCCTGGTCGGCTTTCACCGTGTCGCCGACGGCGACGAGCAGTTCGATGACGGGCACGTCGTCGTAACCACCGATGTCGGGGACTTTCGCTTCCTGGGTTCCGGCCATGGGGGACGACTTCCGTGGAGGTTGGCCGTCTATTGTGGCCGTCGCGGGACAACACGCCAACCGTTGCACGCGACACCAAAAAAAACGCCCGCGGGGGAGGCGCGGGCGGCGGGGGAAGCGCCGGTGGGGTCGGCGCGATGCGGGGTGCCGTCAGTGCGCGTCGTGGCGCACCTTCACCTTGGCGTCGATGAGGTCGAGCTTGCTGCCGTCGGGCAGGCGATACGCGAGCGCATTGTCGATGTCGTCCAGCGCTTCCATGCGGCGGCAGAGGCTTTCGGCGCGCACTTCCAGCTGCTTTTCGCGCGGCTGGATGCGGCGCTCGATCTCCTTGTCGAGGTTGTTCATGCGATCGATGCGCGCCTGGTCGCCGCTGAAGGCGGCCGAGATCGCGCCGCCCACGATGTCGCCGATGACCAGGGGCAGCACTTCGGAGATGGCGTGCGTGATGCTGTTGCCGAGTTCGTTGCCGTTGAAACGATTTGCCGCGACCGCGTGTTCCAGGCGCTTGTCGATGTCGGCCCGCGACTTGGCGAGCGCCGCGCGGGTCTCATCGGGATGCGAGCTCAGGCTGGTCGCCACTTCGCCAAGCGCCGTGAAGGCGATGTCCGCCGCGTCGCGACCTATCTGCGCGGCCAGCGGCAGGGTCTCGCGCACGTTCCTTTCGTAATCGGCGACGCGCTGGCTGTCGTCCTTGCTGAGTTCGACCCACTTGTCGTCGATGAACATGCGGCCCTGGCGCATGACGATCGCCTTCGGCGTGCCCGTCTGCTTGGTAAAGATCACCGACTTGTCGGTGACGGTGAGGTCGTAGTCGCTGTCGACATCGCACTGCATGTCCTTCGCTGCCGCAGTGCCGCATGCCATCGCAAGCGACAGTGCAAGGCCGCCATTCACCGCAAGCTTCATGCCACGCATCCGTTCGTCTCCTCGTCGATGGGCACGATCATGCAACCCTCGTGCCGAAACAGCACGTGCCGGTGGGAGGCATGACTGACGTCATGGTGGCGCATGGGACTGCAACCAAGCACGCGGACGGCGCATCTTCCTATCCGTGGCAACCATTCCCCCCTGCCACGGTGCGAGGTCCGTCATGTATTCCGTACAACATGTCCTCTGGCGTGGCGTGATGGCGCTCAGCCTGCTTGTCGTCGGCGGTGTCGGTGCCGGCGTGTCCCCGCAGTCCACGCCCGCCGCCCATGACCAGTACGCTTGCCAGGATGCCGCCTACGTCTTCCATGGCGTGCGCGGTGCGATGAAGTCCGAGGTCGCGATCGACATGCAACAGCCGTTGCAGGTCTTCGACACGATCGTGGTCAAGGGCATTCCGCCGAAGCCCGAAAAGGCGTGATGACGATGTCGCGCGACGCCGTGCGTCGCGCACGAAGCTGAACGCTCGCGTCATCCAGTTGCAAACGCGGTGAAATTCCGCCGCCGATGCGAACGCCGCACCCGTCGTGGTTCATGCAGGCCCCGCAAGGATGGCCTCGCCCCATCTCCCCGGGGCCAAGAACACAACGCGGAGAAATGCATGCGCAAGACTTATCGAGCCCTCGCCATCGCCGCCGCACTCGCGGCCACGCCGATGGCATTCGCCCAGGACAACACGTCGACGACCGATGCCACCACGCCGCGCCACTTCAGCGTGGTGGGTGGTTACGCGCACATGGTGCCCAAGTCGAATCCCGGCACGATCGCCGGCCAATCGGCCGACCTGGATGGCAATGGCGCCGCGACGCTGAGTGGCGCGTGGCACGTGGACGAGCACTGGGCGGTCGAGCTGTGGGGCACGCCCGACAAGATCAAGACCGACGTGAACCTCGCCAACGGTGGCCGTGGTTCGTTCAAGCAGCAGCCCATCGCGGTGAGTGGGCAGTATCACTTCGGCCAGACCTCGCAACCCATCCGCCCCTTCGTGGGCCTGGGCTACTACGAATCGAACATCGACGATGAGCGCTTCGATCCGACGGTCGCCGGCGGCAACCATGTCGGCCTGGATACGCCGAAGGGCCCGATCGCGACGGTCGGCGCGGATTTCAACATCACCGATCGGGTGTTCGCGCGCGCCGATGCGCGTTACCTGAAGGGCAACGCGGAGTCGAATGTCGGCGGCGTGCCCGCGGGTGAGATCGACGTGGATCCGTGGGTCGTCGGCGTCGGCGTCGGCGCGCGGTTCTGAGTCGACAGGGCCCCTCTTTCGAGAGGGGCCCCTTTTTTCAGGGGTGCTCGGCTTCGGCGTGCACCTTCTCGCGACGCAACAGGTACAGGCCACTCCCGATGATGATCGCCGCGCCGATCCACGTCACCGAGTCGGGCAACACGCCCCAGAACGCGAGATCCAGGCACACGCCCCACACCAGCGCGGTGTATTCGAGCGGCGCGATCAGCGAGGCCTCGCCCCATTTGAAGGCGAGCGTGATCGCGTACTGGCCGAATGCGCCGGCGACGCCGAGGCCTGCGATCAATGGCCAATGTTCGCGCTGGATCGGGACCCAGTCGGGAAAGGCGAGCGCGCCTGCGCCGATGGCCATCATCGCGAGCAGCCACACCATCATCGCCTGCACCGTATCGCTCTTCGCGAGCAAGCGCACGGTGATCGCCGAGATCGCGTAGCACAGCGCCGACAACAACACGGCCATGCCCGCCAGGCTCAACACGCCCTGCCCCGTCGGGCGCAGGACGACGAGGACGCCGACCAGGCCGATGCCGATCGCGATCCAACGCCGCGGCCCCACGCGTTCCTTGAGGAAGGGCACCGACAACGCGGTGATCAACAGGGGGGCGACGAAGAAGATCGAATAGGTCGTCGACAGCGGCAAGGATTTCAGCGCGTAGACGAAGGCCACCATCATCACGATGCCGAGCACGCCGCGCAGCAGGTGCAACGACCAGCGCACGCGAATCAGGGGCAACACCCCGCCCGTTGCCAAGGCCCATGCGAGCACGAGCGGAAGCGATGCCAGCCCGCGCACGGCCGCGACCTGGAAGGGCGGGTAATGCGCCGAGAGCATCTTCAGCGCCGAATCCATCAGCGCGAACATGGCGACGGCGATGAGCATCAGGCCGATCGCGCGCAACTGGCGGCGGCGATCCGAATGGGTGTAGGCGTCCATCGCGCAAGCTTGGGGCAAGGCCGGGTCCCGCGCCACCCTGCACGCGCCGCCCACGCGCCGCGCGGCAGCCTGCAGCCGTGCCCGAAGGTCCTTCCATCGTCATCCTGCGCGAAGAAGCGGCGTCCTTCGTCGGCAGGAAAGTGCTGCGCGTGGGCGGCAACACGCGCCTGCTGGACGCGCAACGCATGCGCAACCAGACCGTGCGCGACGTCTGCAGCTGGGGCAAGCACTTCCTGATCGCGTTCCCCGGCTTCGCGCTGCGCGTGCATTTCATGCTCTTCGGCAGCTATCGCATCGACGAGGACAAGCCGAACGCCTCGCCGCGTTTGACGCTGGGTTTCGCGAAGGGCCGCGAACTGAACTTCTACGCGTGCTCGCTGAAATACATCGAAGGCCCGCTCGACGACACTTACGACTGGAGCGTGGACGTCATGGCCGACGCGTGGAATCCGCGCGCGGCACGCAAACGCCTGCTGGCGCACCCCGATGCGCTCGTCGCCGATGCCCTGCTCGACCAGCACGTGTTCTCGGGCGTGGGCAACATCATCAAGAACGAAGTGCTGCACCGCATCCGCGTGCATCCCGAAAGCACCGTCGGCGCCCTGCCCTCGCGCAAGCTCGGCGAAATGATCAAGCAGGCCCGCGAGTACAGCTTCGATTTCCTGGAATGGAAGAAGGCCTACGTCTTGCGCAAGCACTGGCAGGTGCATGCGAAGAAGACCTGCCCGCGCGATGGCACGCCGCTGACGTACCGAAAGCACCTCGGCCGTGCGCAACGCCGCGCCTTCTGGTGCGAGACCTGCCAGGTGCTTTACCGGTAATCTTGCGCGATGAACGTTTCCGACGATCCCATTGCCGACACCCAACGCTGGCTCGAGCGCGCCGTCATCGGCCTCAACCTGTGTCCGTTCGCGAAGGCCGTGCATGCGAAGGGCCAGATCCGCTGGGTCCTGAGCGACGCCTCGACGCCGCAAGCTCTGCTCGCCGAACTGGGCGAAGAACTCGCCTTGCTGCGCGACGCCGATCCCGAAGCCGTCGACACGACCCTCATCGTGCATCCGCAGGTATTGCAGGACTTCGTGGATTACAACGATTTCCTCGGCGACGCCGACGCGCTCGTCGAAGCGATGGACCTGGACGGCGTGCTACAGGTGGCGAGCTTCCATCCGCAGTACCAGTTCGCCGACAGCGGCCCCGACGACATCGAGAACTACACGAATCGCTCGCCGTATCCCACCTTGCATCTGTTGCGCGAAGACAGCGTTTCGCGCGCGGTGGAAGCCTTCCCCGATCCGGACGTGATCATCGAGCGGAACGTGGAAACCTTGCGCAAGTTGGGGCGCGAGGGCTGGGAGAAGCTCTAGACGAGGGTGCGTGCGCGTTCTTCGTCTTCCACCAGGCGCCATTCGCCCGGGGGCAGGTCGCCCAGCGTCAAACTGCCGATCGCGCTGCGATGCAAGGCGTCGACGTGGTTGCCCACCGCCGCGAACATCCGCCGCACCTGGTGATAGCGCCCCTCGGTCAACACGACGCTCGCGTGGCGCGCATCGTGGACTTCGAGCGACGCCGGCTTGAGCGGTGTGTCTTCCGATTCCAGCATCAGCGTGCCGCTGGCGAAAATGGCCGCTTCGTCGCCGCGCAAGTCCTGCGCGAGCGTGGCTTCGTAACGCTTCGGCAAGTGCGCCTTCGGCGAGACGATGCGATGCAGCAGCGCGCCATCGTCGGTCATCAGCAGCAGCCCGCTGGTGTCGCGATCCAGGCGGCCGACGGTCGACAGCAAGGGGACGCGCAGGCGGAAACGCGGCGGCAGGAGGTCGTAGACGATGCGGCCCTTGTCTTTCGTCGAGCACGTGTAACCAACGGGCTTGTTGAGCATGAGCAGCAGGCCGGCGGGCGGATCGAGCGGCTCGCCGTCGACGCGGATCGCGTCGTGCGCGACCTGGTCGTCGGCGTACAGCACCTCGCCATCGGCGTCGGTGATGCGCCCTTCGCGGAACATCCACTGCACTTCCTTGCGGCTGCCGTAGCCGAGGTTGGCGATGTGCTTGACCAGCTTCATGCGCGCACCGCCTCGAGCACCTTGAAGCCGCCTGCGTCGGCGAGCACGCGCACCTGCGCGAAGCGCTCGCCGAGGACGGCCTCGTACGGCAGATGGCGATTGGCGACCATCAGCAGGCGCCCGCGTGCACGCAATGCCTGCGCGGAGACGTCGATGAAGCGACGCCCGAGGTCCGGCCGGTCCGCGCGCGATTGCGCATGGAAGGGCGGATTCATCACGATGAAGTCGTATTGTTTGGGCAGGCCCTGGGTGACGTCGTGCCAATGGAATTCGACGTTGGCGCGTCCAGTGAGGTTCTGTCGCGCGAGCGCGAGTGCGCGTGCTTCGGCTTCGTAGAGATCGATCGCACGGACATTCGGGCAGCGCGCGAGCACATCCATCGCGAGCACGCCGATGCCTGCGCCGAGGTCGGCGCCTTCGCCCGCCAGGTCCGTCGGCAAATGCTGCATCAACAGCGCGGAGGCTTTGTCGATGCGATCCCACGCGAACACGCCCGGCCGGCTCAACAGCGTGTCGCCGGCGACGAAGCGCGGGGCATCGAGCACGCGCCATTCTTCGAGCAGCGCAGGATCCGTCGTGCGCGCCGCCGTCCAGAACACGCGGCAGTGATTCTTCGACAGCACGTTGACCTGGCCGGCAAGCCGCGCGAGATCCGCCTGCCCCGTCTTCGCGCCTTCATCGTTCGGCATGCAGGCCAGGACGATGCCCGAATCGCCCGCATGCACGATCGCACGCGCCAACAACGCACGCGCTTCGTCGCGTTGGCGCGGCGGAAGCACGAGCACCAGCGGAAACGTGCCTTCGATGTCTTCGCCCTGCGTTTCGATGCCCGAGCGCTGCAGCGCATCGAACGCGGGCTTGTAGCTTTGCTCGGCGACCAGGCCCGGGAGCGGACGCGCATGCAGCGGCCAGCCATCGCGCGCGCGCAGGAACAGCGCGCCGCCCGTGGCCGGCCAAGTGAGCGCGCCGGTGGCGAAGGGATGGAACAGGGTTTCGAGCGCGGCGTCGGCGTCGCGCGGACCGGGAGATGTCGACATGCCGCCAGTTTACGCGGCGTGCGCGGCCTGTTCGCGATGACGACGCATGGTATCGGTCAGCCAGGTCACGCCGATGCAGGCGCCGAGCGCCAGGGCCCAGTTCACGGCGACGGCCGAATCCAGCTGCAGGAACGACGCCGTCGGCGCGATCCAGCTCGGTCCCCAGACCGCAACGACCACGGCGCCGCCCAGGCCGAAGATGCCGACCGCGCCGCGCAGGAGGCTGCTTTCCAGCGTGCCGGCCCGCGCCGCCTTCACGAGTTCGGTTTCCGGCGCGCGTGCGTTGGCTTCGGCGCGTCGTGCGACCTGCGCGGCGAAGTCGTCGGGCAGCATGTCGGGCAGCGGCGAACGCAATGCGTCGGCGACTTTGCGGTAGTGCATCGCGAGCGGATCGGTGGACGGCAGGCCATCGCGCGCATCGCGCATCGCGCGTTCCTGCGCCTGCCATTCGCGCTCGTCGAATCCATTGCGCGGGTCGTTGTGATTGGTGTTCATGCGGCGACTCCCATGCGTCCTTCCAACACCTGGCGAAGGCGTTGGCGACTGCGGAACAGGTGACTCTTGATGGTGCCCTCGGCGAGGCCCGTCAATTCGGCGATCTCGCCGATCGGCATCTCGTCCAGGTGATACAGCGTGAGCAGCGTGCGCTGCAAGGGCGGCAGTGTTTCGATTGCCGCGTGGAGGCAGCGTGCGGATTCGGCGTCGGCGACCGAGCCTTCGAGGTCGAAGTGGTCGCCCACGTTTTCCAGCAGCGACTGATGTTCATCGGCGTCGGCCGCATCCTGCAGGGGGATGCGCTTGCGCTCCAGGTGCCGCTTGGCGACCGAATACGCGACCTGGCCGATCCATGCCTGCAACGAACTCTCGCCGCGATATTGGTGCAGATAGCGATGCACGCGCAGGAACGCGTCCTGGCAGAGTTCGCGCGTGTCGTCGGGCTGGCGGACCATGCGCTGGATCACGTGGAAGCACAGCCCCTGATATTGCTTGACCAGGCGCTCGAATGCGCCCGGCGCCTGCGCGAGCACGTCCGCCACCAGGGCGCGATCGGCTTCCCGGTCGGGCCCTTCGGCGGGCGGGGTCGCGATTGCGGGCGCAGGGTGTTCCAGGGGTCGGCCTCCATCCATGCCTGTTCCAGATACGCCCGACGGGGCATCGGTTGCAACCCGGCACCGGCGACGAGCGGTCGCGCCGGGTGCAACCGGTCCCGCGCCACCGGTATCTCCTGCTCCGTCACCCCACTCACGCCCGAACCCGACCCACCCGGAGCCACCCATGGAACTCGAAGTCCTCATTCCCATCAGCTTCTTCATCGCCGTCGCGTACGTCATCAAGGTGATCGTCGATGCACGGACGCGCCGCTCGCTGATCGGCGCCGGCGGGTCGGAAGAACTCGTCCGTTCGATCATGGTGGGCGAGCAGGCCCGCCAGAAGCACAGTTCGCTGCGCTGGGGCGTCACGCTGCTGGCCATCGGCGCGGGCTTCGGCCTGATCGAAGCCGGCGGTTGGGACCACGTCACGCCGGGCGTGATCGCGGTGCTCGCCGTCGCCACCGGCGCAGGCAACCTGGCGTATTACTTCCTGACCCGCCGCGCGCAGACGGTCTGATCCGCGGCCAAAGGCCCTACTCCTCTCCTGCTTGCAGGGGAGGAGTTTTCCGTTTGTTACGACTGCGATAACGCCGGTTTGATCCGATGTCCACGGCCGCTGGACCAGCATGGGGATCGAACATCTGAGCGGGAGCAGCGCATGCGAGCACTCTTCGTGGGTGGCACGGTCGACAATGCAGAACTCGATCTGGACGGCAATTCACCGCCGAAGCACTACCCCGAGAACACCGGCGCGGGCCAATCGCGCTACAACCTGCACCACGTCGGGCAACGCAGCGGCGGCGAGATCGCCTACGCGGTGTATGCAGCGCCGGATCTTGCGTCATCGGAAGTCACGCGCGTCGCCACCGAACGCGATTACGCGCGCAGGTTCGAGGCAGAACCGCAGGAAGTCGCCTGAATTCTTCGACAGTGCGTGGCGCTACGGCGCCACGCGCCAAACGGTGTTGCCGACATCGTCGGCCACCAGCAACGCACCATCCCTCGCCATCGCCACGCCCACCGGGCGCCCGCGTGCGTTGCCCTGCGCATCGAGGAAACCGGTGAGCACGTCCTGTTCCGTGGCAGCGGGTTTTCCGCCGGAGAAGGGCACGAAGATCACCTTGTAGCCACTGGGCGGATCGCGATTCCATGAGCCATGCAAACCGATGAAGGCGCCCTTGCGCCACCCGGCCGGCATCTTCGTGCCCGAGGAGAACGCAAGCCCGAGCGAGGCCACGTGCGGGCCGAGCGCGTAATCCGGCGCGATCGCCTTTGCGACCATGTCGGGGCGTTCGGGTTGCACGCGCGTGTCGACGTGCGCGCCGTAGTAGCTCCACGGCCATCCGTAGAACGCGCCCTCCTTCACCGAGGTCAGGTAATCCGGCACCAGGTCGTTGCCCAGCTCGTCGCGTTCGTTCACCACGGCGTACAGCACCTTCGAACTCGGTTCGAATGCGATGCCGACCGGATTGCGCAGCCCGCTGGCGAACACGCGCGATGCGCCCGTGTCCGCATCGATTTCCAGGATCGCCGCGCGGTTGTCTTCGATATCCATGCCGTTTTCCGCGGCGTTGCTGTTGGAACCCACGCCGACATAAAACTTCGAACCATCCGCCGTGGCGACCAGGCTCTTGGTCCAATGATGGTTGCGCGGCGCGCCGGGCAACTGGACGAGGATTTCCGGCGCCGTCGTGATCTGCGTGTCGCCGGTCTTGTACGGCACCCACACCAGCGCGTCTGCGTTGGCGATGTATAGGCGGTCGCCGACCAATGCCATGCCGAAGGGCGAGAACAGGTTCGCCACGAGCGTCGTTTTCGTTTCCGCGACACCGTCGCCGTCGCCATCGCGCAGCAGCGAAATGCGATTGGGGCTTGGCACGGCGGCGCCGGCTTTCTCGAACGCATTGTTCATGAAGGCGGCGCGGATCGGATTCTTCGGTTCGTCGGGCGTCGGCGGCCGATTGGTTTCTGCGACGAGGACGTCGCCATTCGGCAGCACGTACAACCAGCGCGGATGGACCAGGCCCGTCGCGAATGCCTTGACCTGCATGCCGTTCGCGGCCGTCGGCATCTCGCCGGCTTTCCAGCCTGTCGCGGGCGCGATCTTCACCGTGGGCAACAAGGCGTGCTCGGGCTCGGCCAGGGGCGGCGCGGCGCCGCTGACACTTTCGGGTGCGATCTTCGAGGTGGGTGCGCAGGACGCGAGGAAGCCAGCCGCGACGCACGTCGCCATGAGTGTGGATGCAAGTCCGATTCGCATGAGCGCAGCCTGCAACGCCCTGCGTGAGTGCCATGTGCCGGATCGGCGAATGGGGAATGAACACAGCGTTCGCAGGCTTGAACCTCTATTGCCAGTGCAGTTCGACGCCCACCGTCGCGCCGCGTCCGGGCGCGGGCTCGTAATAACGGCGATTGGCTTCGTTGACGATCACCGAGCCGGCGTAGCTCCGGTCGCCCAGGTTGTCGAGCGCGAGGAACACGCGGCCATGCGCGAATCCATAGCCCACGCTCGCATCGAAGACGGCGTAGGACGGCGCGGACTCGTCGCCGAAATTGTTGACCGGCACGGCATCGACGTACACGCCTTCCACGCGCGCATGCCAGCCGTTGCCGACGTCGCCCCAACGCACCGCGGCCTGCGCCTGCGTGCGCGGAATGCCGGGGATGCGCGTCCCGGCGGCGATCGGCAGCGTGGGCACGGTGCACGGTGCGGCGGTGCAGGCGAGGAAGCCGTCGACGAAAGTCGCATCCAGCCAGGTCACCGCGAACTCTGCCGTCCACGCATCGGCAAGTGGCAGCGCGCCGGAGAGTTCGAGCCCGGTGCGGCGTGCGCGCCCCGCGTTCTGGAACGTCGTGCGACCGCCCGCGCTCGTGCCGACGGTGAGTTCGTCGTCCGTGCGCGCCTGGAACAGCGCGAGTTCGGTGCGCATGCGTCCGCGCGAGATCTTCATTCCCGCTTCGGCGCTGCGCGTGCTCGCGGCCCGCAACGCGAAGTTGAGGCCGCTGCCGCCGTCGCTGCGGTACTGGAGTTCGTTGAACGTAGGGGTTTCGAAGCCTTCGCCGTACGCTGCGTAGAACTGCAGCGCATCGCTCGCGCGCCAGCGCACGCCCAATACCGGCGACGTCGCCGAATAGGTGACGCGCCCGCTGTCATCCGGATTGCCGGGGCGAATGTAATGATCTTCGGAGCGGAACCGCACGCGGCTATGGCGCGCACCGGCATTCACCTGCCACGCATCGCTCGGCGTCCACGTGGCCTGCAGATACGGATCGAGCGCATCGACGCGATCCACCTGGTCGGCACGCAACGCCCCGCGCACGCCGAGCGTGTCGCCGATGAAGTTCTCGTAGCCGCGACGATCCTGCCGCATCGCGTCGTAGGACACGCCGCCCGTCAGGGTCCATGCAGCACCAAGGTTGCCGGTCCAATGCGCATCCACGCCCGCGTACGGCGAATGCAGGTCGACCACGCCGCCGTTGCTCAGCGGATTGGCTTGCGTGCCGACGGGGATCGCGAGGAATTGTTCGACTTCGCGCCGTCCTGCATACAGCGTCGCGGCAAACGCACCGTGCGCGACAACCGCACCGAGTTGGCGTTGCGAAACCGACTTGCGCGTATCGAAAGCCAGGGCCTGCGGCGATGCTTGCGTCGGATCGACAAGGAACTGCCTGCGATCCAGACCCAGCGGATCCTGCGTGTTTGGTGCATCGAGCGTATCGAGGACGAGCGTCGCGGTCGTCGCTGCATGTTCGAGTCGCAGCTTCCCATGCAACAGATTGCGTTCTGCCGCCGAGGGCGCGCGAAAGCCGTCGGTGTGGAAGTGCTGCGCGCCGATCAGCCCGCCCACCGTTTCACCCGCGCCCTGGACGAAGAGCGACAGGCGCCGCGACGCATCCGGACCCACGTTCGCACCCGCATCGATCGCCGTCGGTCCTTCCGGATTCGCAGTGAACACCTGGATCACGCCGCCGGCCGCATTGCCGTAGAGCACGGAGAACGGACCGCGCAACACTTCGATGCGGTCGGCGAACGCGAGCGGCAGATGCGAGACCTGCCCCTGCCCGTCCGGCATCGTCGCGGGCACGCCGTCGATCGACAGCCGCACGCCGCGGATGCCGAAGCTCGCGCGCGTACCGAACCCGCGGATCGAAATCTGTTCGTCCTGTGCGTAGTTGTGCCGGTCGCGCGCGAGCAAACCTGGAACGCTGGTCAGTCGTTCGGACAGGGCTGCACCGAGTCCATCGGTGCGGCCGTCGTCGCGATCGATCACGCTCACCGACGCCGGCACATCGCGCGCGGCGGCAGGCGCATGCGTGGCGGTGACTTGCACGCGATCGAGTTCGACCGGTGCGGTCTGCGCGCACGCCATGGCAGGCACCAGGCTCGCGAGCGCGATGAACGGTCTGGAAGCGGACATGTCGACGATGGTGGCATGCCCGCGTGACGCGCCCGTGGATCAGGCGGGCATGGGCGTTTCCACTTCCGGGCCACGCGCGGCGACGCCCGACAACACGTCTGCCACCGGCGCCGCCTGCCCGATGAGATAGCCCTGCGCATAACGCACGCCCATCTCGCGCAGGCGCTGCAATTGGTCGTGCGTCTCGACGCCTTCCATCACCACGTAAGCATCGATCGCGTGCGCCATCACGACGATCGCCTCGACGATCGCCATCGCGCGCTGCGAATCGAACATGTGGCGCGCGAAGGCCTGGTCGATCTTCACGAATTCGAAGTCGAGCCGGTGCAGGTGGGTCAGGTTCGAATAGCCCGTGCCGAAATCGTCGAGCGCGAAGGGAATCCCGTGCGAACGACAGTGCTGCATCACCGCGGCGACGGGCGCGTAATCGAGCATGCGACTTTCGGTGACTTCGAGCTTCAGCGTGCCGGCCGGCAATTGCGCGCGTTCGACACGCTGCACGATCTGGCGCGCCATGCCCGGTTCGACGAGTTGCCGCGCCGAGAGATTCACCGCGATGCTCGGCAGCGGCGAGACGCCGGCCTCGCGCAGGGCGACGAGCACTTCGATCACGCGATCCAGGACATATTCGCCCACGGGCACGATCAGCGAGGTCTCTTCGGCCAGCTTGATGAATTCGGCCGGCGAAACCGGGCCGCGATCCGGCAGTTGCCAGCGCACGAGCGCCTCGTATCCGCGCACCTGGCCTTCGAGGATGTCGAAGATGGGCTGGTAGCGGACTTCGAGCGTCTGTGTGTCCAGCGCATCGCGCAGGCGCGCTTCGAGGCGGATCTTGTCGAGGCCGGCGCGTTCTTCGTTCGACTCGGTCGCGAGGTCTTCGGCGGGCAGGGCCACATCCTGCGGCAATGCGGCGAGGATGCTGCGCGTGCGGCGCAACAGGCTCAGCACCAGGGTGCGGACGATCGGGTCGCCGCCGTCGAGGCGTTCGAGGAATTGGTCGTGGTCGATCGCCAGCAGCGTGGTGTCGCTGCGTGCCGTCGCCGTCGCGCTGCGCGGCTGGCCGTCGAGCATGCCGAGCTCGCCGATCAATTCGCCGGGCCCCAGGGTGCCGTGCAGCGTGGTGCGGCGGCCTTGCTCGGAGTGGAGTTCGATGGCGCCGCGTTCGATCAGCCAGGCGCAATCGGATGGGTCGCCCTGGCGATACAGGACTTCGCCCGCGAACAGTTCGCGGATCACGGTGCTCATGCCTCTTCCCCCTGTGGAAGACATGATGGATGTTGGCCGGGTATACGCAGTTCGGTGCGCAACCCGGCCGCCATCCGCGCGACCGCTTACTTCACGTAGGTATTGGTACCGACCTGCACGCGGATCTTCTTCGGCGCGTCCGTCGTTCCGTCGGCGTGCGTGATCGTGAGCGTGTAGATGCCCACGGGCATGCGCTCGAAGAAGTACTTGCCGTCTTCGGTCATCGTTTGTTCGCGCTTGGTGCCGATGTCGGTGTTCTCGATGCGCACGACATCGCCGGACTTCGCACGGCCCCAGAGGCCGCCGCCGGAGTGCTGCGCGTAGGCGGTCGAGACGAACAGGCCGAACGCCGCGACTGCGACGAAACACCGATGGAGGATCTTGCTCATGACGTTCTCCCGAGTTTGGGGGGGGGTGGGTGGCGCGTTTACTTGATGCGGGCGGTCACGCCGGCATTAACCGTGGCGCCCTTGGCGGGATCGGCCGAACCGTCGGCGTGCTTGACGACGATCTCGTAGGAACCGATCGGCACCCGGCGGACCATCCACTTGCCGGTGTCGGCTTCGACCTGGATCTCGCGGTGGAAGCCGGTGCCCACGCCCGACACTTCGATGGTGTCGCCGGGCTTGGCGTTGCCCATCAGGTTTCCGGAAGACTGTTGCGCGTGCGCAGCGAAGGCGAGGAAAGAGAATGCCGCGACGGCGAAGATCGAACGCTTCATGGTGAATTCGTGCTCGTGCAGTGGGTTTTCGAACGCGAATTCTAGGGATCGCGCTACAACCGGGGCCCGTGCCGGAGGTCACCGGGCCCTTGCACAGTTCACATACCGTTCGCTTCGAATGGCAGTTGCGCGAACGTGGTGCCTTGCGCTACGGCATCGGCACCCAAGCGGTGCTCGGCGAAGGTGAATCCGCCCTCGTCCACCAGCAACACCGTGCTGCAGCGCGTGCCATAACGCGCGCCGCGCACGAACGGCGGCGACAGCAGGCGCTCCATTTCCAGGCCGACGCCCGTGTCCGGCAAACGCGCGTCCGGCGCGGGCGTCGTATCGGCGAGCGCGGAAAACAAGGGCGCGAGCGCGGCTTCGTCGACGTGGTCGGGGGCCTGCGCGAGCCAGCGCTCCAAGGCCTGCGTCGCGCGACCGCTCTTCGGCCACGGCGCATCGAAGGCGCCATTGGACATCGCGTGGAAGCCCTCGCCCACCGCATGCGTTTCGAATCGCGGATGGTTGGTGGCGAAGTGCAACGCATCGCCGTCCCAGCACAACAGGTTGAATCGGCCGTATTCGCTGGCCGCATCGGCGAGCGATGCGGTGTAGCGATCCGCGGCGGTATCGCCCGTGGCGAAGCCGCGCACCAGGGCACCACGCGAACGCGGCGCGGCTTCCGGATTCAAACCGGCGCGCACGTTCGTCACCGCGGTGAAACGCCGGCGCGTGGAAGCGAGCAACCAGCTTCCGCCTGCCTCGAGGTCGCGGCCACCGAACACTTGCGGGAAATCGGGATCGGGGGCGGCCGGCGCAGTGGGACGCCCGTGGAATTCGTCGCGGTTGGCGATCACCGCGAGTTTCCAGCGCGGGTGTGCGCGAAATCCGACGGCGATCAGGCACATCAGCCGGCGGCCTCGAGTTCGCGCTGGCGCTCCTGCTGCTGCAGCTTCCACATCTGCGCGTAATGGCCCTGCGTCGCGACGAGCGCGGCATGCGTGCCGCGTTCGATGATGCGCCCGGCATCCATCACCAGGATCTCGTCGGCGTTCATCACCGTCGACAGGCGATGGGCAATCGTCAGCGTGGTGCGGCCCAACGCGATGCGGTCCAATTCGCCCTGGATCGCCTGCTCCGAGCGCGAATCGAGCGCCGAAGTGGCTTCGTCGAAGATCAGGATGGCGGGATTCTTCAACAAGGCGCGCGCGATGGCGACGCGCTGCTTTTCGCCGCCCGACAACTTCAGGCCGCGCTCGCCGACTTCGGTCTGGTAACCGTCGGGCAAACCGGCGATGAGGTCGTGGATGTGCGCGGCGCGCGCGGCGTGTTCGACTTCCTCGCGCGTGGCGCCGGGACGGCCGTACTCGATGTTGTAGTAGATCGTGTCGTTGAACAGCACCGTGTCCTGCGGGACGATCGCGATGGTCGCGCGCACCGATTGCTGCGTGTAGTCGCGCACGTCGTGCGCGGCGCCGGTTGCATCGGTGATCGTGATGCGGCCGCCGTCGACGTCGTAGAAGCGGTACAGCAGGCGCGCAAGCGTCGACTTGCCCGAGCCCGAATGGCCGACCACCGCGACGGTCGCGCCGGGCCGGATGGTGAAATCGACGTCGCGGAGGATCTGCCGGCGCACGTCGTAGGCGAAGCGCACGTTCTCGAAGCGCACCTCCGGCTGCGTGGCATGCAGCGCCACCGAGCCGGGGCGATCCTGCACGTCCTGGCGCTCGTCGAGCAGCCCGAACAGGCGCTCGAGGTTGGTCATCGCCTGCTTCACTTCGCGATACATCATGCCGAGCATGTTCAGCGGCGCCGACAACTGCAGCAGGTAGGCGTTGACCAGCACGAGATCGCCGACCGTCATGTGGCCGGCGACGACGCCCGCCGCCGCGCGCCACATCATCGCCGACACGCCGAGTGCGACGATCGCCGTCTGCCCGAGGTTGAGCACCGCCAGCGTCTTGCGGCTCATGACCGACGCGTTCTCCAGGTGCTGGAGGTTTTCGTCGTAGCGGCGCGCCTCGTGGTCTTCGTTACCGAAGTACTTGACGGTTTCGTAGTTGAGCAGCGAATCCACCGCGCGCTCGTTGGCCTTGGTGTCGGCTTCCACGGCGGCGCGGTAGTAGCGCGTGCGCCATTCGGTGATCGACACTGTGAACAGGATGTAGGCGACCAGCGTGATGCCGGTGATCGCGACGAAGCCCCAGTCGTAGGCCCACGCCAGCACGGCCGAGACCATGATGATTTCCAGCGCCGTCGGGATGATCGTGTAGATCGTCCAGTCGAGCAGGTCGGAGATCGCGGTGCCGCCGCGTTCGACGTCGCGCGCCACGCCGCCGGTCCGGCGCGCCAGATGAAAGCGCAACGACAGCGCGTGCAGGTGGCGGAACACCTGGAGCGTCACGCGGCGCGAGATGCGCGCCATCACGCGCGCGAAAACGACCTGGCGCAATTCGGTGAACAAGGTGACCGACACACGCGAAGCGCCGTAGGCGAGCAGCAGCGCGACCGGCAACACGAGCAGTGTCGGCGCCACGTTGAGCGCATCGACGATCTTCTTCAGCACCAGCGGGACGACGAGGTTGGCCAGCTTGCCGAGCACGACCAGCAGCAGCGCGAACCCGATGCGGCCCGCGAACGGCCGCAGGAAGGGGAGCAGGGAACGCAGCACCTGCCAGTCGGCGCGCGCGCCCTTGGCCCGCGCGACCGGGGCGCTGCCGGCCACGGTGTCGGGCGCGGCGAGGATTTCGTCGGGCGTGGGGATGGGCGCGGGTTGCGCCTGAGCTTGCTCGTCGGGGGTGGGCATGGGCATTCACATGGAGGCGCGATGGACAGGATGCAACGCCAGCGGCGATCCTGCGCGGATGTCTGTGTACGTGGACGACGCGGTGACCCTCTGGCGCGACCGGCGCTGGGCGCACCTGATGGCCGACACCCTCGACGAGCTGCACGCGATGGCGGCCGCGATCGGGCTGCCGCGCCGCGCGTTCCAGGACAAGACCAGCGGCGCGCACTACGACGTGGATGCCGACATGCGCGAGGTGGCCTTGCGGCTGGGGGCGATCCCGATCTCCCGCCACGACGACCGCGCACTGGTCCGCCGGGTCATTGCGCGCGCCAAGGCGCAGGGCCGCCACGAGGCACCGTAGAATGCGCGCTCCACCGATCCACGCCCCGAGCACGCCATGACCGACACGCCTCCCGACCGCCTCTCCAACGATCCGAGCAGCAAGTTCTACGACGAGCAGGCGCTCGAGCGCGGCATCGGCATCAAGTTCAACGGCACCGAGCGCACCAATGTCGAGGAGTACTGCATCAGCGAAGGTTGGGTGCGCGTGCCGGTGGGCAAGTCGCTGGACCGTCGCGGCCAGCCGATGACGATGAAGGTGAAGGGCACGGTCGAAGCGTGGTTCCGCATGGCCGAGGGTGAGCAGGACGACCAGGCGTGAAGATCGCGCGCAGGTGACTCCCGGAAACGGGGTGACCGTGACGCGCATCCGGTTCGCATCGACCGCGGATTCGTAAACTCCGCGGTCCAAGGGGACGCAACAAGACAGGGGAAGACCGCCGCGCAATGCGGCGGGCCGTACGCATGCTCAATGAAACGCAAGCCCGCGAATACATGCACAAGTTGCTCGCGGCAATGGCCAAGGCCGGTGGTTCCGACCTCTTCATCTCCCACGATTTCCCGCCCAGCATGAAGGCGCACGGCGCGATGACGCCGCTGACGCAGCAGAAGCTGACCGGCGAAGTCACCGCCGTACTCGCACACGCGCTGATGAACGAGAAACAGCGCGCGGAGTTCGCACAGGAAATGGAGTGCAACTTCGCGATCGCCGTGCCCGGCGTCTCGCGATTCCGCGTGAACGTCTTCGTGCAGCAAGGCCACGTCGGCCTGGTCTGCCGCACGATCGCGGCGGAGATCCCGAACTTCGAGAAGCTGCGCCTGCCCGAGGTCCTCAAGGACGTCGTGATGGAGAAGCGCGGCCTGGCGCTCGTCGTCGGCGGCACGGGCTCGGGCAAGTCGACGTCGCTGGCCGCGATGATCGACCACCGTAACCGCACGCAGGCCGGCCACATCATCACGGTCGAGGATCCGGTCGAATACGCGCACACCTCGCAGAAATCGCTGGTGACGCACCGCGAAGTCGGCGTCGACACCCATTCGTGGCACCACGCGCTGAAGAACACGCTGCGCCAGGCGCCCGACGTCATCCTCGTCGGCGAAATCCGCGACGCCGAAACGATGGAACACGCCATCGCCTTCGCCGAAACCGGCCACCTGTGCCTGTCCACGCTGCACGCCAACAGCGCGTCGCAGACGATGGAACGCATCATCAACTTCTTCCCCGAAGAACGCCGCACGCAGTTGCTGATGGACCTGTCGGCCAACCTGCGCGCGATCGTGTCCCAGCGCCTGGTGCGCACCGAGGACGGCAAGGGCCGCGTGGCCGCGATCGAGATCCTGCTCAACACGCCGACCATCGCCGAGAAGATCTTCAAGGGCGAGTTCAACGAGCTCAAGGGCATCATGAACAAGTCGCGCGAGCTCGGCATGCGCACGTTCGACTGGGCCCTGTTCGAGCTATACAACGAAGGGCAGATCGCCTACGAAGAAGCGATCCGCAACGCCGACTCGGCCAACGAGCTGCGCCTGAACATCAAGCTCAAGAGCCGTCGCGGCGAACCGGCGTCGGTGGCGGGATCCTCCTTCGAGCTCAAGCACGAGCCCAACGCGCAGGAGGTCGAGATGTTGCGTCGCGAGGAACTGCGCAAGCAGCAGGACAAGCGCGACCAGCTCGAACTCGAACGCCTGCAGGCGCTCAAGCGCCAGTCGCAGGACGCGCAGAAGGCGGCCAATGGCTGACCGGTACGGGGGCCTGCGCTAGGATCGGCATCCGTCCCCCGCGCAGAGCCCCCGCATGCAATACCTGCTGCTCGTCTACGCCGATCCCGCGCTGCTCCATGCGCTGCCCGACGGCCAGTACGACACGATGATGAAAGGCTGCCTGGAACACGCCGACGACCTCCAGCGCGCGGGCAAACTCATCGCGTTCTCGCAACTCGAAGATGTCGGAACCGCACGTTCGGTGCGCATCCGCGACGGCAAGACGCGCGTGAGCGACGGCCCGTTCGCGGAAACCAAGGAACTGCTGGGCGGATTCAACCTGGTCGAAGCCGACAGCATCGAGGACGCCATCCGCATGGCCGCGCAACTCCCGTGGGCGGCGACCGGCTGCATCGAAGTCCGCCCGGTGCGCAACATCGCGGCGGTGCGCAAGCAAGTCGGCGCCTGAAACCAACGCGATGCCGAACAACCACAAACTCCGCCGCTTCCGGAAAGTCGCCGCACGCCGGCAACAACACCGCTGCCATTACTGCGAGGCCCCGATGTGGTCGAAGAACCCCTGGGCCTTCGCCGAACAACACGGCCTGCGCCTGGAAGACTGCGTCCACTTCCAGTGCACCGCCGAACATGTGGTCGCACGCCGAGATGGCGGCGCTGAAGTGCGCAACATCGTCGCGGCGTGCAGGCATTGCAACTTGGCGCGGCATGAGAGCGAAACGCCGCTCCCTGCAGACGTCTACCGGGAACGGGTCCAAAAGGACGTCGCCGAATCGCGATGGTTCACGACGGCGTTGCTGCGGAACGCTGCCGGCAGCGCATGAAAAAAGCCGCCTGTTGGCGGCTGTTCTCGACCGAAGGCCAGGCGGCATGGCGGCTGCCGTTCTGGCCTGCCTCCGGGGGGCGCACCTGACCGGAGGACTTCAGCCCCGGCGAACCCGGGGACGACGGAAAATTACGCTTTGCACCGTCGTCGTGCAAGCGAATTACCAAGGGTGTCCCAAGGAAGAGAGAACGCCTCCGCGAATGCGGAGAAGATCGTCCATCGGCACACGCAATTTCCGGTACTCGCGGCGCCCGTTCCACCGACTGTGATAGTTCGACAGCCGCGCGAAAGAAACGACGTTCACCATATCGCACTTCGCCCAGACCTCCCCGGAACCACCCTGCGGAAGTGGGTCTCGCGAAAGCCGAACGTGCCAGGGCCGGATCACCTCCGGCCGTGTCGCGCTGATCGGAACGACTGTTGCGATTCGCACGCGCTGGCAAGCCTTCGGCGTGAGTACCACTGCCAGCCGGCGTTTGACCATTTCCGGAGCCAACCCCTCGTACTCGCACCAGAGGGCTTCGCCGAGATCCGGGTGATATTGGATGGGCATGCGGCGAACATACTGCGCACGACGAACCTATCCGTGCGACGCCTGTCGGGATTCGTCGATGTCGATATTCGACCGTGACGGCGCCGGCTGCAAACCGGCGCGATTTCTCACGCCTTGATCTTGTACCCCGTCTTGAAGATCCACCAGACGCCGATCAGGCACGCGACCAGGAATCCGACGATCGCCCCCGCGCTCAACCATACATTCACATCCGCGATCCCGTAGAAACTCCACCGCATTCCGCTCACCAGGTACACCACGGGATTGAACAACGTAAACGTCCGCCAAGGCTCCGGCAGCATGTCGATCGAATAGAACGCACCGCCGAGGAAGGTCAGCGGCGTCACGATCAGCAGCGGAATCACCTGCAGGCGCTGGAAGCTGTCGGCCCAGATGCCGATGATGAAACCGAACAGACTGAAGGTCACCGCCGTCAGCACGAGGAAGCACAACATCCAGAACGGATGCGCGATCTCGTAGGGCACGAATGCGCGCGCCGTCACCAGGATCAACACGCCGAGCATCATCGACTTCGTCGCCGCCGCGCCCACGAAGCCGATCACCGCTTCGAAATACGACACCGGCGCCGACAACAGCTCGAAGATCGTCCCCGACCATTTCGGCAAATAGATCCCGAAGGACGCATTCGAAATACTCTCGTTGAGCAGCGAGAGCATGATCAGGCCAGGGATGATGAAGGCCCCGTAGCTCACGCCGCCCAGGTCGCCCATGCGGGAGCCGATCGCAGCGCCGAACACGATGAAATACAGCGAGGTCGACAACACGGGCGACAGGATGCTTTCCAGCATCGTGCGGAAGGTGCGCGCCATCTCGAAGCGGTAGATCGCCTTGATCGCGTGCCGATTCATGACGGGCAAACTCATGCCGGCGCCCTCACCAGGCTGACGAAAATGTCTTCCAGCGAACTCTCGCTGGAATGCAGATCCTTGAAATCGATGCCTTGCTCGTGCAACCGGCGCAGCAAGGGCGCGATGCCCGTTTCTTCGGACTGCGTGTCGAAGGTATAGACCAGCGAATGCCCATCTTCCGACAACGAGAGCGGAAGGTCCGCCAATTCCGACGGCACCTGCGCGAGCGGCGTCTGCAGCGAAATCGCCAACTGCTTGCTCCCGAGCTTGCGCATCAGCGTCTTCTTGTCCTCGACCAGGATCAGCTCGCCCTTGCGGATCACGCCGATGCGATCGGCCATCTCCTCGGCTTCTTCGATGTAATGCGTGGTGAGGATGATCGTCGTGCCGTTCTCGCGCAGGCGGCGCACCATCTGCCACATGTCGTGGCGCAATTCGACGTCGACGCCCGCGGTGGGTTCGTCGAGGAACAGGATCTGCGGTTCGTGCGCGAGCGCCTTGGCGATCAGCACGCGGCGCTTCATGCCGCCGGAGAGCGTCATGATCTTGTCGTTGCGTTTGTCCCACAGCGAGAGGTCGCGCAGCACGCGTTCCAGGTGCGCGGCATCCGGTGGTTTGCCGAACAGGCCGCGGCTGAAACGCATCGTGGAGAGCACCGTCTCGAAGGTATCGGTCGATAACTCCTGCGGCACCAGCCCGATCTTGCTGCGCGCGCCGCGATAGTCGGACACGATGTCGTGCCCGTCGGCGACGACCGTGCCCGAACTTGCATTCACGATGCCGCAGATGATGCTGATCAGCGTGGTCTTGCCCGCGCCGTTGGGGCCGAGCAGCGCGAAGATCTCGCCGCGCAGGATGTCCAGGTCGATGTGCTTGAGCGCCTCGAAGCCCGAGGCGTAGGTCTTGCTGACGTTGCGGATCGCAACGACAGGTTCTCGTACGGCAGGTGCCATGCGCGGCGCCTCGGCTCGATGGCGGGGGAGTCCATCGTAGCCGGGCGCCGCCAGGCGTGCGTCGTTCAACCGAGGTCGCCGGTCTCGCGCGCGGCGATGCGGGGGCGTGCGAACAAATTGCGGAGGACGCGGTTCACCGCGTGGAAGAAACTGCGCTTGCGACGTCGCATGGGCCTCACCGGGGGTCGTGGGGGAGGCTCAGGCTACGGGGGATATGCGACGGCGATAAGTCCGTAATCGGCGGAATCAGTGTCCCGGATGCGGGGCAATGGCCGGTCAGTCGACCTGGGCGGCCACCACGCGGTTGCGTCCCTGTGCCTTGGCCGCATACAGCGCGCGATCGGCTGCCGCGATCAGGCGTTCGGGCGAACGCTCCTTCGTCGGCGTGACGGCGGCGACGCCCACGCTCACGGTGACGTAGGGCGCGATCGTCGAGTTGTCGTGGCGCATGGCGGCCGCTTCGACATCGCGACGCAGCGCTTCGCCGAGGGCAACGGCCGCTTCAAGCGAACGATCGGGCAGCAGCAACACGAGTTCTTCACCACCGAAGCGCGCGACGAGATCATCGATGCCATCGGCGAAGCGCGTGCACAGGCGCGCGAGTTCGCGCAGACATTCATCGCCGTAAAGATGCCCATGCGCGTCGTTCAAGGGCTTGAAGGAATCGGCGTCGACCAGCACCAGTGCGAGTTCGCGATGTTCGATCGACTGCCATTCCCATTCGGCCGCGAGGCGTTGGTCGAAGCAGCGGCGGTTCGCGATGCCGGTGAGGCCGTCGATCATCGACAGCGTTTCGAGCTTGCGATTGGCCGCTTCCAGTTCGGCGACCACGCGCGCCAGGTGGATCGCCCCGGCGATCTGGTCGGCGATCGCGTCGAACACTTCGCGCGCTTCGGGATAGAAGAAATCCGGTTGCGTGCTCTCGATGTTGAGCACGCCGTGCAGCCGCGTGCGATGGCGGATGGGGACCAGGTATTCCGAGCGCACCTTCGTGTTGCCGGGCACGTAATCCGGATCGCTTTCGACATCGGTGATCAGCTGGGCTTCGCCGGTGCGGGCGCAGCGGCCCGCGGCGCCGACGCTCACCGGCCAACCGTGCGCGAGCTCGGCCGGATACAGATCGAGGTCGCCCGCCCAGACTTCCTGCACGAAGTGGGCGCCGTCGTCGTCGAGCAGGATGATGCTGGCGATGGCCACGGGCAGGTTGCGCACCAGGCAATCCACGATGCGCCGCAGCACGGCTTCCAGATCCTCGCCCTGCAAGGCTTCGCGCGAAATCTCCGCGAGCAGGCCCGTCAGGCGCGCATGCCAAATGGGCGCGACGGTTTCCCGTGCGCCCGCAGGCTGGTCAGCCAATTCGACGATGTCTCCCGGCCCGTGCATGTTGCCCCCGAGGCGCCCCCGGGGCCGAGTCTAGCGCGGCGCCGGGGACGACGTCGGCCTTAGTCCTTTTCCTTGCCGATGACGGCGCCCGTCCTGGCGTCGATCTTGAGCTCGACGTCCTTGCCGGCCTGGTCGTCGGCCTCGGCGTTCCAGACGCCATCCTCGAAGTCGACATCGTGGATGCCGGTGTAGCCGGCGGCCGCCAGCTTGGCCTTCACCGAAGCCTCGTTGAGGTTGGCGACCTGCTCGCCGGGGTACACCGCGCCGGTCTTCGCATCCAGGCGGACGTCCACATGGTTGCCGTCGGCGCTCTTCGCGTCGGCCTTCCACACGCCATCGACGAACTTCACGTCGTTGACCTTCGTGTAGCCCTCGGCCTCGAGCTTGGCGCGGACCTGGGGTTCGGTCAGCGTCGCCTGCTGCGCGAAGGCCAGGCCGCTGGCAGAGGCGAGGATCAACAGGGTCAGGGTTTTGTGCTTCATCGTTTGCTCCGTGGGGGAATGTGTCGAAACGGCCGCCAGTCTCGGCATCGCGTCGCGAATCACGGATGAAATGCAGCAGATGGGATCACGCGCCGTTGCGGTTGTTGCAGGTGGCGTGAAGAATGGGGCGATGTGGTCTTTCATCCTTCCCGCGCACGACGAAGCGCCCTTGATCGGCGCGACGCTCGATGCGATCCGCATTGCCGCAAACGATTGCGGCCTTGCGCATGAGCTCGTGGTGGTCGACGACGACTCGACCGATGGCACGGCGCAGGTCGCACGCGTGCACGGTGCGCGGGTCGTTTCCGTTGCCTTCCGCCATATCGCGGCGACGCGCAATGCGGGCGCCGCGGCTGCGGCGGGCACGCGATTGTGCTTCGTCGATGCAGACACGCTGATCGATTCGCGCGTCCTTCGCGCGGCGATCGCTGCACTCGATGCAGGCGCGGTGGGCGGCGGTTGCGCCGTCGTGCTCGACGGGCGCGTGCAATGGCCCGTGCGCATGTTCACGGCCACGTTGATGCACGTGTTCCGCTGGATGCGCGTCACGCCGGGGTGCTTCGTGTTCTGCACGCGCGAGGCCTTCGACGCCACCGGCGGCTTCGATACGAACTACTTCGCAGGCGAAGACGTGGCCTTCAGCCGCGCACTGGCCACCGTGGGCCGCGTGCGCATCCTGCGCGAATCGGTGCGCACTTCCGATCGGAAGCTGCGCACCTTCGGCGTGCTCGACCATCTCCGGTTGATGCTGCGCTTCGCCCTGCGCGGGCGCCGCATCCTGCGCTCACGCGATCACCTGGCGCTCTGGTACGCCAGGCGACGCCACTGACGGTCAACCACCGCCCGATTTGAGCTCGCCGATATCGAGCGTGCCGTCCTTGCTCGTGTCGAGGATTTCGAACACCTGCTCGGCGCCACGCTCGAGTTCTTCTTCGGTGAGTTCGCCATCGGTGTTGAGATCGATGCGGCGGATGCGATCGGCGGGCGACAACATGCCGTCCTGCTGCTGGCCACTCGCGCTGCCCAACTCGTCGGCGCTGACGCGATTGTTGCGGTCGGCGTCCAGGTCGCGGAACACGCGGGTCATGGCGTCCTCGTATTCGTCTTCGCTGATGACGCCGTCGCCGTTGCCGTCCATCGCGGCCATGCGCTGGTCGGCGTTCTGCGGCAGGCGCGTGGAAGACGGCACGGGATTGCTGGTGCGCGGCGTGGCGTCGGGCGCTGTGGTCTGGGGCGCGTAGGTTTGGGCGAAACAAGGGGCGGCGCACAGGGCACCGACGAACAAGCCTCCGACGAGGGAAATGCGGTTCATGGGGTGCTCCGGGCGTTTTGGGAGAGCGCGCCCGGAGGCTGCGGCGCCGCGCATTAAGCGGCCGTCAAGATCGCATTGAACCCGCGCCCCCGCGGTCGCACACTCACTGTCGAACCCCCGGAATATCGAGTGCCACCATGAAGTTCCGCCCCGCCCTGCTCGTCCTGTCCCTGGCGATGTCGGCCCTCGTGCTGACGGCCTGCGCAACGTCGGGCCCCCGCACCGTCACCGACCAGGCGCGTCCGCACGCGGTCGGCGAAGGCAGCCCCGTGTCCGTGCGCTGGGGCGATCCTGCACAGTTCGCCGAGTTGCGCTACAGCCAGAACCGGCGCCTGTCCGCCGAGGGCGACTGGGTGGTCGAACTCGCCGATTACATGCAGGAGAAACTCGTCAAGGCCGTTCCGGCGGGCGAACGCGTGGACGTCGAGATCCTCGACATCCAGCGCGCTGGCCAATACGAATGGCTGCACAGCCAGACCGACGACGTGCGCGTGTTGCGCGATGTGTATCCGCCGCGCATGACGTTGCAGTTCTCGCGCAAGGATGCCAACGGGAACGTGATCGCCGAAGGCGAGCGCAAGATCTCCGACCTCGCCTACCTGCAGACGCAGCCGCCCTTCCCGTCCAGCGATACGTTGCGTTACGACAAACGCCTGATCGACACGTGGATCCGCCGCGAGTTCAAGTAAGGCGCGCGATCACCCGCGCACGCCCCGCGCATCTTCCAGTCGGCCGAGCGCGGCCGACAAGCCTTCGACGGTGAGCGGCTTGGTGAGGTGTTCGCGGAAGCCCGCGGCGAGCGTCGAGTCGCGATCCTGTTCCTGGCCGTAACCGGTCAGCGCGATCAGCCCGATGGTGTCGCCGAATTCCTCGCGGATCGATTGCGCCAACTCGCGCCCATCCATGTCCGGCAAGCCGATGTCGAGGAAGGCGTAATCCGGCCGGGACGCGCGGACTTCCGCCAGCGCGCTCGCGCCGTCGTAAGCCGTGCGTGCGCGGTAACCGAGGCGATCGAGCAACGCGGCCATCGTGTCGGCGGCATCGCGATTGTCGTCGACGACGAGCACGCTGCGGGTGTGCGATGTCGGAATGTCTTGTTCCACGTCACGCGTCGCCGCCGGCGCTTCGATCACCGGAATGCGCACGACGAACTCCGATCCCCTGTCGATGCCCGCGCTGTACGCGGCGACATCGCCGCCATGCAGCGCGACGATCTGCTGCACCAGGCTCAGCCCGAGGCCGAGCCCGCCTTGCGAATGCGACGGATCCTGCTCGCCCTGCACGAACAGGTTGAAGATGTCCTGCAGCCGCCACGGCGCGATGCCCGACCCGTTGTCGCTGACCGCGATTTCCGCGAACGCGCGATTGCGGCGCAGTACGACCTTGATCTGTCCGCCACGGTCGGTGAACTTGATCGCGTTGTTGAGCAGGTTGCCGACGACCTGCTGCAGGCGCGCGGGATCGCCTGAAACCCAGGTCTGTCCTTCCGGAAGTTCCAGGGTCACCGTGTGCCCGCGGCTGCGTGCTTCGGACTCGCAGGATTCGATCGCACCCGCGAGCGCCGCGCCGATGTCGACGGGTTTCATGTCCAGGTGGATCTTGCCGGAGGTGATGCGGCCCACGTCGAGCAGGTCGTCCACCATGCGCGTCATCTGCACCAACTGGCGCGAGATCACGTCGCGRCACATGCGCAGGCGATCGGTTTCCATCGGTTCGAGCTGCATGATCGAAACCGCGTTGGTGATCGGCGCGAGCGGGTTGCGCAACTCATGGCCGAGCATCGCCAGGAACGTGGTGACGCGCTTGCCTTCGTCTTCCAGCGCGCGGACGCGGCGCCGGTCGGTGAGGTCGCGCGTGACCTTGGCGAACCCGATGTGCGTGCCCGATTCGTCGTGCAGCGAGGTGATGACCACGCTCGCCCAGAAGCGCGAACCATCCTTGCGCACGCGCCAGCCTTCGTCTTCGCAGCGGCCGTCCTCGAGCGCGATTTCGAGTTCGCGCTCGGGCCAACCAGCGGCGGCGACTTCCGGCGGATAGAACACCGAGAAGTGTTTCCCGATGATGTCCGTCGCCTGGTAACCCTTGGTCATTTCCGCGCCGGCGTTCCAACTGGCGACGTGGCCCTCGGGATCGAGCATGAAGATCGCGTAGTCCACCACGCCTTCGACCAACAGGCGGAAGCGCTCTTCGCTGCGGCGGAGCATTTCTTCATGGCGTCGGCGCGCGCTGAGATCGCGCGTGATCTTCGAGTAGCCGATCAGTTGCCCCTCGTCGTCGAGCAGCCGCGTGATGATCACGTTCGCCCAGAACTGCGAGCCGTCCTTGCGCACGCGCCAGCCTTCGTCTTCGAAGCGGCCGGTTTCGCTCGCCACCAGCAGCTCGTGCTCGGGCCACTTCGCGTCGATGCGGTCCTGCGGATAGAACGTCGAGAAATGGCGTCCGACGATCTCGTCGGCGGTGTAACCCTTGATGCGTTGCGCGCCCGCGTTCCACGTGCGGACGATCCCGTCGGGATCGAGCATGAAGATCGCGTAGTCCGGCACTTCGCCGACGAGGCGGCGATAGATGCTGTCGTCGTCCTGCCAATGCTTCGACGAAGCCGGAAGCGATCCAGTCAGCTTGTTGCGCGTGTCCAATGAGGATGTCCCCTGGCCGGCCGGGCCGGCAGCTACATCGCGCTTCCCGCGGGGATCGGCGCGATGATTCATTGGACCATCTTGCCTGTTAATTGGTCTTCACACAGCCGCCGCACCGCCCCGGGAGACCGAAGGGGCGGTGCGGCGACGCTCGAAGCTTCAGCCACCGTTTTCCTTAGGTGCCCTTGTCCTTCTTGCTCCAGTCGTCCTTGGCGGCCTTGTCCTTGCTCATCATCTTGTCGTGGCCCGAGTCCATCTCGGTGCGCGAGAGCATGCCGTTGCCGTCGGCGTCCATCTTGCCGAACATGTCCTTCGCACCGGCGCCGTACTCGGCGGCCGACAACTTGCCATCCTTGTCGGTATCCATCTTGGCGATCTTGTCGGCGGACTTCATCTCCATGCCGTGCTTCTCGCCGTGTTCGTGCGATTCCATCGCAGCGTGCCTGGCGTCCATTTCGGCGGCGGTCACGAAGCCGTCCTTGTTGGTGTCCATGTCACCGAACATCTTGGTGACGGCGGCATCGTGCTCGGCCGCGCTGACCTGGCCGTCGTTGTTGGTGTCCATCATCTTGAACATGTCCCCGCCTTCGTGATTGGCGAAGGCGCCGAAGGCGACACTCGCGAGTCCGGCGGCGAGGCACAGTTGCAGTGTCTTGCGTGTCATTGGGTGCAGCTCCTGCTAGGGGAACCCCGAGGGTGCGCGGCGGTTGGTGACTGCCGGATCAATGCACGCGCCCAAGCTCGACAGTGCGCGACGGGACGATTCAGGGATGTGCAAGCGGGTGTTCGACGCGGCGCTCACGCCTGCCTGCTAGCGTCGCGCCATCCCCGGAAGGAGCCATGCCATGCGCCTGCTCGTGCTGTTGTTCGCGATCGCGATGCCGGTCGTCGCATGGTTCACCGAACGCGGGGACTTCGGGCCGCCTTCGGGCGCGGTCTCGGCGCAATTCCCGAACCTGTTGCTGCCGGCGGGATGGGCGTTCGCGATCTGGGGCCTGATCTTCGTGTTCGACGTGTTGTACGGCGTCTGGCAGGCGGCGCGATCGCGCCGCGACGATCCGACGCTGACGCACATCGCACCATGGACCGCGGGCGGCTTCGCGCTGACGACCGCATGGATGCCCTTGTTCTCCATGGGCTTGTACTGGTTGAACCTCATCGTGATCTTCGGCGCGCTCGCATGCCTGCTGCGCGCTGCCTTCATGCTCACTGACGACAAACAGCGCCTGCCGCAACAATGGCTGTGGGCGTGGACGCCGATTTCGTTGCACTCGGGGTGGCTGTCGCTGGCCGCCTTCGTCAATATCGCGCAGGTCGTCGTTGCCTATCGTGTGATGTCGACCACCGACATGCTGGCATGGAGCATGGCCTTGTTCCTCCTGCTCGCCGTCCTGTTGCTGTGGGCGAACCACCGCATGCGCGGCAATCCCGATTACGCCGGCGCGGCGACCTGGGGCTTGATTGCGGTGTATGTCATGCAATCGAGTTGGGGCGTGCGTGGCGCGACGGCTGCATCGTGGTGTGCCCTGGTGCTCGCGGTCGCGCTGGTCGGGCAGACGGTGTGGTTGCGGTTCAAGCATCGCGGCGGTTGGGTCACGAACGCGCCCGATCAGAACGCGCCCGATCAGAACGCGCCCGACAACAGCGCTCACGCGTAATCCGCAAAGGCGCTGCAAGACTGCCGGCATGCCGGCATCGCGCGATCTGATCGTCCTGCGCCCCGAGGGGCTGTTCTGCCCCGCGGGCGGATTCCACATCGACCCGTGGCGCCCCGTTCCGCGCGCGGTGATCACGCACGGCCACGGCGACCACGCGCGTGGCGGCATGGGCGAATACCACGCCACGCGCGCCGGGCTGACGATCCTCCACTGGCGGCTCGGTCGCGATGAACGCATCTTCGCCTACGACTACGGCGCGCCTTTCGTGCTCGGCGATGCGCGCGTTTCGTTCCATCCCGCGGGCCACGTGTTGGGATCGGCGCAGGTGCGGATCGAAGTCGACGGTCAGACCTGGGTCGCTTCGGGCGATTACAAGCGCCAGCCCGATCCGACGTGCGCGCCCTTCGAAGTCGTCCCCTGCGACGTGTTCATCACCGAGGCGACGTTCGGCCTGCCGGTGTATCGCTGGCCGGACACCTCCGAGGTTGCGCGCGAGATCGTCGAATGGCGCGAAGAGTGTGCGGCGCGCGGCGAGGCGGCGGTGTTGCTGTGCTATGCGCTCGGCAAGGCGCAACGCGTGCTCGCCGAATTGATGGCGCATACCGATCGACCGGCATGGCTGCACGGTGCGATCGCCGCCGGCGTGCAGGTGTATCGCGATTGCGGCGTGCCGCTGCTCGACACGCGCCTGGTGAGCGACGAACAACGCGGTGCGGATTTCGCGGGCGAACTCGTGCTCGCGCCGCCGTCCGCGGCGGGCAGCCCGTGGATGCGGCGCTTCCGGAATGCGCAGACGGGGTTCGCGTCGGGGTGGATGCGCATTCGCGGCAACCGGCGACGGCGCAATCATGATCGCGGCTTCGTCGTGTCCGACCACGCCGACTGGCCCGATCTGTTGCGCACGATCCGCGAAACCGGCGCACGCCGCGTGATCGCGACGCACGGCAACACCGACGCGCTCGTGCGCGCCCTCAACGAACAAGGCATCGCGACCGGCACGTTCTCGACGCAGTTCGGCGGCGACGACTGATGCGCCGCTTCGCCGCCCTGTATCGGCGCCTGGATCGCAGCACGGCGACGTCCGACAAGCGCGCCGCGCTCATCGCCTACTTCCGCGAAGCGCCGCCCGAAGATGCCGCGTGGGCCTTGTGGCTGTTGTCGGGCGGGAAGATCGGCGGTGCGCGCGCGAAGATCGCGGGCACGAACGAATTGCGCGACTGGATCGCCGAAGCGAGTGGCAATCCGCCGTGGCTGGTCGAAGAGAGTTACCACCATGTCGGCGATCTCGCCGAGACCCTGACCTTGTTGCTCGACGATCCGCCGATCGATGCGCGCGACGACACGCCCTTGCACGTCTGGATCGAACATCGGCTGCTTGCGGTGGCGGGGCAGGACGTCGACACCCGACGCGATCTGATCGTCGGCGCGTGGCGCGCACTCGCCTACGACGAGCGTCTCGCATTCAACAAATTCCTGACCGGTGCGCTGCGCGTCGGCGTTTCGCAACGCCTCGTGCAGCAGGCGCTCGCCGAGATGAGCGGCGTGGACATCGCGCGCATCGCGCAACGCATGCTCGGCGCGTGGTCGCCCTCGCCCGCTTTCCTGCGCGATCTGCTGACCGAAGGCGAGCTGCCCGGCGATCGCGCGCAACCCTATCCGTTCTTCCTCGCCTCGCCGCTGGAAGTGGCACCGGAGTCCCTGGGTCCCATCGACGATTGGTTGCTCGAATGGAAATGGGACGGCATCCGCGTGCAGTTGATCCGGCGCGGCAGCGACATCGCCTTGTGGTCGCGCGGCGAAGAGCGCCTCGACGGCCGATTCCCCGAAATCGAACACGCCCTCGCCGGACTGCCGGGTGATGCGGTCATCGACGGCGAGCTGCTCGGTTGGCGCGAAGGCGATGCGCCTTTGCCCTTCACTGCGTTGCAGACGCGCATCCAACGGCGCAAACCCGGCCCGAAGATCCTTGCCGATACGCCGGCGCGCGTGTTGGCCTACGACCTGCTCGAACGCGATGGCGTGGACCTGCGCGCGGCGCCGCTGCAGGCGCGACGCGACGCACTCGCCGAATTGCTCACCGCGCATGCCGACCCGCGTTTGGTCATTTCACCGGAAGTGATCGCAGCGGATTGGGATGCAGCCGCCGGCGCGCGTATCGGCGCACGCGAACGCGGCGTCGAAGGCCTGATGGTCAAGCGCCGTGCATCGCCGTACCAGGTGGGCCGTCGCCGCGGCGATTGGTGGAAGTGGAAGATCGATCCCCTCACGATCGACGCAGTGCTCCTCTACGCGCAATCGGGCCACGGACGTCGCAGCGCGCTCTATACCGACTACACCTTCGGACTGTGGGACGGCGACGCGCTCGTGCCCGTCGCCAAGGCCTACTCGGGCCTGGACGACAAGGAGATCCTCAAGCTCGATCGCTGGATCCGCGCGAACACGATCGAACGTTTCGGCCCCGTGCGATCGGTGACGCCCTTGCATGTGTTCGAACTGGGGTTCGAAGCAGTGAATCGCTCCACGCGCCACAAGTCCGGCATCGCCGTACGCTTTCCGCGCATCCTGCGTTGGCGGAACGACAAGCCGGCCGCTGAGGCCGATCGACTCGAAACCCTGCAGGCGCTGGCGCGATGACACCGCTGGCTGCGTGGTTCGAATCGCAGGGTTGGAAGCCGTTGCCCTTCCAGCGCGAAATGTGGAAACGCTGGAAGGCCGGTGAATCGGGCCTGTTGCACACGCCGACCGGCAGCGGCAAGACGCTCGCGGCCTTCGGCGGCCCGCTGCTGGATGCCATCGCCGAAGCCCCCAAGGTGCCTCGCAAGAAAAACGCGACGCGCCCCCTACGCCTGCTGTGGATCACGCCCTTGCGCGCACTGGCGACCGATACGCTGCGTGCCTTGCGCGAACCGGTCGACGCACTCGGCCTGGATTGGCGCATCGGATTGCGCACCGGCGATGCGAGTGCGCGCGACAAGCGTCTTTCGCGCGCGGGGCAACTCGATGCGCTCGTGACGACGCCTGAATCGCTGTCGCTGCTGCTCTCCTACCCGGAGTCGGCGGCGCAATTCGCCGAGTTGCGCACCATCGTCGTCGACGAATGGCACGAGCTGCTCGGCAACAAGCGCGGTGTGTTGTTGCAATTGGCCTTGGCGCGCGTGCGTGCGCTCGCCCCCGCGCTGCGTCTCTGGGGCTTGTCCGCGACCCTGGGCAATCTGCAGGAAGCCCGCGACGTGTTGCTGCCGCATGCGCCCGAGGCCGCGCTCGTCTCGGGCCTCCCGCCGCGAACGCTCACGCTGGATACGTTGTTGCCGGAAGCAGGGGAACGGTTTCCATGGGCCGGTCATCTCGGCCTCGTGCAACTCTCGCGCGTGGTCGATCGGCTGCTGACCACAGGCACGAGCCTGCTGTTCACCAACACCCGCTCGCAGGCCGAACTCTGGCATCGCGCCTTGTCCGCCGTGTGGCCGGAAGACCCGGGCACGTTGTTGCTGCATCACGGCTCCATCGATGCAAAGCTGCGCCAAGCGGCGGAAATCGGTTTGCGCGATGGCACGGTGCGGTGCGTCGTCGCGACCTCGAGCCTCGATCTGGGCGTCGATTTCCCCGCGGTCGACCAGGTGTTCCAACTCGGCAGCCCAAAGGGCATGGCGCGTCTGTTGCAACGCGCGGGCCGCGCGCGACATCGCCCCGGCGAACCGGCGCACGTCGTGTGCGTGCCCACGCATGCGCTCGAAATGCTCGAGTACGCCGCGGCGCGACAAGCACTCGCGCACGGCCGCATCGAACCACGCCTGCCACCGCGCCTGTCGCTCGACGTCCTCGCGCAGCATTGCGTGACGCTCGCACTCGGCGGTGGTTTCGATGCCGATGCCGTGTTCGAGGAAGTGCGCGGCACGCATGCCTTCGCCGAGCTCGATCATGCGACGTGGCTGGCCGTGCTGGACTTCATCGTGCAAGGCGGATCGGCATTGTCGCACTACCCCGACTATCGACGCGTTGTTGTCGATGCGCAGGGTCGCCATGTCGTCGAAGATCGCAAGGTCGCGTATCGCCACCGCCTGTCGATCGGCACGATCACCAGCGACGGCAGCGTGGCCGTGAAATTCCTGCGCGGCGGCGCGCTGGGCTCGGTGGAGGAAAGTTTCGTCTCGCGCCTGCGGCCCGGCGATCGCTTCCAGTTCGCGGGCCGCACGCTCGAACTGATTCGCCTGCACGAGATGACGGCGCAGGTGCGCCTGGCCAAACGCAACGACGGCATGGTGCCGAAGTGGCAGGGCGGGCGCCTCCCCCTGTCGGGCGAACTGGGGCGCGAAGTGGAACGCGTGCTTGCGGGCGTCATTTCGGGCGAGACCGATTCTCCGGAGGTGCGGGCCTTGCAGCCCTTGCTGCAGTTGCAACATGCCTTGTCGGCCCTGCCCGGCCCGGATCATCTGCTGTGCGAATGGGTCAAGACGCGCGACGGCCGCCATTTGTTCGTCTACCCCTTCGCCGGTCGTGCTGTGCACGAAGGCCTCGCCGCGCTGCTCGCCTTGCGCTGGGGGCGGCGCGTGCCCAACTCGTTTTCGTTCGCCGCTAACGATTACGGCCTGGTGTTGTCCGCGCAGGCGGAGGTCGATATCGAGCCGACATTGGTCGCGGACCTGCTGCGCCCCGACGCCTTGCTCGACGATCTGACCGACAGCTTCAACCTCACCGAGCTTGCGCGCCGCCAGTTCCGGGAGATCGCGCGCGTCGCCGGCTTGCTGCCGCCTTCGCTGCCGGGCCGCGCGCCACGATCGATGCGGCAATTGCAGGCCTCCAGCGGTCTGCTCTACGACGTGCTCGCACGCCACGACCCCGGGCATCTGCTGTTGACGCAAGCGCAACGCGAAGTCTTCGCGCAGCAACTCGACGTCGCACGCCTCGCGCACACGCTGGACGATTGCGCGCGTCGCCCGATCGCGCTCCATCGGCCGAAGTCGCTGACGCCGCTCTCCTTCCCCCTGTGGGCGGAAAGCCAGCGCGGACATTTGAGTACGGAAGACTGGCGGGCGCGGGTCGAACGCGTCGCGGCGCAACTGGAGCGCCGCCATGGCTGACGCGATGGATGTGGTCATCGCAGGCGAGCCGATGCGCCTGCTCGCCGATCGCGCGCTCTACTGGCCCGCGCGAAAGCGCCTGTTGCTCGCCGACTTGCACCTGGGCAAGGCCGATATCTTTCGACGCATGGGCATCGCGTTGCCTAGCGGCGGCACGCGCCTGGATCTTTCGCGCATCGCGATGCTCGCGCAGAAGACGGGCGCGGAAACGGCGTGGGTGCTCGGCGACTTCCTGCACGGCGGCATCGAATCGCCGCAATGGCGCGCAGGATGGGATGCCTTCCGCACAGACCATCCGCAGCTGCGTATCGGCGTGCTCGCCGGCAACCACGATCGCGCACTCGTGCGCGCGAACCTCGACATCGATCTGCTCGGCGATGCCGTCGACGACGGGCCGTTCTCCTTGCGCCATGCCCCCGATGCGCGCGCGCCTGCACACGTGCTGTGCGGACACCTGCATCCAACGGTGCGGATCGAAGGATTCCCAGGAAGATGGCCTGCATTCTGGTTGCAGGAACGCACCTGCGTCCTGCCGGCCTTCTCTGCGTTTACCGGCGGACGTACGCCGGTGTTGAATCCACGCGACGGCCTCGTCGCATGCATGCACGACGCATTGTTACGCCTGGTTTGATTACTGCCGCGGACCGAGCGAGGCGAACAGATCGCGGATATCGCTTTCCTGCTGCGGTTCGAATTCCACGCCGAGATCGTCGAGCCCCACGCGCGTGACATGCCCGCGCAAGGTGATCGATTCCTCCGCATCGCCGTTCTCGAAATACAGGCGCAGCGTCGCGCCGTTCTGCGGCGACCAATGCTGCGGCAGCGTGACGCGCGCGCCGCCCAGCGACAGGTCGAGCAGATGCGAATCGAGCTTGTGCCCGTTCGGCCGCACGAGGATGGCTCGCACCATCTGTTGGCGCGGGTAGCGGCGGCGGTCGTCGTGTTGTTCGTCGCTCATGTCCGGCGGAATCTAACGCCGCCCGCGTGAAGCCGACGATCAGGTCGTCGGATAAACCAGCTTGCGGCCTTCGACCGTCAGCACGCCCGCGACCTGGAGGGCCTGCAGCATCGTCTCGATCTGCGGCGCTTCGAAGGGCGGATTGAAGCTGGCGAGCCACGAATGCAGCGTCTTCACCGTGCGCGGCGTGGCGTGCTTCATGCCCTTGAGGCGTTCGACGACTTCCTGGAAACGCGGTGGCGTCGCGGTCTTCTTCGCGGCGGCCTTCTTCGCAGGTTGTTTCGCCGGCTGCTTGGCCGGCTGCTTGGCCGGTTGCCGGGCCGGTGCCTTCGCAACGGCCTTCGCCGCCTTCGCGACAGGCGCCGGCTTCCCCGTCGGCAGCTTCACCAACGCGCCGGGGATCGTCGCCACGCGCTTGCACTGGATGCCGAGCTTGTCCAGGTGCTTCACCAGCGGATCGAAGCCGGTGTCCTTGGAAACGATCACGAAGCGCGCGCCGGCTTGCTCGCCGGACAACTTGCCGATGTAGAACGCGATGTGGAAATCCAGCGCGTCCTTGCCGTTGCCGACGATCGGGATGTATTGCGCATTGGGCCCGAAGGCCTGCACCGCCTGCACGAGCCCGAGTTCGAGCCGCGTCTGGTGCTGCCCGAGGAAGACCAGGATGCGCCACTCGCCCGGCTGCAGCGCGCCCAGGTTGTCGGGCTGCACGTTCTCGAAATCGACGAGGAGATATTGGTTGGGCATAGCGACTTCCGCGGGTGCGACCGCGGAAGTCTAGGCCATGCGCGCTCAGATCTTCAGCGACCCGCCCTCGATGATCGGCTTGCCATCCAGCGTGACCGTGCTGCCCGCCAGCGAAACGGTCTGGCCATAGGGCACGGTGTTCTCGCCGCCGGCCCAGGTGTTGTTGCCCGTGCCGACGCTGATCGTGCCCGCGGGCACCCAGTTGCCGACGGTCGCGCTTGCGGGGAACTTGATGTTCGGGTTGATGCCCAGATCGACGAAGCTGAAGTCGTCCTTGTGCGCGTCGTCGACGGCGTCGTACTCGGCCTTCATGCCGGCGAAGCCCGGGCCCGAACCGGTCATGCCCGTCATCTTGCCGTCCTTGAAGGTCAGCGTCAGGTTGTCGATCTGCTGCCCGCGATAGTACGCACGCGTGTTGACGAGCTTGCCGTTGGCGCTGCCCGCGACGGGCGTCGTGTACACCTCGCCCGCCGGCAGGTACACCGCATTCGCCGCGCCGCCGGCCTGCATGTCTTCGGCGGAAATCACGCCATCGCTGACACCCACGGGGCGTCCTTTCACGCTCACCGTCAGGTCGGTGCCGTTGGGATGGGTGATGTGGATTTCGCTGCCGTTGGCGAGCGCTCCTTTCACTTCCGCGGCGCGTTTGACGAGATCGGCGTAGTCCAGGTTCACGCCGTTCCAGAACATCTTCGACAACTCGTCCTGTGTCACGCCGTAGCGTTCCGCGCGCCACTTCGTGGGATACAGGCTGTTGCCGACTTCCAGCGTGCGCACGCCCTTGCGCTGGTAGAGGCTGGGCAAGCCTTCGTTCGCCTTGCCGCGCGCGGCCATGCGCTTGGGATCGGCGCCTTCGAACAGGTTTTCCGTTGCGCCGTTGCCGAGCGTGATGATCACGTCGACCACGTCGGCGAGGTCGGCCGACAGCTTGTCTTCCTGCGAATCCCATTTTTCCGGAACGTCGAAGAACATGCGCTTCGAAAGCCGATCGCTGCTGTAGTCGATCATCGGGAAAGCGCCGACCTTGCGCGCGGCGACCGCGATGTCTTCCAACAATTCGGCATCGGTCGCGCGGCCGGTGATGAACACGACTTCGCCTTCCTTCACCGCGGCGTTGGCGACGAGCCGGTCGGCGAGCTTGTCGAAATCGGTGGGCGCGGCTTTGCTCGCGACGGGCGCGGTGGTCGCAGGCGCCGGCGCCGTGGCGGTCGACGACGAAGGCGTCGTGGTGGTCGGTGTCTCGTGTTTCTGGCAACCGGCGAGGAGCGTGGTCGCGAGGGCGGCCGCCAGGGCGGTCGCGGTCAGATGGCGTGTCATGGCGGGACCCTCATCACCCGGGGCGGGCGATTGGGCCAACGCACGTGCGGCGGCCGTGCGGTCACCGCCGGTCGTCGCGGTGAACGCGCGCCGACGCACGGTTCCCTAGACTGCCCGCATGGCCCGCCGCAAACGATTGCCCCGCGCGTTCTACCGCCGAGACACCCTCCACGTGGCGCGCGATTTGCTCAACAAGCTCCTCGCCATGCCCGACGGCCGCGCGGGCCGCATCGTCGAGGTCGAAGCCTACCTGGCGGGCATCGACCCCGCCGCGCACACCTACCGCGGCCGCACGCCGCGCAACGCGACGATGTTCGGCGAACCCGGCCATATGTATGTCTACTTCACCTACGGCATGCACTGGTGCGCGAACGCGGTGGCGTGGGACCAGACGCCCGGCGCGGGCGTGCTCATCCGTGCGCTGGAACCGATCGCGGGACTGGAGCTCATGCACGATGCGCGCGGCGGGGTTTCGGAACGCTTGCTATGCAGTGGACCGGCGCGGTTGACGCAAGCGCTCGGCATCACCGGCGCGCAGGACGGCGCGGATTTGGTGAAGGGGGACGGGCCGCGCATTCTCGACGATGGTGTTGCGCCGCCGTTGCATCCCGTCGCGACACCGCGCATCGGGATCAGCGCGGGACAGGAACACCTATGGCGATTCGTCGTGCCGAATAATCGGCATGTCAGTCCGGCGCGCGTGAAGCAGGTGCAAGCGTGAGTCAGCCGTCGAAGGAACGGAACGCTGCAATCGCTCGCGCAATTCCGTCGTCGTCGACATCCAGGTGCGTCACCATGCGGATGCGCGGCATATACCCGATCGACATACGGATGCCAGCGTTGTCCATGTGCTTACGGAACGCGTCGAGCTTGTCCTTCGGCACGTCGATGAACACCATGTTGGTGTGTTGCCCGGCGACGGTGACGTGCTTCAAGCCCTGCAACCCATCGGCGAGTGTCTTCGCGCGGCGATGATCATCGGCAAGGCGTTCGACGTGATGGTCGAGCGCATGCAAACACGCGGCGGCAAGCATCCCCGCTTGGCGCCAACCACCGCCGGCGACCTTGCGCCAGCGTTTCGCATCTTCGATCAACGCGCGCGAGCCGACGAGCACGGAGCCCACGGGCGCGCCGAGGCCTTTCGACAGGCACACCGACACGCTGTCGAAGTGCTTTGCGATCTCACGCGGCGCCACTCCATCGGCGACCGCAGCGTTGTACAAGCGCGCGCCATCCAGATGCAGCTTCAACCCACGGCGATCGCACAACGCACGCGCTTGCGCGAGATACGCACGCGGCAACACGCGGCCGTGCCAGGTGTTTTCGAGGCACAAGATCTTCGTGCGCGCAAAGTGCGGGTCGACCGGCTTGATCGCATTCTCGACCACATCCAGCGGCAGTGTGCCGTCCTCGCCCTGCACGATCGGCTGCGGCTGGATCGAACCGAACACCGCCGCGCCACCGCCTTCGAACTTGTAGGTGTGCGCGTCCATGCCGACGATGTATTCATCGCCGCGCTGGCAGTGCGCGAGCAAGGCCAGCAGGTTGGCCTGCGTGCCGCTGGGCGCGAACATCCCCGCTTCGAATCCCAGGTCCTGGGCGAGCCTTTCCTGCAGCGCATTCACGGTGGGATCTTCGCCGTAGACGTCGTCGCCGACGGGCGCGCGCAGCATGGCCTCGCGCATGGCGGGGGTGGGGGTGGTGACGGTGTCGGAGCGCAGGTCGATGGGGTTCATCGGCGCAGCTTACTTCAGACCGTTTCGTGCCCGATGCCCATCAGCCGTTTGTGCACCGGCTTGCCGTGGTCGGTGATCACCATGACCCCGGTGAATCGCAGGTCCTCGGCCAGCGCCGCCAGGTGCTGGTCGACTTCCTTCGCCAGTTCGAACACCTCGGCGTCGTCCGCGCGGCGGCCCTGCGTGGTCATCTGCGCTTGCAGGTCGCTGCGGAAATCCACGAACGCCGACAGGCGCCGCACGTCGTCGAAGAACTGGCTGAGGATGACGCGCTGGTCGACGTTGCGGCACAGCGAGGTGAAGTGGCCGTGGCTGGCGTACCACACCGCGGTTTCCAGGTCGGCGTGCAGCAGGCGCGGGCAATGCGTGCTGCCGACCAGGCGCAGGATGCGCTTGGCCTCGGCCGTGTTCTTGACCACCGAGCCAAGGATCGAATCGATGACGCGCTCGTATTCGGCGGCCTGCAAGGCGTCGCGTTCGACCGTGTCTTCCGCCTTGCGCCGGCGCTCGAAGATCAATGCCAGCCAGATACCCACGAACACGGCGAGAACGCCGCTCAGCGTCTGCACGATGAACGACCACGCCATCTCGTTGAACATGGGTGTTACTCGCGCTGTTCCGCCGTGGTCGGATCGATGATCGTCGCGACCTGGGTGACGCGGGTGACGGGGAAACTCCCGAGGCGGCCGTGCTCGCGCACCATCTCCTCGTCGGGCGCGACGTACACGCAATACAGGGCGTCGCCGGTGACGTAACTCTGCACCCACTGGATTTCGGGCCCGAGCTGGCGCAGCACGCCGACCGAGCGACGCGCCAGGCTCTGCAATTCCTGTTCGGTCAACTTCGATGCGCCGGGGACTTCACGTTCGATCACGAACTTGGGCATTGGGGATTACCTCCGTGACTGACCAACGCGCCCGGGGTGTTGGACAGGCCGCCGTTTCGCCACGGCCGTTGGCTTGCGGTTCGAACTCCCTCACGAATCCGCGGCGACGCCGTGCGAACCCCGCCGCGCGACGATCATCGCGCGCCGCGCCGAAACGATCAGATAGAGAAGCGTTGCCACTTCGGCGATCACCAGCCCCGCCACCGCGCCTTGCCAACCGAGGGGCGTGACGAGCACCAGGGCCGCGCCAACGCGCAGCGCCGCGCCCAACCACAGCCCATGCGTGAAGGCATCGTCGCGCCCGGCGAGGATCGCGGCATTGCCGAGCATGCCGCGGGCGAAGTCGAGCAGCGGCAACCAGCACAACCACACCAGCACATCCGCCGCCAGTTCGAACTGCGGCAGGAACTCGCGCACCAGCGCCGATAACGCGAACAGCGCAGCGCCAGCCAGCACCGCATAGGCTGCGGGCCACCACAGTGCGCGCCGCCAATAGGCGCCCCGTTCGCCCGGGGTCGCATGCAGCAAGCCCGGCAGCGCGCTCGCGATCGACGCCTGCAGGGGGAAGCTCACCAGTTCGACGACGCGCTGCGCGAGGAAGAGCCCACCGGAGGTGGCCGGATCGATCAGCCGCATCACGATCGGCTTGTCGCCGTGCGCGAACAGGCGGTCGGCCATGCCGCCCTCGCCGAACCGGAACCCGACGCGCACCAGGCGCCGCACCGCATCCCAGGAGCGCGGCGCATCCTTGCGTGGCACGACCCAGGCACCGCATGCGACCAGCGTCGACATCGCCAGCGCGATGGCCACCCACGCGTCGAGCGTGAGCACGACGCTCCAACCGAGAATTGCGAGCACCGCCAACAAGCGCAGCGCGTGCGGCGCCGCCTGCCAGAACAGGCGGCGCGATTCGCGCCCCTGCGCGTGCTCGAAGCTCGCGCGCATTTCGGCGAACCCCATCATCACGATCTCGGCCAGGCCCACCGCGAACCACAGCGCCCATCGATTCGCATCGTTCGCGATCAGCACCATCGCGCCCGTCACCAACAGCGCGCAGGGCAAACCGATCACGATGAGCGTCCGCGTCCACAGCGTGGCGATCTGTTCGCGCGTGCAGCCGAAGGCGCGGTGGCTGTATTGATAGACGACCGCGGGCCCGCTCACCAGCAAGGGCGCCAGGCACGCCGCGATCGCCACGGCGGTCACGTAGCGGCCGTAATCCTCCGCATTCAGCGCAAGCGCAGGCAGCAACAAGGTCGCGGCATGCACGCAGGTGCGTGTCCATTGCCATGCGCGCAACTGGAGCAACGGTGCATTCATCAAGCCAAATCCTTTGGCCCGGCTGGCCGGCGATCCACCGACCGTCCCGCATGCCGCGTGCAATGCACGCGAACGCGGGCGCCACCGTTTACTTCACGATCAGGTTGAAGCCCACCTGGCGCACAACACCGTTGGATTCGCCGCGCACGACGAGGGGATAGGTACCCACCGCGGCTTGTGAACTGGACACGCGCAGCGCCAGGCGCGAGGTGCGGTCGCCATCCGCCGGCGGCGTGAGCGGGTCGATCGACCACGTCGCCGTCACGCCGGTGGGCAAGCCCGTGATCGAGAGATCGACCGGCGCGTTGAATTCGCCATAGCTGCCCAAGGTGATGATCTTCCCGCCCGTGCTGCCGAGCGTGACCGCGATCGACGGCGAGGACTGCAGCAGGAAGTCGCCGATGGTTTCGGTCGCGCGATGACAGGTGCCGCCGATGCTGTCGGTGAACGTCTTGCCGGCGATCGGCACGAACTCCGCCAGCCAATCCGACGCGGTCAAGGTCAGCTTGAGGATGCCGTACGTGCTGCTCTGCTTGCGCTCGAGCATCGGCGAAGTGCCGTTGACCGGATACATCGAACCACCGCCCGTGCCGACGACGAGCTCGCGCACGCCATCGATCTTCGGCACCTGGCTGCCATCCATGGGCGTCCAGCGCTGGTAGTTGTGATCGTGCCCGACGAGCGCCAGGTCCGCGCGCGACGCATACAGCCGATCGAAAAACGGCTTCATCGTCGCGTACCCGGTGTAGTTGCCGCGGCTGATGAACACATGGTGCCAGTACGCGGCCGTGCAGGGTTTCGTGTTCGCACGCAGGTCCGCATCGAGCCACGTCAGTTGCGCCGCCGACACCGTGTTGCCGGTCTTGCTGTTCAAGGCGATGAAATGCCAATCGCCGACGTCGAAGCTGTAGTAGCCCTTGCTGCGGTCGCCCGCCGGACCGGTCTGGTTGCCCACGCCATTGAAGTAGTCGTAGTAACCCGACGCCGTCGTGGTGGTGTACTCGTGGTTGCCGGGCACCGGTTGCGTGATCGCCTTGAAGCGGCCCCAGTTGGGGTCGTAGCGCGTGTTGTAGTCGTCCAGCGAGCCGTTGTTGTAGGCGTTGTCGCCGAGCGTGAGCGCCACGACCGGATTGATACCGACGACCAGATCCGCCGTGCGGCCGCAATTGGCGGGCGCGGTCGCGCTGCAGATGTCGCCGGCGGCCGTGACCATGGACGTCGTCGAGGCAAGCGACATCATTCCTGCCTGGTAGCCACTCAGTACGTAGCGACTGCCGGAATCGGCGAAGTTCGTCGTGATCGATACGCAACTCCCGCGCAGCGCGCGCGTGTAGAAACTGCGTCCGTCCCATTTCTCGCCCGCGGTGAATACGATCGCCCCGCCCTGCGTGCCGCTGAGCCTGAGCGAATCGCTGCCCTTCAACACCAGCGACTGGAACCCGACGCGGATCCAGCGCGCATCGGAGCGGCAGACCTGCGAAGGCGACGTGCCGGCGAGCACGCGCGAGACGGCCGTGTCTTCCGCGAATTGCAGCGTGTTTTCCGCACCCTTCGCATCCATCGCGGCGACGAACAACGCGGCGACCAGCGCCCCCCATGCCCCGAATTTCATGCCCCCGTTCCTCCGTGTGCACTGCGTGTACACGGATCAACGGATGCAACCGCGCACCACAGGACACGCGCGCGGGATGAATACGTGCAAGCGCGATCACGGCGCCGGCACGTTCGCGACGACGGCCGCTCCTTCATACGTGCCGTACGCGAAACGGGTGACGCCCGGGGAGAACGCAACCGCCGAGGTCACGCCGATGCCGGTGCCCGCTTCGAAGGTCTGCCGCAGCGCGCCGTCGGACACGCGCCAGAAGCGGATCGTGCCGCGCTGATCCCAGCCCTGCGGGGTTTCGAACGGACGATAGCCAGTGGTGACCAGACGCGCGCCATCCGGCGTGAAGCGCACCGCGGTGACGCCTTCGTTGGATTGCGCATTCGGGAAGCGACGAATGACCGCGCCGTCGCTGATGCGGAAGAGCGTGGTTTCATTCGGCGCGGACGCCCAGGCCGCAAGCGATGCACTGTTCGGCGTGAACTGCATCGGCGTCGTGCTGCGCAGGTTGCCGGCCGTCAGCAAGCGCACGGTTGCGCCGTCGCTTCTGCGCTGGATCGTGATGGTGCCCTGCGATGCGGAGGCCTGTAGCAGCCCGTCGGGCGAGAACACCCAATTCGTCGAGATCTTCGGGTAGCCACTGCCGACGAGTTGCACGACCGCGAAGTTCGCGATGCGCCATCGCGACGCGTTGGTATCGCCGGTGGAGGCGGTGAGTTGCGCGTCAGGTGTGAATGTCACCACGCCGTTCGGCTGGATCGTGATCACAAGCGAACCGAGGAACAGCCCATCGGAGGCACGGTGAATGCGGTACGTTCCACCCCGATTGCTGTTGTGCACCGCGAGTTGCGTGCCGTCGTTGGCGTACACGACCTGGTCGGCCGTGCCCGAGCGATGCGGCTGCAAGACCGACCAGGCGAGTGCGCCATTGGAGGCCGCGCGCGTACGCACCCAGCGATCCGTCGAACCCACCGCGACGCGCGCCCCGGTTCCGGGCGACCACGCCACGCCGACGATGGAATTGGCCAGCCCACTCGGCGTCGGCGCCGACCAGACGATTTGCGGCGCGGACTGCGCGTGCACGCTGGCGCCGATGGCGAGCGACAAAACGAGCAGCCCGAAGGCGAATTTGCGTGACGTGTTCATGCTGGATCCTCCGCGACGCTCGGCATGGGGTGGATGCCCGCGGACGCGCCGCCGGTTCGACGCCGCGCGCAACCTCAGCCGTACCGCGACGCGCATGGAACACGGTGAATGCGACGATGGAACGCCGCGCCGCCACTGCAGGCGCCAACATGCGCAACGCGATTCCAAGGACGACGAGATGGCCAGGCCGAAACTGTTCGAACCCCTGCACGTGCGCAACATCGCGCTCGACAACCGCATCGTGATCGCGCCGATGTGCCAGTACTCGTGCGACGGGGACGGACGCGCGAACGACTGGCACGCGATCCACCTGGGGCACCTGGCGCTGTCGGGCGCGGGCCTGCTGACGATCGAAGCGACCGCCGTGCTGCCCGAAGCCCGCATCACCTGGGCCGACCTCGGCCTGTGGGACGACGCCACCGAAAGTGCACTGCGCGACGTGCTGCAACGCGTGCGCGCCTGGTCCGACATGCCGATCGCGATCCAACTCGCACACGCAGGCCGCAAGGCCAGTTGCGAAACCCCGTGGGCTGGCGGACATCAACTTGCGCCCGACGATGCGCATGGATGGCAAACCGTCGCGCCGAGCGCGCAGCCGCATTACGCGAAGGATCACGCGCCGACCGCCCTCGACGCCGAAGGCATGCGCAAAGTGCGCGAAGCCTTCGCGACCGCCGCGCAACGCGCCGCGCGCCTGGGCATCGACGCCGTGCAGATCCACGCCGCGCACGGCTACCTGCTGCATCAATTCCTCTCGCCGCTGAGCAACCAACGCACCGACGAATACGGCGGCAGCCTCGAAAACCGCATGCGCTTCCCGCTGGAAGTGTTCGACGCCGTGCGCGCCGCATTCCCGAGCGACCGCGCCGTCACCGTGCGCGTATCGGGCACCGACTGGATGGACGGCGGATGGGATGTCGCGCAGACCATCGCATTCGCGAAAGCCCTGGAAGCGCGCGGCTGCGATGCGATCCATGTGAGCAGTGGTGGCGTGGCGGCCGAACAACGCCTCCATCCCGTTCCTGGCTACCAGGTGCCACTGGCCCGCGCAGTGAAGCAAGCGGTGAACATCCCCGTCGTCGCCGTCGGCCTGATTACCGAACCCGAACACGCGGAAGCGATCGTCGCAAACGGCGATGCCGACATCGTGGCCCTCGCCCGCGCGATCCTCTACGACCCGCGCTGGCCGTGGCATGCCGCCGCGAAACTCGGCGCGACCGTGCGCCCGCCGAAGCAATACCTGCGCAGCGAACCGCACCACCACCGCGGCATCTTCCCGCACGGCCCCTTCGACCCACCGGCGCGATGGAAGAACGACCGATAGACTGACGGATCGCTCTCGGGGGAAGACCGATGCATTCGCCGTCGCTGCGTTTCTGGATCTTCGTGTTCGTCTCGCTGGTGACGTTCATCGCCATCCTGCGGTGCGTCACCCGCCATCGAACGCAACACCCGCGACGTGCCACCGTACTGGCCGTCGCGGCCATCGTCGTGGTCGGCGGCATGGCGTTCGCGAAATACGGCAACAACATCGGCCTGCCGTGGTGGATCTACTACACCGTGCCCGCACTGGCGACGCTGCTGCTGCCGCCGATCGTCTTCAAACTGCGCGGCCGCGAACTCGCGTGGTACCTGGGCCTGGCCTTCCTCTCCTCGCCCGCGATCCATGTGGCGTTCTCCTTCCTGCTGGGGTGGAAGGAGTACATGCCGTTCATTCCGGTGCCGGCGTGGTGGGAGTTGTTCGACTGAACGACCGCCTCGAGCGCGCGTCTGCGTTGTAGCGGAGAGCCCGCCGGGGAAGCGCAGCGAATGACCACCGAACTCACGCGTCGCAACTTCATCGCCGGGTTCGGCGCCGCCTCGTTGCTGGGCGCCGGGTCGACCGCCTCCGGTGCCGGGCCCGCAAGCACCTACGCACTGACGCCGGGCGTCATCCACCTCAACACCGCCTCGCTCGGCGCGACATCGAACGCGGTGCTCGACCGCACCCTCGCCGCATGGCGCGAGCTGGAAACCAGCCCCGTGCGCATGGCCTATGGCAAAGACGGCGCACCCACCGTGCTTCAAGCCTGCGAAGCCGTGCGCGCACAGGCCGCAGCGCTGATCAACTGCGACGCCGACGAACTCCTGCTCACCCGCTGCACGACCGAAGGCATGAACACCGTCGCGCAGGGGGTCGCGTGGAAAGCAGGCGACCGCATCCTGACGACCGACCAGGAACACCACGGCGGCAGCTTCTGCTGGGAGTACGCCGCGCAACGCCACGGCGCCGCGATCGACCGCGTGACCATCGCGCCCGAAGAACACGACGTCGACGCGATCGCCGGACGCATCGAAGCTGCGATCACCCCGCGCACCCGCGTGATCAGCGTCAGCCACGTGATCACCACGACCGGCCTGCGGATGCCGGTGGCCGCGATCGCGAAGATGGCGCGCTCGCGGGGCATCCTATGCGTCGTCGACGGCGCACAGGCCCTGGGCCAGATCCCGGTCGACGTCAAAGCCATCGGCTGCGACGCGTACGCGGCCAGTGGGCACAAATGGCTGATGGGGCCGAAAGGGACCGGCCTGTTGTACGTGTCGCGCAACGCGAGCGACGCCATCGCGCCGATCCAATGGCAAGGCGAGCACCGCTACGGCGCGGAGTCGGCGGGCCTCGGCCCGCAACCACTGGTCATCGGACTGGGCGCGGCGATCCAACGCGTGCAGGACCTCGGCATCGACGCAATCGAACGCCACAACGCGGAATTGCGAAACAAGGCCTACGTGGAATTGCAGGCGATCAAGCAGGTGCGCGTGGTCGGGCCGCCGCCTGGACCGCTGGCGGCGGCGATGGTGGCGTTCGTGTTGCCTGATGCGATCGACAGCCAGACCGTGCTGACCACGCTGCTGGAGAAGCACCGGATCATCGTGAAGAAAGTGGAGAAGCGGTGGTTCAACGGGATACGGGTGTCGCCGCATGTGTTGAACACGGAGCACGACATCGACGCCTTCTTGCACGCGCTACAAACCGTGCTCCCCGCTTGAGCCCCTCTCCCACTGGGAGAGGGGTTGGGGAGAGGGGGAGAGGGCCCGTCATCCTGACGAAACCCCCTCCCTCAATGCAGATACCCCGACTCCCGACACGTCGCCTGTACCTCGCCCTCGACCGTCTCCCACGACGGCGACTCCGCATCCCGCAACGCTTCCCAGGTTCTTCGCAGGATCGGCGACAACTCATCCCAGGTGCCGTGCTCGCATTCCTCGCGCGCCACCTTGAGGACGGCTTCGAACAGCTGTGCATCCATGTTGCGGACCATGGGCATGGGGGCGATCTCCCGATCCTTTGTTACTCAGGTGGAAGGTGCGCGAGGGAGCGTCAAGGTTGGGGCTGGGAAAGGTGAGTTTGTCTGACTGGTTCAGCGTTCGGCCGCCGTCGACCGTATTAGTCGGGTAGCGCGGCTACTTATGGTGTCGCCTGGCCGGATGCGCGAGTGCGGCGCGTATCCTCCACCGTCGCGATGGCGCCGGGGGGAAGCCATGGGAATTCAGATTCGTTGGACAGTCGTGGCCGCACTCGCAGCTGCGTTGCTTCTTGTTGGCCCGACTGCAAACGTCGCACGCGCACATGGCGGCGGGCTCGATGCCAACGGTTGCCACCATGATCGCAAGCATGGCGGGTATCACTGCCAGCGCGCGCCGGGGGCGAGTGCAGCACCAAAAGCGAGTGCGGTGCCTCGATCGAATTTGAACTCGGAGACCGTGTACTTCCGGAACTGCTCGGAGGCGCGGGCGGCTGGGGCTGCGCCGGTGCGGCGTGGAGATCCGGGGTATGCGCCGCATTTGGATCGGGATAACGACGGAATCGGGTGCGAGTAACCGACGAGGCTCGCGCAAGAGTATCCACGAGAACTTGCGTAGCGAAATTTCCACCGCTCACTGATGTATGTTTCCCCGACTTGCCCGGCAATCCTGGCAGGTCGCATGCAGGGGAAAACCTATGAACCAGTTTGGGCTCGTCGAAGGCGTGGTCTATAGCCGTCAGGCAGACATCCACCCGAGATTTGGTGGCACTCGCCAATCTGGAATCTCACCCGCGCCGGATTCCAAGATCGTCTTCATTTTTACCGGGGAGGAAGGTGGCCGTTACGGTTATGAGGACGTCTGGGACGAGAAACGCGAGGTGTTTCGATACACGGGGCACGGACAAGAAGGCGACATGCAGTACACGCATGGGAATCGAGCGGTCAGAGACCACGTTGCAAATGGTCATGCGCTTTTACTTTTTAACAAGGTAAGCCGCGCTGGTGGTTTGTACGAATTTATCGGCGAAATGCAGTGTGCTGGAACCGAAGAGTCTTTAGGGCCTGATAAGAATGGTCAGCTCCGGAAGCTCATTCAATTCTTGTTGGTGCGATTGGACGCAGCGGAAGTACCGGATCCGAGCAATGATCAGAATCTCGCGAACTCCATCCCTCTAGCAGAGCTCCGGAAGCGCGCATACCAAGCCGTCAGCCCCAAACACGAAGTGCTCACCCAGGCGCGCCGCAATCTACACAAGCGCTCGCAATCAGTCGCCGCTTACGTTTTAGCTCGCGCAGATGGAAACTGTGAGGCTTGCGGTTCCAACGCGCCCTTTTTGCGACCCAACGGACTTCCGTACCTCGAGGTTCATCATATTGAGAGACTCTCTGATGGAGGCCTCGATGCGCCCGATCACATGGCGGCAATTTGCCCAACTTGTCATCGACGTGTTCACTACGGCGCCGACAATAAGGCTTACAACGCCAGCCTCCGTTCGAAGATCCAGCTAATGGAGAAGGCAACCTAGATTCGTGCGCCATTGCGCACCGAACATTTGTGAATGGTCGGATGTGACTTATAGTCCGTCGCTATCGGCTCGCTGCGCTGCTCCAATCTCGCGACTCCTCATGCGAGATGACCGATGCATGCCCCCTCCGATTTACGCCGCCAGTTTGTCCTTTCCCTCAATGCCCGAAACCGCTGGCGCTGGTTCCTCTTCGACGAAGGCCTGAAGCCCGTCGCCGGCAGCTTCAGCACCTACCGCTCCTACGACGAATGCGTCGAAAGCACGCGCCAGGCCATCGGCGTCGCGCAGGACGCGGCCATTTGGGACGCGGAGCATCAGCGCTGGGATGAAAGCGCGCGCGTTCGCGCTTGATGGCGTTGCTTCTCCTCTGACATGCGTCTGCGGTCTGCCGACATGGAGAATTCGTCCTTCGAGATGCGTTTGAAGTATGTCGGCCTGGAAGTTTCTGCCTTTGACATGCTCGCGAGGTATGTCGACATCCGTCCGGCGGATGTCAGTTGGCAAATTTCCTCCTCCAATGCACGTTCGAAGTGCTTCATTGGGGAAAATTCCGCCTTCGAAGCGCGATTGAAGGGCTTTGTTGGGGAAAATTCTGCCAATGGAGCACGCTCGAAGGGCTCCGTTGGGGAAAATTCTGGCAATGGAGCACGTTCGAAGTGCTCCGTTGGGGAAAATTCCTCCTCCAATGCACGTTTGACGTGCTTCCGAGCACGGTTGGAGCGCTCTAGAGCAGTAATTTCCTTCTCGCGACAACGATCGAAGGTCATCCGAGAAGAAAATTCGTTCTCGCGAGACCGTTGGAATGTCATCGATGAAGTCCGGGGGTTCACCCGTGCGTCGATCCCCGCGGCGGCCGTCTCCCCAACCCTCTCCCGGAGGGAGAGGGGGTCCACCCTCCCCCCACCCGACGACCCAGGCGTACCCTTCCCCCATGCCCCCCGACTTCGACAACTTCGACCCCGACGACAACTTCTCCGCGTCCTTCTCCCCCTCGTCCGAACTCGACGAGGACGCCGCGCTGGAGTCCGTCGCCTGGCAGTTGCTCCTCCTGATCAATCCGGGGGACGAGGATTCGGCGCAGCTGCAGTTTTCCGAGATCCGCGATGCGCTCGCCTCTGGCGCGGAGCCCATCGACGCCATCCGCGATGCGATCGACTGGAAGGCGGGGTTCTTCCTGCCCGAGGACGATGCGGGCGGGGTGGTCGAGGCGATCGACGAGCTCGCGGCGCGGGTCGGGGTACGGGTGGATTGGGACCTGGACGACGAGGCGGACGACGCGCTCGCCGATGCGGATGTCGGAACGCTGCTCTCGCGGGCGGCGGTGCAGTTGCGGGAGCGGGGCTACTCGCTGTGGTCGTGGGAGGGCGGCAGCGAGCATGTCGCGGGTTGGATCGCGGCGCGGTCGGACGACGAGGCGGTGCCGGCCGTGGCCGGCGCGCTGGGGTTCCACGTTCGCGCTGTCATCTGATCTGTGGAGAACGCTGCCATGTCCGATGCGGAGACGGCGCTGCCCGCCCTGGAGGCGGCGTGGATGGAGGCGTGGCTGCGCAAGGATCGCGCGGTGTGCGAGGCGATCCTCGCCGACGACTTCCTGCTCACCAGCGCGCGCGGTGTGTTGATGCCGAAGGCGGCGTGGCTCGAGGGGGCGATGGGCCCGATTTCGGGCACGGCGTTCGAGTGGCTCGATCTGCGCGTGCGTCCGTTGGGCGAGGACGTGGCCATCGTGCACGGGCGCTCGCGTCAGGAGGCGTCCGTCGGCGGGCTCGATTGGAGTGGGGTGTTTCTCGTCACCGATGTGTGGATGCGGCGCGATGGGGCGTGGCGCGTGGTGTCGCGGCACGGGACCGGGCCGCTGGCCGACTGATCGGCGGCGACGACTGCCTTATCCTGTGCGCGGCTGATCGCGCAAAGGGGAGCGCATGTCCAGGGGATTGTTTGCCGTCGTTTTTTGTCTGTTCGCGCTTGTGCCGACGGCGCACGCGAAGAAGTTCACCGCCGAGTCCACCGCGATGCGCGTGCCCGCGCCTTCCACCGCCGGGCAGGCCGCGACCATCCTGGTCCTGGAAAACCGCGCCGATGTGTTGAGCGGCGACAAGAAGGAAACCTTCGAAGGCGTCTCCCGCGAGCTTTACGGGATTCCGGTGGCGCGCGAGACGAACGACCACACGGCGATGTCCGCGTATCTCGGGCAGCGTTTGCGCGTGGGTTTCCAGAACGCGGGGTATGCGGCGTCCTACGTGGTCGCGCGCAAGGGGACGGCGGTGGGTGATGCCATCCAGTCGATCGAGCCCACGGCCGGCGGGCTCGTCTTCGTGCTCGACATGCGCGATTGGCATTACGACTTCGGCGGCTTCAAGCCATCGTTCCTCTACGACGTGACGGTTTCGGTCTACGACGGGCAGAAGCACCTGATGGCGCAGAAGGACTTCGGCGGCACGGAGTTGATGCCGACCGACGACCACCATTGGATGTCTTTCAAGCAGCGTTATGCGCAGCTTTACCAGACCATCTTCGACCGGGTGTTCGCCACGCCCGACATCAAGCTGGCGCTGGAAGGAAAGCCGTCCCTCGCGTCGGTGGCCAAGGGCACGGTCGAAGAGCGGCTCGAGCGCCTGAAGGCGATGTTCGATCAGAACCTGATCGATGCCGAGACCTACGAGCGCGAAAAGCAGCGGATCGTCGGCGAGCTCTGACTCAGCAATCCCCGCCGGCCTGCACCCATCCATTGTCCACGCGCTTCATGCGCTGGCCGTTGATGCAGCGTTCGTTTTCCGCGGGGCGCTCGGCCGCCTGTGCGCGGGCGCGGTTGTCCTGGCGGAGTTTCTGCTGGATCTTGAGGGTTTGTTCGCGCACGGCGCGGGCGGCGGCGTCGCGGGATTCGGCTTCGGCCATGAAGGTCGACGTCGGCGTGGCGGCCTTCGCGACGGTGGCCGGTGTCGGCGGCGGCAAGGGCACGGGTTGCACGACGGTGCTCACGGCGGGCGCCGGCGTCGACTGACTCTCCGGTTTGATCGGCAGGTGGCCTTTCCAGTACTGCAGGCCGACATACCCCAGCGCAGCCACGACGACGAGCGCGAGCGTCCAACGCAATCCACGGTTCTTCTTACGGCGGCGCCGCATGCCCCTGTCTCCGAAACTGGTGACTGACCCCTCCGCGGAGCATAACGGGCCGGCTGGTGGGAAACGTGTTGCGGTGCAATGTTTCGTGCCTTGGTCCGATGGGTGGAGCGGTCACGGGATTTGCGGAATCAGACTCAGGTCGCTGCGGTAACTCCAGATCTCCGACTGCACGTCTTCCACCGACGCGGCATACCCTTCCAGCAATTGCTGCCGAACCGTCGGGTCTTCCACCCATGCGAGCACGCCTTCGAGTCCGCCGCGGCCTTCGTCGAAACTCGCCCAGCCATCGCGCGCGACCATCAGCATGTAACCCGGCGTCGGCGTGCCGCCGATGCCTTCGTACCAGGTGAACGACGACTTGGGTTTCGTGGTGTCGAGCGCGGCGCGCATGCGTTTGACGATTTTTTCGAAGCGCTCGCTGCGGCCGATGCGCACCTTGTAGGTGTAGACCTGCACCATGCGCGTGGGTTGCCACTGTTCGAGTGGCGTGCCGTTGCTGAGGTCGCGACGTACGCGGAACACGGTGCGCTCGGTGGGATCACCGTAGGGGAGGAAGGTGCGGTCGGCGTCCTTGCCGTCTTCAGCCGGCGCGACGCGATTGTCGAGCGCCGCGAAGGGCGCACCGAAGGTGCCGTCGATGAACATCCCCATCCGCGGCCCGTGCGTCACGTACCAGCCGTACCAGACGAGCGGATCGTCGTGCGTGCGATGCCAGTCGAGATGGCGCTTGTAGCCGGCGTCGAATTGCGACTCCATGCCGGGCTTGGGGCGATAGGCGAAGAGGTGTGCGGCGTCGCCGGTGTCGCGGAGCGATTGCGTGGGGTCGGCGGCGAGTGCGGGAAGCGCGGCGCAGGCGATCGCGAGGGTGGCGATGGCCTGGAGGAAACGGAGACGCGGCATGTGATGGGGGCGCGTGTCGACGGGGGAACGTCGAGTGTATCGCCACGTGCGTGGCGGGGGCTGGAACGAGAAAGGGGCCAATCTGTCGCACAATCGGCCCGTGCCCATCCGGAATGCCCCCATGGCGATCGCGAAGTGGCTGTCCTTGCTGGCGCTCGTGCCGGCTGTTTCGCTCGCGGTGGAGAGCACCGCGCCGCCTGCCCTCGAGGATTACGTCGCGCATTGCGACACCGCGGGTCGCACGGTCTGGAATGTCTCGCTCTGCGCGCCGGTGGTCCTAGTTGCCCAGGACGGGACGATCATCTGGACGAGCATCACCCCTTCGTCTGCGCCCTTCCCTTCGACGCGCGCGAATACCTCCGTCGATTGGGGCGGCCGCAAGTGGGTGATGTTGCTCGCGCCTTTGCCAGACGGCGATGCGGCCTTGCGTCGCCTCGTGTATCACGAGTCCTTCCACGTGCAGCAGGCGGCGCTCGGTTTTCCGGAGAACATGGCGGTCGCCGCGCATCTGGAATCGGAGCAGGCGCGCGTGTCGATGCGCCTGGAGTGGAAGGCGCTCGAACGTGCGCTCGCGACCACCGGTTCGGAACGCAAGCGGCATGTCGCGCAAGCCCTCGCCTTCCGCCAGCAGCGCCTGTCCGACGCCACCGCGCGCAACGACGAACGCGCGCAGATGCGCCACGAAGGCCTGGCCGAATATACGGGCACGGTGTTGTCGGGCGATGCGAATACGCTCGCCATCGACAGTCTGAAACACGGCAACGACCGGCCGTCGTACGCGCGCAGCTTCGCGTATGTGAGTGGTCCGGCGTGGGGCTTGTTGCTCGATGCGCTCGCGCCGAATTGGAAGACGACGATCGCGAAGACGCCCGACGCCGACCTGCCCGACCTGATCCCGATCAAGACCTCGCGCAAGCCGATGCCGGGCGTCTACGACGGCGTCGCGATCGCGCAAGAGGAAGCCGACCGCGCCACGCGTCTCAAGCGGATCATCGACGAGGCGACACAACGCACGTCGGAAGCCAACGGCCTGCTCCTGCCGCTGGCGAAGATCCAGCTCGACTTCGACCCCAACCGCGTCACGCCGATGCCCGACGGCTCGCAGGTCTACGACAAGATCACGCTGACGAGCGACTGGGGCACGGTCCGGGTGGAAGGCGCGCCGCTGCGCATCGTCAAGGATTGGAACGCGGCCTACGTGCCGTGGCCCGTGCCGGATAAAATGACGCTGAAGCTGGACGACGGATGGAAGATCCAGCGCGGCGCCGATGGCAGGATGTCGGTCACGCGATAACGTGTTTGCTTAACCAAGGGGCCGGACCATGCAACAGAAACCACGCGCACTCGCGCTCGTGCTGGCCACGCTCGCGGCGGCCGCAGTGCCGACACTCGCTGTGTGTTCGCTGATGTTGTTTTTCCGCGAGGAAGACGGTTGGATCACGTGGCTTGGGTACGTGGCCGCGCTGACGTTCGGCATCGCGTTGGTGCACCTCGCGTTGCTGGGGCTGCCGGCCGTCGCGTGGTTGTTCGCGAAGCAGAAGTTCCGCGCGTGGACGATGATGTTGGTGGGCGCTCTGGTCGCGATGATCCCGGTGTCGTTGCTCGCGTTGCCAGGTGCGCCTTGGGGCGACCAGGGCGATACGTGGGGCGATTGGGTGGAGATCCTGCTGGTGTTCGCGCCGATCGGGGCGTTGAGTGCGCTGGCGTTTTATTACGTGTGTCGGGCGATGACGAAGGCGCCTGCGGCGGCATAAACGAGAAGAGGCCAACCTTTCGGTTGGCCTCTTGGGTAGCTCACGGCGGCCTTGCGGCCGTCGCACAAACATCGCAGTAGGCACATGTTTGAACGATCGACTTGGAATGTCAAGCGAACGCCTTTTGCGGAATTCGTTACCTCTTCGATGGTTCAATTTCTCGCGAAAGCAGAGACGCGGCTTGATGCGGTTTTCAAGCCGTTTTGTGCGCTTCTCGATGCGTACATTAGGCCCCGTGGTCAGGGGCCCGGTAGCTCAAGTGGATAGAGCACAAACATCGCAGTTTGGAGGTTGCGGGTTCGAGTCCTGTCCGGGTCACTCCTGTGAAAGGCCACAAACAACAGGGATAGCGACCTTGGGAGGGCGCCTACGGCGCCCTTTTCGTTCTATCGAGACCTAGCGCTCAGCGCGGCTCCTTGCACGCTTCAATCCCCGATGTGTCCCCGGAGATTCGCTTCAGCACCGCGTCGTGCTCGACGACGTCGCGGTCTCCATCCTGGCCTTCGAACACAGTCTCTCGGACCTTCCACGAAAGCCCGTCATCCACGCGTCGTGCATCCACGAGAAAGACGGTGCCCATGCGTGCACTGCGGACCAGCAGATAGGCCTTGTCGTCGACGGCGATGCCTTCGATGGCGCCGCATTCGTCCAGGCGTCCCAACCCGATGGTTGCACCGAAGCCGGCGCCCGAGATGCGTTCGCCGTCCTGCACCAACGTGGCAGTGAATCCACCGCAATCTCGTGTGGGCTCAGCTTCGTTGCACCAAGCGACGTGCCACTCGCCGGTGAATGACGGAGGCGGGGCGGATGTGGCGGGCGGATCGCTCGCGTTGGCTGTTGCGGCGACTATCAAGAGCGCGAACAGGCAACCCTTACCGTGCATATCGCTCTCCCCAACGTACTCGACGTGGCACGTAGAGGCGATTATGCATTTGGGCCGAATCCAGAAGAGGCCAACCTTTCGGCTGGCCTCCCTGGTAGCTCAATCGGCCCTTCAGCCGGCCCACGCTTCGCAAGACGCGTCCAAGATCAACTCAACTCGCCATCGCCGCAATGCCTCCGGCGGCGACCAAGAAAATGCCTATCTGCAAAACGGCGGTGAGCACCGATACCGCCATGCCGCGCCAGAACGTCGTTCCGAGGATGAGCGCCAGCAGCCCTGCGCCGAGGACCGCCGATGCGATGAAGCCCACGAGCGGCCCGACGCCCAACTTCTGGATGATCACGGCCAGCACGGCCAGGCAGAACACCGCGAGCACCGCGGACCCGAACCCCGTCTTCTCCGCGCCCACCATCCGCGCGCCGATCATCACCGGCACGACGAGCACCAACACGAATACGAACAGAACGACCAGCATGGCCAGCATGCGCCCTTCTCCCCTCGCCGCGAGATGCGGCGGCCCCGGGGCGATTATGCAGATCTTCGTTGCGGGGGCCAGAAACGAGAAAGGGCCAACCTTCCGGCTGGCCCTTTTGACAGTAGCTCACAGGCCTTGCGGCCGAAGCGCTTGTCTCGCACGCGCATCCTTGAGCGAATGCGCGTTGATGTCAACGCGATTTACGCGTGCAGCGGATTCCCCCGCTCCACATCGATCTTGTACAACTTGATCGCGCGCGCCACGTCCTTCCCGGCCATCTTGCCTTCCGCCGCAAGCGCCGCAATCGCCGCGTGTGCGATGTAAAAGCGATCCACTTCGAAGTGGCGACGCAAATTCGCGCGCGTATCCGAACGACCAAAGCCGTCGGTGCCGAGCACGGTGTAATGCGTCGGCACGAACCCACGGATCTGCTCCGCGAACGCGCGGATGTAATCCGTCGCCGCGATCGCCGGGCCCTGGCGGCCTTCCAGCATTTCCGTGACATACGCCTTGCGCGGCTTGTCTTCCGGATGCAGTCGATTCCACCGCTCGACGTCGAAGCCATCGCGCGCGAGTTCGTTGAAGCTCGGGCAGCTCCAGATGTCGGCGGTCACGCCGAAATCCTTGTCGAGCAGTTCCGCCGCCGCGATCGCTTCGCGCAGGATGGTGCCGCTGCCCATCAACTGCACGCGCTGCTCGCCCTTCTTCGGCTTGCCGGCGTCGCGCAGCAGGTACATGCCCTTGATGATGCCGTCTTCGGCGCCGGCAGGCATGTCGGGGTGGGCATAGTTTTCGTTCATCAGCGTGAGATAGAAATACTCGTCGCGCTGTTCTTCCATCATGCGCTTCATGCCGTGCTGCAGGATCACCGCCACTTCGTAACCGAAGGTCGGGTCGTAGCTCTTGCAGTTCGGGATGACGCTCGCGAAGACCTGGCTGTGGCCGTCTTCGTGCTGCAGGCCTTCGCCGTTGAGCGTGGTGCGGCCGGCGGTGGCGCCGAGGAGGAAGCCGCGCGCGCGCATGTCCGCCGCCTGCCACGCGCTGTCGCCGATGCGCTGGAAGCCGAACATCGAGTAGTAAATGTAGAACGGCACCATCTGCAGATCGTTGGTGCTGTAGCTGGTGGCCGCGGCCAGCCAGCTGGAGAACGCGCCGCACTCGGTGATGCCTTCCTCCAGCACCTGGCCGGCGGAATCCTCGCGGTAGTACATCAGCTGGTCGCGGTCGACCGGCTTGTACTTCTGCCCGTGCGGGGCGTAGATGCCCAACTGGCGGAACATGCCTTCCATGCCGAAGGTGCGCGCTTCATCCGCGACGAGCGGCACGCAGCGCGGGCCCACTTCCTTGTCGCGCAGGATGATCGACAGGCTCTGCACGAAGGCCATCGTCGTGCTGATTTCGCGGTCGCCGCTGCTCTTCAGCAAACGGTCGAAGACTTCGAGCTTGGGCGCGGTCAGCGACTGCGTGGCCTTGCGACGACGCTGCGGCAAGTGGCCGCCGAGCGCGCGGCGACGTTCCTGCAGGTATTCCACTTCCGGCGACTTCTCGCCCGGGTGGAAGAACGGCACGGCGCTGTCCTTCAGCTGGTCGTCGGTGACCGGGATGTTGAAGCGGTCGCGGAAGATGCGCACGGCTTCGTCGTCGAGCTTCTTGGTCTGGTGCGTGGGGTTGAGCGCTTCGCCTGCCGCGCCCATGCCGTAACCCTTCACCGTCTTGGCGAGGATGACGGTCGGCATGCCCTTGGTCTTGGTGGCCTGGTCGTAGGCCGCGTAGACCTTGTGGGGATCGTGGCCGCCGCGGTTGAGGCGCCAGATGTCGTCGTCGGAGAGGTTGGCGACCATCGCCTTGGTCTCCGGGTACTTGCCGAAGAAATGCTCGCGCGTGTACGCGCCGCCGAAGGCCTTGCAGTTCTGGTACTCGCCGTCGACGGTTTCCATCATCAGCTTCTTGAGCACGCCATTGGTGTCGCGCGCCAGGAGCGGATCCCAGTAGCTGCCCCAGATGAGCTTGATCACGTTCCAGCCGGCGCCGCGGAAGCCGCCTTCGAGTTCCTGGATGATCTTGCCGTTGCCGCGCACCGGGCCGTCCAGGCGCTGCAGGTTGCAGTTGATGACGAAGACCAGGTTGTCGAGGCCTTCGCGGCCGGCGACGGAGATCGCGCCGAGCGATTCGGGCTCATCCGTCTCGCCGTCGCCGAGGAAGCACCACACCTTGCGGTCGGTCTTCGGCATCAGGCCGCGGCCTTCGAGGTACTTCCAGAAGCGCGCCTGGTAGATCGCCGAGATCGGGCCCAGGCCCATGCTGACCGTCGGCGTCTGCCAGTAGTCGGGCATCAGCCAGGGGTGCGGATACGAGGAGATGCCGCGGCCGTCGACTTCCATGCGGAAGTTGTCGAGCTGCGATTCGGTGATGCGGCCTTCCAGGAAGCTGCGCGCGTAGATGCCCGGGGAGCTGTGGCCCTGGATGTAGAGCAAATCGCCGGGGTGCTCGGCGCTCGGGCCGCGCCAGAAGTGGTTGAAGCCCACGTCGTACAGCGTCGCCGCGGAGGCGAAGGAGGCGATATGGCCGCCGAGGTCGCCGGGCTTGCGGTTGGCGCGCACGACCATCGCCAGTGCGTTCCAGCGGATGATCGAACGGATGCGCCATTCCATCGCCGCGTCGCCGGGCGACTTGGCCTCCAGCGCAGGCGGGATGGTGTTGATGTATTCGGTGGTCGGCGCGAAGGGCAGGTGCGCGCCCGCGCGGCGGGTGAGCTCGACCATGTTGTCGAGCAACTGGTGCGCGCGTTCGGGGCCGTCGTTGTCGATGACCGCCTTGAGCGCCTCGACCCATTCACGGGTCTCGGAAGGGTCCGGGTCGTTGAGGAGCAGATCGTTGAGCCAATTCATGGGGGTTCGAAACGGGTGCGGTTAGAGTCGGGATTCTAGCAGCGGGCCCGTGGATGCCACTTTTCGCTTTCCGGTGAAACTAACCGGCGGCAACGCCGACCCCGTAGGATCGCCGCCATGAACATCGTCCTGCCCCGCGTTTCCGTCGCCCTGTGTGTCCACAACGGGGCGCGGTGGCTGCGCGAGCAGCTTGATTCGGTGCTGGCGCAGGAACATGTGTTGCTCGAGGTGGTGGCGCTGGACGATGTCTCCAGCGACGGCTCGCTCGCGATCCTGCGCGAATACGCCGCGCGCGATCCGCGCATTCGCGTGGAGTTCAACGAGACCAACCTCGGCCATGTGCGTTCGTTCGAGAAGTGCATGGCGCTGTGCACGATGCCGCTGATCGCGCCCTGCGACCAGGACGATGTGTGGGAGCCGCGCAAGCTCGCGACGCTCGCGAAGAACCTGCGCGACGCGGACCTGGTGTATTGCGATTCGGCGTACATCGATGGCGACGGGCGCTCGCTCGGCCGGCGCCTGTCGCAGGATCTGAACGTGATGTTGTCGGGCGGCGATGCGTTGCGCTTCGCCTTCGGCAACACGGTCTCGGGCCATGCGTTGCTGGTGCGGCGCGATGTGTTCGAAAGCGCGCGGCCGTTCCCGAGCCTGCTGTACCACGATTGGTGGTTGGCGCTGCGCGCTGCGTCCGGCAGTGGCGTGGTGTACGTCGACGAACCGCTCGTGCGTTTCCGGCGCCATGCCGATGCCGCATCGCCGGCCGGCAAGAACGTCGCTGCGGGCGTGCGTCGCAAGCGCTCGTCGTCGCACAACAAGCGGTGGCTTGCGCAGCAGGCGTATGTGTTCGAACAACTCGGGTATGCCGAGTGGTTTCCGAAGACGCTGGCGGCGCGCTGGTTGTTCGCGATGCTGGCCGCGGAAGACGGAAAGACCTGGCCGCTGGCGAAGGCGGTGTGGCGCGATCGTCGATCGGTACCACCGCAGGCGGCGCCGCGGATGATCGCGGCGGCGCGTTATTTCATCCGCGTGGCCAACAAGGTCTTGCGGGCCAAGCGCGAGCGCTCGTTCTACGGGCCCTTGTTCAAGTAAGCCCGACGGGGATTTGCCACGCGGCGTTCAGGCGATCGCGCTCGATGCGTTGCCGGTGGCGGCCGAGCAATCGCGCGATGGTCGAGGGTTCGATGAGGCGCACCGGCACCGACGGCAACGCGCGGTGCTTGAGGCCGTGCAAGCCGATGCGCAATGCGAGGTCGGCCGTCGCGCAATCGAGGTCGCGGTAGGACGGATCGAAACCGCTGTCGCGCAGGAACACAGAGCGTCGCACGCCGATGCAGCCCCACGCGATCGCGTCGCCGCTGTCGTCGTTGCGCTGCGGTGCGACGAGGCCGACGCCTTCTTCTCGCGCATGCGATGTCAGTTCGGTCAACCACCGCGCATCGAATCCCTGGCATCGGCTGTCGACGAGCACCACGATCTCGTTGGCGCTCGCATCCACCGCGCGATTGCATGCATCGGCGATGCCCGCATGCGCTGCACTCGCCCAACGCACGCCGGTGAACAGCGCGTTGCGCAGCGGCGGCGCGCGCGTGGACGCGACGACGACATCGAAAGGCGCGTGGTCGGTCCTTGCACGCACGTGATGGAGGCATTGCTGCAGGCCCGACAGGCCGGCGCGGTCGACGATGACGATCGCGACTTCACGCGCAATCGGGCGCTCCGGCGCAGCGTCCTCGCCCTGGAATGTGATGGCCATCGGGTTGCCGCGTACTGATGAGGAGGGTGCGAGCGACGCTATTCGGAAGCTGCTCCTCAATCGACGAGAAAATTCTCCAAATGGAGAAAAGCGGGACGTTCCGTTGCAAACACGCGGATTGGGCGTGTCCGGGTCCGTAGCCATCTGCCCCCGAGGCCAATGGGAAAGCGGTTCCAGCCGGCGTCGAATAAGTGAAAGCTGAACGCCGTGTCGCATTTCTCACCATCCGTGTCCGATCCGTAAGGCAAGTCCACGTAACCTTTCACTTACCTGCCCAGGAAGTACCCAGGCCCTCATGTCGCCAGGAAGCGCATCGTCAGCTCGTCGTCGGCCGGAGCCCAGGCTGCTCCCGGTCGAAACGGCACCGGTTGCATCGCATTTGCCGCGCGTCTCTGTCGCGCTGTGCGTCTACAACGGCGAGCGGTGGTTGCCTGCGCAGCTGGACTCGCTGCTCGCGCAGCGGGATGTCGCGCTGGAGATCATCGTCGTCGACGATTGCTCGACCGACCGCTCGCGCGAAATCCTGCGCTGGTACGCGCGCCGCGATGCGCGCATCCAGTTGCATGAGAACAAGACGAACATGGGCCACCTGCGCTCGTTCGAAAAATGCATGGCGATGTGCACCTCGCCGTTGATCGCGCCGTGCGACCAGGACGACATCTGGCATCCGCGCAAGCTCGCGATCCTCGCCGAGGCGATCGGCGATGCCGACATGGCGTATTGCGATTCGGCGTACATCGACGAAGGTGGCCGCCCGCTCAATCGCCGCATCTCCGACGACCTCGGTGCGATGCACGCCGGGCACGATGCCTTGCGTTACGCCTTCCAGAACACGGCGTCGGGCCACGCGATGCTGGTGCGGCGCCGCGTGTTCGACAAGGCGCGGCCCTTCCCCGAAAAGCTCTATCACGACTGGTGGCTCGCGCTTTGTGCGGCGAGCGGTAATGGCGTGGCTTACGTCGACCAACCGCTCGTGCAGTTCCGCCGCCACGACGATGCGGCGTCGCCGCTGGGCAAGGATGCGTCGGGCAAGCTGCGGCCGACACCGGTCGGCGCGCCTTCGCGCAACCGCAAGTGGCTCGAACAGTTGTCCTACATGATGGGTGCGATCGGCGACACCAACTGGACCGTCGCCACGCAGGCGCGCGATTGGCACAAGGCCCTGCGCACCGGCCTGGACAACGATTTCCGCGGCCTGCTGAAACTCACGTGGCGCGACCGCGCCTCCGTGCCGCCGTGGAACGGTGGCTTCTCCTGGTTGCGCGCCGTGCGTTTCTACGCGCGCTTCCGTCGCAAGGCCAATCGCGCGCGCCGCGAACCCAAGCTCACGACTTCGCTGTTCGGCGGTTGATTCAGCGCGGCGGGTGCGCGTACCAGTAGCGCTTGGACTTGTTGCCCAGGTTCGGGTTGTAGGCCGGGTCCTGCATCTTCGATAGTGCGAACGCTGCTTCGAGCTTGCGGTTGTCGGCGTCGTCCGCATCGAAAGCCTTGCCCGGCGACGCCACGCGCATCCGCAACGACGGCACCCACGTGTGGCGCAGGCCGGTGCGGCCGATGCGCAGCGTGAGATCGAGCATCGCGCCGCTGAGCGTCGAATAGGTTTCCTCCAACCCACCCGCGTCGGTGAACACCTTGCGCGGCACGGCGACCAGGCCGTGCATCAGCGCCGTGAGGTTCTGCGGCAGCTTCGCGCGACCTGCGTAACCGTCGCCATCGGCGCGCGCGCCGCCGTCCATCGCCGACCACACGCCATCGACATTGATCAGCACGCCGTTGCCGATGACGTGGCGCTGCGCGTCGAACAACTTGCCGCCGATCGCGCCACCGTTCGGACGCGCGGCCCAGGTGACGGTGCGCAACAACCACGCGTCGTCTTCGGGCACGCAACGGCCGTCGATGAAGACGAGGATGTCGCCCGCGCCCTCGCGGACGGCAGCGTTGAGCGCAGCCGGCGTGGACGGCGCGACGCGCACGTCGAGCATCGGATAACCGGTGCGTTGCACGGCTTCGTGGCACGCGGCCAGCAGGTTCGCATCGCCCGGATCGGCGATCACCACCGTCACCTTCGGCAAGGGCGACGGCGGCGTGTAATCGACGTCGTAGTGCCCGGTCGGATGCGGATGGACCTGGCCCGAGAGGCCGTTGCGCGCGAGGTGTTCGAGGATCGCGCGGCGGCCGGCTTCGAGCGCATACGGTTTCACCGCGTTGCCTGCCGACGTACTCGCCTCGTGGATGCGCCAGTGATACAGCACGCGAGGGATGTGCACGATCTGCGTCGGCGCGAGGCGATCCACGCAGCGCAGCATCAGGTCGTAGTCCTGCGCGCCTTCGTAACCGACGCGGAAACCGCCGACCTCGCGCAGCAGCGCGGTGCGGTACGCGCCGAAGTGCGACACCATGTTGTAGGCGCGCGCCAGGTCCGGGTTCCAGTCGGGCTTGAAGAAGGCTTCGCGACGGCGGTTCGCGTCGTCGACCTTGTCTTCGTCCGAATAGACCAGCCCGGCGTCGGGATGCGCGGCCACCGCTTCGGCGACGCACAGCAGCGCGTGTTCCGGCAGCAGGTCGTCGTGGTCCAGGAGCGTCACCCACGGTGCGGTCACGACCTCCAGGCCGGAATTCGACGCGGCCGAAATGTGCCCGTTGACGGTGCGATGCACGACGCGGATGCGCTTGTCGCGCGCTGCGTAGGCATCAAGCGTCGCGACGACTTCGGGATCGGTCGACAGATCGTCGGCGATGCACAGTTCCCAATGCGGCCAGGCTTGCGCAATCACAGAATCGATCGCCTCGGCGAGCCACGCCGGCGACGGGTTGTACACCGGCATCACGATGGCGATGGGCATCGGCGGCAAGCGCTTCGCGCGTTCGACGAGCGCGGCGCGCTTGCCGTCGTCGATCGTGTCGAACTGCGCGACCCACTGCGTGTAATCGGCGCCTTCGCCGCGGCGATCGGCGTTGCGGATGCGGCGTTGGTCCAGGCGGCGCCGGTTCCAGGTCTTGAAGTGTCCGCCTGCGCGTTCGGCGATCGCGCCTTGCCCGAAGGTGCTGCGCGGCAGCACGAGCTTCACCGCGCGCTCCAGGCTCTTGCGACGCAAGCCCGGATGCATCAGCCCGCGCCAGAGCGGCGCCAGCCAGCGATGCCGCGGCTGGTCGAGTACCGCTTCGCGCATGTCCGCTTCCAGGGCGTACATGTCAGCCAGTTGCAGGCCCGTGGCGCGCTTGTCTTCCGGAAGGTCGGGGCGCGCGGCCACGCACTTGCGCTGGTCGGCGGCGATCTCGCGATACATCGCGAGCACGCGGCGATTGCGGCGCTCGTACGTCGCTGCATCGTTGGCGCTGCGATCGAACACCCAATCGCCGAGGTTCGCATCGTGCCGGCGATACCCGATCAGGGATTGCTGCACGCAGAAGCACCGCCCAGCGAGGACCGCGCGCAGGGTGAGCATGTTGTCTTCGACCATCCCTTCCATCGGCGGGAAGTCGGTCAGCAGCGTGCGGCGGATCGCCATCGAGGCACCGAGCACCGCGGCGAGCTTGCCCCGGCGCAGCAGCCATCGCTGGTCGACTTCGAACGGCGTGCCACGCACCGCGACGTCGATCTGCTTGCCGCGCGCGTCGATGTCGTCCACGAGCGAGCCGACGATCTGCGCATCGGGGTGCGCGGTGAAGGTCGAGAGCAGCCGATGCACGCGCTGCGGATACGAGACATCGTCGCCGGCCTGGAAGACGAGCACCTCGCCGGTCGCGATGCCCGCAAGCTCCGTCAGGTGCGCGCACAAGCCGAGGTTGCGCGGCGTGCTGCGCACGGTCACGCGATGCGGCCCGCTGTAACCTTCGAGCGCCTTTTGCGCGGCCGCGAGCGTGCCGTCGGGCGAGCAATCGTCGGAGACGATGATCTCGCACGGGATCGTCTGCGCCAGCGCGGAGCGGATCGCCTCGGCGATCATCGCCTCCATCTTGTAGGCGATGACGAGGATCGTCGCGGTCGGGAAATCGGCCATCGAAAGGTGCGTCCTGCGGTCGTACTCGGGCGGCCGGTTCAGCGCGCCTTGCGGATCTGCGATTCCACGGCGGCGATGGCGGTCATGTTGACCACGCGGCGCGGCGTGCTGGCAGGCGTGAGGATGTGCGCCGGCTGGTCGATGCCCATCAGGATCGGGCCGATCGCCACGCCGTCGGTCATCACGCGGACCATGTTGTAGGTGATGTTCGCCGAATCCAGGTTCGGCATCACGTACAGGTTGGCGCGGCCCTTGAGCGTGGTGTTGGGCATGATGCGCAGGCGCAGGTCTTCGTCCCACGCGGTGTCGCCCATCATTTCGCCGTCGACTTCGAGCTTGGGCACGCGCGCCTTCAGGATCTCGCGCACCTGGCGCATCTTGCGCGCGCTGGCGTCGTCGTGGCTGCCGAAGTTCGAATGCGAGAGCAGCGCGACCTTCGGTTCGATGCCGAACAGCTTCAGGCGGAAGCTCGCCTGCAGCGTGCTCTCGGCGATCTGCTCGGCCGTGGGATCCAGCTGCACGTGCGTGTCCAGGAAGAACCACACGCCTTGCTCGTTGATGACGCCCGTCATCGCCGAAGTGCTGGTTACGCCGGGGTCGAGGTCGAACACGCTGCGCAGGTAGCCCAGCTTCTTGTGGTAGCGGCCTACCAGGCCGCAGATCATCGCGTCGGCTTCGCCGCGCTCGACCATCAGCGCGCCGATCAGCGTCGGACGCGAACGCATCAGGTTCTTCGCCGCCGCCGGCGTGACGCCGCGGCGTTCGGTCAGCGCGTGGTACTGGTGCCAGTAGTCGTTGAAGCGCGGGTCGTCGTTGATGTTGGTCAGTTCGAAATCGACCCCCGGGCGCATGCGCAGGCCGAGGCGATCGATGCGGGTTTCGATGACGTCGGGGCGGCCGATCAGGATCGGCGTGGCCATGCCTTCATCGATCACCGTCTGCACGGCGCGCAGCACCGTTTCTTCTTCGCCTTCGGCATACACCACGCGCTGCTTGTCGCTGCGCGCGCGGTCGTACACCGGCTTCATCAACAGGCCGGTGCGGTAGATGAACTGGCCGAGCTTTTCTTCGTAGGCGGCGAAGTCGAGGATCGGGCGCGTGGCGATGCCCGAATCCATCGCGGCCCTGGCCACGGCGGGCGCGAGCATCACCAGCAGGCGCGGATCGAACGGGCGCGGAATGATGTACTCGGGCCCGAAGCACGGCACGTCGCCACCGTAGGCGGCAGCGAGGTCGGAGGCTTCGCGGCGCGCGAGCGCGGCGATGGCGCGCACGCAGGCCAGCTTCATCGCCTCGTTGATTTCCGTGGCGCCCACGTCGAGCGCGCCGCGGAAGATGTAGGGGAAGCACAGTGCGTTGTTGACCTGGTTCGGATAGTCCGAACGGCCCGTGGCGATGATCGCGTCGGGCCGCACGCGCTTGGCCTCTTCCGGCAGGATTTCCGGGTTCGGATTGGCGAGCGCGAGGATGATCGGGCGCTGCGCCATCGTGGCGACCATCTCCGGCTTGAGGATGCCGCCGGCCGACAGGCCGAGGAACACGTCGGCACCGTCGAGGATGTCGGCGAGCGTGCGCTTGTCGGTGTCGCGCGCGTAACGCTGCTTGTCCGGGTCCATGTGGCCGCGGCCGGTATACAGCACGCCTTCGCGATCGTAGGCCAGGATGTTTTCCGGCTTCATGCCCAGCGCGACCAGCATGTCCAGGCACGCGATGCCCGCGGCGCCCGCGCCGGCGGTGGCGAGCTTCACTTCGGAAATCTTCTTGCCGACGATCTCCAGCGCGTTGAGCACCGCGGCGCCGACGATGATCGCGGTGCCGTGCTGGTCGTCGTGGAAGACCGGGATGTTCATCCGCTCGCGCAACTTGCGCTCGACGATGAAGCACTCCGGCGCCTTGATGTCTTCCAGGTTGATGCCGCCGAAGGTCGGTTCCAGCGAGGCGATGATGTCGACCAGCTTGTCGGGGTCGCGCTCGTCGACCTCGATGTCGAACACGTCGATGCCCGCGAACTTCTGGAACAGCACGCCCTTGCCTTCCATCACCGGCTTGCCGGCGAGCGGGCCGATGTCGCCCAGGCCCAACACGGCGGTGCCGTTGGTGATCACCGCGACGAGGTTGCCGCGCGCGGTCATGGCGCTGGCCGCGTTGGGATCTTCGACGATCGCTTCGCAGGCGTAGGCCACGCCGGGCGAATAGGCCAGCGAGAGGTCGCGCTGGGTCACCATCGGCTTGGTGGGGACGACCTTGATCTTCCCGCGCGGCTCCATGCGGTGATAGTCGAGCGCGGATTGCTTGAGATCGTCGGACATGCTGGCCGTGGCGCGGGGTGGGGTCGTCGATTCTACCCACCGGGCAGGTCGGTGGTCGCCGCGCGGTGCTTAGAATGCAGCCTGTCTTCACGGAAACCTCTTTCGATGGCCGTCGCGTCCCTGTCCCGGCGCTGGTCCGCGCTGCTGGCCACGCCGGCGCCGTGGGCCATCGCGCTCGCGGTGTTCCTGCTCCAGGCGCCGCTGGTGCTCAATCCCGGGTATTTCAGCCACGACGAGCTCCAGTGGGCGTTCTTCGCGACCCACCTGGACCATTGGGTCGACTGGCTCGACGTCGGGTCCTTCCAGTACCGCCCCCTCACCTTCAACCTGTGGATGGTGCTGTCGCGCGCATTGTTCGAGACGCCGCAGGCCTTCCACGCGGTCCTGGTCGCCTGGGGCGCGGGGAATTGCGCGCTGCTGTATGCGGTCGGGCGTCGCGCGGGGATCGATGCGCGGACCTGCGCGGTGGCGGTGCTGGTCTTCGCGCTGAGCCCGTATGCGGTGGTCGCGCACGGGTGGGTGGGGACGATCGCGGACCTGGCGTGGCTGACCTGCGGCCTGGCCATCGCGTGGTTCGGCCTGCGTGCGCGATCGCTCGTGGCGATCGCCCTCGTCGCCGCGCTCGCGACGGGCGTGGCGCTCCTCGCGAAGGAAGCGGCGCTGTCGATCCCGCTGGTCGCCACGGTCGCGTGGGTGTTCACGCGCGAAAAGCGTTGGGGTGCGGCGGCATTGGGCGCATGGGCCGCGGCCGCGGCCTACCTGGCGGTGCGCCTGCCGATCCTGCTCGACACCACCGACAAACCGGCGCTCTACGCCGCCAACGTGGCGAATGTCGCGGTGCGCTGGGTCGAATACCAGTTGTTCTCGCCGATGGTCCGCGTGATCGAGGAACAGTCCACGCTCGACCAGTCGAGCTTCAAATACCAACTGATGGCCGCGGTGTTGTGGTGCGCGTGGCTCGCGGCGATGTGGCGCGGCAGCCGGCGATTGACGGCGTTCGCGATCGTCGCAGGCGGCGCGGCGCTCGGCCCGGTGTTGCTGCTCGGTGCGTCGGCCAACCACTACGCCTATGGCTTCGCGGCCGTGTATGCCCTGTGTGGCGCCGCAGCGTGGGCGCGCACCGCGCGCTGGGGCCGCATGGCGCTCGGCACGATGGCCCTGATGACCGCGCTGCATGGCGTGGTGGTGATGGGCGTGATGCTCGAGGTCGGCCGCGTGCAATCGGTGTTTTCGCCCGCGCTGTCCGACGTGCTGCGGACGCGCGCGCTCGATGCGCCTGCCGTTCGCCTGCGGCCCGCCTCGGATGCGAAGGGGTGGATGTTCCAGCGCCTGACGCACGAAATTCCGATGTATCGCGGCGTTCGCATCGGCGATCGGGTGCGCCTTGTCGGGCCGTCGGAACCGGCCGATTACATCATCGCGCACGACGGCCGGCTCGTGCCGGCCCCCTGATCACTGCAGTTCGAACAAGCCTTCCGACGCCATCACCTGGTCGAGCCGGATGCGGTTGGCGAACAGCGAGAAGGCGAGCATGCCGGCCAGACCGTTCGCGCGCGAGACCCACTGCGGCAACCACCGCGGCGCCATCAGCGCGCCGCAATCGAACATCGGCTCGAAGCGCTGCACGTCGGCGAGCGTCATCTTCCCCGCGAACAGCATGCGGCACAGGCGCAACTTGCGATTGCGCAACGCCCAGCGGAAGAAAGTGTGCACGCCGATGAGCCCGCGCACGTACACGGTGTCTTTCGTGAAGGCATAGCCGCCGCTGGTCGGCACGCCGCGGAACACGCGCTGGGCGGAGACGAAACTTTCCAGCGGCGGGTTGTCCGCGTCGAGGAAGAAGCGGAACACTTCGATGAAATCCGCGCCTTCCAGCGCGCGCGCGACCGCCTCGATGCGCAGGCTGATGCGCTTCATGCGCTCGATGTCGATGCTGCCGGTGATTTGTTCGGCGAAGGTTGCCAGGCCTTCCTGCGTGGCGGTGGTGCGCGGCGAGGAAAGCGAGAGGCTCTGCAGTTGCGGCTGCTCGCGGCCATTGAGCGCGGTGAGCGAATGGACGAAGGCTTCGTGTTCGAGCAACTGGTGGCGGTCGTAGTCGCTGAAGGCGGCGCTGGAGCGCAGCCGGATGCGCGTGGCACCGGCCGCGGCCTTCGCGATGAGCTCGGGGTCCAGCACGACTTCGATCAGGCGCGCGTTGAAGAAGTCGTCCAGTGACGCCTGTAACTGCAGTTGCAGGGCCGTCGCGGAAATCTGCACCTGTTCTTCGGGCGCGAGCAATTCCTTGTCGAGTTCGTTGGCGATGTCGATGAAATGGTGCGCGGCCTCGCGCGTGGTCGGCCCGCCGCCGGGCAAGGGTTCGTCGGGGCGGCCGAACAAACGGATCGAATGGCGCGTGACTTCCGGCGTGCCGAGGTTTTCCAGCAGTTCGCAGGCGATGCCCCAGCTGCGCGCCGAATCGCAGACGTAGTGGCCGAGCGGATGGTCGGGGTCGGCCGCCTTTTCGATCGCGGCGAGCTCGCGACGCGCCTCGGTGTAGTCGAACTTCTGGTATTCGTGCCTGGGCAGCGTGTATTCGCCGCGGTTGTAGCACTCCATGAAGCGGACCTGTTCGCTCGCCGCCCAGCTCACCGAATTCAGCAGGCGGATGCCGCGCGCGGCCTTCACCATGCGTGCGTCCAGCGCCGCGTGATAGAGGATGTCGTCGGCCAGCTCGACCATCAGTGGCGTCCGTATTTGTCGTCGATGCGTTTGTACAAGGCCTTGTTCTGCACCTTGTCGTTCGCTTTCTGGTTCAGGCGCGTGGCGAGCTGGTTGGCGGCGCCGGCCACCTCGCCGCGCAACTTGAGGAAATTGGCGAAACGCGCAGGATCCAGCGTGCCGGCTTCGATCGCCGCGCGCACCGCGCAACCCGGCTCCTTCGCATGTTGGCAATCGCGGAACCGGCACTGTTCGGCCAGCGCTTCGATGTCGCCGAAGTTTTCCGCGACGTCTTCCTCGCCCGTCGGCTTGAGTTCGCGCATGCCCGGCGTGTCGATCATGCACGCGCCCGACGGCAGCGGGATCAATGCGCGGTGCGTGGTGGTGTGGCGGCCACGCGAATCGCTTTCGCGGACTTCGCCGGTCTTCATCTTCTCCACGCCGAGCAGTGTGTTGGTGACCGTCGACTTGCCCGCGCCGGAGGAACCGACGAGCACGATGCTCTGCCCCGCGCCTAGCCAGGGCGCGAGTGCGGCGACGCTGTCGGGATCCTTGGCATTCACGGGCACCACCTGCACGCCTTGCAGGACGCCTTCGAGCGCGGCGCGCGCATCGTCGATCGCGTTCGCGTCTTCGGCCAGCGCCTTGTCGGCCTTGGTGAGCACGACGACGGGCACCACGCCGCTGCCGCCGATGAGCACGAGGTAACGTTCGATGCGCCGCGGGTTGAAGTCCGCGTCGAGCCCGCACACGACGAACACCGTATCGATGTTCGCCGCGATCAATTGCTGCTTGTAATGCTCGCCCGCCGCGCCGCGCTTGATCGCCGTGTGGCGCGGCAGCAGTGCGACGATCTTCTTGCCTTCGAGCAATACCCAATCCCCGACGGCCGCGCGTTCTTCCGGGGCGATGCCGCCTTTGCGATAGCTGGACGCGCGCTGCCACTCGGGTGGGGACTCGGCCTTGAAGCCGGCGTCCGGGCCTTCGGCGACGACATACCCGGTGCGGTGCTGCTCGGTCACGCGCGCCGGGCGCGCCTGCGGATGCGCTGCAAACGTTTCCCGCCAGGCCGCGTCTTCCACCTGCGCGGCATAAGGCCAGCCGATGGCGCGCAGGGCGGGGGTCACGGGCGGGTGTGGGTCGTCATCGCACGGATTCTAGCGCTCCCGGTGCTGGTAGGCTTGCGTGCCTCCACGTTTTCCCGAATGCCGCCGATGTCCCTGCGCCTGAAGACCCGCGAACGCCTGTCCGAAGTCCGATACGAGATCCGCGGGGAGTTGGCGCGACGCGCCCGCGAACTGGAGGCCCAGGGCCGCACGCTGGTGAAGCTCAATATCGGCAACCCGGGCGCCTTCGGCTTCCGCGCGCCCGAGCACCTGCAGCGCGCGATCGCCGACGGGATCGCACAGACCGACCCCTACACGCACCAGCAGGGCCTGCCCGCCGCGCGCGAGGCGATCGCGCAATTCCATCGCCAGCGCGGCACGCCCAATGCCTCGCCCGAGCGCGTGTTCGTCGGCAACGGCGTGAGCGAACTGATCGACCTCAGCCTGCGCGCACTGCTCAATCCCGGCGATGAAGTGCTGCTGCCCTCGCCCGACTATCCGCTGTGGTCGGCGGCGACGATCCTCAACGATGGCCGGCCGGTCTATTACCGCTGTCTCCCCGAGAACGGCTTCCTGCCCGATCCGGAAGAGATCGCCAAGCTCGTTTCGCCGCGCACGCGCGTGATCGTGCTCATCAATCCGAACAACCCGACGGGCGCGAGCTATCCGCGCGAACTGCTCGAACGCATCGTCGCCATCGCCGCGAAGCATCAGTTGTTGCTGATGTCCGACGAGATCTACGACGAAATCCTCTACGACGAGGCGACGTTCCAACCGCTCGCACCACTTGCCGGCGACCTGCCCTGCCTGTCCTTCGGCGGCTTGTCGAAGGTGCATCGCGCGTGCGGTTGGCGCGTGGGCTGGGCGGTGCTCAGCGGCGATCCCCTCGCCAGCGGCGACTTCCATCACGCGATGGACCTGCTCGGCGCGCTGCGCCTGTGCGCGAACGTGCCGGGGCAATTCGCGATCGAGCACGCGCTGCACGGCGTGGACACGATCCACGCACTGACCTCGCCCGGCGGGCGTTTGCATGCCACGCGCCAGGCGCTGATCGAGTGTTGCGAGGCGAGCGAACATCTTTCGCTGGTCGCACCGCAAGGCGCGCTGTACGGATTCCCCGCGGTCGTCGGCGATGCGGCGCAAGGGTTCGACGATCACGCGTTCGCGCTGGAGATGCTGGAACACGAAGACGTCCTGATCGTGCCCGGCTCGAGTTTCAACGTGCCCTTCCGCAATCATTTCCGCGTGACGCTGTTGCCCGAAGCGCCGGTGTTGCGCGAGGTGTTCGCGCGCATCGAGCGCGTCCTGTCCCGGCGCGCCGAAAGCGCGGGCGCCCAGCGCAGCGCGGTGGCCTGATGCGCAAGCTCGCCGGCATGCGGTACCTCGCGCTCGGCGACAGCTACACGATCGGCGAAGGCGTCGATCCCTCGTTGCGCTGGCCGGTGCAGCTCGCACGCGCGCTGCGCGAGGAGAAGATCGGCCTGCGCGATCCGCGCATCATCGCGACCACCGGCTGGACCACCGACGAACTCAACGCCGCGATCGACGCCGCCGAACCGCTCGGCCACTGGGACCTGGTGTCGCTGCTCATCGGCGTGAACAACCAGTATCGCGGGCGCACCGTGGTGGATTACCGCAGCGAATTCCGCGCGTTGCTGACGCGCGCGATCGGGTTCGCGAACGGCCGCGCCGACCGCGTGCTGGTGGTCAGCATTCCCGATTGGGGCGTCACGCCCTTCGCGAAGACCGAAGCGCGCGAACGCGTGAACGTCTCCGGAGAAATCGACGCGTTCAACGCCGCCGCGCGCGAAATCGCGCAGGCGCACGGGGTCGCGTACGTGGACATCACCCCTGCAAGCCGCGCGAATGCCACGCAGGTCGCCGAAGACGGCCTGCATCCCGACGGCGCGATGTACACGACGTGGACGCAACTCGCGCTCCCCGTCGCGCGCAAGCTGCTCGCGCAATGAACGACGCGGCGCTGCCGGCTGCGGACGCGCTGCGCATCGCACGGGCCTTCCTGCCGGATCGTTGGTACGGCAATCGTTCGTTGTATTACTACTCGCGCGTGAAGCTGCGGACCGACCCTTTGTATCCGGGCGTGATCGATGCGCTGCGCGGCACCACGGCGCCGGTGCTCGACCTGGGGTGCGGTATCGGTCTGCTCGCGCATGCGTTGCGCACCAACGGGCTGTCGATGCCCTACCGCGGCGTGGACATCGATGCGCCGAAGATCGCGCAGGCCAGGCGTGGTGCAGCGCGCGCGGGATTGCAGGACGCCACGTTCGATGTCGTCGATCTGGCCGATGGCATGCCTGCGCACACTGGCAGCGTCGCGGTGCTCGACGTGCTGCAGTTCGTTCCAGCGCAGGCGCAGGGCGCGATTCTCGAAAGCGCCATCGCGTGCCTTGCGCCCGGCGGGAAACTCGTGATCCGCACCGGGCTGGACGACGGCAGCGTGCGTGCGCGCACGACGCGCCGCGTGGATGTGTTCTCGCGCATCGTGCATTGGATGCCGTCGGCGCCCAGGGCCTATCCGGAGGCCGATGACTTGCGTGCACGATTCGAGCGCGCGGGCCTGCGTGCGACGTTCACGCCGCTCTACGGCAACACGCCGTTCAACAATTGGCGAATCGTCGCGACGCGCGACTAACGCGGAAGCACGGCGCGATAACCACGCGCCTGCAGGCGTTCGAGCACCGCGCGCAAGGTTTCGACGTTGCGCCCGTGTTTCGCGCCTTCGTGCAGCAGGACGATCGCACCCGGTGACAGCTGGCGTTCGATGCGATCGGCGACGCGCGATGGATCGGAGGCGAACGCGTCGTAACCACGCGCACTCCACGCCACGCGCGTCATGCCCTGCGCCTTCAACACCGCCGCGACGAAGGGATTGGCCATGCCCACGACCGCGCGGAACCACTGCGGCGTGGTGCCGGTGAGTTCGCGCAGCGTCGCTTGCGTGCGTTCGATCTCGGCGCGCATGCGCGTGGGCGGTAAGGCCCAGAACCAGGCTTGCGGGTGCGTCGCACTGTGGTTGCCGATGCCGTGGCCGCGTCGCGCAATTTCGCGCACGAGCTCCGGATGCGCGCGGGCCCGTTCGCCGACGAGGAAGAAGGTGGCCTTCGCGTCGAAGGCGTCGAGCAGGTCGAGCACCGCGCGGGTGTCCGGCGAGGGGCCATCGTCGATCGTCAGCCAGGCCACGGGCGCGTCCGTCGGCAGGCGCCGCAGCACCGGGCTGAACAGGGCCGAGTCCGGCACCATCGTCGCCCACCAGAAGGGGGCGTGCGAAGCGATCATCGCCGGCAGGCCCACCTGCCAGCCGAAGCGCCACCACAGCCACACGACCAGCGCCTGGGACAGCACCAGGCACAACGCCCAGACGTGCGGGCGGCGCGGGACACGACGGGGAGCGACGACCTCGGTCATGGGGGCATCTTGCCCCAAGGATTACAATGGCGGCTCCCCCCCAGCAGTTCCGGAACGCCCCATGTCCCTCGACCCCGCCCTCCGCTCGCGCATCGACACGCTGCTCGCGGACAACCGCATCGTCCTGTTCATGAAGGGACAACCGCAGGCGCCGCAATGCGGCTTCTCGGCGAAGGCCGTGGGCGCGCTCAATTCCCTGGGCATCGACTACAAGCACGTCGACGTGCTGGCCGATCCCGAAATCCGCGACGCCATCAAGCTCTACGGCGACTGGCCGACGATCCCGCAGCTCTATATCGCCGGCGAGCTGGTCGGCGGCAGCGACATCATCGAGCAGATGGCGAACTCCGGCGAACTGCACGGCGCCCTCGGCCTGCCGCCGCCGGATCGCACGCCGCCGACCATCCACATCGGCGAAGCGGCCATCGCGATGCTGCGCACGGCGATCACCGATGCCGGCGGCGACGTCGTCGTGCGCATGGACATCGATCCGCAATACCGCACGCGCCTGCACCTGGCGCAGCCCGATCCGAATGCGATCACCTCGACCGTCGAAGGCATCCGCGTCGAATTCGACCTGGCCGGTGCGCGCCGCGCGCAGGGCCTGCGCATCGATTGGGCCGACGACGCACGCGGCCGCGGCCTGGTCATCGAGAATCCGAATGCGCCGCCGGTCGTGAAGTCGATGACACCGGCCGAAGCCATCGAACGCCGCAATGCCGGCACGCTGCGCATCGTCGACGTGCGTCCGTCAGAAGAGCGCGCGCTCGCGGCGATCGGCGGCGACGTGCTGAATCTCGACGCGGGCCTGGAAGCGATCGACGCGCTGCCGAAAGACACCGCGCTCGCCTTCCTCTGCCATCACGGCAACCGCAGCGCGCAAGCGGCGGAACATTTCCGCCAGCAGGGCTTCCGCGAGGTCTACAACATCGCCGGCGGCATCGATGCGTGGGCCGACGTGGAACCGGGCATCGCGAAGTACTGAGTCAGCGCGACGCCAGCAGCGCGCGCACCCCGCGCAGGAACGCGACGACGCCGAGGACCGCGAACATCGCATGCAGCACGACGCGCCCGCGGAAGGGCGCGTCGGTGACGTTGGCCTGCATGAACTCGGCGATCTGCCAGAACCCCCAGGCCGCCATCACCACGCCGATGAGCAGCAGGCCGATGCCGACCCGCGCGCCGGGCCTGGGCCGATGCTTGTATTCGCCGATCGTCATTTGGTGAACGAGACTTCGAACGAGATGTAGAACGGCGCTTTCTGCGGCACGTAGAACATCTGCCGCGAAAGCTTCTCGTCCATGCACTTGGCCAGCCAGGTGTCCTCGCTGCGCCAGTGGTTCGTGGCCCTGCCCTGCGCGTCGAGTTCGAGCACGACGGTGAAGGACTTGGGCGCCTCTTCCGTGCGGCAGCTGTCGGCGGCGCGATCGAGCACGCCGGCCTGCGAACGCCGCAGCATGCCCGCGGACAGTTTCGACATCCCGGCTTCGTCGCGATCGGCGAGCGCCTTGGCGGCGGCGTAATCGAGTGTCGCAACGGCGACGGGCGGCGCGGTCGTGGTGGGCGCGGCGATCGTGGTGGATGCGGTGGGGGTGGTCGCCGTGGCGGCGAGGAGCAGGAGGGTCGTGATCATGCGGCGATGCTAACGCACTAACCGAAACCGCCACCCGCATCGAGCCACGCTTGTTCAGCCGCGGTGCTCTCGCGCCCGAGGACGCGGTTGCGATGCGGGAAGCGACCGAACTGCGCGATGACGTCGGCGTGCTTCTTCGCCCATCCGCCTTGGTCGCCGTTGGGCATCGCCGCATACAGCGCCGCGGCGCGCGCCTGGTCGGCCGCATCTTCGGAGTGTTCGAAGGGCAGATAGAAGAACACGCGCAAAACCGGATCGATCTGCTGGTCGAAGCCGGCGTCCACCGCATGCCGCGCGATGCTGCGGGCCAGCGGGTCGGTCGCGAACTGGTGCGCGGTGCCGCGGAAGATGTTGCGCGGAATCTGGTCGAGCAGGAGCAGCAGCGCGAGCGTGCCTTCCGCCGTTTCCCTCCATGCATCCAGCCTGCGCTCGGCGGCCATGAAATGCAGCTCGTGGAAGCGCGCGTCGCATTCGCTGTCGAATTCCGGGCCGCCGCCGAACCACTTCTCCTGCCCGGCCTCGCGCCAGAAATCGACGATGTATTTCGGATCGGTCATTCGTCGAACCTCAGGTGCTTCACGCTCTTGCCGTGGCGGCGGATCAGCCGCAGTGCTTCGATGCCGATCTGGATGTGGCGTTCGACGAATTCGGCGCTGACGCGCGCGTCCGAAGCTTCGGTCTTCACGCCTTCGGGCACCATCGGCTGGTCGCTCACCAGCAACAACGCGCCGCTGGGGATGCGGTTGGCGAAGCCCGCCGCGAACACCGTCGCCGTCTCCATGTCGATCGCCATGCAACGCATCACGCGCAAGCGCTCCTTGAAGGCCTCGTCGTGTTCCCACACGCGGCGGTTGGTGGTGTACACCGTGCCGGTCCAGTAGTCGTGGCCGAGGTCGCGGATCATCGTCGACACCGCGCGTTGCAGCGCGAAGGCCGGCAGCGCGGGGACTTCGGGCAGCAGGTAATCGTCGGACGTGCCTTCGCCACGGATCGCGGCGATGGGCAGCACGAGGTCGCCGAGCTGGTTCTTGCGCTTGAGCCCGCCGCACTTGCCCAGGAACAACACCGCCTTGGGCATGATCGCCGAGAGCAGGTCCATCATCGTCGCGGCATTGGGACTGCCCATGCCGAAGTTGATCATCGTGATGCCGTCGGCCGTCGCGCTGGGCATCGGGCGGTCCAGGCCGACGACCTGCGCGCCCGTGAGCCGCGCGAAGTGCCCGAGATAACCGCCGAAATTGGTGAGCAGGATGGTCTCGCCGAACTGGTCCAGCGGCACGCCGGTGTAACGCGGCAGCCAGTTCTCGACGATCTGGGGTTTGTCCTTCATGGGCACATGTCCTTCATGGGCACGATTATGACCAAAGACACGGTGGCGCTCGAACAGGCCAGCGGCTAGCGTTCGTGGCTTGCGCCGCCAAGGGGATCGACCGTGTTGCTGAAGCCCATCGTTGCCGTCATCGCGACGGTCCTCATCGCCGGCTGCGCAAGCAGCTCAGCGACGAAGTCCGACGCGCCCGCCTCCACGTCCGCCAAGCCCAGCTGGCTCGACGATCCGTATCCGAGCACCTACCAGCGCGTGCCCTCGCCGCCCGTGCTCATCACCGGCGCGACCGTGCTCACGGGCACCGGCACGCGGCTGGAAAATGCGGACGTGCTGCTGCAGGACGGCAAGGTCGTCGCGGTCGGCACCGGCCTCCAGGCACCTGCGGGCGCGACGCGCGTGGATGCGCACGGCAAGTGGGTCACGCCGGGCATCATCGACATCCACTCGCACCTGGGCGTGTATCCGAGCCCCGGCGTGAGCGCGCACAGCGACGGCAACGAGGCGACCGGCCCGGTCACGCCCAACGTCTGGGCCGAGCATTCCATCTGGCCGCAGGATCCGGGCTTCCTCACCGCGCTCGCGGGCGGCATCACGAGCCTGCAGGTGTTGCCGGGTTCGGCCAACCTCATCGGTGGCCGCGGCGCCACTCTGAAGAACGTGCCGTCGACGACCTACCAGGCGATGAAATTCCCCGGCGCACCGTGGGGCCTGAAAATGGCCTGCGGCGAGAACCCCAAGCGCGTGTACGGCCAGAAGGGTGGCCCCGCCACGCGCATGGCCAACGTCGCCGGTTACCGCGCCGCCTTCATCGAAGCGGCCGACTACATGAAGAAGCAGCAGGACGCGAAGGAAGGCCCCGGCAAGCGCGACCTGAAGAACGACACGCTCGCCGGCGCGATCAACGGCGACATCCGCGTACACATCCACTGCTATCGCGCCGACGAGATGGCGACGATGCTGGACCTGGCGAAGGAGTTCGGTTTCAAGATCTCCGCCTTCCACCATGGCGTGGAGGCTTACAAGATCGCCGACAAACTCGCCGCGGCGGGCACCTGCGGCGCGCTGTGGGCCGACTGGTGGGGCTTCAAGATGGAAGCCTTCGATGGCATCCAGGAAAACATCGCACTCGTCGACCGCGTGCCCAACGGTTGCGCGATCGTGCATTCCGACAGCGAGGAAGGCATCCAGCGCCTCAACCAGGAAGCGGCGAAGGTGATCGCCAACGCGCATCGCGTCGGCATCGAGATCACGCCCGAGCACGCGATCCGCTGGCTCACGCAGAACCCGGCGAAGGCGATGGGCATCGACGGCATGACCGGCACGCTCGAGGCGGGGAAGATGGGCGACGTGGTGGTGTGGAACGGCAATCCGTTCACCGTCTACGCGCACGCCGAACAGGTCTACATCGACGGTGCGCGTTTGTACGACCGCAACGATCCGTCGAGACAACCCAAGTCGGACTTCATGCTTGGACAGGACGACTCGCGCGGAGGTGTGCAATGAACCGCGCCCTCGTGAAGACGCTCGCCGTCGCCTGCGCGCTCGCCCTGTCGGGTGGCGCGATGGCGCAGGATCTGCTGGTACACAACGCGAAGGTGCACACGGCGTCCTCGCGCGGCACCCTCGAACACGCCGACGTGCTCGTTCGCAACGGTCGCATCGCCGCGGTGGGCACCAACCTGCAGGCGGGCAACGCAACCGTCGTCGAAGCCAATGGTCGCGCATTGACGCCGGCCTTGTTCGGCGGCATCACCGACATCGGCCTGGAAGAAGTCAGCGGCGAAAGCGCCACCGTCGACAGCCAGCAATCGCTGGGCGAAGAAAAGGATCCGGCGGTGCGGCCGGAGTTCGACGTCACGCTCGCCTACAACCCCGAATCGGTATTGCTGCCGGTCGCGCGCGTGGAAGGCATCGGTTGGACGATGCTCGCGGCGGGCTCCACGACCGGCGGCTCGATCGTCGGCGGCCAGGGCGGCGTGGTGCGCCTGGATGGCAGCCTCGATCCCATCGGCCCGAAGGCCTTGTTCCTTTCGCTCGGTTCGGCAGCCTCCAATCTCACCGGCAGCTCACGCGCCGCGCAGTGGATGATCCTCGACCAGCTCGTCGCCGAAGCGCGCGGGCGCATGTCGGCCGATTCGAAGTTCGCGATGCTCACGCCGATGGGGCGCGCGGCGTTCGCGAAGTTCCTGGATCGTCGCGGCCTGATCGTCGTCAACGTCAATCGCGCGGTCGACATCGTGCAACTGCTGCGCTGGAGCAAGCGCAACAACGTGCGCGTGGCGATCACCGGAGGCGCGGAAGCGTGGAAGGTCGCCGATCAACTCGCGGCCGCGAAGGTGCCGGTGTTCGTCGATACGCTCGCCGACCTGCCCGCGGATTTCGACCAGCTCGGCGCGACGCTCGAAAACGCCGCGCGTCTGCACAAGGCGGGCGTTGAAGTCGCGATCCAGAGCGCGGGTTCGCATCACGCGCGCAAGGTGCGGCAGATGGCGGGCAACGCGGTCGCCAATGGCCTGCCGTGGGAAGACGGGCTCGCGGCCTTGACGCGCGTGCCGGCGGAAGCCTTCGGCGTCGACGGCGATCTCGGCACGATCGCGGTCGGCAAGCGCGCCGACATGGTGTTGTGGAGTGGCGATCCGCTGGATGTCACGTCGCTGGCCGAAGCGGTGTGGCTGGACGGCCGCGCGCAGCCGATGCGTTCGCGCCAGACGGAATTGCGCGACCGCTACCTGCGCTCGCCCACCGGCTTGCCCCGCGCGTATCCTGCCGGCTCCGAATAAGGCGCCGGGGAGGTTGTGCGATGCATCACTTGAACTGGTTGGCGATCCTGGCCGCGGCGGTGTCCGCGTTCGTGCTGGGTGGTCTGTGGTACGGCCCCTTGTTCAAGCATGCGTGGTGCCGCGAAGCGGGCGTGGACCCGAACGCGGCACCCAAATCGCATCCGGCGAAAGTCTTCGGCATCGCCTTCGTCGCGGCGCTGATCGCCGCGTACGGGTTCGCGATGCTGCTGCACCTGATGGACACCGGGCCGGAGTTGTGGAAGTCGGTGCACGCGGGCGTGATGGTCGGCTTCTTCTTCGTCGCGATGAGCTTCGGCATTAATTACGCCTTCGCCGGTCGCAGTTTGAAACTGTGGCTGATCGACGCCGGTTACCACCTCCTGCAGTTCGCGCTGTACGGCCTGATCATCGGCGCCTGGCACTGAGATGGCGGCGCCGCTGCGCTGGTATTTCGATTTCCTCTCGCCCTTCTCCTACCTGCATTGGCAGAAGGTGAAGGGCCTGCGTGCGACGCACGCGGTGGAGCCGGTGCCCGTCGTCTTCGGCGCGATCCTCTCGGCGCACGGGCAGAAGGGCCCGGCGGAAATCCCGGGCAAGCGCGAATTCACCTATCGGCACGTGCTGTGGCAGGCGCGCGCCGAAGGCGTACCGATGACCTTCCCGCCCGCGCATCCGTTCAATCCGCTCGTCGCGCTGCGCGCCTGCATCGCGGCGGGCAGCACGGTCGAGGCGGTCGATGCGATCTTCGACTGGATCTGGCGCGACGGGCGCGCGGCCGACACCGACACTGCGCTCGCGCCGCTGCTCGATCGGCTCGGCATCGCGCCCGAAGCGATCAGCGCCGCGGAAACCAAGGCGGCCCTTCGCGCGAACACCGACGCGGCGATCGCCGCCGGCGTGTTCGGCGTCCCGACACTGCAGATCGGCGATGCCTTGTTCTGGGGCAACGACGCCCACGACTTCGCGCTTGCTGCACTGCACGATCGCGCGCTGCTCGACGATCCGCAAATGCAGCGCGTGTCCACCCTGCCCGTCGGGATTTCCCGCCTGCCCTGAGTTGCGGTAGGGTCCGCGAACTCGGTCACGTTTCCCTCGGGGGAGTTTGCGCAATGCGTATTGGTCTGGTGGTGGATTCGGCCTGCGACCTGCCTGGCGATTACCTGCGTCGCAATGGCTTCACGATCCTGCCCATCACCGTGCGCATCGGCGACCAGACGCGCGAGGACCAGCGCGACGAAGTCCAGACGCTCGAGTTCCTGCGCACGCACGTCGCCGAACATGGCGCCGAAGCGGAGACCGCGCCCTTCTCGGTCGAACAGATCACCGATGTCTTCCTCAAGAAGCTGGTGATCGATTACGACTACGTCTTCTGCATGACGATCACGCGCACGCGCAGCCCGATCTACGACAACGCATTGCAGGCGAGCTACGCGATCCTCAACGAATATCGCGGCGTGCGTTCGGCCGCGGGCCACGACACGCCGTTCGCATTGCGCGTGATCGATACGCAGACGCTGTTCGCCGCGCAGGGCATCACGGCCGTCGAAGCGGTTCGCCTGATCAAGGCGGGCGAAGGCGCGCCGAAGATCCGCGCGCGCCTGGAAAACCTCGCGCTGCATACCTACGGTTTCATGATCCCGCGCGACCTGTACTACCTGCGCGCGCGTGCGCGCACCAAGGGCGACCGCAGCGTGGGCCTGCTCAGCGCGGCACTCGGTTCGGCGCTCGACATCAAGCCGGTGCTGCGCGGTTATCGCGGCCAGACCGAGCCGATCGCCAAGGTCAAGGGTTTCGACAATGCGGTGCAGAAGTTGTTCGCGCACACGGCCGACCGCGTGCGCCGCGGCCTGATGACGCCCACGGTGTGCCTGAGCTACGGCGGCGAACTGGCGGAGATGCGCGCCCTGCCCGGCTACGAGGACCTGCGCGTGACCTGCCAGAGCTACAACATCGAATTGTTCGAGAGCGTCATGAGCCTCACGGGGATGGTCAACGTGGGCAAGGGCGCCCTGGTGGTCGGGTTCGCCGCAGAGCCGCACGCGTTCGAAGCCTGAGGCCTTGACGCCGCGCACGCAGTGCGCGGGCGAGCATGCACGCATCCCGACAGGAGTCGCCCCCATGACCCGCTATTACCTCAGCCTGCCCGATCCGAAGACCGCGCGCGGCAGCGACGCGAACACGTCCTTCCAGGCGCACGGCGCCGCAGGCTTCGCATCGGAGTTGGAGGACGCGTTGCGTTCGACGGCCCTGTTCGAACGTTGGCGCGGGCAGCAGAAGGATCCCGACGACATCGACCAGGCGCTGGCCGCGGTCGATCCGGCGGCGAGCGTCACCGGCGAACAGAACGACCTGCGCATCGACCTGGTCGCGACGACCTCGCTGCCGGCGAGCATCCTGCGACATCGCCTGCGTCTGCTTGCAGGCGATGGTTGGCAATTGCGGGATGTCGCGGCCTGACTAGCCCGACGTCGTCGTCGCGCGCTCGCCGACATGCGCGGCGAGCAGCGCCATGCGCCCGTGCACGCCTTCGCGTTCGAACACGTGGTGCAGGTGTGTCTTCACCGTTTCCGGGCTGATGCCCAACTGCCGCGCGATCTGTTTGTTGCTCATCCCGCGCGCGGCCCAGTGCACGATTTCGCGCTGGCGTTCGGTCAGCGAAGACCAGTCGCCGGTGTGATCGGGCGTGCCGTGCAGCGGGGCCTCGGCGATCGGCGACGGCGCGGGCACGCCGGTGCCGGCATGCAGCGCTTCGAGCAGGAGCTCGGGCGCGACGACGAACAGGCCGGACTCGGCCGCGCGGATCGCACGCATCACCGTGTCGGGGGAATCGTGTTTGTCCAGGCAGGCATGGCCCTGCGATTCGACACAGTGCTGCAGCGCCTCGACGTTCGGGTTGCGGTAGAAGTACAGGCGCCGCGGCGCGGGAAGTTGGGGCTTGCGACGTTCGCGGTCGACCTCGGGGTCGTCGCCGTCGAGCAGCAGTAGCGCCGGTTGGCCATTCGGGGTTTCGCGCGGTTGGCCCGGGGCGTAGGCGCCCAGCCAGTCGAATTCGCCGCGCATCGCGAGCAGGCGCTGCATGCGCGAGCGCCACGCGGCGTCGAGACCGATCACGAGCACAGGCATCGCAGCCATCGGGGGCCCTTGGTTGGACACGGCGCGACGATGCTTCCCCCGAATGCTCTCGCCGCTCACTCGTGAACGCTGGTCTCCCCGTAAACCGGACAGGCCGGCGTTCCCCCGACACAGCGATTGCGCGCGGGGGTTGGGACGCGGAATCTCCAGCCTGCAGCACGAGTTCGAAGTCGTGCGCCTCGTCCTGAGTTGCATGTACCCCCTTCATGCAACCCCCTGGCGACGGAGACCCAAGGCTCCGTCGCCTTTTTTGTGCGGAACGTGAGGGCGCGCGAGAATGGTGTTCGTTTTGTGTGAGGACGCCGCATGCCTTCGGATCGCCAGGCCTTGCTGTCATGGAGCGGTGGAAAAGATGCGGCGTGGGCCTTGCACACCGTGCGGGCCGCGGGCGGGATCGACGTCGTCGCGCTCGTCACGACCGTGACCTCCGGTTTCGATCGCATCGCGATGCACGGCATCCGTCGCGACCTGCTGCAACTACAGGCGCGGGCGGCGGGCGTGCCCGTGATCGAAGCGGTCATCCCGCCGCAATGCGACAACGCGACCTACGAGGCCTCGTTCGCCGCTGCGTTGGCGCAGGCGCGCGAACGTTGGCCCGCGTGCGAGGACATGGTGTTCGGCGATCTGTTCCTCGAAGACGTGAAGGCATGGCGCGAAGCCTTGTGCGCGCGCCTTGGCTGGACGCCGCGGTTTCCCTTGTTCGGTCGCGACACCGCGCAACTCGCGCGCGAGATGATCGACGGTGGCTTGCGTGCGAACCTGTGTTGCGTCGATACGCAGCAACTCGATGCCGGGTTCGCTGGACGTGCGTTCGATGCGTCATTGCTCGCGGAGCTGCCGTCCTCCTGCGATCCCTGCGGCGAGCGCGGCGAGTTCCACACGCTCGTACACGCCGGGCCGATGTTCACGCAACCGCTCGCCGTCGAACGCGGCGAGTCGGTGCTGCGCGACGGGCGCTTCGCCTATACGGACTTCAGCGCCGCGGCGTGATGCGCGATGTGGTCGCCGATGAAGGAGGCGACGAAGTAGAAGCCATGGTCGTAGCCCGGGCGCATGCGCATGTCGAGCGTGTGTCCGCCGTCGGCGCAGGCGTCGCGCAGGAGATCCGGCAACAGCTTGTCGTGCAGGAACGGATCCGCATCCCCTTGGTCGACCAGGAGCTGCAGGTGTTCGTTCGAATCGCGTAACAGATCGCACGCATCCCATGCGCGCCACGTGTCGGCGTCTTCGCCGAAATACGCCGCGAAGGCCTTGCGGCCCCAGCCGCGCGATGCCGAACAGATCGGCGCGAGCGCCGACACGCTGCGATAGCGGCCAGGATTGCGCAGCGCGCAGATCAGCGCGCCATGCCCGCCCATCGAATGCCCGGTGATGCCGCGTACGTCGTTCGCCGGGAACGCAGCTTCGATCAGCGCCGGCAACTCCTGCGTCACGTAGGCATGCATCCGGTATTGCGCGGACCACGGGGCCTGCGTCGCGTCGACGTAGAACCCCGCACTCAATCCGATGTCGTCGCCTTCGGCATCCGCGACGCCGGCGCCGCGCGGACTGGTATCGGGGCCGACGAGGATCAGCCCGTGCTCGGCCGCGTAGCGCTGCGCGCCGGACTTCTGGATGAAGTTCTGCTCGGTGCAGGTCAGTCCGGACAGGACATACAGCACGGGACAGCGCGCGCTGTTCGCCTGCGGCGGAAGGAACACGCTCACGCGCATCTCGCACGACGTCGATGTCGCGTCATGCGCCCAGACGTCCTGCGTGCCGCCGAAGCACGCGTGCGATTCGAGCCTGCGCATCAGAAGTGAATGACGGTGCGGATGGATTCGCCGCGATGCATCAGGTCGAAGGCTTCGTTGATGCGTTCCAACGGCAGGTTGTGGGTAATGAACGGATCGAGCTGGATCTCGCCGCGCATCGCCTGCTGCACCATGCCCGGCAACTGCGTGCGGCCCTTGACGCCGCCGAAGGCCGAACCGCGCCACACGCGCCCGGTGACCAACTGGAACGGCCGCGTGCGGATTTCCTGCCCCGCGCCGGCCACGCCGATGATGACGCTTTCGCCCCAACCCTTGTGGCAACACTCGAGTGCGGATCGCATGACATCGACGTTGCCGATGCATTCGAAACTGAACTCCACGCCGCCGTCGGTCATCTCGACGATGACCTCCTGGATGGGCTTGTCGTGATCCTTCGGATTGATCGTGTCGGTCGCGCCCTGCGCGCGCGCCAGGTCGAACTTCGCCGGATTCGTATCCACGCCGATGATGCGCGACGCACCCGCCGCCTTGGCGCCCTGCACGACCGCCAGGCCGATCCCACCGAGCCCGAACACCGCGACCGTATCGCCGGGCTTCACCTTCGCGGTGTTGTGCACTGCGCCGAGCCCGGTGGTGACGCCGCAACCGAGCAGGCACACTTTTTCGAGCGGCGCCTGCGGATCGATCTTCGCCAGCGAGACCTCCGCGCACACCGTGTATTCGCTGAAGGTGCTCGTGCCCATGTAGTGGAAGATGGGCTTGCCCTCGAAGGTGAAACGCGACGTGCCATCGGGCATCACGCCCTTGCCCTGCGTCGCGCGCACCGCCTGGCACAGGTTGGTCTTGCCGGAGGTGCAGAACTTGCACTTGCCGCATTCGGCCGTGTAGAGCGGAATGACGTGGTCGCCGGGCTGCACGCTCGTCACGCCTTCGCCGACTTCGACCACGACACCGCCGCCTTCATGGCCGAGCACCGCGGGGAACAGGCCTTCGGGATCGTCGCCGCTGAGCGTGAACGCATCGGTATGGCACACGCCGGTGTGCGTGATGCGCACGAGCACTTCGCCCGCACGCGGCGGTGCGACGTCGATTTCGACGATGCGCAGCGGTTGACCGGGGGCGAAAGCGACGGCGGCGCGGGACTTCATGGCGTGGGCTCCGTTGGGGGCGCCCACGCTACACCGTTACGGCGCTCATCGGAATTCCATGCTCCAGTAGTCGAGCTGGCCGGCGACGCCGGGTTGCTTGTCGCGGATTTGAAGGATCCAGTTGCCACGCTGCTGGCTGCTCGTCAACGCGATCGTGTACTCCTGCCCTTGGAAATGCGTGGCCGGCACGGTCCAAGTGGTGCCTTGCGGGGAAGTGAGCGTGACCTGCAGGTCGCTGGTCCGCGCATGCGCGATATTGACCTTGAGAACCACTGCGGTGGTCGGCTCATCTTCGAACACGTGGATCGCGCTGTCCGTCGATCCATTGTCTGGAATCGCAAGCCACAACGAAAAGTCCTCGCGCTCGTAAATGCGCGGCGGCTTGGGAACGACGATCGTCTTGGCCGACTCCACCTGGACACCCTGGTTGGGCATGCCGGTGGTGGTCCGCGGGATCACCTTGACGGCCAGGCGCTTGTTGATGTGCTCGACGTTGACGAGCAAGTGGGCGTCGGTCGACCAGTCGCTGCAGCCTTCGGGCGTGTCGCTGTTGGCGGCGTACGTGCACCATTGGTACGTCGTGCCGCCGAACGTGTCGCCGTTCGCGTCGAACGCATCGAACACCGCCGACAAGGTCTCCCTCGGCTCGACCGTGCCCTCGATGCGCACGTTGCGCGCTTCAGGTGGGCTCGCGCCGGGCAGATCGCCCACGCGATGGAACTCCATCTCCCACTGCTTGATCACTTCGACGTCGTTGCTGAACCTGGCCGTGGGCGTCGGTTCCAGCGCTGGCGTCAGCACCAGGAAGGATTGCGTGGGCTTCATCAGCCGGATTCCGCCGGTGTGGAAGGCGCGACTGTCCTGTCCGACCGGCTGCAGTCCGCTGAGGTCCCACGCCGCCTGCCCGTTGGCGATCAACACATCGGCGGTCGGGAACCCGCAGAACTTCTGGTTGCTCGTGCTCCACAGGAACAACGTGGCATGCAGCGCCGTGCCGTTGCTGCTACGGATCAGGCACTTGTTGTTCGAACGGTTCTTGATGACGTGTGCGATCTGCCCGGTGCTGGAAACCACCGGGTACACGTCCCACCGCGCGATGCCGCTTTCCACGGTTGCGTTGCACATCACCCGCTTTTCGGGTGGCGCCGACATCGCCGACAGGACCTGCGTGGTGCCATTTCCGTTCGCCACCAGGCAACCGTAGTCGGACCACGGGTGCGGCGGCTGCATCAGCGCGAACCGGATGTGATACGTGCCTTCCAGCGGTGGAGGGCCCGGCCACACGGTGGCCGCCGGTCCCTGGAAGGACATGCGCCACGACTCGAGCTGGCCGGTGAACCCGGTGCCGGCATCGCGGATGCGCAAGGTCCACACACCGCGTTGCTCGCCCCCGGTCGCCGGGACCTTGAACTCCTTGATCAGATTGTCGTCGCCGCCACCGCTGCGGTTGTGCAGCGTGTACGACACGCCCTGCGGATTGACCAGGTTGACCTGCAGGTCGCCGATGTTCGGATGCGTGATGCGCACGTTGACGCGGTGGTCGGTGATCGTGCCGTAGTCGTACACGGTGATCTTGCTCTCGACCCAGGCGCCAGAATCGGGGATCGCAACGACCCCTTCGCGCGCATGGCTCGGCGATGCCCACACCACTGTGGCCGTCTTCTCCGGTGACGTCGCCTCGGCGCCGGCGCTCGGCGCGCCGCTCGTCGTACGTACGATCACTTTGACCGCCAGTTGCTTGCCCACGTTGGCTGCGGCCACGGTGTAGTACGGGCTCGTGCTCCACTCGGTGCAACCGGTGGGCGTGGCGGCGTTGGGCGCGTACTCGCACCATCGATACGTGCTTCCGCCGATCGGATCGCCTTTCACGTCGAAGCCGGTGAACAGCGCCTGCAAGCGCGCACCCAGCTTCGCCTCGCCTTCGATGCGCAGGTTCAGCGCCCGCGGGGCGTTGCCGCCGACGATCACGCCGGTCTTCTCGGCGATCACCTCCTCGCCCACGTTCGGCGTCCCGCTGCTCGTGCGCGGGATTACCTTCACCGCCAGTCGCTTGCCGACGTTGCCCGCGGTGACGGTCCAGCTGTCGCTGGTGCTCCACGCCGCACAACTGTTCGGCGTATCGCCGGTGGCCGGGTATTCGCACCACTGGTACGTGGTGCCGCCGAACGGATCGTTCTGCGCATCGTAGGCGTCGAACACGGCGCGCAGCACGGCGCCTTGCTGCGCATGGCCTTCGATGCGCAGGTTGCGCGCTTCCGGCGGTGCGCCGGTGACCACGGCGGTTTTCGCCGACAGCGTTTCGACACCGACGTTGGGCGTACCGCTGGTCGTGCGCACGATCACCTTCACCGCGATGCGCTTGCCGATGTTGGCCAAGGTGATCGCATAGGTGTCGCTCGTGCTCCACGCCGTGCAGCTGTTGGCGGTCTCGCTGTCGGCCGGGTACTCGCACCATTGGTAAGTCGTGCCGCCAATCGGATCACCTTCGGCGTCGTACGGATCGAACGCCGCCCTCAGCGAATGACCATGCATCGCCTGCCCTTCGATGCGCAAGTTGCGCGCCTCCGGTGGGTTGCCCTGGATGCCGGTGCGCTGCGTGGACCATTGCGTGGCGGCGACATCGCCGGTGGAGGCCACGAGACGCTCGATGGTGAAGCGGAGCGAGCGCGTGCTGCCAAGATCTTCGGGGCGCAAAGTGTAGGTGCGGTGCTTGGCGCCGTTGATCGGACGCCATTGCCCGGCCGCATCGGTGATCGACCACTGGTACTGGCTGGCGCCTTCCTTCGCGCCGCCGGCGTGCGCGAAGTCGTAGAGCGTGCGCAAGGTGTTGCCGATGCGCAGGTCGCCATCGATGCGCAGGTTGCTCACCGATGGGGCGCTGCCGGCAGTGGGGGGTGGGACTGCGGTGATGTCGCCCGCCGCCGCGCGACGCGATTCGCACCAGTGTGCAGGATTGCCATAGCCCGGCGAGCCCCACTGGATGCGATGCGCGGCACCACACACGAGCGGCTTGGCAACACGGGTGAAATCCGGAGTTGCCGCACCGATGCAGTTTCGCCCGTCGTAGGACATGCATTCCACGTCACCCTGGTTGAGGCGGACCATGAAGCCGGAGGGCGTCCACGGCCCAATGACGGTCGCCTGCACCTGCGCGTGGCGTGCGCGCTGGCACCACGCTGGCGCCTGGGCCGTCGTCGTGGTCGCTGGACACGTCAGGAACGTCTGGTCCGCCTTCGCGGCGGCCAGCGAATCGGTGCGCAGGCACGCATTCGTGTTGTTGCCATCGCGCACGCACTGGAAGTCGGTGCCGTCGAAGCGCACGAGCTCGCCGAGCGATTGCCCGGGTTCGCGTTGCAGCTGCAGGTAACGCGCGGCATTCGCCGTCGCCGTGATCGCAGCTTCCAGGTTCGCGGGCGGCGCACTGCCCGCGTTCGCCGCTTGACGGCCGGCGGGGCGCACGCCGTCGCGATCGATGGCGTAGCAGTTCAGGCCGGTCCTGCCGACCACGGGCGAGGCCGCCTGCACCCATGCGCAGTACAACGCCGTGCCCTCCGACGACAGCCACCGATACTGCGCCACATCGCTCGTCCACGGCACCGCGACATCGCTGCGCACGTCGACGCCCGCGCGCGTGCCGTCGGCGTTGCGCGAGACCCAGCGCAGGCGCCCCTGCCCATTGACGTTCTCCACCCACGCCAGGTCGGCGAGGTTGTCGCCGTCCACGTCCAGGCGATCGGTGAACGGTGCATTCGCCGGGGGCAGCACGAAGTCTTTCGGCAACTCCAGGAAGCTCACCGGGCGCAGGTCCGCCAGCTCCAGCGATTGCCCGGTGTCGCCGAAGTGGAGCGCCTTGTTTCCACCGCTGCCGCGCAGCTCGATCTGTTGCCCGGTGTCTTCATTGTGGGCGCGCCAGCCGCCGGGCCAAGCCTGCACGACCAGCTTGCTCGCATTGTCGAACAACAGATGCACATCGTGTGTCTGGTGCGGGCCGGCCGGCGCTGCGCCCATGTCGACCACGATGCGCGGATAGTGCGTGCGCGTGGCCGCATCGATCAGATAATCGGCGGCGTAGTGGCTCGCGCTGGCAAGCCCAAGCGTCGTCAGCCCATCGATGCGGGGGATGTACGCAGCCGGCAGGCCGTTGCGCGCCTGGTGCAGGAACAGGGAATCCCCCACCACGTTGGCATCGGCCATCCAGTGTCGACGCTGCAAGTCGCCCGCCCAGTTGGTCACGTACAGGATCTGGTGTTCGGGATGGAAGAAGTACGCTTCCTTCGCCTGCGCACTGAAACCCAGCAGGCGGTACTGCGATGCATCCAGCAGCGCATCGGGTTTCGGCAACGCGATGCGTTCACCGCTCGGCGCGAGCCAACCGCTGCGATCGCGCGTCGATCCGTTTGCGCATGCCAGTTGCACGTAATCGGCTTGCGTCCCTGCCGGCCGCGCGGGCACGGGCTGCGCCGGGCACCACGCCATCTCCAACACTTGCGGCCGACCCGTCGCCGACAGGCACATCGCAGTGCCGTTCTCGTACATCGCGAACGTGCCATCGCACTGCGCATCGCGCCGCGCACTGAGCGAGACCGGACGCCCGAAGCCGGCCGGCAACTTCACCGACTCCAGCTGCACGTCCCCACGCAGCTTGCGTCCGTCGAGCATCGCGGCGAACTGACCGCCTGTCATCGTCGAGGAGTGCCACAGCGCGCCGTCGGCATCGCGCAAGGTCGCGCGGAAGGGCGAGCGCGTGCCATCGTCCACGACGTGCATGCCCGGCTTGCCCAGTGTCCAACGGTCTTCTGCCGGCATGTACCACGCCTGCACGTCCTGGTTGGATGCGTCCTGCACGCCCGAAACCGGCAACGGCGACGCAGCAGGCGTGGCTTGTGGCTGCGATGCGACCAATGCGGTCAGGTTCGTCAACCACGCATTCGGCGCGGCGATCACGTACGCCGCAGCGACCCCACTCAGTTGCCAGCCCGTGTCGGCCTGTCGCCACACGAGGCCCGAGGCATCCTCGCCTTCGATGATCGCAGCGCCTGCCTTGCCCACCGCCAACAGTTGCGTCCGCGGATATTGCACGGGGCTCGTTTCCGGGGCGTGTGCGCGCACGCCATACAGCACGCCCAGGCTCGGAGTGTGGAAGCGATGCCATGTCGTGGTGGCCGAGCCGGTTTCCGCTGCGGGGCCCTGGTAGGCATCGAGCATCACCGCGTCGCCCGGATGCGCGAGCGCGCAGCCGGCGCTTGTCACCGCGTGGCGCACCTTGAAGCCATCCACCGCGCCGATGCCCGCGCGACAGGTCGCCGATGGCGCGACGAACAAGGGCTTGAGCAGATGCCCGTCGCTCGCGCGAATCCAGTACTGCCGCGCCACGTCACCCGTCGGCACGCGCACCATGCCGTTCACCGACACCCACTGTGCGGGCACGGGCACCAGCGGCGTCAGGCCGGCGACCGGCGTGGGCGTATAAGCCACGTTCGCCAGCGTCGCCAGATAGGCCATGAAATCGCCATAGGCCTCGCCGTTCGGCGTGGCGCGATCGCTTTCCTCCAGGTGCGCGCTCAACCGATGGTGTCCCATCAGCGCGAACACCTGCGCCTGCTCGGCGCCGATCTTGTACGCGATCGTCACCCCGTCATTGATCTCCGGTGCGGCCGTGCCGGTCAGGTATGCCGGTGTCTTGCGCTTGTATTCCACCAGCACCAGCAACGTATCCGCGTTCAGCCGATCCACGCGCTTGATCACGTGCGGCGTGGTGTCGTTGGCGGCGCCGATCACGAACGCACGGTGCGGGCGCACGGAGCCGGCGGCCACGCGCAGCAACTGCCCGCTGTCCGGATCATGGAAGAGCGCTTCGTGCGCGTCGCCGAACACCAGCGTGGCCTTCGGATAAGCGTCTTCGAGTGCATGCACCAGCGTTTCGTCGCGCACCGACTGGTAATAGCGCTGCACGGTGGCGCCATGCACCGGGAACGGACGCGTCGGCGAGCCGGTGAGTTCGATGAAGCCATCGCTGCGCCAGGAAAAGCCCTTGCGCCGCAGCGCGTCCTGCACCCGCTTGTCGTGCACCAGGTCGGTGGCAGCCAGCAGGTCTTTCGAGACCAGCTCGCCCTTGGCGAAATCCACGTGCCAAACGCCATGCGCCATCACCACGTAAACCTGCGCGCTGCCTTCGCCGGCCACCGGCGTTGCACCGGTCACGCCGGCGATGCGGACCTCGTTGCCGGAGATGCGCAGCACGCCATGCTGGCCGGGCCCCGATGGACGCGATTCGAGCGACGTCGCAATCCCATCCGGGTTCGCCAGATGACGCGCATCCAGCATCCACGTGGTCGACTTGCCCGTGCCCGCTGCCTGCAATTCGATGCTGCCGTAGCCATCCTGCAGCGCAAGCACGTAGGCCTGCGTGCGCCCGCTCGGGCTCACCCGGTACCGCATGTTGCCGGTCATCTGCCGGTTGCTGGCGCGATACGTCTGCTGCTGTTCCGGCGTCCAGGTCGTGTCCTTGGGAATGATGAACTCCGGCCAGGCCACCGTGTGCACCGCATCGTCCAGCACCAGGTCCACCGTGGTGGGAATCCAGTTTTCGTGTACGCGGCGCAGGATCGTGCCGACCGCATTGAGGTCGAAGTCGTAGAGGAAGAAGCCGGCGTTCCAGTCCGTGCTCTCCAACCGACGCAGCACTTCGTAGCCCATGAAGCCCGCTTCCTGCCGATGTCGGTCGTTCGCATCGGCGAGGTTCTGGTACTCGTAGCTGTGGAAGCGCGAAGCCGGCGTCGCGGGGACCACCAGCGTTTCGACCACGTCTGCGGTCGCCAACGGCAGATGACCGGTCGGATAGATGCCCGTGCGTGCGAGGATCGGAATGGGCGCGGCGTTCGGATCCGGGGAAGGCACGTTGCCGCCAGTGAGCGTCGGACGACTGCCGGCCACGCTCTGAGAGCCTTGCTTGGTCGGGTCTGCGCGATCGATGTAGCTCTCCGCGAACGCCGTCGAGCGCCGGCCCAGGCTGTCGCGTGCACGCAAGTCCACGCGGCCGATGGCGATGCCGTGTACGGGCTGCAGCGTCTGCGATTTCGCATCCCACTTGTACGCGCTCCGTTTGGTCGGCGCGCTCGGATGGCCCGATGCGACGAGGCCATCCTCCGCCGACGACCAACTCGTGCGTGCATACAGATCGGCGAACTTGTCGAACTTCGCCGCCGACGCATCCACGTCTGCTGCCACCGCCATGAAGGCCTCGACGAGGCCGACGACACCGATCCCGATCCCCGCCAGCGGCACCGCGAATGCGCCGATGATCGAAGAGGCGGTGGCCGCGCCCGCCATCTCCGCGACGATCGCAGCAGCGGTGACCCCCACCGACATGCTGTCCACACCAAGCTGGGCACCTGCGACCGCGCGTTGCATGTCGGTCTTCGCGTTGGCCAGGTTGTAGATATCCACGCCGACCAGGCCGACCGACGCCAAACCTCCCACCACGTCCAGCGTCGTCCCCAGCGTCCGCAGCAATCGGGCCTCGATGCGCACGGTCTGTCCGAGCGCGGAGCTCACCTCCGCCGCCTCGCGCATGCCTTCGCGCGCCAGTTGCACGACCTGCACGACATCCTTGGCCACGCCGGCCACCGCCATCGCCTCGCCCAGGTACATCTGCACCTGCAGCGAGGTCGCCAGGTTCGAAGGCAATCCCTCCTGCTGCGATTGCTTGTTCGCCTGGAGGATGTGCGCCAGGCCCATCAGCGCAAACGCCGCGTTCATGCTGGAGACGTGCCCGCCCGCAATGTCGGCGTTGGCCTGCACCACGTGCATGGCCAGGAAATCGCGCGTCTGCGCGAACACCGGATCGCGCGTGCGCACGATGCGCTCTTCGCCCGTCGTCTCGTGCAACCAGCGCATTTCGTATTCCGTCTCGGCCTCCCGTGCCGTGCAACCCGACATCGGACAGGCCGTCGTCAACGCGCGCGCGGTTTCGAGCACGGGAACCCACGTGTGCGGATCGAGTGCGTGCGCGACCAGCAGATCGCGACTGGCCCGCAACAGGCGCGTCCCCAAGCTCTGCGCCTGCATCCGCACGATCACCGGGTCCTGCGCATGCGCCGCGGCGGCTTCCGCCGGCAGGATCGCCGCGGGCGCGTCCCACAGGCCCATCGAGCGCATCATCGCGGCGAAGCGATGCATGACCCAATCGGCGACATTGCCGAGCGCTTCGCGTGCGCGCGTCCACCAGGAATGCAGGCGGCCCTGTTCGCGATCGTGCAGCGCATCGCGCACGGCATCGCGATCCGTCGAGCTCGCACCATCGCGCACGAGGCCGGCATCGACGCCGGCGATGACCGCTTGGTCGCGCCCTCCGGCCGTCGCCGCTCCCCCACCGGTGTTCGCGGCGTCCGGCAGCGGCTGGCGGCCAGGCAGTTGGAAGTGGTTGCGATAGGCCTGCTCGCCGGCGACGTGCCACGCGCCGCCCCCTGGCTGTTCCTGCCAGACGACGGTGTCCGGCCCCATCAACAGGGCGACGTTGAGCCGCAATTGCAGGAGCGTCTCGACGCGGCCCCGGTCGGAACCGAGCAGCGCGCTGCGCGCGAGGAACTGATCATCATCGGGGAGCCAGAGCATCGCCACCGGCTCATGTCCGAGACTGGCGTTGACCACGCCCGCGCCATCGCGCGTGGTGATGTCCGCGCCATGGAAGACGAATTCGCCCGCAACGACCCGCTGCCGGAGGATCTGGAAGGCGGCCTCGACGTGTTGGTCGGAGAGCAAACCCAGTTCGGTGTTGTGATCATGGGGCGTGGTGCCACGCCAGATGTCGATCAGATCGGGACCTGCGGTATCCAGGCCGTTCGCACGCAATTGCGCGATCCATGCAATTGCGTTCGGCGCGGTCCTGGCCAGGTGCAGCGCGAGGCGGACGCCCTCCAGGCGCGCGGGGTCGGTATCCACCACCACGACGTGTCCGTCGTCCGGCCGCGCGCCGGCCATGAATGCATCCAGGTCGGCGGTCGTCACCACGGTGCCGTTCTTGAACATCACCTCCATCACGGGCCACCAGTCGCCGCCGCGGCGCGAACCCGGGTCGAGCCGTGGCGCCAGGCCCGGCGCGGGCGTCACGTTGACGACGGCACCTGCTGCAGTCACGTGCGCCAGCCCCGGTGCTGCAATGGCCGGCCCCGTCGCCTGGGCGATCCATGCCGGCGTCCGTCCGGGTGCGGCGGGCACGAGCGGCCCGCCCGCATGCCGTACCAATGGCAATGGCCGCACACCCTCGACCTGGATCCGCTGGAGCTCGTTGAGATCCAGGTTCTCGAAGAACGTGTCCCCCGCCGAGTCGTATTCCAGTGTCGTCGTGAGCAGGCGCGACTCGTAGGCCCAGCCGCGCGGATCGCCGAATGCATCGCTGAGCACGAACCAGGCGCTGATGTTTTCCGGGCCGCCCTGGAACGTCACCACGGTCGCGTTGTGGACCGAAACATGGTCCACATGGATGCCATTGCGCCGCAATGCGCGGACCAGCGCCTGCGCATAGTCCACTTCGTCCTGCCCCAGGTTGCCCGCACTGCCTGCTTCGTAGTCGGCCTGGCAGCGCACGCCACAGGCAAGAAGATGCAAGTGCGTGATCCGCGGCATCTGCCCCCTGGCGATCACCGGTGCGATGTCGAGTTCGGGGTGCGTTGCGATCAGCGCGGCGAGTTGCCCCGGATGCAAGTTCCCGACGGTGTAGCCACCGTTGGGATGCACGCCACCGTGCGCCGAGACGGTCAATTCCACCAGGCCCGTATGCAGCGCTTGCTCTCCGCGCTGGTCGGGAAACGGGACTCCGTGCGAGAACGCCGAAATGCCTTGATCGATGACCGCCTGGCGCATCTGCGCATCGTTCATCCAGGCCGTCGTCGCCGCGAACCTGTTCACGACGTTGTCCGGCACCACGACCAGTGCCGAACGGTCCGGGTTGGTGTGGTGCTCGATCGTCGCTTGATCCTCCACGACGCCTGTCAACACCAACCGGAGTTGTGCGTCGTACGCCTGGACGTTGGCGAAATCGCCCATGCTGTAACGCGGTGGCGTGCCTGGCGCGAAGACGTGCGGAACCGGCCGGCCGTCGGGCCCGAAACTGCTGGTCCCTTCGAAGTTCGCGTTCGGCAGCGTGGAGAGAACGCCGGGAATGTTGCCGATCGGCACATAGTGGAGATGCGGATCTTCGGCGAGCGTTGTCGGCAGCTTGAGGGGCGCCGCATTCGGGGATCTGGGCAGGCGATCCATCCGGTCGACGTACCGCGTGTGATACGTCGGGTCGACGCGCTCGGTGACGCGAGGGTCCAGCAACGGGTTGCGATAGACGTTGACGCGATTGAACACGGCTTCGAACATCGGCAGTTCCACGGATTCATCGAGGCCGTGGCCGATCAGGATGATGTTGCGCACGCCCTGCAAGTGCGCGTCCAGGAACGTCGTGCCCTGGATCGCTGCCGTCAGGTACGCCGTTTCGGGGGCGCCGGTCCATGGGAATCCCGCATACAACGGGGTCACGTTGCGCATCGCGGCGTGCACTTCCGTGGGAAGCGCATGCTTTGGCGCAATGAGCGTCTGGCCCGGCGCAATGCGCGCAAGGGCGACGACACGCACGTTCTGCGAATCGACGAACGCCATGAACCTGACGAAGTTGTCGAAACGTTCCCGCGCTTCGGGCAGCAGGCTGTTCTTCTGGTCGTCTTCGACGTGCTTCAGCACGACCACGGTATCGTGCGGCGACTGGCGCAGCAGTGCTTCGAGCGTCGGATAGTTCGTCGGGTTCGCCGGCTTGGTCGGCAGGATGTCGGCCTGGCCGAGCGTGGCGTGTGCCAGGCCGCCTCCCGCGCCGATGGCGCCGATCACGGTCAGTCCGGCGAAGAGCAGCGCGACGGTGATGCACTGGAGAGGGAACCGCATGCGGGCGTGGACGGCCCGCAGGGCGCGCGCGAATCGGTCGGCGGTCGATGACATGGCAGATCCGTCTGCAAGTAAGGCGGCCATGATCGGAATTCGACGGCCGTCCACCGACGGCGAAAGCTCTTCCGCAGCTGGATGAATCCGAGCCCTGCACTCGCGACCTGTCGGCGTCAGCTCTTGCGTTCTCCCTCGTGACCCGACAGCAGGATCCCGACCATGCGTCCCTCGCTCGTTGCCGCGCTCTCGGCCGCTTTCGCCGCCACCGCACTCCTCGCCGCTTGCGAAGCGCCGGCACCTCGCGCCGACACGGCGGCGGCGCCCGCACCGCCGCTGTTCGAAACCTTCGGCGAGTTGCATCGCGACATCGCCACGCCCGTGCCCGGCGCACAGCGTTACTTCGACCAGGGTTTGCGGCTCGCCTACGGCTTCAACCACGAAGCGGCGGGTCGTGCGTTCGCCGAAGCGGCGCGCCTGGATCCGCAATGCGCGATCTGCGTGTGGGGGCAAGCGCTCGTGCTCGGGCCGAACATCAACCTGCCGATGCAGCCCGACGTCGTACCGCAAGCCGCTGCGCTCGCGAAGAAGGCGCTGTCGCTGTCCGACAACGCGAAGCCCGCCGACCGCGCGTTGATCGAAGCGTTGGTGAAGCGCTACGCCGATCCCGCGCCCGCCGATCGCGCGCCGCTCGACAAGGCGTACGCGGATGCGATGGCGAATGTCGTCGCGCAGTTTCCCGACGACGACGATGCGCAAGCCATGTATGCCGAAGCGTTGATGGACCTCACGCCCTGGAATTACTGGACGGCCGGCAAGCCGAACGCGGATACGCCGAAGATCCTCGGCGCGATCGAGACGGTGCTAAAGCGCAATCCGAAGCACATCGGCGCGATCCACTACTACATCCACGCGGTCGAAGCCTCCGACGATCCCGGTCGCGCCGAGGCGCTCGCCGACACGCTGGGCGGCCTCGCGCCCGGCTCTGGGCACCTGGTGCACATGCCCGCGCACATCTACATCCGCACGGGCCGCTACAACGACGCGACGCTCGCCAATTTCCGCGCCTCCACCGCCGACAAGGATTTCCTCGCGGTGTGCAGGGGCACCAACGGCATGTATCCGCTCGGTTACGTGCCGCACAACTGGCACTTCGCCACGCTGAGCGCGGGGCTGATGGGATCGCGCACGCTCGCCACGCAGGCCTCGGACCAGACCGCGCAGCACGCGGACATGGAGAAACTGGACGCGCTCAACTTCATGCAGCACTTCGTCGTCGTACCGATGCAGACACAAGTGCGATTCGGAGAATGGGATGCGATCCTCGCGCGCACGCAATCGCCGGCGCCGCAGCCCTATCCCACCGGCATCTGGCATTTCGCGCGCGGCATGGCGCAGTTGCGCAAGGGCAATACGGCCGAAGCGCAGCGCGAACTCGCGGCGCTGCAAACACTCGCGGACGATCCTGCGATGGCCAAGCTGATGCTCGGCACCACGAATTACGCCGGCGATTTACTGAAAGTCGGCGCCGGCGTGCTGCAGGGTGAGATCGCCTCGTCGCAGGGCAAACACGATCAAGCCATCGCAGCATTGCGCAAGGCCGGGGAGATCGAAGACAAGCTGACCTACAACGAACCCGCGGATTGGCCGCTGCCTGTCAGCAATTATCTCGGCGCGGCGTTGTTGAAAGCCAAACGCCCGGCCGATGCGGAGAAAGCGTTCGAAAACGACCTGCAGAAATTCCCGAAGAATGGCTGGGGCCTGTATGGTTTGGCGCAGGCGCAGGACGCGATGGGCGACAAACAGGCCGCGGCGGAAACGCGCAAACAGTTCCAGGCAGCGTGGCAGTGGGCCGATACGCCGTTGCAAGCCGCGGTGTTCTGACCCTCAGTACTGGAACTCGGAAAACACGCGGTCGATGTTGCCGGCCCACGGGCCTTCGTAAAGCGCGAGCTTGCGTTCGGCCGGCGTCTGGTTGGCTTCCGCGCTTTCGATCAGCGGATCGAGGAAGACGCGCTCGTCCACGCCGCTCTTGTTGCGGCGATCGCGGCGCGCGAGGCCCGCGGCGGAAATCTTCAGCACTTCGATCGCCAGCTCGCGCACGGTCGCCTGCGACTTGCCCAGGCGCGCGGGCAACTTCAACGCATGCTTCGGCACGCCGTCGCGCAAGGCGTGGCGTTCTTCGCGCGAGTAGTCCTTGACCAGGTCCCAGGCCGCATCCAGCGACGCATCGTCGTACAGCAGGCCGACCCAGAACGCCGGCAACGCGCAGATGCGATTCCACGGGCCCGAATCGGCGCCGCGCATTTCCAGGTATTTCTTCAGCCGCACTTCCGGGAAGGCGGTGGTCATGTGGTCCGACCAGTCGCGCAGCGTGGGCAGCGCCCCCGGCGTGACATCCAGCTTGCCGTCCATGAACTTGCGGAAGGACTTGCCGGACGCATCGAGGTATTCGCCGTTGCGATAGACGAAGTACATCGGCACGTCGAGCAGATAGTCGGTGTAACGCTCGAAACCGAAGCCGTCTTCGAACACGAAGTCGAGCATGCCCGTGCGGTCGGGATCGGTGTCGGTCCAGATGTGCGAGCGATACGAGAGAAAGCCGTTCGGCTTGCCTTCGGTGAACGGCGAATCGGCGAACAGCGCGGTCGCGATCGGCTGCAGCGCGAGCGAGGTGCGGAACTTCTTCACCATGTCCGCTTCGCTGGCGAAGTCGAGGTTGACCTGCACGGTGCACGTGCGCGTCATCATGTCCAGGCCCAGGTCGCCGCGCTTGGGCATGTAGTCGCGCATGATCTTGTAGCGGCCCTTGGGCATCCACGGCATTTCATCGCGGCGCCACTTCGGCTGGAAACCCATGCCGAGGAAGCCGATGCCGAGCTGCCCGGCGACGGCTTTCACTTCGTCCAGATGCGTGTTGGTCTCGCGACAGGTGTCGTGGATGGATTCGAGCTGGCCGCCGGAGAGTTCGAGCTGGCCGGCGGGCTCGAGCGTGACGCTCGCGCCGTCGCGTGCCAGCGCGATCGTGCGGCCGTGTTCGCGCACCGGTTCCCAACCGAAACGCACCAGGCCTTCGAGCAGGGCTTCGATGCCGCGTTCGCCGTCGAAGGTGGGCGGGCGCAGATCGTCGGTGCGGAAGCCGAATTTCTCGTGCTCGGTGCCGATGCGCCAATCGGTGCGCGGCCTGCTTCCGGACGCGAGGTATTCGACCAGCTCGCGCCGGTCGGTGATGGGAAGCTCGGCGACGTTGCTCAGGCTCGACATCGGTTCCTTCCGTTGCAGGCCCGGCACTATAGTCCCGGTAACGTCCACGCACTCCTCACGCGGACAGGACGCCGTCGTTCCAAAGTTGGCACTTGTGCGGGGCGTTCCCGCGCACGGGGCTTGCGGTCAGACGCCCAGCCAGCGCGAGACCACGGCGCGCGCTTCGTCCACGCCCTGCTTGGATTCGGCGGAGAAGGTCTGCACCGATACGGTCTCGCCGTACACGCGCGCGAGCTCCATGCGCACGGCCTGCAACGTGTTCGCCGCCGCGCCACGCGAGAGCTTGTCGGCCTTGGTGAGCACCGCATGTGCGGGAATGCCGCGCTGCGCGGCGTAGTCGATCATCTGCCGGTCGTAGTCTTTCAGCGGGTGCCGGATGTCCATGATGACCACCAGGCCCTGCAATGCATCGCGCGTGGAGAAGTACCCGTCGAGGAACTGCTGCCAGTGCGACTGCAGGTCCTTGGGGACCTTCGCGTAGCCATAGCCCGGCAAGTCGACCATGTGTTTGTGCGGGGCGACTTCGAAGAAGACCAGCTGTTGCGTCCGGCCCGGCGTCTTGGAGACGCGGGCCAGCGCATTCTGCTGCGCGATGGCGTTGAGGGCGCTCGACTTGCCGGCGTTGGAGCGACCGGCGAAGGCGACCTCGGCGCCGGCATCGGGCGGCAGTTGGCGGTAGTTGTGCGCCGAAAGGACGTAGCGGGCGCGGGCAAGGGGGTTGGCCATGGCGACAAGGATCGCACGCCGCGCAAGCCCGGCCGGCCTCCGGTTTGACCGGTCGGCGGCCCGCCGTCGATAATCCCGCGCCTTCGCGACCGAATTTCGGTCCGCGACCACCCGGCGGCCTGGTTTCGCCGGACCCAGCAATTTCGGAGCTTTGCATGCGCCACGCACGCGTCCTGCGCTACGCCGGTCTCGCGGCCACCTTTGCGGTCGCCGCCGTCGCTTTCGCCCAATCCCAGGTGACGCCCGTCGCCCCGGATGCCCAGGTGGAAACCAAGCCGCTGGTCGAGGCCAAGCCGGTGTGGGGCGACGTGAAGCGTGGCGACCAGAAGGCCGGTACGTGCGCGGCCTGCCACGGCCTGGACGGCAACCCGACCGACCCGCAGTACCCGCGCCTGGCCGGCATGCCGGAGCGCTACATCGCGCACCAGCTGGAACTCTTCAAGAGCGGCCAGCGCACCTCGGGCATGGCCGCGGTGATGAAGCCCTTCGCCGACGCCCTCACCGCGCAGGACATGCGCGACCTGGGTGCGCACTTCGCCGTGCAGAAGGCCGGCGCCGGCGTGGCCGACGACACCGCCATCGCCACCGGCCCCAACGCCGGCATGAAGTTCTACGAAGTGGGCGAGCGCCTGTTCCGCCAGGGCGACCTGGCGCGCGGCATCCCGGCCTGCATGTCCTGCCACGGCCCTGCCGGCGGCGGCAACCCCGGCCCGGCCTACCCGGCCATCGCCGGCCAGCAGTCGGCCTATGCGCAGCGTCGGCTCGAGGAATACCGCACGGGCACGACCACGCAGACCGACCCGCACCTGTTCAACATCATGGCCTCGGTCGCCAAGCCGCTGACGGACGAGGAAATCCAGTCGCTGGCGAGCTACGTGCAGGGCCTGCACAAGCGCTCGGACGAAGCCACCGCACAACAGTAATCACGGCGGAACCTGCGCCGGCGGAAGCTGTCGAAGCGTTCACGACCTTGATCAGCACGCCGGTCCCACACTGTGGACCGGCGTTTTTTTTGACCCCCGAAGGACCCGCATGATCCGTCGCATCGCGTTCCTCCTCCTCGCCCTGCTGCTTCCCCTCGCCGCTTCCGCGCAGGCCACGTCCGCGCCGGTCGAGGATGTCGACTACGAAGTGCTCGACACCCCCGGCACGTTCGACACCGTGCGCAAGGGCGAGATCGAAGTCGCCGAAGTGTTCGCCTACACCTGCCATCACTGCCACGACTTCGCGCCGAAGATCGAGGCCTGGCGCGCGACCCTGCCGAAGAACGTCAAGGTGCGTTACGTGCCGGCGGCCTACGACATGGACGACACCTTCGGCCGCGGGTACTTCGCCTCCGAACAGCTCGGTACCGTGGCGCGCACGCATGCGGCGACGTTCCGCGCAGTGCACGACGACCAGGTGCTGCCGATGAATCCCAGCGACGCCGAACTCACCGCGTATTACGCCACCCTCGGCGTGGATGCGAAGAAGTTCTCGGCGGCGATCGCCAGCCCGCAGGTCGCCGCGCGCATGAAGGCCGCGCACGACTTCGCGCTGCGCATCCAGCTCCAGGGCACGCCCACGCTCATCGTCGACGGCAAGTACCGCGTGATGGGCCGCTCGCTCGATGACATGCTGCGCATCGCCGGCGCGCTGATCGCGCATCCGCCCCGCTGATTTCTTCATTCCACCCATCCGCCCACCTGATATTCAGGCACTCCGCTGGAGGATCGACCCCATGACCCGACGCGTCCTGCTCCCCCTGGTTTCCTCGCTCCTCCTTCTCACCCTCGCCGCCTGCGGCAAGACCGAAGCGCCGACGGCTGCCACGCCGACCGCGCAGTCCACCGCCGCGATGCCGGCCAGCGCCGACGAACCCGCCGCGAGCACCTCCGCGGCACCGGTGGCCGCATCGACCGCCGCCCCGGCCGCCAACGCCGCCGCCGACGCCGCTGCGCAGAAGGCCCTGGCCTCCGCGAACGATCCCTCCGGCCTGGTCGAAGGCACCGACTACGTCACCATCAAGGGGGGCGAACCGTGGAAGCCGCTCGACGGCAAGATCGAAGTCGTCGAAGTCTTCGGTTACGTCTGCCCGGCGTGCGCCGCGTTCGATCCGCTGGTGTCCGCATGGAAGGCCAAGCTGCCGGCCGACGTGCGCTTCTCCTACGTGCCCGCGCCGTTCGGCCCGGAGTGGAACCCCTACGCGAAGGCGTTCTACGTCGCCGAATCGATGGGCCTGGTCGAGCGCTCGCACAGCGCGCTGATCAAGGAGATCCACATCACGCAGACGATGCCGGGCGAAGGCGATCCGGTCGACGAACAGAAGATCGCCAACTTCTACGGCAAGTACGGCGCGAACCCGAAGGAATTCCTGAGCACGATGAATTCGTTCTCGGTGAACGCGCAGGTCAGCAAGGGCCGCCAGTTCATGATCCGCTCGGGCGCGAACAGCACGCCCACGCTGATCGTCAACGGCAAGTACAAGGTCACCGGCAACAGCTTCGAGGACATGCTGCGCATCGCCAGCGGCCTGATCGCGAAGGAGCGTGCCGCCGACGGCGCGCCCGCCGCGGCGTCGCAGGGCTGATCGCCGGGCTGATGACCCACCGCCGCCTCAAGCTGCTCAGCGCGAACATCCAGGCCGGGTCGAGCACCCGGCGTTACACGGATTACGCGACGCGCAGCTGGTCGCACGTGTTGCCCGCGGGCAACAAGCGCGGCAGCCTGGATGCGATCGCGCAACTGGCGGGCGGCCACGACATCGTCGGCCTCAACGAAAGCGACCCCGGGAGCCTGCGCTCGGGGTTCACCAACCAGACGCATTACCTCGCGCAACGCGGGGGTTTCGCGTACTGGAGCCACCAGCCCAACCGCAACGTCGGCGGTTTCGCCTCCAGCGCGAACGGGTTGCTGTCGAAGCTCGAGCCCGTCGAAGTGCACGACCACCCCCTGCCCGGCCGCGTGCGCGGGCGCGGCGTGCTGGTCGCGCAATTCGGCAACGGCGACGACGGGCTGACGGTGGCCGTCGCGCATCTGTCGCTCGGCGCCGGTTCGCGTGCATCGCAACTGTCGTTCATCGCCGAACTGCTGCACGACCATCCGCACGCAATCCTGATGGGCGATTTCAATTGCGATCCGGACCGGCCGGAGATGCAGCAGTTGTACAAGCGCACGCGCCTGCAGCCGCCGGCCTCGTGCGTGCCGACCTTCCCGAGCTGGCGGCCGCAGCGCGCGATCGACCATATCCTCACCACCGGCGACCTGCGCATCGCGCGCATGGAAGCCTTCGCCGCGGCGTATTCGGATCACCTGGCGATCGCCGCGGAAATCGACGTTCCGGAACACGCGCTGCGTTGAGCGTGGCTTGAGGGATTCCCGACGTTCGTGCGGGTGGTTTCCTGACTGATCGATTCACGAGGCGTCGGCTATAGTCGGGCCCAGGTCGTTCGTCTCCCCCAACGGATCGTCCATGCTGCGACATACGCTGCCGCTTCTGTCCGCGCTTTTGTTGTGTTCGTCTTCGGCGATCGCACAGCAGGGCAAAACCGCGCCCGCCGGCAAGATCCTGCCGCCGCCGCTGCGCAACGCACCGATCATCGTCGTGCCGCAACGCGACCAGATCCGCGATGCGTTCACCGCTGCCGAGCGCGGCACCCTGTCGTCGGAACAAATGGCCGCGCTGGCCAACCATCCCTTGGTCGGGTGGGTCGAGTACGCGCAGCTCAAACGCGATATCGACACGCTGCCGGTGCCGCGCGGGCAGGCTTTCCTCGCGAAGTACAAGGGACAGGCGCTCGAAGGTGCGTTCCGTGAGCTCTGGCTCGCCGCGCTGTCGCGTCGCGAGGATTGGCCGGCGTTCCGCAGTGCGTGGTCGCCGTCGATCAAGGACGCCGCGTTGCGTTGCGCCGAACTCCAGTCGCGCGCGGCAACGGGCAACACCGATGCCACGTGGATCGCCGATGCGCAGGCGATGTGGCGCAGCACGGGCAAGGCCCTGCCGGTGGCGTGCGATGCGCCATTCGACATGCTCGCCGCGAAGGGCGGGTTGCCCGCGTCCTTGCGTTGGGAACGCATCGACGCCGCGGCGAACGAATGGGAACCCTCGGTCATGCGCAGCGCCGCGCGCGGGCTGCCTGCGGAAGACATGGCGCTGGCCAACGACTACGCCGCGTTCTTCGAAGCCGTGCACGATCGCGCGCTGACGTGGCCGAAAACGCCGCGCAGCCGAATGATGGCCTCGCAAGGGCTCGCGCGCCTGGCGAAGTCGGTGCCGATGCTCGTCGATACGCAACTGCCGAAGTTCGCGAGCGCGCTGCAATTCACCGATGCCGATCGCGCACGCCCGCTGTACCAGGCCGCGTTGTGGACGGTCGCCTCCTACGAACCCGATTCCGCACGGCGCTTGAACGCCGTGCCCGACAGCGCCTACGACGAACGCCTGCACGAGTGGCGCGCGCGCGAAGCGATGTCGCGCAGCGATTGGCCCGCCGCGCTGGCCGCCATCCGTAAGATGGGCGACAAGCAGCGCGGCGATTCGCGCTGGACCTACTTCCAGGCGCGCCTGACCGAACTGGCCGGCGACAAGGCGGGTGCGCAGGCGCTCTATCGCGATGCGGCACGCAAGCCGGAATTCCACGGCTTCCTCGCCGCCGATCGCATCGGGCAGCCGTATGCGCTGTGCCCGGTGGATGTTGCGCTCGGCACCGCGCAGCAGTCGGCGATCGCGAAGGATCCCGCCATCGTTCGCGCGATGGCGCTCTACCAGGCCGACCGTCCGGGCTGGGCGCAACGCGAATGGGACGATGCGCTGTCGCGCTTCGACGACACCCAGCGCCGCCTGGCCGTCGCGGTCGCGCAGGACTACGGGTGGTTCGACCGCGCGGTCTTCGCGCTCGGCAAGCAGCCCGAGGAGGCGCGCATGTACGGCCTGCGCTTCCCCCTGCATCACGATGCGACCATCCGCCGCGAGGCCACGAAGAACGGGCTCGATCCCGCATGGGTCGCCGCGGAGATCCGTGCCGAGAGCATCTTCAATCCGAATGCCCGTTCCGGCGCGAACGCGATGGGCCTGATGCAGGTCGTTCCCGCCACGGGCATGGCCACCGCAAAGCGCATCGGACTGCCGTGGAGCGGTGCGTCGACGCTGTACGACCCCGACGCGAACATCGCCATCGGCACCGCCTACCTGCGCCAGTTGTACGACAAATACGGCCCGCCCTACATGGTGCTTGCCGGCTACAACGCAGGCCCGGCGCCGCTTGCGCGCTGGCAGGCGCAGCGGCCGGGCATGGATCCGGATTTCTGGATCGAGACCATCAGCTACAAGGAAACCCGCGAATACGTCGCGCGCGTGCTGGCCTTCAGCGTGATTTACGACTGGCGCCTCAACGGCGACGCCGCGCCGGTCAGCGACCGCATGCGCGGGCGCGCCGGAGCGCGCAAGTCTTTCACCTGCCCGACGACGGTCGTCCTGAACACCCCCTAGAATCGCGACGATGGAGACCTTCCTCGTCGGCGGTGCGGTGCGGGATCGGCTGCTGGGGCTGCCGGCGGGCGATCGCGACTACGTGGTCGTGGGCACCACGCCCGAGGCGATGCTCGAGCAAGGTTTCAAACCGGTGGGCCGCGACTTCCCGGTGTTCCTGCATCCGACGACCGGCGAGGAGTACGCGCTCGCGCGCACCGAGCGCAAATCGGGGCGCGGCTATCGCGGGTTCGTCGTCGATGCCGACCCGGGCGTGACGCTCGAGGAAGACCTGCAGCGGCGCGACTTCACGATCAACGCGATCGCACAGCGCGACGACGGCACGCTGGTCGATCCCTGGCATGGCGAAAGCGACATCGCGCGACGCGTGTTGCGCCACGTGGGCCCGGCGTTCGTCGAAGATCCCCTGCGCGTGTTGCGCGCGGCGCGGTTCATGGCGCGCTTCGCCGACCTCGGGTTCACCGTTGCGCCTGAAACGATGGCGCTGATGCGCGAAATCGTGGCCTCGGGCGAGATGGGCGAACTGGTGCCCGAGCGCGTCTGGCAGGAACTGGTGCGCGCGCTCGCGTCGAACACGCCCTCGGCCTTCCTGCGCACCTTGCGCGATTGCGGCGCGCTGGCCGTCGTGCTGCCCGAGGTCGACGCCTTGTACGGCGTGCCGCAACGCGCGGAATATCATCCGGAAGTGGACACCGGCGTGCACATCGAACTGGTGTGCGACATGGCCGCGAAGCTCGCGCCGGGGGATGCGGTGGTCGGCTTCGCCGCGCTCGTGCATGACCTGGGCAAGGCGCTCACCCCGGTGGACGTGTTGCCGAAACATCTCGGGCATGAACACGCGGGCCTGGCGCCGCTGCGCGCGCTGTGCGATCGCATGAAGGTGCCTTCCCAGCATCGCGATCTGGCGAAGATCGCGTGTCGCGAGCACCTCAACGTGCATCGCCTGTTCGAACTGCGCGACAGCACGGTCCACGATTTGCTGCAACGCTGCGACGGGTTTCGCCAGCCTGCGCGCATCGCGCAGTTGGGCCTGGTGTGCGAAGCCGACAAACGTGGTCGCACGGGGTTGGAGGACCAGCCTTATCCGCAGCGCGAAGCGTTGGTTCGCCTGCTGGAAGTCGCGCAATCGGTGCGCGCCGCCGATGTCGCACGCGAAGGCCTCGAAGGCCCCGCGCTGGGCGAAGCGCTCGCAAAAGCCCGCATCCGGGCGATCCACCAGGCGCGCACGCCGGCCTGACGCTGCGTCAGCGCGTATCCATGCGCAGCAACGCATCCCGCACCGGCGTCAGCGCACTCGCGATGCCGAGCAGCACGCCGCACGTATTGGCGAGGGCATCCCAGGCATCCATCTGCCGCGTGGTCGTCAACACGTCCTGCGCGATTTCGATCCCGATGCCGAGCGCCACGAGGAACAACGCGGCAAGCATCAACACGCGTCGCGTCGCGAACACCTGCACCGCCATCGCCGCGAGAATCGCGTAACCGAGCAGGTGCTCGACCTTGTCGCTGCCTTCCGGCAAATCCGGCAGCAACAGCGCGGGCAGCAAGGACCCGACGACCACCACCGCGATCATTCCCCACCACAGCCCGAGCCAACGCTGCGGGCGAGCAAAGGGCTTCGCCGCCGCCGACCCAAGCCAACGAATCACAGGCGCCAGCTCAGGTCGCCGACGAGGAAGGCGGTGCCGAATTCGACGTCGCGCTGGAAACCCATGACCTGGAAGCGTTCGCCCATTTCGCCGGGCAAGGTGAGGTGCTTGGCTTCCTGGCGCAGGCGATAGCGCTGCGCTTCGTCGTGCGCGCGTTCTTCGGCGGCGGTCAGGTTGGGTTCCAGGCCGTTGCCGATGAGGAAACTCGCCTGCGTGCAGTAGCCCGCCAGGTCGAAGCCGGCGCCCGTRCCCGCTTCGGCCAGCGCGGTGAAATCCACCGAGGCGGTGATGTCCTGCAGGCCCGGCAGGTCGTACACGTTCTCGACCATGCGATGGCGGCGGAACGCGCGCAGCGTGCCGTTCGCGCGCTGCGGCGAGTAGAACTCGCGACGCGGATAACCGTAGTCGACGAACAGCATCGTGCCCTTGCGCAATCCGCCGATCACCGCCTGGACCCAGTACGGCAATTGCGGCAGCAGTTCGGAGCGATAACCGTCGGGGAACGGTTCGTCGCGCTGCCGTTCGACATGGCGGACCGCGGCGGCGAGCAGCGCATCGGCGGGGCGATCGGTGCGAATGAATCGGCCCTCCGGATCGAGCGCGACGTGCTCTTCGAACACTTCGCCATCGCGCAGCGTGAAGCGCGGCGTCGGCAATGCATCGATCACTTCGTTGGCGAACAGCACGCCGTTCCATGATTCCTGCGGCGGCGCATCCAGCCATTCGACCAGGTCGTAGAGCAACGGATTCAGGCGTTCGCGCAGGCGATCCTGCTGGCGTTGGCGCAGGTCGGCGCTGGGTTCGAGGATCGCGTAACGCGCGGGCAGCGCATCGGCGGCGAGCAGTTTCTTCAGCGCCACTTCCGCGAACGCACCGCTGCCGCCGCCGAGTTCGACGACATCCGCCTCCGGCCCGAGCTGTTGCAGCACCGGCGCGATGCTGTCGGCGACGCACGCGGCGAACAAGGGACCGAGTTCCGGCGCGGTGACGAAATCACCGCTCGCGCCGAACTTGGTCGCGCCCGCGCTGTAGTAGCCCAGCCCCGGTGCGTAGAGGCTCAGCTCCATGAAACGCGAGAACGGGATCGCACCGCCGGCGGCGTGGATCTGTTGCTGGATGCCCTGGCGCAGGCGTTCGCTGTGGGCGAGCGCGTCGGCGTCGGGCACGGGGATGGCATGGGGTTCCGGCGATGCGGACATGGACGGCAAATACATCGACAATGCCGACAGGATAGCCGCAAGGACCGCAAGCGCCCATGACGACCGCCCGATCCGTTGCCCTGGTCACCGGCAGTGCCCGTCGCTTGGGTGCCGCGATCGTGCGCCGCCTGCATGCCGACGGCTTCGACGTGGCGATCCACTGCCACGCCTCGCGGGGCGACGCCGATGCGCTGGCGGGCGAACTCGAGGCCGCGCGCGCCGGTTCGACCGTCGTACTGCAGGCCGATCTGGGGCAGTTCGATCGCTTGCCCGAACTCATCGCGCAGACCATCGGCCGCTTCGGCCGCCTCGATGCGCTGGTCAACAACGCCTCGTCCTTCTTCGCCACCCCGCTCGGCCAGGCCACGCCCGACCAGTGGGATGCGCTGTTCAACGCGAACGCGCGCGCGCCCTTCTTCCTCGCGCAAGCGGCGGCGCCGCACCTGCGCGCGACGCGCGGCGCGATCGTCAACATGGCCGACATCTATGCCGAGCGCCCGTTGCGCGGCCATGCGCTCTACGGCATGAGCAAGGCCGCGCTGGTGCACATGACGCGCGCGCTCGCGCTCGAACTCGGTCCCGACGTGCGCGTCAACGCGATCGCGCCCGGCGCGATTCTCTGGCCCGACAGCGGGAAGGACGACGCCGCGAAACAGGCGATGCTCGATCGCACGCCGCTGCATCGCACCGGCACCCCGGAGGAAATCGCGAACGCGGTGCATTGGTTGTTGCGCGAAGCCACGTACACGACCGGCCAGGTGCTGCGCCTGGACGGCGGGCGGATGCTCGAAGGCTAGAGCGTCACGGTTTCCAGAGTGTCATTGAACTCTGGGTGCGCGCGCCACAGTTCGGCCAGCGTCACCTTGCGCACCGGATCGACGAACGCGGGCGCGATATCCGCCAACGGGCGCAACACGAAGGCATGCCGCAACTCCGGTCGCGGTAATTGCAATTCCGGCAGGTCGAGCTCCAGATCGTCGAAATAAACCAGGTCGACATCCAGCGTGCGGTCGTTGAACTTCACGTCCCCGCGGATGCGGCCGTTGTCGGCTTCGAGCGCGTGCAACCACGCGACCAGTGCGAAGGGATCCAGGTCGGTGTCGATGATGGCCGCGGCGTTGAGGAAATCCGGGCCTTCGAAACCCACCGCCGGCACGCGATACACCGGGGACACGACGATTTCGCCGAAGCGCGCACGCAGCGCATCGATCGCCGCGCGCAGATGGCGCTCGGGTTCGAGGTTGCTGCCGAGGCTGAGGTAGGCCTTCGCCGTCACGCGCGGCTGCGCTCGATCGATACGCCCACCGCGCGCGCGCCGCGTACCGCGCCTGGCTTGCTCAGTTTCAGGCGCACCTGCGAAACGGCGAATTCGTCGAGGATCAATTCGGCGCAGCGTTCGGCGAGGGTTTCGACCAGGCCGAAGTCCGACGCCGACACGTAAGCAATCAGGCGCTTGCTCACTGCCTTGTAGTCGAGCGTGTCTTCGATGGCGTCGCTCGCCGCGGGCTTGCGGTTGTCGAAAGCCATCTCGATGTCGAACACGAGTGGCTGCCGGATGCGGCGCTCCCAATCGTAGATGCCGATCAGGGTCTCGATCTCGAGGCCTTCGATGAAGACTTTGTCGTTCATGCGGTCGCGGGCTGGACGGCGGGCAACGATGCCATATCCCAGCGCGGTTGCACGTGGACTTCGCGCCCGCTGCTCTGCCCGGCCTGCAGGCGAAGCGCGCCGGCGAAGGCGATCATCGCGCCGTTGTCGGTGCACAGCGCGGGGCGCGGGAAGCACACGCGGCCACCGCGTTTGGCGGCGATGGCCTGCAGTTTTTCGCGCAGGCGTTTGTTCGCGCCCACGCCGCCGGCGACGACGAGCGTGTCGCAGCCCGCGGCATCCAGCGCGCGCTGGCATTTGATCGCGAGCGTGTCGACGACGGCGTCTTCGAAGCCGCGCGCGATGTTGGCGCGCGTGGCATCGCTGCGATCGCTGTCGCGCCATGCGAGCAGCACCTGCGTCTTCAAACCGCTGAAGCTGAAGTCGAGCCCGGGCCGATCGGTCATCGGTCGCGCGAATTTGAAGACGCCGGGCGTGCCGGTTTCGGCGAGCTTCGCCAGCTGCGGGCCGCCCGGATACGGCAGGCCCATGAGCTTGGCGGTCTTGTCGAAGGCTTCGCCCGCGGCATCGTCGAGGGTCTCGCCGAGCAGCCGGTAGCGCCCGATGGCGTCGACGCCGACCAGTTGCGTGTGGCCGCCGGAGACGAGCAGCGCCACGAAGGGCGGCTTGAGGTCCGGATCTTCCAGCAAGGGCGCGAGCAGGTGCCCTTCCATGTGGTGCACGCCGATCGCGGGGACATCCAGGGCCCAGGCCAGGGAACGCGCCACGCCGGCGCCCACGAGCAGCGCGCCGACCAGCCCCGGGCCGGCCGTGTAGGCCACGCCATCGAGATCGGCGGTCGTGAGGCCGGCCTCGTCGAGGGTCTGGCGGATCAGGGGCAGGAGCTTGCGGACGTGGTCCCGACTGGCCAGCTCGGGCACCACGCCGCCGTATTCGGCGTGCAGGGCGATCTGGCTGTAAACGGCGTGCGCACGCAGGCCCTCGGGCCCCGGGCGCGCGGTGTCGTAGACGGCCACGCCGGTTTCGTCGCAGGAGGTTTCGATGCCGAGGACGCGCATGGGAGGCAGATGGGGCCTGCGGATGCTGAAATCGAGGCCGTCGCGCGGTTGCGTCGGCGGAAGGGTCGCGGCTATCATACGCGGCTCCCCGGGTCTGCCCGGTGGTCGTCCACTTGTGCAGCAACCCCAGACAGAAGACCGAGAAACCGTATGCCGAGCGTCAAAGTCCGCGAAAACGAGCCTTTCGAGTTTGCCCTGCGCCGCTTCAAGCGCACCTGCGAGAAGGCCGGCGTGCTCGCCGAGACCCGCAAGCGCGAGTTCTACGAGAAGCCGACGCAGGAACGCAAGCGCAAGGCCGCTGCCGCGGTGAAGCGCCAGGCCCGTCGCACCTCGCGCGACGTCACCAAGCGCCAGCGCCTGTATTGATCCCGCGCCGGCGGCGAGCTTCTCGCCCCGCGTCGAATCGATCAGCACCCCGCGAAGCCGGCCGCGCCACAAGCGCCGCCGGCTTTTCGCATTTCTGCGGTGGCCCGCCAGAACGGGCACCGGATCCCGCACGGAGCACGCCATGACCCTGAAGAACCAGCTGACCGACGACATGAAGGCCGCGATGAAGTCCGGCGAGAAGGAACGCCTGGGCGTCATCCGCCTGATCAATGCCGCGATCAAGCAGAAGGAAGTCGACGAGCGCATCAGCCTGGACGATGCCCAGGTCGTCGCCGTGCTCGACAAGATGGTCAAGCAGCGCCGCGATTCGGTGTCGCAGTACGACGCCGCCGGCCGCGAGGACCTGGCGGGCATCGAACGCAACGAGATCGCGATCATCGAGCACTACCTGCCCGCCCGCATGTCCGAGGCGGAGATCGAGGACGTGGTCGACGGCGCGATCCGCGACACCGGCGCCGCCGGCCCGGCCGACATCGGCAAGCTGATGGGCGTGCTCAAGCCGCGCCTGGCCGGCAAGGCCGACATGGGCGAGGTCTCGTCGATCGTGAAGCGCCGCCTCGCCGAAGGTTGACCGCCGCGTGGCATCCTGACGCCGATGGCCCGCATCCCCGACGCTTTCATCGACGACCTGCTCGCGCGCACCGACATCGTCGAGGTGATCGCCGCGCGCGTGCCGCTCAAGCGCCAGGGCAAGGAATTCGCGTCGCGTTGTCCCTTCCATGACGAACGCTCGGCGAGCTTCACCGTCTCGCCGACCAAGCAGTTCTATCACTGCTTCGGCTGCGGCGCGCACGGCACGGCGATCTCCTTCCTGATCAACTACGACCGCCTCGAATTCCTCGACGCGGTCGACGAACTCGCCAAGCGCGTGGGCATGGAAGTGCCGCGCGACACGCGGCAGTCGAACGAAAACCACGACACGACCGATCTGTTCGCCGCGCTCGATGCCGCGGCGAAATTCTTCCGCAAGCACCTGGCGGGCAGCGAGAAGGCGAAGGCCTACGTCGAGAAGCGCGGCATCGCGCCGGAGATCGCCGAGCGCTACGGCATCGGTTATGCGCCCGATGGTTTCAATGCGCTGCGCGATGCGCTCGGCACCGACCAACGCCGCATGCAACTGCTCGAACGCGGCGGGATGTTCTCGAAGAACGACAAGGGCCACATCTACGACAAGTTCCGCAATCGGCTGATGTTCCCGATCGCCGACCGTCGCGGGCGCACCATCGCCTTCGGCGGGCGCGTGCTGGATCCCGAGGATTCGCCGAAGTACCTCAACTCGCCGGAAACCCCGCTCTTCCACAAGGGCCGCGAGTTGTACGGCCTGTGGCAGGCGCGACAGGTCAACAGCAAGCTGGATCGGTTGATCGTCGTCGAGGGCTACATGGACGTGGTCGCGCTCGCGCAATACGGCGTGTCGCAGGCGGTGGCCACGCTCGGCACGGCGACCACGCCGGACCACGCGGAGTTGTTGTTCCGCAACGCCGCCGACGTGTTCTTCTGTTTCGACGGCGATCGCGCGGGCCGCAACGCCGCATGGAAAGCGCTCGAATCGGTGCTGCCGCGCATGAAGGACGGCCGACAGGCCTTCTTCCTGTTCCTGCCCGACGGCGAAGACCCCGACTCGATCGTGCGCAAGGAAGGCAGCGAAGGCTTCGATGCGCGCCTGCGCCAGGCCACGCCGTTGTCGGAGTTCTTCTACGGGCAGATGAGCCTGGATGTGAATCTGACGAGCCTCGACGGCAAGGCGCGCCTGGCCGAGCGCTGCAAACCCTTGCTCGCGCAGATTCCCGATGGCGCCTTCGGCGATCTGATGAAACAGCGCCTGACCGAACTCACCGGCGTCGGTGCGCGTGCAAGCACGCCGGAAACGCACGTGCCCGCACAGCGCGCGCGCAACGCGCCGAGCGTGCCCGCGCCCAAGCGCAGCCTGGTGCGCAGTGCGATCGCGTTGTTGCTGCAGCAGCCTTCGCTGGCCCTGGCATTGCAACCGCCCTATCGATTCGCCGCGCTGCGCCAGCCCGGCGTCGAGTTGCTGTCGGAACTCGTCGCGCTGGTGCGCGAGCGGCCCGACATCCGCACCGGCGGCGTGCTCGAACACTTCGGCGATCGCGAGGAAGCCGCGGCGCTGCACAAGCTGGCCACGCAATCGCTTCCCGGCGAACAGGAATGGGAACGCGAGTTCCTCGACGTGATGGTGCAACTCGAAGACCAGACGGTGCAGCAACGCATCGACGAGCTCAAGGCGAGCCAGGCACCGCTGGATGCCGTCGAGAAGGACGAACTGCGCGCGTTGCTGCTCGATCAACGCGCCGCGAAGCGCTGATCCCCGTTACGGATACGGGTAGGGATACGGCGGCGGCATCGGCGGCGGTTCGGGCGGCGGCGCAGGCGGTGGTGGCGGCGGATCGAGTTCCGCCGCGCCATCGACGTTCCACTGCGGGGCCACTGCCGCGCACGCGTGTGCCGTCGCGGCATTCGCCGAGCGCCAGACGATGTTCTGCCCGCTCGATGCATTCCGCCACAGCACGTCCGCGTGCAGGTCTCCATCGAAATCGCCGACGCCGGCGACCCGCCAGGCCGTACCGCCCACGGCCTTGACGGCCTGCGGCGTCGCCCGATTGCCCGAACGCCACATCACGTTCGCGCCGTTGGTCGCGTTGCGCCAGAGGATGTCGGCGGCGCCATCGCCGTTGAAATCGCCGACGCCGGCGACGTTCCAGGAAAGTGCCACGGTTCCCAGCCCCACCGCGGTCGCGGCGTTGCCCGATCGCCATGCGACCGCCTGCCCGCTGGTGCGGTTGCGCCAGAGGATGTCCGCAAAACGATCGCGATTGAAATCACCGACGCCCGCGACGCCCCACGCGACCTTGGCCGCGGCGATCGCGATCGGCGTCGCCGCATTGCCCGAACGCCAGATGCGGTTTTCGCCCGTCGTCGGATTGCGCCACAGCACGTCCGCGACGCCGTCGTAGTCGAAGTCGCCCGCGCCGGCGATATCCCACGGCGCGGCGAGCGACGCCATGAAAATCGGCAATCGCGAATCGCCCATGCGCCAGATGCGGTTCTGGCCACCGGAGGCGTTGCGCCACAACACGTCGGCCACGCCGTCGCCGTCGAAGTCGGCGAGTGCGGCGATGTGCCATGTGCCGGGCACCGATGTCAGCGCGGTCGCGTGCGTGGCATCGGCCGATTTCCACACCACCGTCTGGCCGCTGGCGGCGTTACGCCACACCAGGTCGGCTTGCCCTGCCTGTGACAGGAATGGCCACAGGGCGAGGGTCACGGCAGAGCTCCACAGTTGCGCGCGCATGACCCGCCTCCACCGTCGCACGAGGCGACGCGCGAGTGGATGCGTGGGTCCGCGGCAACGGTTCAAATGCCCCCGCGAAGGCAGGGGACGGACGAGAGCTGCGGCCATCTGCGCACGGTCGCGCGTCGGGCTTCCACCCCGCCATGCCCCTGCCTGCGCAGGAGGAGTCGATCAGGCCGGCGCGCTCGCCAGCGCCCAGGTCACTGCGGCACAGAGAGCGAAGAAAAGCAGCAGGCGCGCACTGCGCTCGCTGCGGTCGGCATTCTTGTCCTGGTGCATGGTGGAATCCCCAAATTCCGAGGGACCGATATGACGCGCGCCGCCGGCCGATGTTTGGGCAGCGCGTCACAACCCGCGCGTGCGCGGCGCGGAAGGTGTCGCGTTTGCGGATCAGGTCGCGATGTAACGCGACGGACGGCGCAGTTTCAGTGCCCCATCGCCATCGCGAGCGGCTGGAAATCCAGCGCCGGGGCCGGCGCCAGCCAGGGCATCAGCCAGTGGTCGATCAGCAGAAAGGCGAACAACGCCATCAAGTACACGACCGAATACTGGAACGTACGCATGGCGAAGAACTCGTCCGGCGGATCCAGCAGGCGCCAGGCGTACCAGAGGAACACGCACCCCAGCACCACCGCGCCGCCGATGTAGAACGTCCCGCTCATGTGCAGCGCCCACGGCAGCAGCGTGGCGAGCACCAGCAGCACCGTATAGAACAGGATCTGCCAGCGCGTGTAGGTCACGCCGTGCGTGACCGGGAGCATCGGGATCATCGCCTTGGCGTAATCCTCGCGGCGGAAGATCGCCAGCGCCCAGAAATGCGGCGGCGTCCAGAGATAGATGATCAGCACCAGCGTCAGCGCGTACGCCCAGTCGGCTTCGCCCGCCATGCCGGTGATCGCCGACCAGCCCAGCAGCGGCGGCGCGGCGCCGGCGATGCCGCCGATGACGATGTTCTGCGGCGTCGCGCGCTTGAGCCAACCGGTGTAGACGATCGCGTAGCCGATCAACGACCCGAAGGTCAGCAACGCGCACAACGGATTGACGAGGAAGACCAGGATCGCCATCGACGCCAGGCCCAGCGCGAGCGCGAACACCACGGCCTGCGACGTACGCAATCCGCCCGTCGGCAACGGACGATCGTGCGTGCGCGCCATCACCGCATCGATGCGTTGGTCGAGCACGTGGTTGATCGCGGCCGCCGAGGCTGCCGCGAGCCAGATGCCGAGCAATCCGAACACCGCCTTGTCGAGCGGCAGGTCCGACAATCTCGGCACCGCGAGGAACATGCCGACCAGCGCGGTGAACACGATCAGCGCGACCACGCGCGGCTTGGTCAGCGTCCAGTACGGGGAAAGTCGCGAGCGCACGTGCGTCAGGCGTCCGGCGCGCGCACGCGCGCGATGAGCGTGACCAGCACGAACAGCAGCAGCGCCGCGCCGGCGTTGTGCGCGACCGCCACGTGCAGCGGCAGCCCGAGCTTCACGTTTGCGATGCCGAGTGCGACCTGCGTGAGCAACAACGCACCGAGCGTGACGCCCCACGCGAGCATCCCCGGAATGCGCACCAGGCGCACCGCGAGGAAGCTCAGATACACGAACACGACGCCCGCCATGATCCGGTGCGCCATCTGGATCGCGATGCGCGACTGCCCGTCGAGCACGCCGCCTTCGTAATCCACGCCGATGCCGCGCCACAGCACGAAGCCTTCGCGGAAATCGGTGGGCGGCCACCACTGGCCGACGCACTTCGGGAAATCGTTGGCGCATGCGAGCGCCGCGTAGTTGGCGCTGGTCCAACCACCGAGCGCGATCTGCACCGCGAGCAGGCTGACGCCGATCACCAGCAACCAGCGGATGCGCCGGGCCTGTGCGAGGCGAATGGGCATGTCGGTCGCGCGCCACGCCATCCATGTCAGCAACGCGAAGGTCAGCAGGCCACCGAGGAGGTGCCCCATCACGACGATGGGTTTGAGCAGCCAGGTGACCGTCCACATGCCGAGCAAGGCCTGGACGACGATTACCATCAGCGTGAGTGTGGCGGTGCGCGCGAGATCCACGTTCGACCAGCGCAGCGCGGCGATGAGCAGCAGGATTTCACCGGCGATCGCGAACGCGGACGCGGCGACGTGCTGGCCATGCCTGTACAGCGGAATGCCGATGGCCACGAGCACCGCAGCGCACAGCACCTGCGCGATGCCCCACCGGCGGCGACGCGCGGCGAGCAACGCAAGCGACAACACGATCAGGCCGAGCGCCCCGGCAAGCATGCGATGCAATTGTTCGCGCCACGCCTTGTGCGGTTCGACGGCGCGGATCGAGGTGGCGGCATGATCGACCGCTTCGTTCGCATGTTGTGGCCACGCCACGCGGCCATAGCAGGTCGGCCAGTCGGGACAGCTCAGGCCTGCATCCGACAGGCGCACAAAACCGCCGAACACGATCACGCCCAGCGCGAGCACGACGGCGAGCCACGCCAGGCGATGGAAGTTGCGATGGATGCCGTGGCGGGCGACGGATGTGGCGCTGGACACCATCTCAGTTCACCTTGAGCAGGCGGGACAGGTCGGTCCGCACGTCCCCGGGATCGGAGCCCGGAGCGTAGCGCAGAACCACCCAACCGTTCGGATCGAGCAGATACACCGGCATGCCCTTCGGATCGTGCGCGCGCGGCAGTCCGTCGATCAGCGCATCGGTGGGACGCAGCACGCGCAGCGTCGAAGGGCGCGGGCCGTGCGGCGGCAGTGCGCCGACCCACAATACGTGCACGCGGTCGGCGTCCTTCCCCGCCAGCTGCCACACCTTGTCCAGGTCGGTGAGCAGGCGTTCGCATGCCGCGGCGTTGCTCGTATCGCAACGCTCGGTCACCGCGAGGATGCGCCACGTGCGTTCGGCGTCTTTCCAGCGATAGGCGCTGCCGTCGGCGAGCGTCGGCGTGAGCGCGCGCAGGTCGGCCGGCGGCTGCAGCAATTCGCCCTTGTTCTTCAAACCCTCGGGGCGCCAGCCGGAAAAACGCAGCAGGCCGGCGAGCACGAGGCCGCCGAAGAACAGCAGGAAGATGCCGACGAGCATCCAGCGATTGCGATTGCGCGTGGCGTTGTCGACGGGAGCGTTCATGCGCGGGGCTTTGCTTTGCGAATGGAAAGGACGAGCGCGGTGATGAAGACGGCGAGCGACAGCGCCCACCATTGGACCGCGTAGCCGAGGTGGCGTTCCGGCGGCAGCGTGTTGGGAAGCACGTCGAGGTCGCGTGCGTAGCCGACGGGCAGTTTGGGATCCAGGCGGATCACGCGCGCCGGCACGTCGATGTGCAGCGCCGCGCGGATCGCATCGACGTCCGCCCGCGCCATCAGCCAGCGGGTTCCGTCGATCTGCTGCATCGGTACGCCCACCTGCAGGCCGCTGGAGGGCAAAGCCGTCATTAAGCCGCGCACATGCAGCGGGCCTGCGGGGCACGCCGCATCGGGCATCGTGCGGTCGGGCTTCACCGCGAGCCAGCCCAGGTCGATCAGCCGGTCGGCGACACCCGAACGCGCGATGCAGTACACGTGCACGCCGGGCTTGCCGTCGCGCATCTGGTTGTCGAGCAGCAAGGTCCGCGCGTCGACGGTCGCCTCGCCTTCGACCCAGGCCATCTCGCGGATGCCGGCCGCATCGATGGCCACCGGCGGGGCGCGCAGCACGCGCCCGACGTCGGCGAGCATCGCCTGCTTCTCCTGCATCCGCCCGTATTGCCAGAACCCCAGGCGCGCGAAGCCCGCGATGGCAACCAGCGCGAGCGCCCAGGCGAACCAGAATGTTCCGCGACGGGTCACGCGCATGCCCCCGCGCGGCGCGATAATGCCGCCCGGAGTGCGTGCGGGAACCGCGCGCGCGACAGGCCAAGGACCGTCGCCATGAACGATTCGCTGAAGACCCTGTTGATCATCGCCGTCCTGATACTCATCGTCTGGAACCTCGGCGCGGGGCTGTACTACATGCTCGTGGACAAGGGCACGACCAAGCGCACCGTCAATGCATTGACCAAGCGCATCGCGCTGTCGGTCGCGTTGATCCTGTTCGTGGTCCTGGCCATCTACATGGGCTGGATCACGCCGCACGGCATCGGCCGCGCGCCCTGACCCCGGAGACGGCACGGGCCGGCGCATGGCCGGCCCGCGACGGGAATTGCTTGTGTCGTGACGGCGCGTTCGCGCCTTAGAGCACGTACACGAACAGGAACAGGCCCAGCCACACCACGTCGACGAAGTGCCAGTACCAGGCCACCGCTTCGAACGCGAAGTGGTTCTCGCGGTTGAAGTGCCCCGCGGCGCAGCGGAACCAGATGATCGCGAGCATGATCGTGCCCAGCGTCACGTGCGCGCCGTGGAAACCGGTGAGCATGAAGAACGTCGAACCGTAGATGCCCGAGCCGAGCGTGAGATTGAGCTCGTGGTAGGCGTGGATGTATTCCTTCGCCTGGAAGAACAGGAACGAGGCGCCCAGCAGCACGGTCATGCCGAGGAACAGCAGCAGTTGCTTGCGGTGGCCGGCCTTCAGCGCGTGGTGCGCGATGGTGACCGTGACGCCCGAGGACAGCAGGATCAGCGTGTTGAGCAGCGGCAGGCCCCACGCCGGGATGGTCTGGTATGCACCACCGATCGCGCCCGGGCCGTTGCTCGGCCAGCCGCCGGTGAAGTCCGACCACAGCACCGCGTGCGTGGCGACCTTGTGGCCTTCGCCGGTGAGCCACGGCAACGCGAACTGGCGCGCGTAGAACAGCGCACCGAAGAACGCGGCGAAGAACATCACCTCGGAGAAGATGAACCACACCATCCCCATGCGGAAGGAGGTGTCGACCTGCTTGTTGTAATAGCCGCGCAGCGATTCGCGGATCACGTCGCCGAACCACTTGAACAGGATCGCGGCGAGGAAGGCCAGGCCGAGGAAGAACACCGGCTTGCCCCAGCTGACTTCGTTGAGCCACTGCGCGAAGCCGATCATGGTGGTGAACAGCGCCACCGACGCGATCACCGGCCAGCGGCTGCCGTGCGGCACGTAGTAGACGTTGGTGTCGTGGGACTCGTGGGCTTGGGCCATGACGGGTTTTCCGGGTTTCGTATGAGGCTCAGGGAGCCGCGTGCGGCAGGTTCGATCCACCCTTGGGCGCGTTCAACTGCGCGGTCTGGGTCTCGTTCTTGTAGAAGGTATACGACAGCGTGATCGTGTTGACGTCGGCCGGCAGCGCCGGGTCGACGATGAAGCGCACCGGCATCGCGCGGCCTTCGCCGGCGTCGAGTTCCTGCGCGGTGAAGCAGAAGCATTCGGTCTTGCTGAAATAGCCCGAAGCGCGCGCCGGCGCCACGGAGGGCACGGCATTGCCGACGATCGCGCGCGTGCTGGTGTTGCGCGCGAAATAGCTGGCTTCGTATTGCTGGCCCGGGTGGACCTGCATCGTGGCCTGCTGCGGTTCGAAGGCCCACGGCAGCTTGGAGTTCACGCCGCCGTCGAACACGACGGTCACCGTGCGCTGCGTGTCCGCCTTGCCGCCGAGCGGCGCGGCGATGGCTTCCTTCTCCAGGCGCACGCCGAAGACTTTTTCGCAGGCGATGCGATACAGCGGCACGAGCGAGAAGGTGAACGCGAACGCGCCGAGCGTGACGCCCACCATCTTGCCGACGCCGAATTTCTTCTTGTCGTTGCCGGGCGCGTTCATTTGTTGAGCACCCCCGACAGCAGGAACGCCAGGTACACCGCGAGCGCGACCAGGCCGATGGCCCACGCGGTCACCAGCACGCGCTTGCGGCGGGCTGCGACCTGTTCGGGGCTCAAGGGCTTGGGGGCGTCTTGCATGGTGATCACTTCAGGCGCGAACGGCCGTCAGTCGAAATCCATGTGCGCGAAGTCGCCGTGCGCGAGGTCGCCGTCCTTGATGACCGGCGGCGTCGTGAACGTGTGGTGCGGCGCCGGGGAAGCCACCGTCCACTCCAGGCCGCGCGCGCTTTCCCACACGCGGTCGGTCGCCTTCTCGCCGCTCTTCAACGAGGACCACAGGATGAAGAACATGATGAAGGGCGTGGCGAACATGCCGAACGCGCCGATCGACGACACCAGGTTCCAGTCCGCGAACACCACGTTGTAATCCGGGATGCGGCGCGGCATGCCGGCCAGGCCCAGGAAGTGCTGCGGGAAGAACAGCAGGTTGACGAACACCACCGACCACCAGAAGTGGAACTTGGCGGCGGTCTGCGAATACATGCGGCCCGTCCACTTCGGCCACCAGTAGTACACCGCGGCGATGATGGAGAACACCGCGCCGGTCACGAGCACGTAGTGGAAGTGCGCGACGACGAAGTAGGTGTCGTGGTACTGGAAGTCCGCCGGCACGATCGCGAGCATCAGGCCCGAGAAACCGCCGATGGTGAACAGGATGACGAAGGCGATCGCCCACAGCATCGGGGCTTCGAAGGAGATCGAGCCCTTCCACATCGTGGTGACCCAGTTGAATACCTTCACGCCCGTCGGCACGGCGATGAGCATCGTGGCGAACATGAAGTAGATCTCGCCACCCAGCGGCATGCCCACCGTGAACATGTGGTGCGCCCACACGATGAACGACAGGAACGCGATCGACGCTGTGGCGTAGACCATCGCCTGATAGCCGAACAGCGGCTTGCGCGAGAAGGTCGGGATGATCTCCGAGGCCACGCCGAAGGCGGGCAGGATCATGATGTAGACCTCGGGGTGCCCGAAGAACCAGAAGATGTGCTGGAACATCACCGGGTCGCCACCGCCGGCCGCGGTGAAGAAGCTGGTGTCGAAGAAGCGGTCGGTGAGCAGCATCGTCACCGCGCCGGCGAGCACCGGCATCACGGCGATCAGCAGGAACGCAGTGATCAGCCACGTCCAGCAGAAGATCGGCATCTTCAGCAGGTCCACGCCCGGGGCGCGCATGTTGAGGATGGTGGCGATGATGTTGATCGCGCCCATGATCGAGCTGATGCCCATCATGTGGATGGCGAAGATCGCGAAGGCCAGGTTGCTGCCGCCCTGCAGCGAAAGCGGCGGATACAGCGTCCAGCCGCCGGCGGGCGCGCCGCCCGGCAGGAACAGCGTGCCCAGCAGCAGCGTGAAGGCGAACGGCAGGATCCAGAAGGACCAGTTGTTCATGCGCGGCAGCGCCATGTCCGGCGCGCCGATCTGCAGCGGCACCATCCAGTTGGCCAGGCCCACGAAGGCCGGCATCACGCCGCCGAAGATCATCACCAGCGCATGCATGGTGGTCATCTGGTTGAAGAACTCGGGGTTCACGTACTGCAGGCCCGGCTGCATCAACTCGGCACGGATGACCACCGACATCGCCGCGCCGATGATGAACATGCAGAAGGAGAACAGCAGGTACAGCGTGCCGATGTCCTTGTGGTTCGTGGAGAAGAACCAACGGTCAAGGAAACTCTGCTTGTGTCCGTGGTCGTCGTGGTGGACGGCGGCGTCGTACTGGGCCATGGCCTACCTCAGGTAATGCGCGTGATTCGGTGGGGAACGTCGGGGACCGGTGCGTGCGCTTACTGCGTCACGGGCTCGGCTGCCTCGGGCGTCGGCGTGGTGCTGGCGGTGGCCGGAGCGGTGGTGCTGGCGGTCGCCGGAGCGGCGGCCGGAGCTGTGGCGCTGGCGGCGGCGGGCGCCTGCACGCCGTCCTTCGCCTTCTGCTCGGCAAGCCAGCGCTGGAATTCGGCCTTCGGAACGGCCTTCACGACGATCGGCATGAAGCCGTGGTCCTTGCCGCACAGCTCCGCGCACTGGCCGCGGTAGATGCCGGGGGTGTCGATGTCGGTCCAGGCTTCGTTGATGATCCCGGGGATCGCATCCTGCTTCCAACCCAGCGAGGGCACCCACCAGGCGTGGATGACGTCGTCGGCGGTGATGACGAAGCGGATCTTGGTGTTCACCGGCACGACGAGCATGTTGTCGACGTCGAGCAGATAATGGCGGTCGGCTTCGTTGTTCCAGGACGGCACCTTGCCGGACTGGCGCATCGCGTCGCTGCTCTTGGCAAGGCGGCTGGTGAATTCCACGCCTTCGCCCAGGTATTCGTACTTCCACATCCACTGGTAGCCGGTGACCTTCACCGTCATCTGCGAATTGCGGGTGTCGTACATCGCAATCAGCTTGGCCGTGGCCGGCCATGCCATGCCCACCAGCAGGACGACCGGGACGAGCGTCCAGACGATCTCCAGCTTGGTGCTGTGGGTGAAGCTGACATCGGGCACGGCGCCCTTGGAATGGCGGAACTTCCACATCGCGTAGAACATCGCGCCGAACACCACGATGCCGATGACCACGCAGATCCACAGCGCGACCATGTGGGCGTCGTAGGCCATCCGCGAGGAGTGCGTGACGCCCTCGCGCATGTTGAGCTGCCACGGGTGCGGCGAGGTCGGCTCGACGGCCGGCGTCGCGAACGCGGCGGCCGAAGCCATGAGCGCGAACGCCGCGGCGGCGGCACGGACGGCGATTGCCTTGGCGCCGGAAGGATTGAAGCCTGCTTTCATCGGTACGAGCCCCGCAGCTGAATGCAATGTCATGTCGTCGGTGGGTTCCGGCTGGCCTCGAGCAGCGCCCTCAGGCGCGTGGCGAGTTGCCCGCGTTCACCCGGGCCGAGGAAGGCGCCGACCTCGCAGCGGACTCCGCTGGAGGACAGCACGATCGACTCCCCGTCGCCTTCCACGTCCAGGCGCACCCAAACCGGGTGAGCTCGAAACGCGGGCGCCGGCTGTGCCGACCGCCAAACCTCGACCGCTTCCGGCCCGACCGAAATGATTTCGCGACGCTCTCCCAGCCGCCACGCCCATCGCAGTGCCACCGCCACGAACACGCTGTCGAGCAGCGCGAACGCGGGGGCGAAGACGTTGCCGCTCCACCATCCCAGGCCCGCGACCAGCCACATTGCAGCGGCCAGCGACGCGAACAGGGCGAGGAACTGCCGGGCCGTCAAAGCCCGTCGCGGACGCAACCGCAGTTGCGCACCCGTCCCGACCCCCGACGACACCATCTCGATCATGCCGAACCGCAACCGGTGTGACGCAAAACCGGCTGCGGAAACGGGAAATGGTAGCCCCCGCCGACCATGCGGGGCAAGCCGCGCGGCGTACACGTCGCTACAATATGCGGCTCGCCACGTACCCACGCGGGCCCGATGAATTCGCTTCCCCTCCCCGCGACGGCCGAACGGCCGTTGCTCACGCCGGAATTGCCGGCGTCCCCCGATCCGCTCCGCGCCGCCATCACGGCCGCCTGGGTGCGCGACGAAACGCAACATGTGCGCGAACTGCTTGCGCAGGCCCGCCAGCCCGAAGCCGACAGCCAGGCCATCCAGGCCACCGCCGCCGACCTCGTGCGCCGCGTGCGTGCGCGCGCCGAAGACCAGGGCGCGATCGAAGCCTTCATGCGGCAATACGACCTCGGCAGCGAGGAAGGCGTGCTCCTGATGTGCGTGGCCGAAGCCTTGCTGCGCATTCCCGACCAGGACACCGCCGACAAGCTCATCCGCGACAAGCTGGGCGAAGCGGATTGGAAGCGGCACATGGGCCAGTCCGATTCGATCCTCGTGAACGCGTCGACCTGGGGCCTGATGCTCACCGGGCATCTGGTCGACCTCGCCGACGACACCAAGCGCGACGTCCACAACGCCTTCAAGCGGCTGGTCGGCCGCATCGGCGAGCCCGTCGTGCGCCTGGCCGTGCGCCAGGCGATGCGGATCATGGGCCACCAGTTCGTCATGGGCCGCACGATCGGCGAAGCGCTGTCGCGTTCGCGCAAGGGCGACAACGCGGCGTACCGCTATTCCTTCGACATGCTCGGCGAAGGCGCGCTGACGACGAAGGACGCATTGCGCTACCTCGAGGCCTATCGCGCCGCGATCCACGCGATCGGCACCAGCGGCAAGTTCGTCGGCACCGATGTCTTCGCCGCGCCGTCGATCTCGGTGAAGCTCTCGGCGCTGCACCCGCGCTACGAACTGGCCAAGCGCGCGCGCGTGATGGACGAACTCGTCCCGCGCGTGCTCGAGCTGGCGCAACTCGCGAAATCCCACGGCATCGGCTTCACCATCGATGCCGAGGAAGCCGACCGCCTCGAACTCTCGCTGGACGTCATCGGCGCCGCGTACGAAGACAAATCGCTCGACGGTTGGGAAGGCTACGGCCTGGCCGTGCAGGCCTACCAGAAGCGCGCGCCGTTCGTGATCGACTGGCTCGCCGATCTCGCGCGCCGCACCGGCCGCCGCATTCCCGTGCGCCTGGTCAAGGGCGCGTACTGGGACAGCGAGGTCAAGCGCGCGCAGGTCGATGGCCAGGCCGGCTACCCGGTGTTCACGCGCAAGCCGAACACCGACGTCAGCTACCTCGCCAACGCGCGCCGCATGCTCGCCGCATCCGATGCGATCTATCCGATGTTCGCCACGCACAACGCGCACACGATCGCGGCGATTCACCGCCTCGCGCGCAACGGCGAAACGCGGAAGAACTTCGAGTTCCAGAAACTGCACGGCATGGGCGACGACCTGTACGCCGAAGTCGTGCCGGCCGATCGCCTCGACGTGCCGTGCCGCGTGTACGCGCCGGTCGGTTCGCATGAAGACCTGTTGCCGTACCTGGTGCGCCGACTGCTCGAAAACGGCGCCAATTCCAGCTTCGTCAACCGCATCACCGACGAAAACGTGGCCATCGCCGACCTCGTGAAGGATCCGGTCGAGATCGTCGACGGGTTCGAAACCATTCCACATCCGCGCATTCCGCTGCCGCGCGACGTGTATCGCAGCCAGGCGCACGACATCGCAGACGAACGGGACAATTCCATGGGCCTCAACCTCGCCAACGACGCGCAACTGCGCGCGCTCGCCGAACAGCTCAACGCCGCCGTGACCGGCGACTGGCGCGCGCTTCCGCTCGTTCCGGGCATCACTGCAGGCGGCGCCGACATCGCCGTGACCAATCCCGCCGACCGCCGCGAACAAGTCGGCACGTGGCGCGCCGCGGATGCGGCGACGGTCGAACAAGCGCTGCGCAACGCCGTCGATGCACAGCCGAAGTGGGATGCCACGCCGGCCGCCTCGCGCGCGGCGATCCTCGAACACGCCGCCACGCTGCTGGAAGCGCGCATGCCGCAGTTCATGGCGATGTGCACGAAGGAAGCGGGCAAGACGATTCCCGACGGCGTCGCCGAAGTGCGCGAAGCGGTCGACTTCCTGCGTTACTACGCCGGGCAGGCGCGCAAGCTGTTCGCGCATCCGGAAAAGCTGCCGGGCCCGACCGGCGAATCCAACGAATTGCATCTCGGTGGCCGCGGCGTGTTCGTGTGCATCTCGCCGTGGAATTTCCCGCTCGCGATCTTCCTCGGCCAGGTGGCCGCGGCGCTCGCCGCCGGCAACAGCGTGATCGCCAAGCCCGCCGAACAGACCAACCTCATCGGCTACTACGCGGTGAAGCTGCTGCACGAAGCCGGTGTTCCCGAAAAGGTCGTGCAATTCCTGCCGGGCGACGGCGCGACCGTCGGCGCGGCGCTCACCAAGGATCCGCGCGTGGCGGGCGTGGCCTTCACCGGTTCGACCGACACCGCGCGCGCGATCAATCGTTCGCTCGCCGCGCGCGATGCGGCGATCGGCGTGCTGATCGCAGAAACCGGCGGGCAGAACGCGCTGATCGGCGACTCCTCGGCGTTGCCGGAGCAGTTGATCAAGGATGCGTTGTCGTCGGCGTTCACCTCCGCGGGCCAGCGTTGTTCGGCCGCGCGCGTGCTGTTCGTGCAGGACGACATCGCCGACAAGACGATCGCGATGCTCGCCGGTGCGATGGCGGAGCTGCAGGTCGGCGACCCTGGGTTGTTGTCGACGGACGTCGGCCCGGTGATCGACAAGGACGCGTACTCGATGCTCGAATCGCACGGCAAGCGCATGCGCAGCGAAGCCAAGCTGATCGCCGAAGCGAAGATGGATGCGTCGACGGCGCACGGCACGTATTTCGCGCCGGTGGCCTTCGAGATCGACTCGATCGATCGCCTGCACAAGGAAGTCTTCGGCCCGGCGCTGCACGTCGTGCGCTGGAAGGCCGACGAGCTGGACAAGGTGATCGATGCGATCAACGCGACGGGTTACGGCCTGACGCTCGGCATCCATTCGCGCATCGACGAGACGATCGAGCACATCGTGTCGCGGGTGAAGGTGGGCAATGCCTACGTCAACCGCAACCAGATCGGCGCGGTCGTCGGCGTGCAGCCCTTCGGCGGACAGGGCTTGAGCGGCACGGGCCCGAAGGCCGGTGGTCCGCACTACCTGCCGCGTTTCGGGACCGAGAAGACGGTGACGGTGAACACGACGGCGGCGGGCGGCAACGCTTCGTTGTTGACGCTCGGCGAATGAACGCCGAGCAGTCTGGATAAAAAAAGCCCCGCTTTCGCGGGGCTTTTTCTTTGTTGCGTTGTCGCCTGGATCAGAACTTGTACTGGCCGCTGAGGCCCCACAGGTTCACGTTCGCGTTGTAGCTGCCGAACAGCGTCGTGCCGCTGTTGGCGAGCGACGGGCTCAGCGCGATCTTCGGATCGTCGGTCTTGATGCGCGAGTAACCGGCGGTGACTTCCCAATGTTCGCTCGGGGCCCAGGTGGCGCCCAGCGAGAACCACTGGCGGTCAGCGTCGGGCAGGCGCGGCGTGCGCGTTTCGACGTGCGTCGGCGACTGGTCCTGCGCGTAACCGGCGCGGAAGGTCCACTGGTCATTGAACGCCCACTCGGCGCCGACCGACCAGAACGAGGTGTCTTCCCACGCGAAATCCTCGACGGCCGGGTTCGGCTGCTGCGCCGGGTTCTTGAACTGGATCGCCACTTCCTTGAGCGAAGACCACTGCGTGTACGACCAGTCGCCCATCAGCGTGATGCTGTCGGTGAGGCCGTAGGTGACCGAGACCGTGTCGACCGCCGGGGTCGTCAGCGAAGCCAGCGCGCCGGCATCGATGAACTGGCCCGGGGCGGCGCCGGCGAGCAGCGTGGCGATGCTCGGCGGCAGGGTGAAGTCGGCCGTGCCTTCGATGTCGTGGTCGATTTCCGAACGGTGCGAGAAGCCCAGCGAGAAGTTCTCGTTCGGGTGGATGTGCATGCCCGCGATCCAGCCGATGCCGGTGTCGTCGCCGTTGACTTCGACCGTGCCGTCGTTCTTCTGCGGACCGAACGCGGCGGTCTGCGGGGTCGGCAGGATGCACGCCTGGATGTTGATCTGGCAGACGCGCGAACCGAAGTCGATGGCCTTCGACAGCGTGGCTTCGGCGCGCTCGTACACCAGGCCCATGCCGAAGGAGACTTGGCTGCCGAAGTCGAAGGACGCGGCCAGCGTCAGGTCGTAGGTCTTCACTTCCGACTTGATGGCGGTGTAACGGCCCACCCAGTTGGAGTCGTATTCGGTCTTCAGGCCGAAGGGCGCGCTGACCATGGCGCCGAGCGTAACGCCCGAGTCGCCCATCGGGAACACGGCCGACAGGGCCGGGACCGCGGTGCTGTCGCCGGCGTCGCCGCCGTTGCCGCCGGTCAGGGGCTGCTGCAGGGGCGTGCCCGCGGCAGCGGAGCCGCCGCCGGAGAAGTCGGCCGACAGGTCGATCATGGTGACGTCGGCCTGGATCGCGGCCTTCTTGAACGTCGACATCGCAGCCGGGTTGTTGGCGACGACCGAGGTATCGCCCTTGGCTGCCGCGCTACCCGCGAAGGCACGACCCATCGCCTTGACGCTGTTTTCCTTGAGCTGGAAGCCCGACGCGTGCGCCTGGCCGATCGCAAGACCGCCCGCGACAGCGAGCGCGAGTGCGGAGATGCGAATGACGGTGTTCGTTTGCATTGCGAGTTGTCTCCGGTGACGAATTTTTGGTTTTGGGCTCGGGAGGCTCTGCGGCCTGCACCGGCGCGTGCCGGAACCCCTCCCGACGTACGACGCCGTAGGGAAGATACACAACTCGTTAACTTGTTGCTAACGCCAAACTGCCTATTCCGTAACGAACGCTCGTTCGCTTTTTTGCCCGCGGCATCCCGGTAGGATCGGCCGGCCATGTTCGTCTCCCTCCCCACCCGCCAGAAGCGCGGCCTGCGATGGGCCACGCCCCTGCTGGTCGTCCTGCTGTCGTCCGCCTTCCTGTGGGCGACGATGGGCACGAGCGGCGAGCAGCGGGCGCTCGTGATGGGCTGGGGCGCGCTGTCGGGCGGCTTCATGTCGCCCGACGCCTGGCCCGCCGCGCTGCAGGATGGTCGGGCGCTGCGGCTGGTGACGGCCCTGTTCCTCCACGCCGACTGGGCCCACCTGGTCGGCAACCTGGTGTTCCTGCTGATCTTCGGGCTGCCCGCCGAGCGGGCGATGGGGCCCTGGCGGTTCCTCGGCCTGTTCCTGCTGGGCGGGGCCGTCGCCAACCTCGCCGCGGCGCTGACCATCGGCGCGCCGGACCGGATCATCATCGGTGCGAGCGGCGCGGTGTCGGCGGTGATCGGCGCGTACCTGGCCCTGTTCCCGCGCGCGAAACTCGGCGTGGTGCTGCCGCTGGGGTTGTTCCTCGAATTCGTGCGCGCGCCGGCCTCATTGCTGATCGGCATCTGGGCCTTGCTGCAGGTCGTGTTCGCTTACATCGGGCCGACGCTCGGCTCGGTGGCCTGGTGGGCGCACCTGGCGGGCTTCGCCTTCGGCATTCTCTTCGCCGTGGTGGTGCGTGCGGCGATCGCCCGCCGGCTGCGGCGGCAGCGCGGCTTCTGAGCCGCGCCGGTCGCGTCAGTTTTTCTTCGGCGCCGACGGCGAGGGCGAGGTCACCGCAACGTTCTTCTTCAGTTCGGTCAGCGCGGCCGTGATCGGCGCATCGCCATCGAGCACTTCGCCGGCATTGGAGCCTGCGATTTCCCCATCGCCGTGCAGGTGGCCCGGCAGCGAGGCTTCGCTGTAACCGGCCTTGCCGCCGTTCACTGCATCCTTCGACGGGTGCAACACCACGTCGGGCTGGATGCCGAGCGCCTGGATCGACTTCCCGCTCGGCGTGAAATAGCGCGCCGTGGTGAGCTTGACCGAATCGCCGTTGTCGAGCGGGAGCAAGGTCTGCACCGAACCCTTGCCGAAGGTGCGGCTGCCGACGACGCGCGCGCGATTGTTGTCGCGCAACGCACCGGCCAGGACTTCCGATGCGCTCGCCGAACCAGCGTCGACCAACACGACCACAGGCGCGCCGTTCAATCGATCGCCCGGCGTCGCGCTGAACTCGGCATCGCTCAGCGCCACGCGGCCGCGCGTGCTGACGATCTTGCCCTTGTCGAGCAATTCGTCGGCGATCTGCACCGCGGCGGTGAGCAGGCCGCCCGGGTTGCTGCGCAGGTCGAGCACGAGCCCGCGCAATTTTCCCTTGGCTTCCAGCGTGTCGAGTGCGCGCGAGAAATCGGCGGCGGTGTCGGCCTGGAAGGTCGCCACGCGGACGTAGCCGTAACCGGGTTCGAGCATGCGCGAACGCACGCTGGTCACGCGGATGCGTTCGCGCGTGAGCGTGACATCGAAAGGCTTGGGCTTGCTTTCGCGCACGATGGTCAACACGACCTTCGTGCCCGGCGCCCCGCGCAGCGGCGCGGTGTTGCCATCGGCATCGTCGTCGTCGGCGCTTTCGTCGGAGGGCGAATCGCTCACCGACTTGCCGTCGATGGCGATGATGATGTCGTTGGCCTGGATGCCCGCGCGCGCGGCCGGCGTTTCGTCGATCGGCGAAACCACCTTGAGCGTGCGATCGGGCAGCGTCATCAACTCGACGCCGACGCCGGTGTAGGCGCCCTGCGTCTGTTCGTCGAAGGCGCGCGCGTCGCGCTTGGGCAGGTAGGCGCTGTGCGGATCGAGATCCAGCAGCAGGCCGCGCACCGCCGAATCCATCAGCTTCTTGTCGTCGACCGGATCGACGTAGGCTTCCTTCACCGCGTTGTAGACCCACACGTAACGACGGATTTCGTCGAGCGGAATCCTGGTGGCGCTTTCGGCGGCATCGGGGTCGTCGCTGGTGGAGACCTCTTTTTCCGCCTGTTGTTCCGGCGCCGCGGCCGCAGGTGCCTGTTGCGCGAGTGCGCAGCCCGAAGCGAGCAGCAGCAGGAGGGCGTAAGTCGGAGTGCGCATGTCGGGTTCCGGTGCGTGGGGGCGCGAGAGGTGCGTCCTGATTATGCAAGCGTGGCGCGTTGGCGCGTTAAGAGCGCGTGGCGTTGGTCATCCGGCGTCACTGGCGTTTCAGCCACGCGTCGGGATCCACCGGTTGGCCGTTGCGCCGCAGTTCGAAATACAGCGCCGCGCGGCCCTGCGCGCCGGAGTTGCCGACGCTGGCCAGGCCATCGCCGCGGTGCACGGCGTCGCCGGCATCCTTCAGCAGCGCGTCGTTGTGCGCGTACAGGCTCATGTAGCCATTGCCGTGGTCGACGATGAGGATCAGGCCGTAGCCATTCATCCAGTCGGCGAAGACCACGCGGCCATCGGCGACGGCCTTGACGGTCGTGCCGGCGGGCGCGGCGATCAGCACGCCCTGGCTGGTGCGGCCATCGGGCATCGGGCCGCCATAGCGTGCGAGCAGGCTGCCCGAGACCGGCCAGCTCAGTCCGCCGACCTGGAGTGCGGGGCCGGTGGTGGTGTTCTTGCGCAGCGGCGTGCCGGCACCCGCGGTCGTCTTGTTGCCCGCGGCCTTGGCGGCCTTCGCGGCGGCGCGATCGGCCGCGGCTTTCTCGCGCGCGGCCCGCGCCGCGGCGGCGCGCAATTGCGCGAGCAATTGCTGCAGCGCCTTCGCGTCCTGGCCGAGTGCGCGTTCGCGGCTCGCGCGATCCTTGTATTTCGATTCGATCTGCTCGACCAGCTTCGCGCGGTCGGTGCGCGCGTCCTGCAACGCGGCCAGTTGCGTGCGCTGCGCCTGGCGCGCCGTGTCGAGCGCGGTGCGGCGTTCGACGATCTGCTGCTGGAGCGCGTCGACTTCCTGGATCTGCGCGGTCAGCTCGGAAATGCGTTTCGCGCGATCGCGTTGCGCGTAACGGTGATAGGCGAGCGTGCGCTGCGCCTCGTCCACGGTGTCCTGCGCGAGCAGCGCCTTGAGCGCGGAATCGTCGCCGACCGTGTAGGCCGACCGCACGAGTTGTCGAAGTTCGGTGCGTCGCGCGGCGAGGCCGGCGTCGAGTGTGTCGCGGCGCTGCTGCAGGTCGGCGAGCGCGGCCTGGTCGCGCGCGAGTGCATGTTCGGTGTCGCGCACCGCACGGCCGACGCGCCCCACGGCTTCGTCGGCATCGCGCAACTTGCGCGACGCATCGCCGCGCTGCCCTTCCAACATCCGGCGTTCGGCCGCGACGTCCTTGAGCTCGCTGCGCACTTTCTTCAGTCGTTGCTCGGCGTCCTTGCTGTCCTGCGAAGACGCGGCCCCGGCCGTCAGCGACAGCGCAAGGGCGAGGAGGAACGCGGATGCGTGCTTCAAGCGCGGCGCATTCAATGCGAGCCGATCAGGCTGGCGCCTGTCATTTCGGCCGGTTGCGGGAGGCCGAGCAGGGCGAGCATCGTCGGCGCGACATCGCGCAACGCGCCACCACTGCGCAGCGACGCGATGTGCGGGCCGACGAAGATCAGCGGCACCGGGCCCACGGTATGGGCGGTGTGGGGCTGGCCGGTGTCGGGATCGCGCATTTGCTCGAGGTTGCCGTGGTCGGCGGTGATCAGCAAGGCCCCCCCGGTGCGGCGCACCGCGGCTTCGACCGCACCGATCGCGACGTCCACCGCTTCGGCGGCTTTGATCGCGGCCGCGATGTTGCCGGTGTGGCCGACCATGTCGGGGTTGGCGATGTTGCAGACGATGACATCGAAGGCCTGCGAATCGATCGCCTCGACGAGTTTGGCCGTCAGCTCGGGGCAGCTCATTTCCGGTTGCAGGTCGTAGGTGGCGACTTTGGGGCTCGGGATGAGGATGCGCGATTCGCCCGCATAGGGATCTTCGCGGCCGCCGCTGAAGAAGAACGTGACGTGCGCATATTTTTCGGTTTCGGCGATGCGCAGTTGCGTCAGATTGTTCTCCGCGAGCAGTTCGCCGAGTGTGTGGCGCAGGTCGTCTGGTGCGAACGCGACGGGTGCGTCGAGCTTCGCGTCGTATTCGGTCAGGCACGTGAAGCGCGCCAGTTGCGGGCGGCGCGCGGTGAAGCCGGTGAAGTGCGGATCGACGAAGGCCGCGGCGAGCTGGCGCGCGCGGTCGGCGCGGAAGTTCATGAACACCACGGCATCGCCGTCGTGCATCGGCGTCGCGCCGGCGAGCACGGTCGGCGCGACGAATTCGTCGGTCTCGCCGCGTTCGTAGGCATCGGCGAGTGCTGACAGCGCATCGGTCGCGCGATGGTCGGCGCGCGCTTCGACGATCGCATCCCACGCGCGGCGCACGCGGTCCCAGCGCTTGTCGCGGTCCATCGCCCAATAGCGACCGCCGATGGTGGCGATGCGCGCGTTGCCGAGCGCATCGCACCTGGCCTGCAATGCGACGAGGCTGGCGTGTGCCGATTGCGGCGGCGTGTCGCGGCCGTCGAGGAAAGCGTGGACGCGCACGCGTTCGACGCCGGCCTGTTTGGCCAGGTCGAGCATCGCGAAGATGTGCGTTTCGTGGCTGTGCACGCCGCCCGGCGAGAGCAGACCCATGACGTGCAACGTGCCGCCTCCGGCGCGCACGGCGGCGCAGCTGGCCAGGAGTTCGGCGTTGGTGAAGAAGCTGCCGTCCTCGATGGCGGCGTCCACGCGCGTCAGGTCCTGGTAGACGATGCGGCCGGCGCCGAGGTTCATGTGCCCGACTTCCGAATTGCCCATCTGCCCGTCGGGCAGCCCGACGTGACGGCCTTCGGTGTGGATGAGCGTGTGCGGTTGCGTGGACCAGAGGCGGCGCCAGTTCGGAATGTCGGCCTGGGCCAGGGCGTTGTCGGTGGGGTCCTCGCGATGGCCCCAGCCGTCGAGGATGAGCAGGACGACGGGCTTGGGACGGGAGGGGGCGGCAGGCACGGCAACTCCGGCTGGAACGAAGGACTGTCGAGGATTGTAACGAAGGGGGTTAAACCGAATCCCCCTTCGCCGCATCTGTTCCCGGACACCTGCCCATTTCCAGGATCCGCCCCATGAAGCACGCCCGCCTCACCCTCGCCCTGGCCTTCGCCGTCGCGGCCCTTCCCGCCTTCGCGCAGCACCACGAGGAAATCGACAAGGTCAACGGCAGCATCACGGCGGAGCCGGGCCAGGTCTACGACGACCTGAGCACCGTCAACGGCAGCATCAAGGTCGAATCCAACGCGCAGGCCGACGATGTCGAAACCGTCAACGGCAGCATCGCCGGCGGCGACGGCATCCGCGTGCGTTCGCTCAGCACGGTCAACGGCGGCATCCGCGTCGGCGCGCAGGCGCAGGTGGCCGACACCATCGAAACCGTGAACGGTGGCATCTACGTCGACACCGGCGGCCACGTCGGCGAAGGCATCTCCACGGTCAACGGCGCGATCGGCCTGGTCCAGACCGAGGTCGGCGGCGGCATCGAAACGGTCAACGGCGACGTGACCGTCGGCGTCGGTTCGCACGTGCACGGCGGCATCCACGTGGAAAAGAACAACAACCACGGCTGGTTCCAGATGGGCAAGCAGAAGCCGCCGCGGATCGTGATCGGCCCGAATGCGCGCGTCGATGGCGCGCTGGTCTTCGAACGCGAAGTCGTGCTTTACGTGCACTCCACCGCGAAGGTCGGCCGCATCAGCGGCGCCACGCCGATCGCCTTCAGCACGCAGACCGCGCCGGACGACCGCCGCGACTGATGTTTCCCGCATCGCGGGCCGGCACGGGCCGGCCTGCGATGGGCGTGCTTAAATCCCGGGGTTGCCCTTTCCCGGAGACGGCGGATGCCGAGCACGCAGGTTCGACCCTTGGTGATCGTGTTGGCTGGCGCGATGGCGCTGGCCGGTTGCAACCGCGCGCCGGAGAGCGCCGCTCCTCCTCCGTCCACGCCTCCTGCGGCATCCACCGCGACGGCGCCCGCGCCCGCCTCCACCCACGCGTTCGTCCCCGAGATCGCCGCCGGCGATTTCGCCGAACACGTGCGCGTGCTGTCGTCCGATGCGTTCGAGGGCCGCGCGCCCGGCAGCCCGGGTGAGCAGAAGACCGTCGATTACATCGTCGCGCAGTTCAAGGCGATGGGCCTGCAGCCGGGCAACGCCGGCGAGTGGACGCAGGTCGTGCCGATGACCGAGACCACGGCGAGCGACAAGACGACGATGCAGGTCGTCGTGAAGGGCAAGCCGCACACGCTGAAGTTCGGCCAGGACATGGTGATCGGCACGCGCACGGGGCAGAAGCACGTGAGCGTGCAGGACAGCGACGTGGTGTTCGTCGGTTACGGCGTCGATGCGCCCGAGCAGCAGTGGAACGATTACGCAGGGCTCGACGTGAAGGGGAAGACGGTCGTCATCCTCGTCAACGATCCGGGGTTCCATGCGAACGATCCGACCTTGTTCGAAGGGCGTCGCATGACCTGGTACGGGCGCTGGGTCTACAAGTTCGAAGAAGCCGCGCGCAAGGGCGCGGCGGCGGCGTTGATCGTGCACGACGATGCGGGCGCGTCGTATGGCTGGGATGTCGTGCGGGGTTCGTGGTCGGGCGCGCAGTTCGACTTGCGCGCGAGCGACGATCCGGCGCCGCGTTTGCCGGTGCAAGGCTGGATCACGGGCGAGCAGGCGAAGGCCTTGTTCGCTGATGCGGGCCTGGATTTCGACAAGCTCCGCGCGGCGGCCAACAAGCGCGGCTTCAAGGCCGTGCCGATGGAGGCGAAGGCGTCGGTGGCGTTGGACAGCACGATCGTCGAGAAAACCTCGCGCAATGTGGTGGCGAAGCTGCCGGGCACGGAGCGGCCGGACGAGGCCGTGGTGTACCTGGCGCACTGGGATCACCTGGGCAAGCATCCCGACGAAACCGGCGACAACATCTACAACGGCGCCATCGACAACGCGACCGGCGTGGCGGGCATCATGGAGATCGCAGGGCAGTTCGCGAAAGCGCCGCCCAAGCGCAGCGTCCTGTTCCTCGCGGTGACGCTGGAGGAATCGGGCCTGCTCGGTTCGAAGTATTACGTCGCGCATCCGGCCGTGCCGCTGAAGGACACGGTGGCTGCGATCAACATCGATGCGATGTCGACCTTCGGGCCGTCGAAGGACATCGTGGTGACCGGCCTGGGCAATTCGGAACTCGACGATGTGCTCAAGACGATCGCCGACAAGCAAGGCCGCAAGCTGCATGCCGAAGCGACGCCGGAGAGTGGGTTCTACTTCCGCTCCGACCATTTCAACTTCGCCAAGGCCGGCGTACCGGCGCTGTATGCCGAGGGCGGCGAGGATCTCGTCGCAGGCGGCACCGCGGCGGGGCGCAAGGCGGCGGAGGAATACACCGAGCAGCGGTATCACAAGCCGGCCGATGAATTCGACGCGAACTGGAACCTGAAAGGCACGATACAAGACCTGGACACGCTGTATACGGTGGGCCGCGTGCTCGCCGATGGCACGACGTGGCCGAACTGGCGCGCAGGCAATCCGTTCCGAGCGGCGCGCGATGCGATGCGCGCGGATGCGAAGGCCCCCTGATTCAACCTTCACCGGAGACGCAACGATGACGATGGCCCTGGCGTATTGGTGCGTGTTGGCGGCGGCGTTGTTGCCGTACGTGTGGACGACGGTCGCGAAGTCGGGCGGCGCGCACTACGACAACCGCGATCCGCGCGGTTGGGTCGCGCGGCAGACCGATCCGAAAGTGCATCGCGCGAATTCGGCGCAGCTGAATGCGTTCGAAGCGTTCGCGCCGTTCGCTGCGGGCGTGGTGATGGCGCAATTGGCGGGCGTGCCGGAAGCGCATGTTGCGTGGCTTGCGGTGATCTTCGTCATCAGCCGCGCGCTGCACGGGATCGTGTATTCGCTCGGGATGAAGCATTCGTTGCGCAGCCTGGCGTGGTTCGTCGGGTTCGCGTGCGCCATGGCGTTGATCGTGCTCGCGGCGTTGCATGTCGGCGGCGCGGCACCGGCGGCGGCCTGATGCCGTGAGCGGCACGTTCGCCATGGATGCGGAAGGCGCGCGTTGCGTCGACGTGGTGCGCGAACAGGGGTTCTGCTTCGTGCATGGCGATGCGATGCAGGCGACGCTCGCGGGCGTCGGCGGGCTGGAGGATTGGGCAGGGTTCGCCGCCAGTTGGGAGCAGCTCGGGCCCGATCCTTATCTCGCGCGCACGGGGCGTGCGCGGCGGCGGCGGCATGCGGTGTTCGATGCCACCGCCGATGGCGCCGTGGTGCGCGCGCCGAACCAACCGCATTTCCAGACGTCCGAATACAACGCGCTGCAGGGCGATATCGAGCGGTGGTTCGAGCCGGTGACCGAAGCTGTCGCCGGCGGTGCGTGCTTGCAGACGATCCTGCGCTATTGCGTGGGGTTCTTCGGTGGGCTTGCACCGGATGTCCCGCAATGGCGGATCGAAGTGCATCAGTTCCGCATCGAAGCGCGGCCGGGGGAAGCCGGCGAGCCGACGCCGGAAGGCGTGCACCGCGATGGCGTCGATTACGTGCTCGTGCTGATGGTCGATCGGCGGAACATCGAAAGCGGCACCACGACGATCCACCTGGCCGATGGGACGGAGCTCGGGTCGTTCACGTTGCGCGATGCGTTCGACGCGGCGCTTGTCGACGATGCGCGCGTCTTCCACGGTGTGACGGCGGTGACGGCGCTGGATCCGGCCGAACCCGCGCATCGCGATGTATTGGTGGTGACGCTCAAAGGCGCCTGAAACGAGGGGGTGTTAGTTCCCCGTAAGTTCCAACCGCCCAAAGAAAAACCCCGCCATTGCTGGCGGGGTTTGGGTATAAGGCCCTGGCGATGACCTACTCTTGCATGCGGATGCACACTACCATCGGCGCGGCTGCGTTTCACTTCCGAGTTCGGAATGGGATCGGGTGGTGCCACAGCGCTATTGTCACCAGGGAGAGGGTGGAGGGTCGCGGTTCAATCGAAGGGATTGATCGCGCTCACGCTCTCAAGGGGTGGGACGTAGCGAGTTTTGGTGGAG